>NZ_JBIWHT010000001.1:889544-1195460 GCF_044764265.1 Streptomyces sp. NPDC094147 | reverse complement strand
GGGGGGGGTTGGGGGGTTCTTTTTTTTGTGGGCTCCCGGTTTTTTGTGTTTTTTGTAGTTGTAGTCCGGCCCGGGTGGGGGGGGGGGGGGGGGCTGGGGGGGGGGGGGGGGCCCCCCCCCCCCCGACCACCGTCCCGCACCGGCCCACCCACCCCTGAACCCACCCACCCCCGGAGGGTTTCGGGAAGGGGCGGGGTGGGGAAGAGCCCGCCGCAGGCGCCCCCCCCACCCGCACCGGCCCCCCTCACAACGCCCCCAGATCCACCACCCGCCCCATCGCCCGATACCCCGCATCCCCGGGATGCAGCCCATCCCCCGAGTCGTACGGCCCCCAAAGGGCCAGCGGCGCATAGGGATCCCGAAGCGCGCGATCCATGTCGACGACCCCGTCATAAACCCCGCCACCCCGAATCGCGGAATTGACCGCGCCCCGAACCCCCTGCACCACCGCCGTGCAGGCATGCAGCCCGCCGCACGGCGCAAGCGTGGTGCCCAGCACGGTCACGCCCCGCGCGTGCCCCAGCCGCACCAGCTCCCGCATCCCGGCGAGCAACGCCGTCGCGTCCCGCCGCCCACCCCAGAGCAGATCGTTGATCCCGAGCTCCACGACGACCGTCCGCACCCCCGCCCGCCCGAGCGCATCGCGGTGGAAGCGTTCGAGCCCGCTCGGCCCGGCGAACAGCCCGGTGCGCCCGAGCAGCGCGTTCCCGCCTATCCCGGCGTTGAGTACGGCCCGCGGCCCGGCCCCGCCCCGGGCGAGCACCGCGCGCTGGCCGCTCAGCCGCCCGGCCAGGACATCGGTCCAGCGGCGATTGGCACCCGGAGTGGAACCGGCCCCTTCGGTTATCGAGTCCCCGAGCACGACGACACTGCCGGACGCCGCGCCGGGCCCCTGCACATCGACCGCGGTGACGTACTGCCAGGCCCCGGTCGACTGAGCGAACGCCCCGGGGTCGGCCGACCGGTCGGTCTCGCCCGGGACGACGTAGGAGGTCTGCTGCGCGCCGGGATGCCAGGTGACGGGCCCGGCCGCGTACACGGACACGTACAGATCGGACGCGGCGGGCACCTCGAACGCCACGGGGTCGCTGACGATCTGCCCGCCGGCCGGCACGGAGGCCCGCGCGAGCCCGCGGAAGGTCAGCGTCCGCATGGTCCGGCCGGGGGCGGCCGCGGTGGCGAGGGTGGCGTGGCGGAGGTCGAGCGGGGCGTTGCCGAACAGATTGGAGAGGGTGACGCGGGCCCGCTTCCCGCCGAGTGAGGTGTGCACGACATTGCGTACGGTCCGGGCCGAACCGCCCCCCGGCTCGACGCTGACGGGGGCGGAGTACCAGGTCCCGGCCCAGCCGCCGTCCTCGCCACCGGCCCCTGCTTCCCGAACGGGTCCGGCCACGACGGGGAGGGCGACGGCGAGCAGCACCACCGCCGCGAGCAGCGCCAGGCGCGCGGCGTGCGACCGGAGCGTCCGCAAGGTCTGCATGGACATGATCTGAATGTACGGAGCGACGGCCCCCAGGGCCATGCGAACGGGTGGCCCCGGGGGCGGACGGGAACTGAACGGGCACGTCATGAGTACTTCATGTAGGGCAACCGCTGGGGGGCATGAGACGCGGTGCGTGCAGAGGGTGCGGTGCGTGCAGGGCGTGCAGCCAAGACGGAGGGGCAGGCAGGACAATTGCGTACGGGATCGATCGAGGCCGTAAGAGACTGATCGAGACCGTACGGGGACTGATCGGGGCCGTACAGGACCGATCGGCGTCGTACGAGGCTGATCGGGGTCGTAGGCACGCGCGGACAGGTGGAACGAATGGACCGTACGAGAACGGGGTCCGAGGCGGAGGACGAGGTGGCGGCGGATACGGCCGCGCGCCCGCTCCGCTCGTCCCCCTTCGCCTACACGGCGGCGGACGAGGAGAAGCGCCGGGGCGTGCGCCGCATGAAGGCGACCGCCACCGGCCTGCTGCTCTTCGTCGCGGTCGTCTTCGCGCTGTCCACGTGGGCGGACCGCTCGGGCGCGGGGGCCTGGGCCGGATATGTGGCGGCGGCCGCCGAGGCGGGCATGGTGGGCGCGCTGGCCGACTGGTTCGCGGTGACGGCCCTGTTCCGCCGCCCGCTGGGTCTGCCGATTCCGCACACGGCGATCATCCAGAACAAGAAGGACCAGTTCGGCGCCACGCTCGGCTCCTTCGTGGGAGAGAACTTCCTGTCGACGGCGGTGGTCCGTACCCGGCTCCAGGCCCTCGGCATCGGCCGTCGCCTCGGCACCTGGCTCGCCGAGCCCGATCACGCCGACCGGGTGACATCGGAGCTGGCCACGGCCCTGCGCGGCGCCCTGACGGTGCTCAGGGACTCCGACGTACAGGCGGTGGTGGGCGAGGCCATCACGCGCCGGGCGGACGCGGCGGAGATCGCGCCCGGAGTCGGCAAGGCGCTGGAGAAGATCGTCGCCGACGGCAGCCACCGCAAGGCGGTCGACCTGATCTGCGTACGGGCCCACGACTGGCTGGTGCTGCACGGGGACTCGGTGATGGACGCGGTGCAGGGCGGCGCCCCGGGCTGGACCCCGCGCTTCGTGGACCGCAAGGTGGGCGAGCGCGTCTACAAGGAGCTGCTGCGCTTCGTGACCGAGATGCGCGACATGCCGGCCCACCCGGCGCGCGGCGCCCTGGACCGCTTCCTGGCCGACTTCGCGGCCGACCTCCAGTCGGACACCGAGACCCGGACCAGGGTGGAACGCTTCAAGTCGGAGATACTGGCCCGCCCCGAGGTCCAGGACATCATCGCCTCGGCGTGGGCCTCCGTACGGAGCCTGATCATCGCGGCGGCGGAGGACGAGCGGAGCGAACTGCGCCTGCGCGCAAGGGCGTCACTGCTGTCCCTCGGCAACCGCCTCTCCACCGACCCGCGCCTCCAGTCCAAGCTGGACGGCTGGCTGGAGGACGCGGCGGCGTACGTGGTGTCGACGTACCGCGCCGAGATCACGTCCCTGATCACCGACACGGTGGCGTCGTGGGACGCGAACGACACATCGCGGAAGATCGAGGCGAACATCGGCCGCGACCTGCAGTTCATCCGGATCAACGGAACGGTGGTGGGTGCGCTGGCGGGGCTGGTGATCTATACGGTGTCGCACGCGCTGGGCGGGTAGCGGCGCCCCGGGGCTGGACTCCCGCCGGGCGCACGGCCGACATTCCCTGTCCCTGCCGTACGGCCATGCGCCCGACCACTGTGGGGAGTTGCCCCTATGTACGGAGGCGGTCTGCCCTCTGCTCAACGAACCGGGAAATTTCTCGGCCCGCTGCTGACTTCTGCTTACTGCGCCTTGCGGGTGACGGCCCAGGAGGCGACGGCGACGGCTCCGGCCACCCCGAACACGGAGGGCCAGGCGCCGACCTTCTTGGCCAGCGGATGCGACCCGGCGAAGGCGGCGACGTAGGCGGCGGTGAGCCCCACGGCCGCCTTGGTCCCGGCCGCCTGCTGCCACTGCCGCGCCGCAACCGCCCCGGCCGCGGCCAGCGCAACCCCACCGAGCGGCCGCCTCTTGGTCCACCGGGCCACCCCATACCCCCCGACGAGCCCGCCGACCGCGATTGCAGTTGCGGGAACCTTTGCCATGGTTTGCCTCCTGGAGTGCGGTTTCCTTGAGGCTAACGCGCGGGGGTGGGGCGGATTGCGGGGGGTCTGAGCGGTTCGCCCGCCCGGCTCAGCGGGCCAGGCGGGCCGCCCTCGGTCCGGGGCCTCCCGGATCAGCCGAGTCGCCCGGCTCGCAGGGCGGCGATGAACGTTCCCCAGGCGCCCCCGCGGAACCTCAGCTGCGGCCCCTCGGACTGCTTTGAGTCCCGCACCGCCGAACCCGTGCCGAAGTCGAACGAAGCCTCGACACACTCGCCGCCCGATCCGTTGCTGTAGCTGCTCTTGAACCATCCGTCGGCGGTGGACGGGCAGGGCACGGTGCTCATCGGAAGTGCTCCTTCATTGCGTTCCTCATCAAGCGGGTCGAACATGACGGGCTCAACGCGAGGGCCCGCAGGTTGTCGAAGGCCTTGGTGTACTGCCCTACATCATGGGGCGTATCCAGGTAGGTGGCGTCGGTCATGCCGTCTCGATATACGAGGTCGGGATCCTCCCGCTCAGGGAACCCGAGGATGGTGAAAGCCCCAGTCGCCGGATACGTTCCGGCGCTGAACGGCAGCACCTGTAGCGTCACATTCACCAACGCGCCGATGGCCAGCATGCGTTCGACCTGGTCATGCATCAGCTTGCTGTCGCCGACCACATGACGCAGCACGGTCTCGTGGACGATGAACCAGGCATCTGGTGCACCGTCGTGCGTGAGCAGTGCCTGGCGCTCCATGCGTACCGCCACGGCACGATCGAGGTCCTCCGGCGTCATCTGGTTGGTGGCGCGATGCAGTTCCGCTGCGTACTCCGCTGTTTGCATCAGGCCCGGGACGAACTCGCACTGGTATTGCCGCAGGTTCGAGGCCGCCTGCTCGAAGCCGACGTAGCCGGCGAACCAGGGCGGAACCCCGGTGCCGTGCGCCTGCCACCATCCACGCACCTTCGAGTCCTTGGCCAGCGCCATGAGGAGCTCGCGTAGCTCCTCGCTCGTGGCGTAGTGCCGACACAGGGCGTCGACGTCCGAAGGCTGTACGCGTCCGCTGCCGGTCTCCAAGCGATTCACCTTGGAGCCACTCCAGTGCAGCGCCTCGCCGATCTGGCTGCAGGTCTGGCCGCTCTCCTCGCGAAGCTTCTTGAGTTCGATCGCCAACCGACGGCGACGGGCGGTGGGCGATCCGGCCATCTCAACTCCCTGAGTCTTAGAGGAAGTTCCATCTCATCGGAAGTCCCGCGAATCGCCAATCACTCAATGGGGCGAATCCCGCCGTGCACATTGCATGGCGGGATGGGCGATGCGATCGTCTCACTCGGAGTTACGGATGGCGACCGTAGGTCATGGGTCATCCGTTGGGGCGCCGATCTCGCGGCGCCGTCGAGTCGGGAGGTAGGTGGGCGTGATCTTCTACGACAGCGAACGCATGCGGCGGAAGCCGTGGGATCTCCCCTTCAGCGCGGAACCCCGTGAAGTCGCCGGGCTGCGAAGGGTGTTGCGCCTTCACCTGTCCCTGTGGGGGCTGCCCGAGGTGATCGAAGCGGCCCAGATGTGTGTCACGGAGTTGGTCACCAACGTCATCAATCACGTCGGTGCGGGCACGCCCACGACCTTGGCGGTCTCCATGAACGACACCCGCCTGCGCATCGAGGTCCGCGATCCGGACACGCGGGCACTTCCCACGCTCCTCGCCGCCCAGGAAGCGAGCGAGGACGGCCGGGGAATGGCCATTGTCGATGCCCTCTCGCTCTCCTGGGGCGTGATCCTGCGCGCGGACTCCAAGGTCGTGTGGTGCGAGCTGGCCACGGACCTGGTGACCGCGGGTGGGCACACGGGCGGACCCGGTGTCGCGCGCGCAGAGCAGTACCTCTCGCGGTACGGCGCGGAGCGTCAGCTGGGCTCAACTGGGCGGGGTCGGTTGGGCGTTGTGGCGATGGAGGAGGCGGCCATCGGTCTGATCGCTGATCTTCTGTATTGGTTGCACGCTCACGGTTGCGAATCAGGCAAGGTGCTGGAGCGAGTGCAATCGCATCTTGACCGTCAAGCCGAGCGCTGAGGAGTAGAAGCTCTGGCATTGCTCCACGCCGGTGGAGCAACTGGGTTCCTATGGGTTCCTGGAGCGCCTCAGCACGCGGTGACTGCCGTCGAGTTGAAGCTGTCGCGTAGTGGCGAGCTCGATCAAAATCGGACACCTTGAGCCCTGCGGTGAGCTAGATTCAATGGATGGGGATCCGGGACTTGCTCAGCGATGTAGCTACTACCTATGACCGGACCAAGGGGTCACAGCGGGACGTGATTGGGCAGCAGGTGCTGCGGGCGGTGGGCAGGCGTACCGATCTGCTACTCCCGCCAGGGTTCAGGGCAGAAGGCCATGGCGGGCAGACGACCCCAGCGGCTACCCCCTGGATCGGGCTGTTCGACTCGGCGGGTAACGCTGACCCGAAGCAGGGGCTGTACCTGGCGTACATCTTCAGCGCTGACTTGAAGAATGTGACGCTGACCTTGCAGCAGGGCATCACGTCGCTCGAAAAGCGCCTTGGCAAAGGGAAAGCTCGTGAAGAGCACCTGCGTCGACATGCCTCGCGTCTACGGCGCGCGGTGGCGGCGCAGCGGCGGCAGGGGTGGACTGACGAGCCTTCGCTCCGAGACGAAGGCACCCGGCCGAGGGCCTATGAGGCGGCCAGCGTTATCGCGCGGAGTTATCCGACTGACGGGCTGCCTAAGGAGGTTGACCTGCAAGAGGACCTGATGCATGGTGTGGACCTCCTTCGTCGGGCGGAGCTAGCTGACCAGGCGTGGTGGCTGGCGGACAATGGTCAGGCCCTCGAAGTTGGTTACGATCCGGCCGGTCATGGGGATGGCGTGGATCCGCTCGCTGGGTTCCGACCGAAGGACAGCTCCGACTACATCGCGAATATCAAGGCTAAGCAGCAGGTAAAACGCCGTAGTCACGAGAAGCTCATCAAAGACTTCGGGCTCCATGTTGCGACACGTGGGTATGCGGCCACCACCGATGGTCAGCACCCCAAAGATCTCGTGTTGCGTAGTCCCAGCATGGAGTCTGGGACTACGGACGAGTGGCTGGTGGAGGCGAAGGTTGTACGGAACGGTAACCCCACAGAGGCCGTTCGACAAGCGGTCGGGCAACTCTACGAGTACAGCTATTTCCTGTATCAAAAGAAACGAGCCCCTCATCTCGTAGGGCTGTTCTCTGAAGATATAGGTGCGTACTCAACCTACCTTGAACATCAGGGCATTGCCTCTGTTTGGCAGACTGATAGCGGATGGGGAGGATCATCTCTGGCCAGTCGGTGGGGAATGACCGCGTAGCTCGATGGGGGCCTGTGGTGGGGATGTCGACGCGAGCCACCTAGGGGCTGCGGGTCAGTGCACCCCATGGCAGTCCCCATAAGCCACCCCCGACCCGCACCAGCAGTCCGACCCCCGCCCCGGTGGCCAGGCCACTGCTCGACCCCGGGCCGCCAACGTCGTCGCGTACTGCGGGAGCAGGTCGGCGTTGGCCGGGGATGAGGACTCCGAGGCCGCGAAGGCTTCGTACGACGGGACCGTGCCCGTCACGATGCCCAGGTTCGCCGTGCCCGTGGCCGCCAGTTCGCGGAGTGATGCTTCGATGTCGAGCAAGTGGGCTGCGTGGGTGGGGTATTCGGATTGGAGCTCGGGGTACGCCGTGAGGAGTTCGTCCAGTTCCGGTTCCGGCCAGTGCAGGACCGCTACCGGGAACGGGCGGGACAGGGCGGCTCGGTAGCTGCCCAACTCGGCTCTCAGGCGGGCCAGTTCGGCCTGGAGTTCGGCGGGGTCCTCCGAGCCGAGGGACCACAGGCGCTTCGGGTCGTGGAGTTCGTCCAGGGAGATCGGCGCCGTGTGCAGCTCGTCGGCCAGGGTGTCCCAGGCGTCGTGGGGGAGGGCGAGCAGGCGGCGTACCCGGTGGCGCGTGGTCAGGAGGGACTGCGTGCTGTACGGGATCGCCGTCGCGTCGACGCCCACCTCGGCAACTCCCAGCAGGGTAAGGGCAGTTGTGAGCGAGGAGTGGGCCAGGTCGAGTTCGTCGTGGGACTCCAGGGTCTCCGCGACGATCTCCCAGGCCGCCGGATCCAGCGGTGCCGCCAGGCGGATGCCGTCGATGATGGCGCGGGCCTCCGGCTCGTGGCCGTACTCCCACAGGTTCGCCGCCTTGAACGCCTTCACCAGGTGGGGGTGGTCCACCGTCGAGGCCAGCAGGCGGTCGTAGAGCGTGGTGGCCCGGGGGCGGTCGCCGGCGAGCTCCAGATGGGCCGCGGCCTGCAGGAGCAGCGGCTCGTGGTCCTCCGGGTACTGCGCCGCGGTGCGCAGCAGGCGCTCGGCTTCGGCGGTGTGATCGGCAGGCGTGTCGGGGCGCATGAGGGACACCGTACTGCTGTACGGGGGCCTGGCGGAGGGCGCTTTAGGCCCTGGTGGGTCGAGTCCGCTCCGTTGCGGGCCTGGTGAGTTGCGGCCGTGGCCCCTACTCTGCCGCCCGTGCGCAGAGCGATACCGGTGGTGGTGCAGGGCGGGCGCGGGCGGCGGGCTTGGGCGGCGCGGGGGTTGTGGGCCGGGGCCGAGCTCGCCGTGACGTTCGGGCTGCTCGTGCTGCTGCTCGTCGTGCACCAGCTGTGGTGGACCAACCGGGAGGCGCGGGCGGAGGCCGGGCGCACCGTTCACTCCCTGGAGGAGGAGTGGCGGTCTGCTGCTCCCGCGCCTTCGGTGACGCCGTCCGATGAGCAGGCCGGGGACACCCCCACGGTGAGTGCCCCGCGGGCCTCCGGTGGCAAGGCGGCTCCGGCCGCGAAGGCCGCCGCCCCGCGCTGGGACCAGGCGTACGCCGTGATCCGGATTCCGCGGATCGGGGTCACCGCGCCCGTCGCCGAGGGCATCAGCAAGGCCGGAGTCCTCGACAAGGGGTACGTCGGGCACTACGCGCAGAGCGCGCAGCCGGGCCAGGCCGGGAACTTCGCGCTCGCCGGGCATCGAAACACCCACGGCGAACCGTTCCGGTACATCAACGAGTTGAGGGCCGGGGACGAGGTGGTCGTCGAGACGCGGGACAGCGTCTATACGTACGTTGTTGACTCCACCCTGCCGCAGACCTCCTCGCGCGACAGCGGGACCATAGCGGCCGTGCCCCGTAGCGATGTCAAGCCCTCGTACGGGTACAGCACGGCCGGGCACTACATCACGCTCACCACCTGCACGCCCGAGTTCACCTCCACCTATCGGCTGGTCGTGTGGGGAAAGTTGACGGAGAGCCGGCCGCGCTAGCGTTCGGGGATGCGTCATCGTCGATTTCATGTGCTCTGGCTCGGGGTGCCCTACCTCCTCTTCCTCGGGGCGCTGCCCCTGGTGAACCGGGTGCGGCCCGTTGTGTTCGGGCTGCCGTTCCTCTTCCTGTGGCTGCTGATCGCGACGCTGATCACTCCGCTCGCCATCTGGTTCACCTGGCGCGGGGACAAGCGGGGCCGTGGATCGCGGAATGAAGGACGGGGGGAGGCGCGATGAGTGACGCGGCTGTCGCCACCACCATTTTCGGTGTCTTCATGGTGGGCACCGTCGCGCTCGGGCTCTTCGCCGTACGCGGCCGAGGGGGCGGAGGCGGCGGGCTCGCCGAGTGGTCCGTCGGCGGGCGGAGCCTGGGGACCGTGTTCATCTGGGTGCTGATGGCGGGCGAGAGCTACACCAGCTTCAGCTATCTGGGCGCCGCGGGATGGGGATACAACTACGGCGCCCCGGTGCTGTATGTGGTCGCCTACATGTCGTGCGGCTACGCGGTGGGCTATGTCGTCGGCCCCATGCTGTGGGACTACGCACGACGGCACGGTCTTGTGGGGATCACCGACATGGTGGCCCACCGCTATGGGCGGCCGTGGGTCGGGGCGCTCGTCGCGCTGCTCGCGACCGTCTTCCTGCTGCCGTACATCCAGTTGCAGATCACCGGCATGGGCGTGGTCGTCTCGACCATCTCGTACGGTGCCGTCTCGCTCAACTGGGCCTATTTCATTGCCTTCGCGGTCACCACCGGCTTCGTGGTCGTCAGCGGGCTGCGCGGCAGCGCCTGGGTGTCCGTGCTCAAGGACGTGCTCGTCATCGCCACCCTGGCCTTCCTCGCGATCTACGTGCCGCTGCACTACTTCGGCGGGTACGGCGACTTCCTCGACCGGGTGGTCCACGAGAAGAGCGACTGGCTCACGTTGCCGGGGCACGGCGGGGCCTTCGGGGAAGCGTGGTTCGCCACCACCTCGGTCCTCAACTCCCTCACCGTCGTGATCTTCCCGACCACCGTCGCCGGGTACCTCGGCGCCCGCAGCGCGGACGCCCTGCGGCGCAACGCCATGCTGCTGCCCGCTTACAACGTGCTGCTCTTCGTGCCGATGCTGCTCGGGACGGCGGCGCTGTTCGTCGTCCCCGGGCTGGTCGGCGCCGACTCCAACCTCGCGCTCTTCAAGCTGGTGGTGGACTCGCTGCCCGCCTGGGCGGTCGGGGTCATCGGTGTGGCGGCCGCCCTCTCCTCCATCGTGCCGATGGCCGTGTTCATGCTGGTCATCGGCACGATGTGGGGCCGCAGCGTGCTCTCGCTCGTGCCCCGGCTGCGGGAGCGGCAGAAGGCGGCGTCGCAGGTCGTGGTGGTCGTCGCGGGCGCGCTCGCGCTGCTCATGACGTACACCGTGCCCAACACCCTCGTACGCCTCTCGCTCATCTCCTACGAAGGGATGGCACAGCTGCTGCCGATGCTGCTACTCGGGCTTGTGTGGCGGAAGTTGACCCTGGTGGGCGGACTCGCGGGGCTGGCGGTGGGGGTCGCCATGGTGTGCGGCTTCGTGTTCACCGACCACGACCCCGTGTGGGGGGTCAACGCCGGGATCGTCGCCCTCGGCGTCAACCTCCTTGTGGCACTGGCGTTTTCATACGTCGGGCCGAAGGGGGAGCCGGTGGCCGACGACGTACTGGCCCGCGATCCCATCCACGAGGAGCGCGTACGGGCGTGAGCTCGCCCCATGTGCCAACCGCCCGTACACCAGCGCCCCAGGTGTCAGTGGCGGGTCCGCAGGGCCGTCGTCAGGCCCGCCGCCACCACCGCGAGGGCCGCCGAGACCACCATCACCGTGTCCGGTCCGGCGGGGGCCACCGCGATCGTCAGGGCGACGCCCGCGGATGAACCGATGTAGCGGGCCGTGTTGTTGGCGCCCGAACCCATGGCCGCCCGCTCGGCCGGGACCGATTCGACGGCGAGGCGGGGGAGGGCGGCGTTGAGCAGGCCGCTGCCGATGCCCGCCACCAGCAGGCCGGGGACCAGGCGCGCCAGCGGGCCGGAGGCGAGGGCGCCCAGCATGGCGAGGACCTCGGCCGCGTGCAGGGTGAAGCCGATGGCGAGCTGGTGGCGGGCGGCCACCCGGCCCGCCAGGCGCCTGGCCTGGAGCGCCACCACGAACGCGGTGCCCGACCACAGGACGAACAGCCAGGCCGCGTTCATCGGCGAGGTGCCGAGCAACTGGCTGAGCAGCGCGGGCAGATAGCTGAAGAAGCCGATGACGGCGAGGCCGGTGAACAGGGCGCCCGCCGAGGAGGCGAGGAACTCCGCACGGCGGAACAGCGCTAGCTCGATCATGGGGGCGGCGGCCCGGCGCTCCACGTGCACGAACGCGGTCGTCAGGACGGCCGCGGCCAGCAGCAGGGCGAGTACCGGGAGGCGCAGCCAGCCGTCGCGGCCCAGGGTCAGCGCGCCGATCAGGGCGGTGAACGCGAGGCTCAGCGTGAGAGCCGCCGGCACGTCCGGGCGGCCGCCGCGCGGGGACCGGGACTCGGCCAGGGCACGCAGCGCGAACCCCGCGGTGATCAGCGTGGGCACGGCCAGAACTCCGTACACCAGACGCCAGTTGAGGGTGGCCAGGCTGCCGGCGAGCAGCGGGCCGACGGCGATGCCGCCGCTGACGAAGGCGCCCCACACTCCGGTGGCCCGGATGCGGGCGGCGCCCACGGGGAAGGCGGCGACCAGGAGGCCGAGGCTGCTCGCGAGGATGGCGGCGGACGCCATGCCCTGGGCGACCCGGGCGAGCGTGAAGGTCAAGGTGGTGGGGGCCATGGCGCCCAGTGCCATGGTGATGCCGAGGGCGAGGGTGCCGGCCAGGAAGACCCGGCGGCGGCCGTGGTCGTCGGCGAGGCTGCCCGCGATCAGGAGCAGTGCGGCGAGGCCGAGCGGGGCGCCGTTGAGGAGCCAGGCCTGGGCGGAGAGCGCGGTGTGGAAGGACGCGGTCATGCCGGGCAGTGTCAGCATCGGCGCGGTGTAGTTCATCAGCGCCAGGGCGGTCGCGGCGCTGGTGACGGCGAGCGTGGCGCCGGGCCGGACGCCCGCCCCGGGTGTCTTCGGGAGCTGTGCGGTGGTGCGTACTGCCTGCGTCATGGCTTCCCTCATGGGAGATGGGGGGGATGGGATCGGCTGGGTACGGCGATTCCGGGGTGCGGCGGCGTACGGCGGCGTACGGGTTCAATGAATGAACCTTCCATGGGAGTGACCCTAGCACTGAAGGTTCGTTCAGTGAACCTTGGTCGGTAGACTGGTGCGCATGGCTCTTGGCAAGGACTACGACTACGCGGCGCAGGAGTGCTCCATCGCCCGCGCGCTGGAGATCGTCGGCGAACGCTGGACGCTGCTCGTGGTGCGCGACGCCCTCTACGGGGTGCGGCGCTACAACGACTTCCTGGTCCACCTCAAGATCCCGCGGGCCGTGCTCGCCGCGCGGCTCCAGTCGCTCACCGAGGTCGGGGTCCTGGAGAAGCGGCGCTACCAGGAGTCGCCGCCGCGCGACGAGTACGTACTGACGGAACTGGGGCGGGCGCTCTGGCCGGCGCTGCGGGCGCTCGGCCTGTGGGGGCGTGCCTTCAACCCGGACGGGCGGCCGATGCGGACCTTCCACCACGTCGAGTGCGGGACCGAGCTCGGGGCGTACGGGGAGTGCGGGGTCTGCGGGCGGGCGGTCGGGCCGGAGGACGTCGAGATGCGGCCCGGACCCGGACTCGGGCCCGCCGGGGACCCGGTCAGCCGGGCCCTGCGGGCCCCGAGGCGGCTGCTGGCGCCCCTCGAAGCCCAGCCGCTGGAAACCGGAGACGTATGACTGTCGTGTATAACGGCTGGAGGTAATCCGGCGCATCCGGCGGCGAGCAAGGAACGATGCAGGGCGCGATGCGGGGAATGAGCATGGGGAGGGAAGCATGAGCGGCGTACTCGCGCGTTGTGCTCGGCTCACCCGGCCGCTGCTCGGTCTGTTCCTGTTCCTGCTCGCCCAGGGCGTCCTCGTCGAGGGCGGCTCGCTCTCCGCCGCCGTCGCGCTCGCCGCGACCGCCGCCGCGGGCTCCGCGCTCGCCGTGTGCGCGACGCTCGCATCGCGTGCGGTGCCCAAGGTGCCGCGCACCCGGGTGCGTACCGCGATCCGGGACCGGGAACGGCGGACCGCCTTCCTCCCGCAGCGCGACCCCGACGCCTCCGGGCGGCCGCGGCCCCGAGCGCCCGGCCGTCTCATCCCGACGGCCGCGTAGGGGCACCCTCGTACCTCCGCTCCTCGCGGCTCGTCACGCCGACACTTCGGTCATTCCCGACGAGACGCCCCGGAGGGCCTCCGCATGTTCACGTCCCTTTTCACGGCTTTCGCGAGCCTCGCCGAGCACCTCGCCGCCGTCCTCGAACCGGTCTTCCACGGTGCTTCGACGGCTGCCGCGATCGTGCTCTTCACTGCTTTCGTACGTCTCGCTGTGCACCCACTGTCGCGCCAGGCGGCGCGGGGTCAGAAGGCGCAGGCCAAGTTGCGGCCGCAGTTGGCCGCGCTGCGCGAGAAGCACGGCAAGGACAGCAAGGCGCTCCAGAAGGCGGTCATGGAGCTGCACGCCGCCGAGAAGGTGTCGCCGCTGTCGGGCTGTCTGCCGAGCCTGCTCCAGATGCCGGCGTTCTTCCTGCTCTACCACCTGTTCTCCAGCCCGCAGATCGGCGGCAGGGCGAACGGGCTGCTCGACCACACCCTCTTCGCCGCCCCGCTCGGCGGGAACTGGGCGCAGGCGCTCGCGGACGGCGGGGTGTTCGGGGCGCGGGGGATCGTGTACCTCGTGCTGTTCGCGGTCGTCGCGGCCGTGGCCACCTTCAACTACCGGCGGATGAAGCGGCAGATGGCGGCCACGCCGGTCGTGGCGCCCGCCGGGCAGGAGGCGGTGCCCGGCATGGCGGCCATGAGCAAGTTCATGCCGCTGCTGTCCTTCGCCACGCTGTTCACCGTCGGTGCGGTGCCGCTCGCCGCCGCGCTGTACGTGGTGACCAGCACCACCTGGACCGCCGTCGAGCGGGCCTTCCTCTACAAGGACATGCTGCCCGCGCCCGCCGCGCTGGCGGCCGCCGCATAGCAGCTCCACCCCTGGTTACGGTCCAGTTTGTGAACGGGGTCTTGCGGAGTGGACGTACACCTTGGAGGATCGGACGATCCTCCGATGGCCGCTACCCATCGGCCGGGCCCCGCTCGACCAAGGGAGACTGACCATGAAGCTGCTGCGCGTAGGCAACGCCGGTGAAGAGCGTCCGGCGCTGCTCGATGCCGACGGGACCCTGCGGGACCTGTCCGGTCTGGTGACGGACATCGACGGTGAGCTGCTCGCCGACGAGTTCGCGCTGGACCGCATCAGGGCTGCGGCCGACACCGGGGTGCTGCCCGCGCTCGCCGACGCCGGAGCGCGCGTCGGGCCGCCGGTGGCGCGAATCGGCAAGGTCGTGTGCATCGGGCTGAACTACCACGACCACGCCGAGGAGACCGGCGCGGCGATCCCCGCCGAGCCGGTCGTCTTCTTCAAGGCGGCGGACACGGTGGTCGGGCCGCACGACACGGTGCTCATTCCGCGCAAGTCGGTCAAGACGGACTGGGAGGTCGAGCTCGCCATCGTCATCGGCCGCACCGCCCGGTACGTGGCGGACGACGAGGACCCGCTGGCGTACGTCGCCGGGTACGCGGTCTCGCACGACGTGTCCGAGCGGGAGTTCCAGATCGAGCGCGGCGGCACGTGGGACAAGGGCAAGAACTGCGAGACGTTCAACCCGCTCGGGCCGTGGCTGGTCACCCGGGACGAGGTGCCCGACCCGCAGGCGCTGTCGCTCAAGCTCTGGGTCAACGGGGAGCTGAAGCAGGACGGGTCGACCTCGCAGCAGATCTTCCCCGTCGCGGAGGTCGTCCGCTACGTCAGCCAGTTCATGACGCTGTACCCGGGGGACGTCATCAACACCGGTACGCCTGCGGGGGTGGCCATGGGGCAGCCCGAGCCGAAGCCGTATCTGCGGGCGGGGGATGTCGTGGAGCTTGAGGTGTCCGGGCTGGGGCGGCAGCGGCAGGCGCTGAAGTCCGCGTAGCGGTGCGAGGCGGGGGGCTTGGGCCTGCGGCCCTCGCCCTTTCCCACCCTCCCCCGAGCTCTTGAGGAGCAGGGGGACCCCCCACCCCGTTCGGCCCGTTTGAGGAGGCTCGCCCGCGTCGGCGGCTCAGCCTTCGCCGTGGTCCATGAGCCGGGCCAGCGCCTGCGTGACCAGCGCGTGGTCCTCGGCCTGGGGCAGCCCGGAGACCGTGACCGTCCCCACGACCCCGACGCCCTCGACCGTCACCGGGTACGAACCCCCGTGTGCGGCAAAGGTGTTGGGGTCGAGCCGGGACGACTCCTCGAAGGTCGTGCCCTTGGCGCGGAACCGGGCGCCGACGAGGAACGAGGGTGCCGCGTAGCGTTCGGCGACGCGGCGCTTGCGGTCGATCCAGGCGTCGTTGTCGGCGCTGGAACCGGGCAGCGCGCAGCGGAACACCTGCCGGGCGCCGTGCCGTACGTCGATGACGACCGGAGCTTCGCGCTCCACGGCCAGCGAGCGCAACAGCATCCCGAGTTCCCAGGCGTCCTCGTACGTGAACTGCCGTAGGGTCAGGCGCTGTTGCTCGGCTTCCAGAGCGGCCACGCTGCTCACCGCCGGGCCCCCTTCCGCCGTCTCCGGGCGCGCCGCCGTCTCCCGCGCCCTCACAGCGACAGCTCCACCGTCACGCCCTCGCGGGCCGAGCGGCGGGCCGCCTCCAGGACGTCCAGGGCCGCCGCGGCCTCGTGGGCGGTGACGGGGGGTTCGCCGCCCTCGCGCAGAGCCCGCGCGATCGCCGCGTAGTACGCCGGGTAGTCGCCGGGCAGCGTCGCCAGCGGGCGGCCGCCGTCGGTCAGCGGGGACTCTCCGGAGCCGATCCGGCCCCACATGGACTCGGGCTCCACACCCCACGGCTCGCCGCTCGAAGGCCGCTCGCCCTCGCGCAGCGCCGCCTCCTGCGGGTCCAGGCCGTACTTCACGTAACCGGCCGCCGACCCCAACACCCGCAAGCGCGGGCCGAGTTGGGCGGTCGTGGCGCTGACGTAGAGGTGCGAGCGGACGCCGCTCGCGTGCGTGATCGCGATGAAGGTGTCGTCGTCGGCCTGGGCGCCGGGGCGGCGCACATCGGCCTCCGCGTAGACGCGCAGCGCCGGGCCGAACAGCACGAGGGCCTGGTCCACGAGGTGGCTGCCCAGGTCGTAGAGCAGGCCGCCGATCTCCGCCGGGTCGCCGGACTCGCGCCAGCCGCCCTTCGGCTGCGGCCGCCACCGCTCGAAGCGCGACTCGAAACGCTGGACCTCGCCGAGCTCGCCGTCCGCGAGCAGCCGCCGCAGGGTCAGGAAGTCGTTGTCCCAGCGGCGGTTCTGGAAGACCGAGAGGAGCAGGCCGCGCTCCTCCGCGAGGGCCGCGAGGCCGCGCGCCTCGGCCGCCGTGCCGGCCAGCGGCTTGTCCACGACGACCGGCAGACCCGCCTTGAGCGCATCGGTGGCGATCGGTACGTGGGTCTTGTTCGGCGAGGCGATCACCACCAGGTCGAGACCGGAGTCGTGCAGCTCCTCGGGCGAGTCCACCAGACGCAGCGCGGCGCCGTGCTCGGCGCGGGCCTGCGCCCGGCGCTCGGGGTTCGAGGTGACGACCGTGTCGAGGACGAGGCCCTCGGTCGCGGCGATCAGCGGGGCGTGGAAGACGGAGCCCGCCAGGCCGAAGCCCACGAGTCCCACGCGAAGGTCAGCGGTCGGGTGAGCGTTCCTGGGATCCTTCATACGACCCACTTAAGCAACGCTGTTGCCAAAGTGCAAGCAGGAGGGACAATGGGTCGGTGAACAGGAGCAATACGGGTGCGAACCTGCCGGCACTGCGCAGCCACAACGCCGCGCTCGTCCTCGACCTGCTGCGGGCCGCGGGCGAGGAGGGCATCAGCCGGCTCGAACTCGCCGAGCGCACCGGGCTCACCCCGCAGGCGGTCAGCAAGATCACCGGGCGGCTCCGGGACGAGGGCACGGCCACCGAGGCGGGCCGTCGCGCCTCCACCGGCGGCAAGCCGCGCACCGTGCTCAAGCTGGTGCCGTCCGCCGCGCACGCCATCGGTCTGCACCTGGACCGCGACGAGCTGACCGCGGTCCTGGTCGACCTCGCGGGCACCCTGGTCGGCGCCAGGACCGTACCGCTCGATCTCGGCGCGGACCCCTCGCACGTGGTCGAGGCGGCGGCCGCCGAGGCGGAGGCGCTGGTCGGCGGCCGGCGCGTGCTGGGCGTCGGCGTCGCCATGCCGGGCCCGCTCGACCACGGCAGCGGTGTGCTGCACCGCGTCACCGGCTTCCCGCACTGGAACGGCTTCCCGCTGCGCGACGCGCTCGCCGAGCGGCTCGGCAGGAAGGTCGTTCTGGACAAGGACACCAACGCCGCGGCCCTCGGCCTCGCCCTGCGCGACGGCACCCCGGCGGGCTCCTTCGCCTACCTCCACCTCGGTACGGGGCTCGGCGCGGGCCTCGTGCTCGGCGGGGCCGTGCACCGCGGCGCCCGTACCGGCGCGGGCGAGTTCGGCCACCAGACGATTCTGCTCGGCGGGCCCGTGTGCGGCTGCGGCGGGCGCGGCTGCATCGAGGCACTCTGCCTGGCCGCGGTCGCCCGCGGGGACATCGCGGCCGCGGCCCGCTTCCTCGGGGTGGGCGCGGCCAATGTCGTCGGGCTGCTCGACATCGACCGGGTCCTGCTCGGCGGCCGCACCATCAACGCCGACCAGGAGACGTTCGTACGGGGTGTGGCCGCCGTCATCGAGGAACGCGCCCGGCGCGGCGGCGCCCCCGAGATCCCGGTCCACCCTGCCGGGGGCGGCCCGCACGCGGTCGCGGAAGGCGCGGCGCAACTCGTCCTGATCCCGGTGTTCGGCCGCGCGAATGTGGCGTACCCACGCGGTTGAGGCCCACCTGGCCGAGGCCCGCCCAGTTGGGCCCCGCGCATCCGCACTGCCCATACGAGGACCCGATATTGGGCTGATAGGGCGGTCTTCCCCGGCGCGTCAGGGTGGAAGGGGACGTGGCGTACGGGGTCGAGGGGCGGGGCGTGGCAGGCTCGCGGGCCACGACCGCGCCCGTCCGGACGGTGCCGACCGGCTCCGGGCGCGGCCTAATCCGCCCGACCGCCCGCGAGCAGCAAAGGCCCCTCATGCGACTGCGCACCGCCCTCGCCACCGCGGTGGCCGCCGTCATGATCAGCCCGCTCGCGGGGGTCGCCGCGGCCGACGACGGCGGGGCGTCGGCCGGGTGGCACAACGTCGCGCCGCGCAAGGCGGTCGTCGCCACCCAGCCCGCCGCCCGCCCGCTCGCCGTCAAACTGCCCGTCTGCGGCAGCCGGACCAGCCCCGAGTTCCCGCTCGACACCAAGATCCACGGCGGGCCCGCCGAGTACCACCCCGGTGGTGACGGCCAGAGCTGGTACCTCGACCTCACCAACACCTCCCACGAGGCCTGCGACAGCATCCACCCGGTCCTCGTCCTCGTGGACCGGGACCGCAACCTCAAGAACTCCCAGCTCCAGATGGACTTCGCCGATCCCGCCACCGGCCGCAGACACCCCGTGCAGTTCGTCAGGACCGACGAGGACGAGCACATCGGCGTCTTCGACGACGGCTTCCCCGGCTTCGTCATCGGCGCGGGCAAGACCCTCACCGTCGAGGTCCGGCTCGGCTTCGCCGCCGACACCGTGCCCGACCAGATCACCGCGAACGCCGCGATCGTGCAGCGCCGCGGCGGCAACGGGCAGTGGGTGGGGGAGTCCGGCGACTACCGCTTCGACGTGGTGGCCGAAGGCGATCTGCTGCACCGGCTCGACAACGAGCTCGCCACGACCGGCCGGGGCAGCGGCCTCGCCCGCCTCGGTCTCGTCGCCGGCGTCCTCCTCCTCGCGGGCGGCGCCCTGGTGACCACGACCCGCCGCCCCCGCCCACCGCGCCGCTGACCAGGGCGCCGAGTACACCGGCTGTTCACATACCCATGCGAGCATCGGCCCGTGGAATACCCGAACACCTCCTCGAACGACTCCCCGCACGACTTCAGGCACGACCCCCTGAACGGCTACCCGGAGAACCAGGCCCCCGGCGCCCCCATCCGCTCCGGCATCCCGGACCACGGACGCATCCCCAAGTACTACGCCGTCAAGGCCCAAGTCGCCCTGCTCATCGACGAGTTGGGGGAAGCCGGGCTGCTGCCGACCGAGCGTGATCTGGCTCTGCGGTACGGAGTCGCCCGGGAGACCGTGCGGCAGGCGCTGCGCGAGCTGCTGCTCGAAGGGAGGCTGCGCCGCCAGGGGCGCGGCACCGTGGTGGCCGGTGCCAAACTGGAGCAGCCGCTCTCACTGGCCAGCTACACCGAGGGCGTGCGCCGCCAGGGCCGTACGCCCGGACGTCACCTCATCACCCTCGAACGCTTCCCCTGTCCGCCCGCGCTCGCCGCCGAGACCGGGCTCCAACGGGGCGAGCCCGTCTGGCACATGGAGCGAGTGCTGCTCGCCGACGACGAGCGCGTCGGTCTGGAGAGCACCTACGCCGCGGTGGCCCGAATGCCGGACCTGGACAAGGAGTTCACCCCGGACTCCTCCTTCTACGCCTACCTCCGCGACCGGCTCGGCCTCATCCTCGGCGAGGTGGACGAACGCATCGAGACCGTCCTCGCCACCCCGCGCGAAGCCCTCCTCATCGGTACGCCGCCCGCGCTGCCGATGCTGCTCATCCATCGCGTCTCGCGCGACGCCGAGGGCCGCCCCCTCGAACGGGTCCGCACGCTCTACCGCGGCGACCGCTTCTCCTTCACTACCCGGCTCGGGCAGTAGTCCCAGTAGTCCGGCTCAGTCAGGCATTCAGGCATTCAGGTAGGCAATCAGGCAGTCAGGCCGCGCATGAGCTCGCCCGTTTCTGGTAACAGAAACATAACGGGTCTAGTCCAACCTTGATGGCCCGTTCACCGTCCCGTTGCCGTTCGGACCGGTGCGGGACACCCTTCCCGAGGAGCGTGGCCGCCGTGAGAGTCATCGTCGTTGGAGCCGGCGTGGTGGGAACCATGCACGCCTGGCACGCAGTGGAACGCGGCCACGAGGTCGTACAGATCGAGCGCGAGAGCGAGGCGCGCGGGGCCTCGCTCCGCAACTTCGGCCAGATATGGGTCAGTGGCCGGGCCGGCGGCGAGGAGCTGGACACCGCGCTGCGGGCCCGCGAACTGTGGGAGGGCATCGGCGAGCGGATCCCCGGGATCGGCTTCCGGCCCAACGGCTCGCTCACCCCCGTCCGCAACGCGCTCGAACTCGCCGTCGCCGAGGCCGCGCTGGCCCGCGAGGACGCCGCCGCCCGCGGCTACAAGCTCCTCACCGCCGACGAGGCCCGTGCTCTCAACCCGGCCCTGCGCGGCGACTTCGCGGCCGCCCTGTGGTGCGAACGCGACGCCGCCGTAGAGCCGCGCACCGCCCAACTCGCCCTCAAGGCCGAGCTGTTGAAGTCGGGACGGTACACGTTCCTGGGCGGCAGGGAGGTCCGCGAGGTCATCGGCGCCACAAAGGGTGGAGCCGGTGCGGTGCGCGACGACCACGGCGATGTGCACAGCGGCGACGTCGTGGTCCTGTGTACGGGAGCGTGGCTCGGCGGGCTCGTCCGCGAGCTCGTGCCCGACCTGCCCGTGCGCCGCGTACGCCTCCAGATGATGCAGACCGCACCGCTCGGCGAGCCGCTCACCACCTCCGTCGCCGACGCCGACAGCTTCCGCTACTACCCGGCGTACGCGGGCGAGGCCCTCGACGCGCTCAGCGCCGGGCAGGCGCAGGACCCGACCGCCGCCGCGCACAAGATGCAGCTCCTCATGGTGCAGCGTAAGGACGGCGGGCTGACCATCGGCGACACCCACGAATACGAGCACCCCTTCGCCTTCGACGTCCTGGAGGAGCCGTACGAGCACCTCGTCCGGGTCGTCGAATCCTTCCTCGGCCGGCCGCTCCCCAGGATCCAGCGCCGCTGGGCCGGGGTGTACGCGCAGTGCACCGACACCTCGCGCGTCGTGCACCGCCAGCAGGTGCGGGACGGGGTGTGGCTGGTGACCGGACCGGGCGGCCGCGGCATGACCTGCTCCCCGGCCATCGCCGAGCAGACCGCGAACGAGCTGGGCTGGTAAGGGAGTTGACGACAATGAACGCGTACAACCTGGTCGTACTCGACATGGCGGGCACCACCGTCGCCGACGGCGGGCTCGTGGAGCGGGCCTTCGCGAGCGCGGCCGGACGCCTCGGCGTCGAGCCCGGCTCCGCCGAGCACGCCACCATGCTCGACTACGTCCGCGCCACCATGGGCGAGTCCAAGATCTCCGTCTTCCGCCACCTCTTCGGCGACGAGACGAAGGCGCAGAGCGCCAACGCGGCCTTCGAGGAGGCGTACGGCGAGCTGGTCGACGGCGGGCTCATCGCCCCGATTCCCGGCGCCCGCACGGCAGTTGAGCGTCTCCAGAGCGAAGGCCGCACCGTCGTCCTGACCACCGGCTTCGCCCGCGTCACCCAGGACGCGATCCTCGACGCCCTCGGCTGGCGGGACCTCGTCGGGCTCACCCTGTGCCCGGCCGACGCGGGGGGCCGCGGCCGCCCGTACCCCGACATGGTGCTCAGCGCCTTCCTGCGGACGGGAGCCGTCGACGGGGTGCGGGACGTCGCGGTGGCCGGTGACACCTCGTACGACATGCTCAGCGGCGTACGGTCCGGCGCGGGCATCGTCGCGGGCGTGCTGACCGGCGCCCACGACGAGGCTGCCCTCACCGGGGCGGGCGCCACCCGCGTCCTCCGCTCGATCGCCGAACTCCCGGACCTGATAGCGGAGTTGGAGATGGAGAAGTGACCGGCGGCGCCCCGCCGGGAGCCCTGCGCAGCGGCATCCGCTTCGACGGCGTCACCGTCGCCTACCACGGCAACGCCGTCCTCGACTCGCTCGACCTCACCGTCGAACCCGGCGAGGTCATGGCGCTGCTCGGCCCCTCCGGATCCGGCAAGACCACCGCGCTGCGTGCCGTCGCCGGGTTCGTCCAGCCCGTCCGGGGGCGGGTGTTCATCGGCGACCGCGATGTGACGGGGCTGCCGCCGTACCGGCGCGGCATCGGCATGGTCGTCCAGCAGTACGCGCTCTTCCCGCACATGCGGGTCGAGGACAACGTCGCGTTCGGCCTGAAGGCGCAGAAGGTCCCCAAGGGGCAGATCCCCGGCCGGGTCGCCGAGGCCCTCGCCATGACCGGCATGGACACCTACGCCAAGCGCTACCCGCGCGAACTCTCCGGCGGTCAGCAGCAGCGCGTCGCCATCGCCCGCGCGCTCGCCATCCGCCCCGGAGTCCTCCTCCTCGACGAGCCGCTCTCCGCGCTCGACGCGCAGCTCCGCTCCGGCATGCTCACCGAACTCGCCCGGCTGCACCGGGAGTTGCCGGACGTCTCCATCCTGTACGTCACCCACGACCAGGTCGAGGCGCTCACCCTGGCGGACCGCATCGCGGTCATGGACAAGGCCCGCCTCCAGGACTGCGGGACCCCGCAGGACCTGTACCGGCGGCCGCGTACGGAGTTCACCGCGTCGTTCGTCGGCAACGCGAACCTCCTTCCGGTGCGGGTGGGGTCGGGGTCGGTGCTGTTCGGGGACACGGAGCTCTCGGTCGCCACCGACGAGGCCGCTTGGGGGGCGATGGCCACGCTGTGCGTGCGGCCGCACCTGGTGGGACTGGGGGCGGGGCCCAACGCGCTGCAGGGGCGGATCGCGGAGGTGCAGTGGCGGGGGTCCACGCACCGGCTGTACGTCGATGTGGCCGGGCACCGCGTCAAGGCGGACCTGCGGGAGCTGCGGGAGACGCCGGCGCTGGGTGACGAGGTCACCCTGCATTTCGCGCCGGGGGATGCGGTGCTGCTGGCCGCAGGGGTGAGCAATGGGTAGCTCGGGGCGGCCGGAACTGGCCGGTGACCCGGCACTGGGGGCTGTGCCCACCCTCCCCCAAGGCCTCAACGGCCAGGGAGGGGCCCCCAACGCCCTGCGGGACGATTGCCCACAGCGAGGACGGTGGCAACTGCCCTCTGCTGTCTGGGTGTTGCCGCCCGTTGTCGTCCTCGCCCTCTTCTTCCTCTATCCCCTCCTCCTCGTCGTCAAGCAGTCCGTCTCCCCGGACTCCGGAGGAACCGCCTTCCAGCCGTACTCCGACGTGTTCGCCTCGGCCGCGTTCCGGGACGCGCTCGGGACCACCGTGTGGCTGGCGGTCGGGGCGACCGTCGGGTGTCTCGTGCTCGGGTTCGTGCTCGCGCTGGTCATCGCGTTCGTGCCGTTCCCCGGCGGGAAGGCCGTCGCCAAGTTCATCGACGTGTTCCTGTCCTTCCCGTCGTTCCTGATCACGCTCGCCCTGCTGTTCATCTACGGCACGGTCGGCATGGCCAACGGGCTGTGGACGGACGTGACCGGCGCGCACAGCGGGCCCTTCCAGTTCCTGACCACGCCCTGGGGCGTGCTGCTCGCGGAGATCACGTACTTCACGCCGTTCGTGATGCGCCCGCTGCTCGCCGCGTTCTCCCAACTGGACACCGCCCAGCTGGAGGTGGCGTCCTCGCTCGGTGCGCGGCCCGCCCGGATCGTACGGCGGGTGATCCTGCCCGAGGCGCTGCCCGCGCTCGCGGCGGGGGGCTCGCTCGTGCTCGTGATGTGCCTGAACGAGTTCGGGATCGTGCTGTTCACCGGCGCCAAGGGGGTCACCACGCTGCCGATGCTCGTCTACAGCAAGGCGATCCTGGAGTCCGACTACCCGGCCGCGTGTGTCGTCGCCGTCGTCAACATCGCTATTTCCGTTGGCCTCTACGGCCTCTACCGGGTGGTGAGCCGTCGTGTTGGTGCATAGCCGGGGCGGCCGCTGGGCCACCTGGACCGTCTTCTTCGCCCTGTTCCTGCCGGTCTTCGCGCTGCCGCTGCTGGTCATCCTGGCCGCGTCGTTCGCGACCAGCTGGTCGGGCGCCTTCCCCTCCGGGTTCACCACCGGCCACTACGGCGCGGCGACCACCGGCGACTCCCTCCAGGCGCTCACCACCAGCCTCGTCACCGCCCTCACCGCCAGCGTCCTCGCGCTGACGGTGGGATCGTGGGCGGCGCTGGCGGCAGCCGCGCTGAAGAAGGGCGGCAGGCGGTTCATGGACGCGCTGTTCGTGCTGCCGGTCGCCGTACCGTCGGTGGTCGTCGGCCTCGCGGTCCTCGTCGCGTTCTCCAAGCCGCCGGTGCTGCTCAACGGGACGCGCTGGATCGTGATCCTGGCGCACACCGTTCTTGTCATGGCGTTCGCCTACCAGTCGGTTTCGGCCGCCATCCTTCGTCTCGACCCGATGTACGAGCAGGCCGCGGCCTCGCTCGGCGCCTCGCCCGGGTACGTCCTGTGGCGGGTGAAACTGCCGCTGCTGCTGCCGTCCCTGACCGCGGCCGCCGGGCTCTGCTTCGCCCTGTCCATGGGCGAGTTGAGCGCCACGATGATGCTCTACCCGCCCGACTGGACGCCGCTGCCGGTGCAGATCTTCGCGGCCACCGACCGCGGCTCCCTGTTCAGCGGCGCCGCCGTCGCCGTGGTGCTCATGGGCACGACGCTCCTCGTCCTGCTCGCCGTCTCCCGCATCCGTACCAAAGCCTCCTTCCGCTGACCCGAGCACCTCAGGAGTTCGAAACGCCATGCACAGAAACACCTTCACGGCACTCAAGCCGGTCGCCGCCGTCACCGGCAGTCTCGTCCTGGCCGCCACCCTCTCCGCCTGCGGCGGCGACTCCTCCGCCGGCTCCGGAGACAAGACCGTCACCGTCTACAGCGCCGACGGCCTCAAGGGCGAGAAGGGCGACGGCTGGTACGACCAGGTCTTCAAGGACTTCGAGGCGAAGACCGGCATCAAGGTCAAGTACGTCGAGGGCGGCTCCGGCGAGATGGTGCAGCGCGCCACCCGCGAGAAGCCCAACACCCAGGCCGACCTCCTGGTCACCCTGCCGCCGTTCATCCAGCAGGCCGAGAGCAAGGGGCTGCTCCAGAAGTACGTCCCGGCCGGCGCGGACAAGGTCGGCGGCGGCGACAAGTCGCCCGACGGCACGTGGACTTCGGTCGTCAACAACTACTTCGGGTTCATCTACAACAAGAAGGACCTGAAGGAGGCCCCCAAGAACTGGGAGGACCTGCTCGACGCCAAGTACAAGAACAAGATCCAGTACTCCACGCCGGGCGTCGCGGGCGACGGCACCGCGGTGGTCATCAAGGCCATGCACGACTTCGGCGGCAAGGAGGCCGCGATGGAGTACCTGCGCAAGCTCCAGGCGAACAACGTCGGCCCGTCCGCCTCCACCGGCAAGCTGGCGCCCAAGGTCGACAAGGGCGAACTCCTCGCCGCCAACGGCGATGTGCAGATGAACTACGCCCAGGCCAAGACCATGCCCAACCTCGGCATCTGGTTCCCCGGCACCGCGAGCGGCACCAGGCCCTCCTCCTTCGGACTGCCGTACGCGGCCGGCCTGGTCAGCAACGCGCCGCACAGCGCGAACGGCAAGAAGCTCCTCGACTACATGCTGAGCGAGCAGGCGCAGAGGCAGGTCAGCGAGATCGGCGGCGGCTTCTCGGCGCGCACCGACATCAAGGCCACCGACGCCAACGCGGTCGCGCTCGGCAAACTGATGCAGGGCATCGACATCTTCCAGCCGGACTGGATGGACATCGCCAAGAACCTGCCGACGTACGTCGACGCGTGGAAGACGGCCACGGGCAGCTGACGGCGACGGCCCGGGGCCGCCGGGTCCGGACGGGTCAGGATCACCGTTTCCTGGCTAGGCTGGGGGCGTCGGACGTGCACAGCGCGGTGCCCCGGCGTCCCCAGCTCACCGTTGAACCCAGGAGAGTCCGCACCCATGGCAGAGCGCAAGCCGATCGAATCCTGGCTCACCGACATGGACGGTGTCCTCATTCACGAGGGCACCCCCATCCCCGGTGCGGACGCCTTCCTCAAGACGCTCAGGGAGTCGGGCCGCCCCTTCCTCGTCCTCACCAACAACTCGATCTACACCCCGCGCGATCTGCACGCCCGCCTGCTGCGCATGGGTCTCGACGTGCCGGTCGACAACATCTGGACCTCCGCGCTCGCCACCGCCAAGTTCCTCGACGACCAGCGGCCGGGCGGGACCGCGTACGTCATCGGCGAGGCGGGCCTGACCACCGCGCTGCACGACATCGGGTACGTCCTGACCGACCACGAGCCGGACTACGTGGTCCTCGGAGAGACCCGTACGTACAGCTTCGAGGCGCTCACCAAGGCGATCCGGCTCATCAACGCCGGGGCCCGGTTCATCTGCACCAACCCGGACGAGACCGGGCCGAGCCAGGAGGGCCCGCTGCCCGCCACCGGCGCGGTCGCCGCGCTGATCACCAAGGCGACCGGCAAGCAGCCGTACTTCGCGGGCAAGCCCAACCCGCTGATGATGCGCACCGGCCTCAACGCGATCGGCGCGCACTCCGAGACCAGCGCCATGATCGGCGACCGGATGGACACGGACGTGCTCGCGGGCCTGGAGGCCGGCATGCAGACGTTCCTGGTCCTGACCGGTCTCACCCGCCCCGAGGACGTGGAGAAGCACCCCTTCCGCCCGTCCAAGATCGTCGACTCGATCGCGGACCTGGTGAAGCTGATCTAGGACGGTCCGGGACCCGCCCTAGACCGTACGGCGGAGCCGCCACGCCCTCGGGATGCGGAATGCGCTGTGTCACGTGAATCTCGGTTGCAGGAGGTTCACGATGCGCATCCGTTCCAACACACTCTGTGCGGCCGTGGCGGCCGCCGCCCTGACCGTGTTGCCCGCGTCCCCCGCGGTGGCCGAGTCCGAGCCGCACGGATCGGTGCGGGTGACCCCGAGCATCACGGCCCCCGGCGCGGAGGTGGACCTGCGGGTGAGCGTGTGCAGCGGCCGCGAGGCGGTCGGCACCTCGGACGCCTTCGTGTCCGAGGCCCGCTTCACGCCCGAGCACGACGGCGGCCTGTTCGCGCAGGCCCGGATCCGCTCGGACGCGCAGGACCGCGACTACGACATCTGGGTCAACTGCAAGGACAGCTCCGGCAAGTCGAGCGGCCGGCTCACCGTCGTCCACGGCAGTGAACACGGCCACGATCAAGGTCGTGACCACGACCACCGCACCCCGTCGCGTCCTGTGCACGCGGGCGGCGGCGGCACGGCCGCCCTCGCGTCGAGCGGGGCGCGGGAAGAGGGCCCCGGCACCAAGCACGCGGTGATCGGCCTCGTGCTTGCGGCCGTGGCGGCGGTCGCCGTCGCGGGACGCAGCGTGCGGCGCCGGCGCGGCGGCGGCTGAGATGTCCTCGGCACGCGGCGGCGGGCGGTTGATGACCGGTCTGGCCTGGGCCGTGCTGCTGCTCGGCCTGTGCCTGTGGGGCCGGGGCGTCACCAGCGGCTCCGGCGGCAGCTCGGCGCCCATCACCGGCGACATCGCGGCCGTGGGCCGGCCGCTCGGCGCGCCGCTGCCGCCCGCGCACACTCCGCTGAGGGGCGCGGCGCCGCAGCGCGTCGAGATCCCCTCCATAGGCGTCGCCGCGCCGGTCGTGCCGCGCCCTCTGGACTCCGACGGCGCGATCGATCCGCCGCCGTACGCCCGGTCCGGCACGGTCGGCTGGTTCGGCGGCGGCACCCGGCCGGGCGCGGCGGGCGCCGCCCTCCTGGTCGGGCACGTGGACACCGAGAGCAAGCCCGCCGTGTTCTACGGGCTGAGCGCGGTCCGCCCCGGCGCGGGGATCACGGTGACCGGCACCGACGGCTCGGTCGCCGAGTTCACCGTCGACGACGTCCAGGTCCTCGCCCGGGACCACTTCGACGCCACCAGGGCGTACGGGCCCCGGCAGCCTGGGCGGGCCGAGCTCCGCCTGATCACCTGCGGCGGGACGTACGACCGCACCACCAAGGCGTACACCGCGAACGTGGTCGTCTCGGCCTATCTGACCGACGCGAGGGAACCGGCCCCTTCGAAGCCGGCGAAGTCCTGACCGCGGCGCGCGGGCGGGCGGGTCCGGAGCGGCGGCCGTCGGCCGGTACCTGGCCCGGCCGACGGCCCGCTCCCCCCGGAGCCGCCGGCCGGGCCGGTCCTCGACCGCGGGTGCACGGGCTGCGGGAGAAGCCCGGCACGTGTGCGGGAGGTTCCGTTGGGTCCGGAGGTCATGGGGCGACCGGGGCAGGGGCTGCCGACGGCACCACTGTAGAACCGGTGAGCGGCCCCGGCCTAGGTGTCGTTACCGCCAAGTCGCCCTGCGCGCCGGCCGAGTCGAAGGCGCCTCGCACCTGGCGGGGCGGCGGTCCCGGTTCACCGATCGAGGTCAAGGAAGCGGAGATGTGCGGGAGTTGGGTGTCACGCGGGGTGCGGGCCGGTGCGCTGGTCGTGGCCGCCGCCCTGCTGGCCGCGGGATGCGGCGGGCCGGTCGAGCAGCTCGCGGCCACGGTGAGCGCGAGCCCCACCCCTTCCGGGCCGCCCCGGCAGCCGCAGTCCGCCGGCCCGTTCTGGGTCGACCCGGACACCAGCGCGGCACGGCAACTGGCCGCGTACAAGCGGTCGGGCGACGGCGAGAAGGCGGCGCTCATCAGGAAGATCGCCGAGCAGCCGATGGGCGAGTGGATCGGCGAGGACGATCCCGAGGCGACCGTACGGGGCTACACCCAGGCCGCCGCGAAGGCCGACCGCACCGCGCTGCTCGTCGTCTACAACATCCCGCACCGCGACTGCGGCCAGTTCTCCCGGGGCGGGGCCGCCGACGGAGCCGCCTATCGCGCCTGGGTCGACCAGGTGGCCCAGGGCATCGGCGTGCGCCGCGCCGTGGTCGTCCTGGAACCGGACGCCGTCCTGCACCTGCTCGACGGCTGCACCCCGCAGGCGTTCCACGAGGAGCGGTACGCGCTCTTGCGGGCGGCCGTCCAGCGGCTCAAGCGGCAGCCGTCGGTGAAGGTGTACGTGGACGCGGGCAACGCGGGGTGGCGGTCCCCGGACACCCTCGGCGACCCGCTGCGGCGGGCGGGCATCGAGAGCGCCGACGGATTCGCGGTCAACGTGTCCAACTTCCAGACGACGCGGGCGAGCCGGGACTTCGGGACGCGGCTGTCGGCGCAGGTCGGCGGCAAGCACTTCGTGATCGACACGAGCCGCAACGGCAACGGCCCCTACACGGGGGGCGACCCGAGGGAGAACTGGTGCAACCCGCCGGGCCGGGCGCTGGGCGAACGCCCGACGACGAACACCGGGGGCGGCCCGGTCGACGCGTACATCTGGGCGAAGCGGCCCGGTGAGTCGGACGGCCCGTGCAAGGGCGGCCCGAAGGCGGGGGAGTGGTGGCCGGAGTACGCGCTGGAGCTGGCGGGCAATTCGGGCTGACTTCGCCCGCTCGCGGGAACGACCGAGGCCCCCTCGCGCTGGGCGAGGGGGCCTCGGTGGTGCGTGCGCCGCCAGGGACTCGAACCCCGGACCCGCTGATTAAGAGTCAGCTGCTCTAACCAACTGAGCTAGCGGCGCCTGCTGACTCGGAGAACTTTACCGGACTCTCCAGGGTGGTTTTGACCAGCGCCACGCTGTCAGATGTTCGTTTCATTCGCATCAATCGGTCAATATACGACTCGTTATGACAATTAGGACAGCGTGGTCCGTGCAGCAGCACGGACATGACCTTCGGAGTCTCCGCGAGCGGGACGATCGGGAGGGGAAGCCCATGACCAGCACAGCAGGTCCGGTGTTCGAGAACTACGAGCCCACCGGGGAGTGCGGCTGCGCCGGCTGCCTGGACTGGCGGCGGCTGCGACGGCTTCCGGTGCGCGACGGCGGGCACCCCGCCGCGAACGGCGGCGCCCGCCGCGCCCTGGTGGCGGCCACCGCGGCCGGACTGGTGCTCGGCGGCGGATCGGTGGCCGCGGCCGCCGAGTCCCCACCGCCCAGGGACTCGGGCGCGACCACGGCCGCCGACCCCGGGCCGCTCACCGAGCAGGGCGGCCGGAGCGGACTGCACGGCGCGCCCGGCAGTCCCGCGTCCGGGCAGCAGAAGCTGCGGCCGCTCACCCGGGCCGAGATCATCAACCGCGCCAAGAAGTGGGTGGCGGCCTCGGTCCCGTACGACATGGAGGAGTACTGGACGGACGGGTACCGGCAGGACTGCTCCGGTTATGTGTCCATGGCATGGGACCTCGGCACCAACGAGTGGACCGGGAGCCTCGCGGAGTTCGGGGTGCGCACCACGAAGGAGGAGCTGCAGCCCGGCGACATGCTGCTCTTCCACAATCCGAGCAACCCGACCAAGGGCTCCCACGTGGTGCTCTTCGGCGGCTGGACCGACCACACGCACAACTACTACACCGCCTACGAGCAGACCCCGCCCGGCACCCGCAAGCAGGCCACCCCGTACGCGTACTGGAAGAACTCCGGCCGTTACGTGCCCTACCGGTACAAGGCGCTGGCCACCGGCAGCAGCGGCGCGGAGCCCGGCACCGGCGAGGCGTTCCCCGGCACGGGGAAGTTCGGGCCCGGCGCCAACAACGCCCACGTCACCCAGCTCGGGCAGATGCTGATCCAGCGCGGCGGCGGCCGCTTCTACACGCAGGGCCCGGGACCCCGCTGGGGCTCGGCCGACGAGAAGGCGACCCGCGCCTTCCAGGAGGCCCAGGGCTGGACCGGGGCGGACGCGGACGGGATTCCCGGGGCGAAGACCTGGGCGCTGCTGGTGCAGGGCGTCGGCAAGAACATCGCCCCCGCCTCACCGGGTCCGGCCGTGCGTCCGGTCCCGGCCCCGGTCAGTGTGCAGGCTCCGCCCGCCTACCCCGGCAGGAGCTACTTCCGGACCGGCCAGGACAGCGACTACGTCACCCAGCTCGGCCGGCAGCTCGTGGCGAAGGGATTCGGGACGTACTACACCTTGGGTCCCGGGGCGTGGTGGGGCGAGGAGGACCGGCGCAACGTCGAGGCGTTCCAGCGGGCCCAGGGCTGGAGCGGCGCCGCCGCCGACGGCTACCCCGGGCCCGAGACCTGGCGGCGGCTCTTCGCATGATGGAAGGACAGACGAGCATGCAGACCCCCACCCCGACCCCGCCCGCCCCCGACGGCGCCGAGTCGCCCCCCGGGCCGGTCCTCGCGTCCGTGGACGCCGGACCGCCTCGCGGCGCGGCCTTCGCGAACGCGGACAGCGGCCGCAGAGTGGCCGTGATCCGCAGCGGGAACACCGCCGAGATCCCGGTCCACCTGCTGTTCCGCGCCGGCACCGGGCCCGGCCCGGTCGTCGCCGCGGGCCCGGTGGCCCTCCGCTCCGGGCCTGCACAGCCCAGGCCCCCTCACCAGGCGGGGCCGCGGCCCGTCGTCGTGGCCCCGGCCCGGCCCGCCACCCCCGGCGACCCGCGGATCGTGGAACGGCCGGGCCAGGTGCTGCCCGGCCGGGCGGCCGTCGCCGCCGGGCTGCTGGCGCTCGTCGGGTGCGCGCTGGTGATCTGGTGGACCGGCCTCCTGTCCGAGCCCGTCACCACGGCGCTGCGGCTGCGCCCGTATCCGTACCGGGGAATGCGCGGCGAGCAGTGGGCGCTGCTCGTGCTCGGGGTGAGCGCGGCGGTGCTCGCGTTCGGCGGGCTCGGACGCGGCCGGGTCGGTCACGCCTGGGTGCTCTCGCTGTTCGGGGAGTACCGCGGCAGCGTGCGGAGCACCGGGCTCGTGTGGATGAGCCCGCTGCTGCTGCGCCGCCCGGTCGATGTGCGGCTGCGGCACTGGCGCAGCGAGCCGCTGGACGCGGTCGACGCCCACGGCACGGCGCTGCGGGTGGTGGTCCTGGTGGTGTGGCGGATCAGTGACACCGCGCGGGCCGTGCTCGCCGTCGCCGACCACGAGCGGTATCTGCGCGAGCAGGTGGAGGCGGCGATGGCCCGGGTGCTCTCGCAGCTGCCCGCCGACTCCTTCCACGAGGACGCGCCCACCCTCAGGAACGCCGAGGCGGTCGGCGACGCGCTGACCCGGATGCTGAAGTCGGAGGCGGAGCCGGTCGGCATCGAGGTGTACTCGGCGCAGCCGACCCGGATCGAGTACGCGCCCGAGGTGGCGGCGGCGATGCGCAGAGGGCGGATCGCGGCGATCGACGCCAGGCACCGGGACTCGGTGCTGACCTCGGTGGTGGACGCGGTGGAGGACACCGTGCACCGGCTGACCTCGCGGGGGCTGGTGGAGCTGGACGACTACGAGCGCAAGGCCCTGGTGAAGGACCTGACGGTCGCCTTCTACACGGGACGCGGCTCGGGGGAGGGCGCCTGAGGCCGGATCCGGCTCCGGCCACCTGCCGGTCTGGACATGCCCAACTCCCGTCAATACTCTGGGAGTTGGTCTAGACCGGAACGTGAAATACCGCACGCGTGCAGCTCCATCACCGGAACTCCCCCACGTTCTCAGGAGTCTCAGCATGCGAAAGAAGCAGCGGCTCGGTGCCGTTGTGGTCGGGCTCGCCGTCGCCGGCGCGTCCGTGCTCGCGACCGGCAGCGCGAGCAGCCACGGCTACACCGACCAGCCGGTCAGCCGGCAGAAGCTCTGCGCCGACGGCACGGTCACCGACTGCGGTGACATCCAGTGGGAGCCGCAGTCCGTCGAGGGCCCCAAGGGCTTCCCGGATGCCGGGCCCGCCGACGGGACGATCTGCGCGGGCGGCAACGACCGGTTCGCCCAGCTCGACGACCCGCGCGGTGGCACCGGCTGGCCCACCACGCAGCTGACGGATGGTCAGACCTACACGTTCCGCTGGCAGTTCACCGCCCGCCACGCGACGACCGACTTCCGCTACTACCTCACCCGGCAGGGCTGGGACCCGGCCCAGCCGCTCACCCGGGCCGCACTCGACACCCAGCCGTTCCTGACCGTGCCGTACGGCGGCCAGCAGCCGCCGGACACCCTCTCCCAGCAGGGAACCATCCCCACGGGGCGGACCGGGCGCCACATCATCCTCGCCGTATGGACGATCGCGGACACGGGCAACGCGTTCTACGCCTGCTCGGACGTGCAGCTCTGAGACCTCCCCGCCCCGCCCTTTCCGAACCGGACCCCCGCTCCTCGGATGGAAGGGGTGGGGTGGGGGATTTCGCGGGCGCGGCAGGGTGAATCTTCGGCAAGCGTCCCCCGCCACCCCGCCCCGAGATGCGTGGATGGGCGCGTGAAACGCCGCCTCCCGCTCACCGCCCTCGCCGCCGCCTGCGCCCTCCTCGTCACCCCGGCCGCCCCCGCCACCGCCGACCCCCGCTTCCACGAGTACGTCGCCCTCGGCGACTCCTGGTCCGCCGACGCCACCGTCCTCGGCATCGACGACACCTACGCCCCCACCGGTTGCGCCCAGAGCAGCTGGAACTACCCGAAGCAGGTCGCCGCACGGCTCCACGTGCCCGTGTTCCGGGACGCGACGTGCGGCGGCGCCACCACCGCCGAGATGACCGCCCCGCAGAACGTCGCCGGCGTACCGCTGTTCGCGGACGGGGTGAACCCGGCCCAGTTCGACCGGCTCACCCGCACCACCGATCTGGTCACCGTCGGCATCGGCGGCAATGACGCGGGGCTCGGGACGGCCGTTCTGAGCTGCCTCAACATGCTGCCGGCCCCGCTGGGCACCCCGTGCCGGACCAAGTTCAGGAGCCCCGGCGGCAAGGATCTGATGTCGCAGCGGATCGCCGCCGTCAAGTCCAGGATCACCGGCGTGATCGCGGGCATCCGGCAGCGCTCGCCGAAGGCCACGGTGCTGGTGGTCGACTATCTGGCGGGCGTCGCCGCCGACCGCGGCTGCTATCCGATGGTGCCGATTTTCGACCAGGACCTGACCTGGATCGGCGCCCGCCTGAGGGAGCTGAACGCCATGCTCGCCACCGCCGCCGCGGAGAGCGGGGCCGGGTTCGTCGACACGTACCGGGGGAGCGTCGGGCACGACATCTGCCAGCCGTCGGGGAAGAGGTGGGTGGAGGGCCTCGCCCCGGTGTCCAGCGACCCGCCGGGCCTCGCCGTCCCGTTCCACCCGAACCGCCTCGGCGCCGACCACCAGGCCGCAACCGTGCTGGCCGAGTTGGAGAGTTAGCCCCGGAGTGCGGGGGCCGCGCAAGCCGGCCCCCGCGGCATCCGCGCCGCCGCGATCACCGGGATCCGCGGTGGGTCTGGACGACGATCCTTCAGCCGGTCTCCCACGGCGGAGTCTGGTTCCAGCCCCACTTCGGCATGGGGGCGTCGGCGGACGGGGTGGGCGGGTTCGGGCCCGAGTACAGGAGCGCCATCCTGGTGCCCCACTCGATGTAGTACGCGAACACCGCGCGGAACTCGGGGTCCCGCGGCAGCCCCGCTTCGTCCGCCGCGTCCATCAGCAGGCTGATCCAGCGGCGGCGCTGCTCCTCGGTGATGCCCCGGCCCAGGTGCCGGGTCGCCATATGGGCGTGCCCGCCGTGGTGCGCGCTGTACTCGGCGGGGCCGCCGAACACCTCGGCCAGCCAGATCGCCACATGGCGGGGGTGGTCGGGGCCCGCGTCGGCGAAGACCTCGGCGAGGACGGGGTCCTTGTGCACCTGCCGGTAGAACACCTCGGTCAGGCGGTCCAGGGCGGTCTGCCCGCCCATCCATTCGTACGGGGTCTTGGTCATGGGGTACCTCCGGGACACGGGGGCGGCCATCACCTCCCAGCCTCACACGGGGCGAGCCCCGGGGCATACGAAAAAGCCCCGCGCTTTCGCGAGGGGCTTTCTCCGTCTGTGCGCCGCCAGGGACTCGAACCCCGGACCCGCTGATTAAGAGTCAGCTGCTCTAACCAACTGAGCTAGCGGCGCCTGCTGACAGAGAAAATACTACCTGGTCCGGCGGGGTGCTCCTGACCACCCCGGGACCGGGCGGGCGCCGGGCGGTCAGATGGCCAGGGAGAGGACCACCGGGGCGGCCCGGCGGTTCAGGGTGTCGGCCGCCGCGCGCAGCCGGTGGGCGTGTTCGATCGGCAGTGACAGGGCCAGGCAGCCGACGGCCGAGCCCGCGGTCAGCGGTACGGCCGCGCAGACCGTGCCGACCGCGTACTCCTGGAGGTCCAGGACCGGCACCGTGGCCGGCTGGCTGTCGAGCTTGGAGAACAGCACCCGCTCGTTGGTGATCGTCCGCGAGGTGAGCCGGGCGATCTTGTGGCGGGACAGGTGGTCCCGGCGGCCGTTCTGGTCCAGCTGGGTCAGCAGGCACTTGCCGACCGCGCTCGCGTGCGCCGCGGACTTGAAGTCGACCCACTCGTTCACCTTCGGCGCGCGCGGCCCGTCCGCGTACTGGGTGATCTTGACCTCGCCGTCGATGTACCGGCTGATGTAGACCGCCGCGCCCACCGAGTCGCGCAGCGACATCAGAGTGGACTGGAGCTTGGTCTCCAGGGCCTGCTGGCGGGCGGCGCCGGAGCCGAGCAGGACCATCGAGTCGCCGATCGCATAGGCGCCGTCCGCCACCTGCTCGACGTACCCCTCGCGCCGCAGCATGAGGAGCATCGAGGCCAGATGGGGCGCGGGAAGACCGGTTTCACGGGCGATCTGGACATCGGTCACGCCCCCGCCGTGCCTGGAGATCGCCTCCAGCACACGGAGGACGTAGTGCACCGAATGGAACGGCGCGGTCGGCTCTGGCTTCAGCGCCACGGTTTCCCCCTAGCAGGTCGAGACTGCGAAGGTGGCAGGTCTGCCGTTCCACGATAGCTGCCAAGTCCCGTTTTGGGTGGGGGTGTTGACAACTTCGTGGCACGTCCCAGCGCTCTACGCTGGGACGCGCCACCGTGGCATATGCCAGAGTCATGATCGAGGGCGCATGGATGGCTGGAACGTGAGGTCAGCGTCGCGCACGGCGCGTGCTCAGGCGATCGCGCCGAGGAACTCGCGCGTACGTTCGTGCTCCGGGTCCCCGAAGATTTTCTCCGGCGGGCCGGACTCGATGACCTTGCCCGCGTCGAACATCATCACCTCGTCCGAGATGTCCCGAGCGAAGCTCATCTCGTGCGTGACGCAGAGCATCGTGATGTCGGTCGTACGGGCGATGTCGCGCAGGAGGTCGAGCACCCCGGCGACCAGCTCCGGGTCGAGCGCGGAGGTCACCTCGTCCAGGAGCAGCACCTGCGGGCGCATCGCGAGGGCCCGTGCGATCGCGACCCGCTGCTGCTGCCCGCCGGACAGCCGCGAGGGCTTCGCGTCGCGCTTGTCGCCCAGGCCCACCAGGTCGAGCAGCTCGCGCGCCCGCTGCTCGGCCTCGTCGGGCGAGAGCCCGAGCACGCGGACCGGCGCCTCGGTGATGTTGCGCAGCACGCTCATGTTGGGGAACAGGTTGAACTGCTGGAAGACCATCCCGATCTTCTTCCGGGCCCGGCTGCGCTCCTTCTCACCGGCCGGGTACAGCCGGGTCCCGTTTACCTGGATGATCCCCGAGTCCGGCCGCTCAAGCGTCATGAGCAGCCGCAGGATCGTGGTCTTGCCGGAGCCGGAGGGGCCGATCAGGGTGACGTGCCGGCCCTGGCGGGCGCTGAAGCAGAGGTCGTCCAGGACGGTGTTGTCGCCGAAGCGCTTGGTGACGTTCTCGAAGCGGATCAGCTCGGCGCCGGTCTTCTTCACGGGCGTCTCGGTCTGGGTTTCAGCGGACAAGGCGGCGCTCCAGGGCTCGTACGAACAGCGAAGCCGGATAGGCGATGAGGATGAAGGCGACGCCGACGACGGTCAGCGGCTCGGTGTACTGAAAGGTGCTCGCCCCCGCCAGGCGTGCCTGCTGGAGCATCTCCAGGACGCTGATCCCGGCGAGCAGCGGAGTGTCCTTCAGCATGGAGATGACGTAGTTGCCGAGCGCGGGCGCGATGCGGCGGACGGCCTGCGGCAGGATCACCGCGAGCCAGGTGCGGTGCGCGGGCAGGCTCAGCGCGGTCGCCGCCTCCCACTGGCCCTTGGGCACGGCGTCGATGCCGGCCCGGTAGACCTGTGCGGTGTACGTCGAGTAGTGCAGGCCGATGGCGAGGACGCCGGTGGTCAGGGCGGAGAACTTCACCCCCCACTCCGGCAGCACGAAGAACAGGAAGAACAGCTGCACCAGAAGGGGCGTGGTGCGGATGAACTCCGTGATCAGGCTGACCGGCCAGCGCACGAAGCGGGTCGGCGCCCGGAAGGCCAGCGCCCACACCAGGCCCAGGCTGAAGGAGATGAGGGAGCCGAGCGCCAGGACCTGGAGCGTGGTGAGCACGCCGTCCCAGAAGCGCGGCATGAAGTCCCAGACGGCGGACCAGTCCCAGGTCATCGGAGGTCACCTCGCGCTGTCGTGCCGCCGGCCTCGGCGGTCCTGTTCTTCCGGCCGGGGGCCCGGGGGTTGTCCCCCGGGGAAAAGCCGTATGGGGCCGACACGCCCAGGTTCGCCTTGGTGCGGCGTTCGAGTGCCTTCATCGCGCGGGTGATGCCGAAGGCGAGCACGAAGTAGATGACGAGGGTGATCGTGTAGATCTGCGCGCTGTCCTGGGTCGCGAGCCGCACCAGGTACGCCGCGAAGGACACGTCGCCCACTCCGAGCAGCGAGACCAGGGCGGTCCCCTTCAGCAGCTCCACCAGCAGGTTGCAGAACGGCGGGATCATCTCCGGCACCGCCTGCGGCAGCAGCACGAGGCGCGTCCGCTGCCAGGGCGTGAAGCTCAGCGCGATGCCGGCCTCGCGCTGGGCGGGGGCCACGGCGTTCAGCGCGCCGCGCACGACTTCCGCGCCGTACGCCCCGTACGAGAGGCCGAGCGCGAGCACCGCCGCCCACATCGGGACCAGCTGCCAGCCCGCGAGCGGCGGCAGCACGAAGAACAGCCAGAACATCAGGACCAGGGCCGAGGTCCCGCGGAAGATCTCCGTGTACGCGGCCGCGAGGAAGCGGACCGGGCGGGAGCGGTGGGTGCGGGCGAGGCCGACGCCGAAGGCGACCGCGGCGGCCAACGCGGCGCTGTAGAGGGTCAGTTGGACCGTGATCCAGATTCCCGGCAGCACCCAGTGCTGCCACAGTCCCGCCGTCATCGGCACAGCTCCTCGGCGGTCAGGGTGGTCATCTCGGCCTGCGTGAAGCCGAAGGGCCGCAGGATCCGGAACAGTTCGCCGCTCTGCTTCATGCGGTGGATCTCGGTGTTGAAGGCGTCGCGCAGGGCGGCGTCGGTGGGGCGGAAGGCGAAGCCGCCGCCGTCGATCTTCTTCTTTCCGCCGACGACGGCCGCGAACGGCTCGGTGGCCTCGGCCTTCGAGCTCTTCTTCACCACTTCCCGCACGGTGAGCGCGGTGCCCGCGAAGACGTCCACGCGGCCGGACTCCACGGCGTTCAGGCCCGCCACCTGGTCCTGGAGGATGACGATGTCCTGCTCGGGGTAGCCCGCGGCCCTGGCGTAGCCGATCTCGGCGTAGCCGGTGCCGGTCGCGAACCGGGCCTTGGCGCGGACCACGTCCTCGTACGTGTGCAGCCCCTTCGGGTTGCCCCTGCGGACGATGAACGCGTCCAGCATCTGGTACTCGGGGTCCGCGAACAGGACCTGCGCGCAGCGGTCCCTGTTGATGTACATCCCGGCCGAGACGACGTCGAACTGCTGGGAGTTGAGCCCGGGGATCAGCGAGGAGAAGTCGGTGGCCACCGGCTGTACGCGGTCGATGCCGAGCCGCTTGAAGATCACCTTGGCGAGTTCGGGGGCCTCGCCGGTGAACTCGCCCTGGTCGTTCACATAGCCGTACGGGACTTCGCCCGCGATGCCGAGGCGTACGGTGCCGCGCGACGTGAGGCGGGCGAGGGCGTCGCCCCGGGGCACCCGTGAGCAGGCGGCGGCGCCGGTCAGCGCGAGGGCGGCCGCGGCGGTGCCGGTGAGCAGGGTCCGCCGGGGTACGGGGGGTCTCGGTCGTGAGGTAGCTCGGGCCATGGCGGCGCGGCTACCCACCCGCACGTTCCCCATGCCCCCGACTTGGCGGAGCCCCCCGGGGTCAGGCCGAGTGCAGCGCCGTCGCCGTCCTCAGCAGCAGCCCCTCCCCGCCCCGCGCCGCGACCAGCTGCACCCCCACCGGCAGGCCGTCCCGGTCCGTCCCCGCCGGGACCGTCGCCGCAGGCTGGCGGGTCAGGTTGAAGGGGTAGGTGAAGGGGGTCCAGCCCGACCAGCGGTGGAGGGGCGAGCCGGGCGGGACCTCCCGGCCCGCCTCGAACGCCGTGATCGGCAGCGTCGGCGTCACCAGCACGTCGTACGTCAGATGGAAGCGGGCCATCCGCCGCCCCAGCTCCAGCGCGGCCGCCTGCGCGGCGAGGAGGTCCAGGGCGGAGAGCCCGTCGCCCCGCGCCGCCATGTCCCGCAGCCCCGGGTCGAGCACCTCCCGCTGCCTCGGCGACATCGGGCGCACCCGGCCGGCCGCCCCCGCCTGCCACAGGGTGTGGAACGTTTCCACCGGGTCCGCGAAGTCCGGGTCCGCCTCCTCCACGTACGCGCCAAGACCGGCGAGCCGGGTCACCGCGGCCCGTACCGCCGCCGCCACCTCGGGACGCACCGCCACCTGCCCGCCGAAGGAGGGCGAGTACGCGATGCGCAGGCCCTTGACGCCCGCCGCCGCGTCCTCGGCCAGGGCCGCCGCGTACGAGTGGGCCGGGGGTTCGAGCGCGGTGGGGTCGCGCCAGTCGGCGCCGCTGATGACGTCGAGCAGCAGCGCCGCGTCGGCCGCGTCCCGGGTGATGGGGCCCACGTGCGACAGGGTGCCGAACGCGCTCGCCGGGTACAGGGGCACCCGGCCGTACGTCGGCTTGAGGCCGAAGACCCCGCAGAACGACGCCGGGATGCGGATCGAGCCGCCGCCGTCCGTGCCGATGGACAGCGGCCCCGCCCCGGCCGCCACCGCCGCCGCGCTGCCCCCGCTGGAGCCGCCCGCGGTGCGCGCGGGGTCGTGCGGGTTGCGGGTGATGCCGGTGAGCGGGGAGTCCGTGATGCCCTTCCAGCCGAACTCCGGGGTCGTCGTCTTGCCGATCAGCACCGCGCCGTGCTCGCGCAGCCGGGCCACCGCCGGGGCGTCCTCGGTCCAATTGCCGTCGTCCGACGTCGAGTTGGAGCCGAACCGGGTCGGTCCGCCGGCCTGGAGGACCAGGTCCTTCACCGACACCGGCACCCCGTCGAGCAGCCCGACCGGCTCCCCGGCCCGCCACCGCCGCTCGGAGGCGCGGGCCTGGGCCAGGGCCGGTTCCGCGTCGACCCGTACGAACGCGTTGAGGCGGGGCTGGATCGCCCCGATCCGGTCCAGTACCGCCCGGGTCGCCTCGACCGGCGAGCAGGTGCCCGCCCGGTAACCGGCCAGGAGTTGACGTGCCGTCAGATCGGTGAGTTCGCTCGGCTCAGTCATGAACGATGTCGTACCCATCTTCGCGCCCCGCCACGTGGCGGGGTCGGCACCGGTACCGCCGGGAATAAACGGAGACTGCCTCCTGTTTGGGTGACCCGGAAGGGCAATGTGTACGTCATGAACTGGAGGACCGGAGCCGTGGACGTGGATGCGATTCGAGGGGCGGCGGTCGGTACCGCGCCCGTACCCCTGTCGGTACTCGACCTGGTCACGGTCGGCAGTGGTTACACCGCGCACCGCGCTCTGAAGACCAGCGTGGAGATCTCGCGCCTCGCCGAGCGGCGCGGCTTCCACCGGCACTGGGTGGCCGAGCACCACTCCATGCCCGGCGTCGCCTCGTCCTCGCCCGCCGTGATCCTCGCCCACCTCGCCGCCCACACCGAGCGCATCCGGCTCGGCTCGGGCGGGGTGATGCTGCCCAACCACGCGCCGCTGGTGATCGCCGAGCAGTTCGGCACCCTGGAGGCGCTGGCCCCGGGCCGCGTCGACCTCGGACTCGGCCGGGCCCCCGGCACGGACGGCGCGACGGCCGCGGCCCTGCGCCGCACCGACCGGCTGAACGAGGGTGCCGACGACTTCCCGCAGCAACTCGCCGAGTTGACGCGCTTCCTCGACGACGACTTCCCCGACGGGCATCCGTACGCCCGCATCCACGCGGTGCCCGGACCCGTGCAGGGCCCGGCCGCCCGGCCGCCGATCTGGCTGCTCGGCTCCTCCGGCTTCAGCGCCCGCCTGGCCGGCACGCTCGGCCTTCCGTTCGCCTTCGCGCACCACTTCTCGGCGGCCAACACCGTCCCCGCCCTCGACCTGTACCGCGACTCGTTCCGCCCCTCCGAGGCGCTGGCCGAGCCCTACGCCCTGATCGGTGTCTCCGCACTCGCCGCCGACGACGAGAAGGAGGCCAGGCGCCAGACGCTGACCAACGCGCTGTCGATGGTCCGGCTGCGCACCGGCCGCCCCGGTCTCGTGCCGACGCCGGAAGAGGCCGAGGCGTACCAATTCAGCGCGCTGGAGCGGGAGTTCGTGGACAGCTGGCTCGGCAACGTCATCTCCGGCACCTCGGACGCGGTACGCGCCGGTCTGGACGACCTGCAGAAGCGGACCGGCGCGGACGAGCTGATGATCACGGCCAACGCACACGGCCCGGAGGCCCGGTTGCGCTCGTACGAGTTGATCGCCGACGCGTACGCTCTGCCGAGCCTCGCCTCGTAGGGGGTCGGGGCCACCCCCCTGTCGGCTCAGGGGTCAGGGCTAACCCCCTAGGGGTGCGGGGAACTGCGCGACCAGCCCTCGGCGGCCCGCGGCCGACCAGGCCGGCGCGGAAGCGCTTCGTCCCAACTCGCCCTGGGTTGATGGGTTTTCGCTCCCGCGGGTCGTGTGGTCGGGTGCGGGTCGTCCGTGGCTTGTCGCGCAGTTCCCCGCGCCCCTTGGTGGCGCTGATGCTCAACTAGCGGTTGAGCGAGGCGGGTTCGGCTTTCAGCAGGGTGGTGACCACCCCGGTCAGAGTCTTCCGCAGCGTCAGGTCGGCGATCAGGCCCGCCGAGTCGATGGCGTCGCGCGGCACCGGGACATGGACGGCCGCCGCGTCGATGACGCGCGCGCCCGTGTAGCCGAGCACGGTCCGCAGTGCGGCGTGCGCCCCGGCGGCTCCGGTGGCGGCGACCGAGGCGTTGATCCAGCCGACCGGCTTGTCGGAGATCTCGATGCCGCCGACCGTCCAGTCGAGCAGGTTCTTGAAGGAGCCCGGCAGGCTGCCCGCGTACTCCGGGGTGCAGATCAGCAGCGCGTCCGCCTCGGCGATCAGGGTGCGCAGACGTCCGACCTCGGCGGGCAGCGGGTCCTGGTCGTCGTCCGGGTTGAAGTGCGGGAGCGCGCCCAGCCCTTCGTAGGTCACCGTCCTGACGCCGCTGTCCGCCACGTCCGCAATCGTGCGGACAACGGCCGAATTGGTGGAGGCGCCGCGCAGGCTGCCGCTGATCAGGGCGAGGGTGGGGATACGGGTCATGGCGCCGATGTTACGTCGGTAAAACCTGGGTCACCCGACCGGACTGGTCCAGCCGTGTCCGCCGACCTCTCCTGGCCGCACACCGCCCGCCATGACTGGGTACGGGCAGCCCAGAACACCTCAACTCGGGCCCTGACTAGGGGTTTCCCCGCCGAATTGGTCTAGTCCTCAATTTGGTTCAGACCATTGACGTGGCCGGGATTCGATCGCTATCACTTCCCCAACCGCCCCTACGCGCACCCCCCGCGCCCAGCCCCCGGAGGTCGTCTTGCACCCCCGCAGACCCCTTGTTGCCGCCCTGAGCACCGCCGTGCTCGCCGCCGGCGCCCTGGCCGCCTTCGCAGGCCTCGGCACCGCGTCGGCGGCGACCGCCCAGAGCGCCGCCGCCCCGTCGACGGGCGGCGTGAAGATCGCGTACTACGACCAGTGGAGCGTGTACGGGAACGCCTTCTACCCCAAGCACCTCGACACCCGGGGCATCGCGGGCAAACTGGACGTCCTCAACTACTCGTTCGGCAACATCGACCCCACCAACCTCACCTGCTTCGAGGCGAACAAAGCGGCGGGCGACGACAACAACCCCAACGCCGGTGACGGGGCGGGCGATTCGTTCGCCGACTACCAGAAGTCGTTCTCGGCCGCCGACAGCGTCAACGGCACCGCCGACACCTGGAACCAGCCGATCGTGGGCGTCTTCAACCAGTTCAAGGAGCTGAAGGCGAAGTACCCCAAGCTGAAGATCAACATTTCGATCGGCGGCTGGACGTACTCCAAGTACTTCCACGACGTGGCCCTCACCGACGCCAGCCGCAAGAAGTTCGTCTCGTCCTGCATCAACCAGTACATCGCCGGCAACCTCCCGGCCGGCGGCGGGTACGGCGGCGACGGCACGGCGGCCGGGATCTTCGACGGCGTCGACATCGACTGGGAGTACCCGGGCTCGCCCGACGGCCACCTCGGCAACCACTACGGTGCCGAGGACAAGGCCAACTACACCGCGCTGCTCGCCGAGTTCCGCTCGCAGCTCGACGCGTACGGAGCCGCGCACGGCGGCAGGCACTACCTCCTGACGGCGGCGCTCCCGGCCGGCCAGGACAAGATCAAGAACATCGAGACGGACAAGATCGGCCCGTACCTCGACTACGCCAACATCATGACGTACGACATGCACGGCGCCTGGAACGCGACCGGCCCGACGTACCACCAGTCCCCGCTGGTCTCGCCCGCAGGCGACCCCACCGACGTGATCAAGCCCGGCACCCAGAAGTACTCGATCTCCAACGCGATCGACTCCTGGATCGACGGCAACTCCGCGTACGGCATCGCGGGCGGTTTCCCCGCCAACAAGATCACGCTGGGGTACGAGTTCTACTACCGCGGCTGGAAGGGCGTCCCCGCGGGTGCGGCCAACGGCCTCGCCCAGACCGCGACCGGCCCCTCCAACGCCCGGCCCACCAGCCAGGTCGCCGGCACCGCGCTCTACAAGGAGCTCGGCGGCATCGTCGACAACCCGGCGACGACGTTCTGGGACGCGGACGCCAGGGCCTCGTACTTCTACAAGGACGGCGAGTTCTTCACCGGCCTCGACAAGCAGTCCGTCCAGGCCCGCGCCGACTACGCGCACCAGCGCGGACTGGCCGGCGCGATGATGTACAGCCTTCTCGGCCTGGACGACAACACCACGCTGCTCAACTACATCGTGGACGCGGTCGGCTCCTCCCCCTCCTCCTCCCCGGACCCGACGCCGACCGCGACGAACTCCCCGACGCCGACCCCGACGGCCACCGGCAGCCCGACCCCGACGCCCACCGTGCCCGGCGGCTGTACCGCGACGGCGTGGGACAAGGCGGCCGCGTACGTCGGCGGTACGCAGGTCTCGTACGGCGGCCACACCTGGAAGGCCAAGTGGTGGACGCAGGGCGAGCAGCCCGGCACCACCGGCGACTGGGGCGTCTGGCAGGACCTCGGCGCCTGCTGACCTTCCCTGCGCTCACAGCGACGGCCGCCCCTCGTCACCGAGGGGCGGCCGTTCCCGTACCCGTGCCTCACACCTTCTGCGGGCTCAGCGCGATCATCTTGGCGATCCGGTCCGGCGGGACCGCGCGGGAGTAGAGCCAGCCCTGGCCGGTGTCGCAGCCGATCCGGCCGAGCCGGGCGGCCTGTTCGGCGGTCTCCACGCATTCGGCGGTGACGGTGAGGCCGAGCCGGTGGGCGAGCTGGACCAGCGCCTCGACAATCGTCTCGTCGGCCGGATTGGGGTGGGCGCCGCCCTCGTCGTACTGGAAGCCGCGCACGAACGCCCCGTCCAGCTTGAGGACGGAGACGGGCAGCCGGCTCAGGTAGGCGAGGTTGGAGTAGCCGGTGCCGAAGTCGTCGATCGCGATGTGCACGCCCATGTCGGACAGCGCCTGGAGGGCCTGGAGCGGGCGGCCCGCCGAGCCCATCACCGCGGACTCGGTCAGCTCCAACTGGAGCAGCTGGGGCGGGAGTTGGGTCTCCGCGAGGATCTCCGCGATGTCCGCCACCAGGTCGGAGTCCCAGACCTGGCGCACCGCCACGTTCACGCTCACGAAGACCGGCGGCACGTCCGGGTGCTCGATCTGCCAGCGGCGGGCCTGCCGGCACGCGGTGCGCAGCACCCAGCGGCCGAGCTGGACCACCGAGCCGTCTTCTTCAGCAATTCCGATGAACCGATTCGGCGGAAGTGTCCCGAACTGTGGGTGATTCCACCGCACCAGCGCCTCCACCCCGTGCACCACCCCGTCGGCCATCCCCACGAGCGGCTGGTACTCCAGGGTGAACTCGCCGCGGTCCACGGCGGGGCGCAGCGAGGAGGACAGCGCCTGCCGGGTCATCCGGTGGGCGTTGCGCTCCGGGTCGAAGAGCGTCCAGCGGGCCTTGCCGTCGGCCTTCGCCCAGTACAGCGTGGTGTCGGCGGCCTGCATCAGACCGGTCGCGGTGGTGCCGGCGCTGGCCCGCTCCACCACCCCGATCGACGCCGAGACCGAGAGCCGCTGGCCCGCCAGGTCGAACGGCTGCTGAAGGGCCTCCAGTACGGAACGGGCCAGCTCGGCGAGCTGCTCCGTACCCGTGGAGTCCTCGACCAGGACGGCGAATTCGTCGCCGCCCAGCCGCGCCACCAGATGCCCGCCGCTGCGCGTGTACCCGGACTGGTCGGCGCACTCGGTGAGCCGGGCCGCGACCGCGCTGAGCAGCCGGTCGCCGACCCGGTGGCCGAGCGTGTCGTTGACCGCCTTGAAGCCGTCGAGGTCGAGGTAGCAGATCCCGATCCGGCCGGTGCCGCCGTGGCCGTACGCCGATGTCTCCAGCGCGGTGTTCAGCCGCTCGAAGAACAGCGTGCGGTTGGGCAGCCGGGTCACCGGGTCGTGCATCTGGAGGTGGCGCAGGCGGGCCTGGAGCTCGCGGCGGTCGCTGATGTCCGCGATCGAGAGCAGTACGCCGGAGCCGCCGGGCACGGGGGCGACGGTGACCTCGGCCCAGAGCGAGTGCCCGTCGGGATGTTTGAGGCGGCGGGTGCAGCGGAACCGGGTGCGGGCGCCGCGCAGCACTTCGCGGTAGGCGTGCCAGGTGCGGTTGTCGGCGGCCAGATCGACGAGGTCGGCCGCGTCCTGCTGGTGCAGGGCTGCCTGGTCGGTGCCGAGGAGGTCGGCGAGCGCCGTGTTGGCGGCGACGACGGTGCCCTCGTGGTCGACCAGCGCCATCGCGAGGTGGGCGGCGTTGAACGCGGCCTGGTAGTCCCGCAGTTCGGCGCTGCCGCGCCCGACGGCGTACCGCTCGCCGCACTCGGCCTGCTGGGCCCGGCGCTCGGCGAGCAGTTCGGCGGCCCGTTCGGCGAGGGAGCTCGTGCGCTGCTGGGCGGGGGAGGGCTGCGCGGGCCCGGTCTGTTCCGGAGGGCGCTCCGGCGGGGGGGTTTCGGCGCGTTCCGCAGGGCGCTCGGCCAGGGCGCCCGTGGCCCGGTCGATGTGACGCTCCGTGACGGGCGGCCGGGCGGTCCTGGGCGCTGGACCCGGTCCTTCGGAGGTTCCGCTCACCGCTCGCTCCCGCAGTGCAATCGAGTTGTGCAGAGGTAGTTCGGAGGTGGCCGGGTCTTCGGCCGGGGTGGCCGACAGCCGCTTCAAGGCTGCAACCACGCAGGAAAGTGTGCCGATCATAGAGGCTGGCGCGAGGGGCGATCCAGCTCCGCCGTCGTGATCAAGAGCACCCGGAGCCTCGTACCGATCGTTGGCCGATCGTTTCTGCGCGGGTGTGGCCGGGCTCGCGCCCTCGGTGACCGGTCGTGACTTTCTGTAAGTCGCCGGGGTGTCGGGCCCCTCACTCATCTGGGGCAGCTGAACAAGGCATATTCGGATAAACCTGCACAAAGTGGGTGGGATGTCCCGCATTCCGCCTCCGGAGGTCGACGTGCAGCGTGAGCAGACACCCGGGGGAGTGGAGCCTGTCCGGCTGCGCAGTGCCGCGGCGGCGCTCACCTCCCTCCTGTCGCTCGCCGCCATGTCGCTGGTGTCGGGTCCCGCCGTGGCGTCCGACTCGGCGATGCCGTGCGCCCTGCGGCGCACCACCGCCCACCACTCGCTCGGCGTCGACACCTGGAACTCCTCCTATCCGCGCCCGGTCCGCACCCTCAACGCGGTGATGATCTTCCTGTCCTTCCCGGACTCCCGGCCGGGCACCGAGCCGAAGGACCTGGCCGCCGACTACTTCCCCGCCACCAGCCGCTTCTTCGACCAGGCCTCGTACGGGAAGTTCCGGCTGAACGCGGAGCCGCAGCAGCACTGGGTGCGCATGCCGTCCGCGTCGACCTCGTACCGCATAGAGCGCGACTGGGACCCCGACCAGCGCACCCGCTACCTCCGGGACGCGATCCGCGCGGCCGGTCCGACGACGGACTTCTCGAAGTACGACATCGTCTATCTCGTCGCCGACCCGGACGCGCCCGGCGTCGACTCGGACGCCACGAAGGTCGTCAACTTCGACCGGCCGGTGCGCGCGGACGGGCGCGACATCAAGCGGGTGGTGACGGTCTTCGAGCACCATCCGCCGGACCGCAACGTGCTCGCCCACGAGACCGGGCACGTCTTCGACCTGCCCGACCTCTACCACCGGCCGCAGGACGGGAAGGCCGGCGACTGGGACACCTACGTCGGCGACTGGGATGTGATGGGCAGTCAGTTCGGCTCGGCGCCGGACCTGTTCGGCTGGCAGAAGTGGAAGCTGGGCTGGCTGGACCGGCAGGAGGTCGTCTGCGTGACGGGCGACGGGACCAGCCGGTTCACCCTGGAACCGCTGTCCGCCTCCGCCGCGAAGGCGGGCAGCGGGGGCAAGCGCCTCGCGGTGATGCGCACCGGCGAGGACAGTGCGATCGCGATCGAGGTACGGGTCTCGGCGGGCCTCGACCGCGCGAGCTGCAAGGAGGGCGTCCTGGTCTACCGGGTCCGCAGCGGCTCGGCGTCGGGCACCGGCCCGATCGAGGTGCTCGACGCGCACCCGGACACGGGGGCGTGCTGGGAGAAGTCGGTGTACCCGCCGCTCGCGGACGCGCCGGTGGAGCTGGGCGAGACGTTCACCGTGCCCGGCGAGGGCATCAAGATCGAGGCCGAGGGGCGGACGAAGTCGGGCGCCTGGACGATCAAGATCTCCCACTGACGGGTTGCCCCACCGGCCGGTGCCGGCCTGGCTCCTTCCCGGAACACGAAGAAACCCCCCGCTTGCGCGAGGGGCTTCTTCCGTCTGTGCGCCGCCAGGGACTCGAACCCCGGACCCGCTGATTAAGAGTCAGCTGCTCTAACCAACTGAGCTAGCGGCGCCTGCTGACGTCGTAGACACTAGCACCCTGATCGGCGGGAGGAAAAATCGATATCCGGGGAGGGTCCGCGGGCTCGTTCTTCGCCGCCCGGACGCAGGCCCAGAGCAGGACGTCGGGCCCCGGGAGCCAGGGGCGGCGGGTGTCGGGGGCGACCAGCCAGCGGGCCGCGCCGGGGCTCTCGTGCTCCGGGCGGGCCAGGGCGGGGACGGTGACCGCGTCGCCGGCGCCGTGGCAGAGCAGGGGCGGGACCGGGACGTCGGCGCCGCGCCACTCCTCCCACTCCAGGAGCGAGGGCAGGCGCTGCGCGGTGCCCGGGGCGGCGAACAGGAGCATCCGGCCGCGGTGCACGGCGACCGGGCCGGAGCCGGGACCCTCGGACCACAGGCGGTCGAGGATGCGGCGGCCGAACATCGACGGGACGTTGACGACGTCGAAGACCGAGCCGCAGGGCAGCACGCCGGGGGCGGTCGGCCGCCCCTCCCAGAGGGCGAGCGTGCTGCGCGGATGGCTCACCGCGGACGACAGCCAGGCGGCCCCCTCGGCCGAGACCTCGCCGACCTGATGGTGTCCCTTGTCGCGCAGGACCCGGAAGATGTCGAACGCGTCGTCGCCGCCGTCCGCGCCACCGAGGTGCCGTGCCGTGCGGGCGCCGTCGCTCGCCTGCTGCCAAACGCTGCCGCTGCTCATGTCTCTACGTCTACCGGGCGGCCACGTTCCGTTTCGCTGTCTTGGCGGAAACCCGGACAGGGCGGGCGGGGAGGGCGTATCTTGCCCTCCGGTATATGCCGGGGGCGCGTGGCGCGACGTGACGCGCCCCTCGGAGCCTGCGTCCCAAGCCGCCCGGGTCCCGGGCTCCTAGGGGGTGTCCGCGCCGCGCAGGAGGTCGCGGCCGAACTCGATCATCTTCTTCGCGTAGTCCTCGGTCCACTCGGCCCGAGCGGCCACGTCGGCGGGGGTCAGGCGGTCGAAGCGGCGGGGGTCGGCGAGCTGGGCGGCCGCGACCGCCTGGAACTCGACCGCCCGGTCGGCCGCGGCTCGGAAGGCGAGGGCGAGTTCGGTGGCGCGGGAGAGCAGCGCGCCGGGGTCCTCGACGGACTCCAGGTCGAAGAAGTGCTCCGGGTCGGCGGTGGCCTCGGAAGGCTCGAAGAGAAGCGGCGCGGGCCTCAGCCGCTGCCTCTTCTCCTCATTCCGCTCGTGCTCCGGCATGTCTGTCCTCCCAGCAAAAGACGCTCACGGTCCGGACGCCCGGACCACCGTCCATTCTCCCCGCCCCGCGCAAGGGGGCCGCAGCCCCGGCCCCGCCTCGGCCGCCTTTCCGGCGGGGACCCTCCCTGCGGATGCAGAGCGCGTCATGAACCGCGATCCTGGAGTGGTCCGGAACGTCTTGGCGAGGAGGTCCACGATGTCTGTCATGGACAAGCTCAAGGGATTGCTGAAGGGGCACGAGGAGCAGGCCGGTCAGGGCATCGACAAGGCCGGTGACTTCGTGGACGAGAAGACCCAGGGCAAGTACAGCGGCCAGGTCGACGCTGCCCAGGACAAGCTCAAGGAGCAGTTGGGGCCCGAGCGCGGGCAGGGGGACGACACTCCGCCGCAGTAGCGCGCGGAGTGTCGAGCGGCCGGGAGCGTCACGGCCGCCAGCTCACCGACCGGCCGAAGCTGGGCCGGTGGATGAAGGACCCGCTGTGGCACGAGTGGGACGCGATCATGGTGACGTCACTGGACCGGATCACCCGGGACCAACACCACTGGGACAGGTTCGCGGAGCGCTGCCACAAGGGCGCTAAAGAGATCGTCTGTCTCGATGACCCGAGCCTGGATATCCACACGCCCACGGGCCGGATGATCGCCTACATCAAGGCGACCCAGGCTCAGGAGTACCGCGAAGCCATCGTGAAGAAGCGGCGTAACCAGACGCAGTACTACCGAGACGCAAGCCTGTGGGGCGGCGGCACGTGACCCTTCGGCTATCGGCCCGCCGTCGTGGATCACCACGGCAAGCAGAGGTTCAAGCTCGTGATCGACCCCGTGACGGGCCCCCTCATCCGGGAAGCCTACGAACGAGTCGCGGAGCACGGGTGGTCCATGGGACAGCTCTGCACTGAATGGAACTCTCGCCCCCGGCACGTCGCGGTCTGCGTCGAGCAGGGCAGCGAGACACCGGTGTGCGGCTGCCCGCGCGGAGTCCTGACCTCCCAGGACTACCAGCGGAGCATCAACTCCGACGACAAGAAGGTGGGCGTCAAGACGCACGTCAAGGGCACCAAGTGGAGCACATCCACCCTCGGCAAGATGCTGAAGAAGGCCACTCTCAAGGGCGTTGCCATGCACAGGGGTGAGCCGCTGCTCAGGGATGGCCTGCCTGTCCGATGGGCTGATCCGATCCTGACGGATGAGGAGTTCGACAAGCTACAGATAGCCGTCGCCGCCCTCGGTAGGTACAGAGCAGGGATCAAGCCGAATGCGTCGCCGATGACGGGAGTCCTCCACTGCCCCTGCGGCATGAAGATGTACGAAAACAGCTCTCCGGCGAAGCTGCGCACGGGAGAGGTCAAGAAGCACAAGTATTTCTGCTGTGCTTCATGGTCCAACGGTGACGCTTGCCGGTACTCCACGTCGTGGCCTCAAAGTGAGATTTATCGAGCCGTAGAGGAATCGTTCCTCTCCAAACCCCGACGGACCTACAAGCACGGGCAAGTGGCGCCTTGTATGGAAATTGGGCGCTCAGTGATGGGGAAGAGTACGAGCGCGGTGCTTACGCAGCTTTCTGCAATATGCTCGACGAACCAGACCAGCAGCTCACCGACTTGGAGGAGCTGAAGCAGGAGAAGCTCAGGGACGACTTCGACCCTGAGCCGTAGCCATCCTGCCTGAGTGGCAGAGCGTATTGCCGAGATGGGGCCCCAGACATTTTCTGGGGCCCCTTTCCGTCGACCGAACTGGAAAGTACTGGAGAGTATTTGATGAGCCACACGGTCCATCCACGCCGTTTCCTGAAGGCAACCTATGACGTGAAAGAGGCTTGGTCGCGAGCTTTGATAGATGAGTTCGGCCCTGGTGGACTGATAGCAGAACAGGCGCCAAAGTTCCAGCGGGAGCACCTTCTGTGGGCGCTGGTACAGCTCCGGCACGTGAACGGCCGGGACGGCATGACATACATCGGAGATATGAAGATCTCTGAGGGGCTGGGATACAACACGAAGGATCTTCCGGGGAAACAGACGCGGGACACTCTGACCGCCCTCGGGTTCTTCACTCAGCAAGGGACGAACGGCCGGGCCGCACGCTTGCGCCTGTCGCATCCAGTGGCGCTGGAAGGCCGCTATCCGAGCCTGGACGATTCCACTGTGGGTGACGTGGTGACCGTGGCCGACACGAAGCCCAGCAAGCCCAGGACCCCGAAGAACGAGATGGGCGACTTCAAGGCTGCCGCTCACTCTGAGTTGAAGGAAAAGCCCCTGGACCCCCAGCCGGCCAGCGCAGAGGGTGACGACGCGCCCTGTCCTGTGCACTCCGGCGCCGAGTGCCCGGACGCGAGCGACCCGTTCGGTGACGCGTCTCCGTGGGAGCTGATGGACTGTGTGCGGCGGCGGGCTGCATGACCTCTTAGTCCCCGCTGCACCGGGGACTAAGAGGAAAGAAGGAAGTTTGAAGCTGTAAGAGCGAAGTGAGAAGAGTTGAGTAGGCCCTGGGCGTCATAGTCCAGGGCCTCACTCATAACTGTTCCCTGAAGGCCCCATTTGACTGTAGGGGGCCTTTCTGTTGCACCCATGGGCATATAGAGAACCCGGCACAAATAACGTAGTTGTGATTCCAGACCAAGTGTCATGCCTGAACAGCGAGGGTGATCCACTTCACGTAATTCATTCATTCATCAAGGCCCACTGACCCTGTGCCCACTGACCCTGTCATGCGTCGAGAGGCCCCTCACAGCCGTGAGGGGCCTCTTCGTACGACTGGTCAACATGGGAGTGGCCCATTGTGACGGATCGGCGCCGGCCCCGGTGAACTACTTACCGAAGATGACGGTGTTGTCGCAGCCCTGGCTTGAGCCGACGTTGGTGTTCTGCGTGCCGGGCGAGCCCTTGCCGTAGGACCGGTTGCCCTCCAGGCCGTTCTGGTACCCGGACTGGCCCTGTACGTCGGCGTTCTCTTCGACCGTGCTGCATGTGTTGCTCTGGTTGACGACGAGCGTCTTGGTCTCTTTGCCGTCGTGCTGGTGTTCGTCTCCGTGGGCGTAGGCGGTGCCGGTGCCGAGGAAGCCGATGGCGCTGAGGAGGACGGCCGCGATAGCGGTCTTGCGAGACTTGCGCATGTCTTCTCCGAATGTTGAAGCGGACGCCTTACGCGATCCGCCAAGTCATAAGGTGACCAGAGGGTAATGCGCCAATGTCCTATATCCGGTCGTCGGCACGCCGGATCGTCTGATCAGCGAGCATGGGCGTCGACCCGACGATCGACCCAAGTTCCCTGCGCGGTCAAGGTGTCGCGAGGCCGAACGGCGGGCGTAGGTGCTCCGAGCAGACCACCCGTGTGGCCGCGCTGCGAGCCCGAGGCAACAGGGGCTATTCGGCGCTGAACTACCCTGCGCGCTGATCTGCTGGCGACACCTGAAGCCGTTCCGCTAGGAGTTCTTAAATCGACTGGAGAAGGGGGTCCTCGCAGGAAGGCTCTACAGGAGTGTATATATGACGTCCTGTATTAAATATATACCTGTTATCTACGCCAAACCGTAACGCCGAGCCCCCAAAGCGAGATCGAGGTCACTCTGAGGTGGCTTGCCTTCGCTTTTTACGTCTCCAAAGCTCCAGGAGCCCCCCTGAAAAGCTTTGAGGGTCCACCTCCACGCGAAGTGCCAGCGATGCTGGTGCGGCCGTCAGTTGACTCCCTGGAAAGTTCATACCCGTACACGATCGGAGGAAGGCACCCCCGATGGGTCCTATTTGAATCATCTAAGCCGTTACCCCCGCCTTCGCATTCACGAGAGTAATGATTCAGTCATCTGTACGTTAACATTTATTGATTCGATGGGGGCAGGGTTGATCTTGCATCGCACCAGCGAATGCGGATGGCAGTCAGAGCGATGCTCTGGCCGCGAGATGACTTCACCTTCCCGACTTGAATCAAAGGAATCCGTGCCATGCGTAAGACCGTTCTTGTACCTGTTGAGTACAGCTACTGCGACGCGCATTTGGCCAAGGATCAGAGCGAGGTGGAAGCGACGGCGACGCTGACCCTGGGGCACCGCGCGTGGGATCTATGCGTGGACCACCGGGCCACGTTCGCCAGGTATTTGGTAGATGCTCTGGGCACTGGTGTGCCGGATGCTGTCGAGTCGGAGGCTGAGGCCAAGGCGGAGTCTGTGGTGGTTGCTGAGCCTGCCCCTGTCGCGGCTGAACCTGAGCCCGTGGCAGTCGTCGAGCCGTCGCCCGTTGTCGAGTTCGAGCACGGTGCGGAGGAAGTGAGCGAGGAAGCGGCGGAGCCTGAACCTGTGCGGTCCGTGATGCTGGCTGGTGAAGTGCCCGGCTACGGCTATCAGTCGGCACGGGACGCGTTGAGGAACGCTGGCTACGAGGTAGTGGGACGTGCGGACAGCACGACTGTGCTCTTCGTACTCGGTGAGCGCGGCGAGAACAACGCCACCAGGTTGCGCGATGCGTCGAAGCGCGGCATCCCGTGCTTCGACGTGCGTGAGCCTGGCCGCTTCAAGTCGGCCGTGTTGGCGGGGTCGTTCGTAGGTGGTGACCCGCTTCCGGAGCCTGCCAAGGTCACCGGTTCGGGCATGAGCGAGCGCGAGAGGAACCGGGCTGTTCGCCAGTGGGCGCGGGCCAATGGATACACGGTTCCGGATCGCGGACGCATCCCGCTCCACGTGAGGCATGCCTTTGAGCTGACCCATCGGGACGCGCCACAGGGGAAAGCGACTGCGGCCTGAACGCCGCCCCCACCGTGCCGGGCGCTGAGTGCGCCCGGCCCTCCCGGCCAATGGCCGAGCAACTGACACTCTTTGAGATAGAGGCAGCATGAGCACCCCCGTTCTGTACGGTCCGATCGGTCGCGCGGTTCGCAAGATCGCACCGTATGTCGATACTGACGCACTCGGCATCTATGTGGCCGCACTGTCGATGTGGTCGGCCGCGATCGGGGGCACGGTCAAGGTGTCGTCCCGTGGCAACGCCCGTCCCGTGCTCCTGTGGAGTGCGTTGATCGCTGGTACGGGGCGCGGGAAAGGCACGGCCCTCCGGGCCGCTCAGCACGTGGTGAACTCGTCGTCGTCACAGTTAGGTCCGCCGACGTTGCCCGTAAGGCGGGTCAGTTCCTCGCGTGCCATGGTTCCCTTCCTCGATTGCAGGGCCGTTCCCTGCCCCTACGAGGACGGTGGGGCGGCCCGAGGCGACCGGTCTATGGCGCATCGCCAATATTCGTGTTGTCGGGTAGACGATCTTGATGGGTGCGCTGGTTGACTGCCTGGCCAGTGCCGGCCTGATGGCCAGGGTGCGGACGGTGCTGGACACCATCACCCGTCAGGGGCGCCAGCTCACGCGGTGGTTGGACCAGTGCTCCCATGTGGTAAACATCGCCTCCCAGCCGTCCGGGAACTTCACGGTCACGCCCAGCTGGACCGGATCCGTCGACGGGTGGTCGTCCAGCAGGTCGGCGACGCCCGCCCGGCAGACCACGATGCACGCGTGCCGGTGGCGTGAGGCGAGGACGCAGAGGCGGCCCGTCTCCAGGTGGAAGGCGGTCGCGTCCGGGCGGCCGGAGAGCGGGTGCAGGACGACCGTCACGTCGAACTCCCTTCCCTGGAGCCGGTTCGCGGTGTCGACGGCGACGCCGCTCACGCCAAGCTCCGCGAGCGCCGCGCGGACCGCGGCGGCCTGGTCGCGGTGCGCGGTGCCGACCGCGATCCGGGCGGCGGTGAGCGGCACCGGCTCCGGCGAGCGCTCGCTGGTCGCGGCGCCGCCCCGGTCCAGGAGACGGCGTACGACCCCGGCGACGGCGCGGACCGCCTCCGGGTCGGTGCGCGGGGTGTGCCGGGCGGGCAGTTCGAGCAGGGCCCAGCCCGACTCGGCGGCCTCGTCGAGCGCCCGGTCCGGCGCCGAGCCGTCGCCCGGGACGCCGAAGGCGAGCCGCCGGTCGCCGTGGTCCGTGCCGCTGCGGAACGGGGTGAACGGATAGAACGCGTCCGACACGAGCGGCGCCGCCGACGCGGGAAGCCGCCACGAGACCGGCAGGCGGTGCTGGGGCAGCTCCGGGTTGTGCGCGAGCAGCGTCGAGACGGCGCTCGCCGACGGGTCGTACGACAGGCCCGCCCACTGCTCGGCGTCCGCGATCGCGAACGGGTCGAGCTGGCCCGGGTCGCCCACGAACAGCGCCCGCTCGAAGAGCCCGGCGACGGCGAGCAGCGCGTCGGACCGCATCTGGTACGCCTCGTCCACGATCGCGTGCCGCCACGGCTCGACGTCCTTCACGTGTGCCCACTTCGCGGCGGTCGAGATCACCACGTCCAGGCCCGCCAGATCGCCCGCCTTCGACGACTTCCGTACGGTGTCGAGATCGTCGAGCGCCTTGTCGTACGGGTCCGCGTCGCTGCTGTGCAGGCGGCCGAGCGGCAGGTCGGGGGCCTGCTCGGCGAGGCGTACCACCAGGTCGTCCACCTGGGAGTTGGTCTGGGCGACCACCATCAACGGGCGCCCGGCCGCGGCCAGTTCGAGCGCCGCCCGCACCACGAGGGTGGACTTGCCCGCGCCGGGCGGCGAGTCCACGACGACGCCGCGGGCCGAGCCGTGCAGCGTGTCGGCGAGGATCGCGTCGGTGGCCCCGGCCGCGGCCGCGCCCGGGTCGAAGGCGGTCACAGGATGTCCTCGGGGGTGAGCGGATCGGGCTGTTCGGCGGCTCCGCCCGGCGGGCCGCCGTGCGTCCACGGCGTGGCCTCCGGGTCGGGCAGCTTCGGGGCGCCGCGCTGCTCGTGCTCGAACAGCGTCCAGCAGAGCCGGTCGCCCTTCTCGGGGACGGAACCGGGCGCCGGGTCCCTGCCGCGGCCCATCTTGTCCAGGAGGCGCAGGACCACCAGGCCCTCGGACTCGTACGCCACGAACTCGGCCTTCTGCGGTTTGCCGTCCAGGGTGCGAAAAACCTTCGCGCCCCCGGCGAGGTGCGGGGCGTCGTCGGTGCGCAGGGTGACGAGCGGGCGGGGGCTGGGGCGCTTGGACTCCGACCACGCCTCCACGACCTCGGCCACCTCGCCCGCGAAGGCCTCGCCCGCGAGCCTGCGGCCCGCCATCACCAGCGGGTCGTCCAGCGCCTCGCCCGCTTCGAGCTCGGCCTGCGCGCGCTCGCGCCGCGACAGCTTGGTGGCGGCGGTCACCGCGTCGTCGCGGCGCGGCTGCGGCGGCTCGCCCGCGGTGATCCGGTCCCGGTGGCCGGTGAACGACCAGCGGTCGCCGGTCCAGCGCGCCGCCGCCCGCTCGCCCTCGGGGAGCGCCCGCAGCAGGTCCAGGGCGCGCCACACCGCCGACCAGGTGGGCATCAGCTGCTCGGCGAGCAGACGGCGGATCTCCCGCTCCGCGGCGGTCAGCTGCCCCAGCCACTCGTCCGCCGCCAGGCCGTCCTCGGCCGCGTGGAGCGCCTGGCGGGCCCGGTCGTAGCGCTCCACGGCGGGGGCGAGCAGGCGGTTGTCGAAGGCGGGGTCGGTGGCCGGACCGGCCGGCGGGCACAGCAACTGCCCGTCCGCGCCCCGGCCCAGCTCGGCGCGGAGCGCGGCCTGCGCGCCGGATTCACCGGCGGGCGGGTCGATCCAGGCGAGCAGCGCGCCCAGGTGCTGGTCCTCCAGGCTGGACTGGCCGGTCGCCCAGTGCCGGTTCAGGAGATCGGTGGCGGCCAGCAGCAGCGCGGCCCCCGGGGTGCGGGCGCGCTCGCCGTAGTGCGTGAACCAGCGGCCGAGCAGCGGGACGCGGGGCGGCGCCGGATGGGGCGCGTCGGGGTCCTGCTCGGCGGTGCGGCGGAACCGCATCGAGCGGCCGAGGAGCCGTACGAAGTCGAGGCCGGCCCGGCCGGGGACGATCAACTGCGGTGCGTCCGCGCACAGTTCGGCCTCGACCTTCGTCCTCGTGCCCGTCTCGGGATCGGTACCGCTGCGGTCGACCAGCTCGATGTCGCCGGCGTACGCGTCGAGATACGGCAGTACGGCGTCGGCCAGGTCGGCCAGGAAGGCGAAGCGCAGGTCGCGGTCGCGGGGCTGGGGCACCACCAGGAGCGTCGGGGCCGCGCGGTCGGTGCCGACCAGGGCGCCGAGCGGGGCGCCCGCCTCGCCCGCGGTGGTGAGCGGCACGAAGACCAGGGGGCGGTCGGAGAGGTGGCGGTGGCGGACGGTGGTCAGCGGCTGGGCGCGGCCGGACTCGACGGCCTCCAGGCGGGCCAGCGTGGAGATCAGTGACACGGCGCGCCCTCCTTGGCGGCCCGCTCGGTCAGGACGGGCATGCGAGCGCCTCCGTGCGCAGGGCCGCCGCGCGGCGCACCGCGGCCACCGTCGGATCCTCGGGGTCGCCCGAGGTGCCGCGGGCCGCCGACAGGACCTCGCCGATCGTCGTCAGACCGCCGAGCTCGCCGCGCAGACTCCGGCCGAGCGCCGTCACCGCGCCCTCGGCCCGCGCCCGCTCGCGGCAGTGGAAGGCCAGCTCGCAGGCGGCCAGGCACTCCGGCGCGTACACCGCGGGAACCGCCTCGACCGCGGCCGCCAGCGACTCGCCGGACTGGCCGTCGAGGTCGAAGGTGGTGCCCGGCGCAAGGGCGTCCGCGATGTCCTCGATCCGGGCGAGGCGGGTCAACTGGCGCCGGGTGACCGACAGTTGCCTGCGTACGTCGATCACGGCGGCGGTCGGCAGGTTGGCGAAGTCCTTGGGGCAGACCAGCAGCACCGAGTGGTGGACCGAGGCCCCCTCGGTGACGGCGGCGACCCGTTCGAGGGCCAGGACGTAGACGGCCGACTGGCGGGCGGCCGCGCCCACCTTCGACGCGTCGGCCGCCGCGTCGATCATGGGGAAGGACTTGATCTCGACGACCGTCCAGCGGCCGTCGGGGTGCACCACCACCGCGTCCGGCTCCAGATAGGCGGGGGAGCCCGCCACCTCCAGGGCCAGCATCGGATGGTCGAGGAAGGCCCAGGCGCCGGCCGCCGTGGCCTGACGCAGGGCGAGTGCGGTGCGGGCCGCACGGCCCTCGGGACCGGCCGCCGCGAGATCGGGGGCGAGCACGCCCTGCGGCGGCTCGGAGCCCGCGCCCATCCACTCGTGCAGCAGGCGCAGCAGCTCGGTGCCGCCGTCGCCCTTCACCTTCGCCTCGAAGGCGTTGCCCCGCATGAACGCGAACTGGGACTGGCCGAACGCCGCCGACGGCGAGCCGATCGCCTCGGCGAGCGCGCCCTTGTCCACTCCGGCGCCGTCGAGCAGGGCGCGTCTGCGGCAGCCCGGGTTCGCGGCGAGGGCCGCGAGCGCGCGGGCGTCCAGCGGGCGGGGCAAGGCGGCCGGGCCGCGCAGCTCAGCGAGCCGGCGACGGAGTGTTGTCGTCGGCGTCCGCGGGGGTGGCGGAGGAGGCCCGCTGTCCAGGGATGCGCTCACCCGGGGAAGTCTCGCATCCACCACTGACAATCGGGGCGCGCGTGGCGGAAGAGGCGGGCGCGAAGCGGGTCCGCACGCGTTCCGCCAGCCGCATCAGGGGCTTCGAGAGCAGCAGGCCCGCACCCATCACGCAGACGCCCGCGAGCGCGTCGAGCAGGTAGTGGTTGGCCGTGCCCATCACCACGAAGGTGATGGTCAGCGGGTAGGCGACGGCGGCGATCTTGGCTATTCGGCTGCCGCCGAAGCGCCACAGCATCACTGCGCACCACAGCGCCCACCCCACGTGCAGGCTGGGCATCGCGGCGAACTGGTTGGTCATCGAGCCCAGACCGCGCGGCGCGCTCGCCTGCCCGCCCCACCAGCCGTACGAGCTGTACTGGGCCATCGTGTCGGTGAAGCCGTGCGCTGCGGCGAGCAGCCGGGGCGGGCAGGTCGGCAGGAACGTGAAGCCGATCAGGCCGAGCATCGTGGAGGTCATCAGCCAGCCGCGGGCCGCCCGGTACTGCCCGGGGCGGCGGCGGAACAGCCAGATCAGGACGGCCGGGGTGACGACGTAGTGCAGGGAGGCGTACACGAAGTCGGCGGGTATGCCGATCGCCGGGGTGCGGGTGAAGAGCCGGTTGAGCGGCTGCTCCAGGTTGATGTGGAGGGTCTGCTCGATGTGCAGGATGGCCAGGCCGTGGTCGACGGCCCGCCCCTCGCCACCGCGTACGATCAGCCGTCCGAGGGAGTAGACCGCGTACAGGAGCGCGATGAGCGGGAGTTCGGTCCACCAGCGCGGTCGCGTGGTTTGCTGCGGCGGCTGCATCCGGAAGGTTCCCCCAACTGGTCCTCGGACTGCCCTCAGGGGGCCTCTGGGTCTTTGACGTGCGTTCAACCGTACGGTGTAAGTGATGGCGTTCACGCAGCACCCCGGCGTTCCGGTCAGACGCTGAGATCAGGATCTAGGTTGCCTTGAGCGGTACGCGATGATGGTCACGAACATTTCGTACGCGATCGGGAGAGAACACCCATGGCAGCCGCCGCACCGCGCATTCTGCTGGCCCGGCACGGGCAGACCCAGTGGTCGCTCGTGGGCAAGCACACGGGCCGGACCGACATCCCGCTGCTCGACGAGGGCCGGCGCGGCGCGAAGCTGCTCGGCGAGCGGCTGCACCGGGCGCCCTGGGACGGGCTGCCCGGCGTCGAGGTCCGCACCAGCCCGCTCGTGCGGGCCGCCGAGACGTGCGAGCTCGCCGGGTTCGGCGACCGGGCCGAGCCGTGGGACGCGCTGATGGAGTACGACTACGGCGGCTACGAGGGCATGACCCCGGCCGAGATCCAGGCCGTCCGGCCCGGCTGGTTCATCTGGCGCGACGGGGTGCCGGACGGGGAGACCCTCGCGCAGGTCTCGGCGCGGGCGGACGAGGTGGTCGACTGGGCGCGTTCCGCCGGGCGCGACGTGCTGGTCTTCGCCCACGGGCACATCCTGCGGTCCATCGCCGCCCGCTGGCTGGGCGAGGACATCTCCTTCGCCGCCCGCATCCGCCTGGACCCGACGTCGCTGTCGGTCCTCGGCTGGGCGTACGGGGATCCGGCGCTGGAGCGCTGGAACGACACGGGGCACTTGGAGGCGTAACACCCGCCCCCGGGGCTCCGCCCCCGGACCCCCGCTCCTCTCAATCGCCGGAGGGGCTGGGATTCTTCCTGCCAGGGTCGGGACCCCGCGGGCCGGGGAGTCCGTCTACACCGCCACCGCCGCCCGCCGTTCCAGGAAGCCCGCCACCTCCGGGCACGCCCGGTGCGGGGTCAGGGTGCGGGACGTGTCGGCGAGCATGGCCTGGATGCGGGACGACTGGACCTGGTTCAGGAGGTCCAGGACCTGGTGGCCGACGGCCGCGGACTCGGCGGGGGCGCCCGCCCGCGCCAGGTCGTCGGCGAGCTCGGCCCGGTACAGCGCCAGGTTCCGCGCGAAGTGGGGGTCCTGCACGGCGGCCGCGCGGTGGGCGTGCCGGGCCGCCCGCGACCACTCGCCGAGCGCCGACCAGCACTGCGCCTGGAGCATCTCCAGCTCGGCCTCCACGAAGAAGCTCATCCACTCCGGATCGGCCTGCGTGGTGCCCCGCGCGAACTGGGAGTGCGCCCGCGCGAGCGACTCCTCGCACGCCGAGCGGTCGCCGAGCCCGGCCCAGCCGCCGGCCTCGCGCAGCGCGAGCAGGGACAGCAGCCGGGGCGAGGCCAGCCGGCGGGCCGCGCGCTCGCCCGCCTGCGCGGCCCGCATCGCCTCGCGCGGCCGGCCCATGTCCCGGGCCAGGAACGACATGTTGCAGAACGCGTGCGCCTCAAGGCCCGGATCGCCCGCGAGCCGGGCCGTGGCCAGCGCCTCCGCGTAGTGCGAGCGCGCCTCCTCGAAGCGGCCCGAGTCGTGCGCCAACCAGCCGACGGAGATGGCCAGTTCACCCGCGCCCGCGTGCAGCCGATCATGTGTCGAGCGCCGGGCCGTGCCCGCGTCGAGCAGGGCGTACGCGGTGCGCAGGGGCTGCGCGGCCCGCTGGTAGAGCCCGTCCGCGCCGTGCCGGTCGTCCAGCAGCCTGATCCTGCGCACCGCCTCCTCGACGGCGCTCACCTCGGCCTCGCCGACGTGCCGGGCGGGATGCACGGGTGCCGGGCCGAGGCCCAGCGAGACGGTCGCCACCGTGGCGGTGGACCCCGTCATGAATGCGCGACGCAGCACGTCGCTCTCCTCGTGGTTCTGGTGGTTGTGGTGGTCGAACGGTCGGTGGTACGGATGGCCGGGATGGGGCAGGAGGTGGATCGGGGGCCCGCCCGCAACGATGCGCGAGCCGCGGCCCCGTACCGTCTCCCTCGCCGAGAATCCCAGGTCGGCCAGGGTCAGGCCCGGGAACATGTGCCGGAAGACCCTTTCGTAGGCGTAGTTGGGGCAGCGGATCTCGCCGTTCTCCACGCGTCCGATGTAGCGGGCGTCGCAGGCGACCTGCTCGCCGATCTCGCGCGCGGCCCGGCGGACCGCGGCCGCGAACTCGCCCGGCGAGCGCGCGCCTCTCAACTGCCGGAACGCCGTGTTGGGTTCCCGTGTGAGGGGGCGCCGCTCCTGCGGTTCTTCCGCGTTCGCCCGGGGATCTGCCTGGGGATCAGATGACGGCGCCATGGCTCGACAGCTCTCTCTGGCGGGGTGATGCGGAGCAAGAACGTACCTGCTGTGTCGGCGGGTTCACACGCCGTTTGCCTACAAACCGGATATCTCATCCATGATCCGCCATGAAATGCCATCCTTTGCGGCGGCGTGCCGCCGTTCCCCTTGACGCGTAGGGGCGTTGAACCATGCGGAGAGCACCAGACACCGCAGAGACGCGGAGGGCTTGCCTTGTTGGAGGACTGCGTGGACACCGACATCGACATCACTGGCTCCGGTACGCAGACGACGACCGCCCGGCATCCGCATTCACCACAGGCGAGCGCCCATCCGGCCGCCCGCCCGTGCGGCGCCGAGGAACCCTGCGATCTGGTGACCGTGCCCGCCCGGCAGGGCCTGGAAGCCGTCGACATCATCCGGCGGGGCGCCGCCCCGGCCGCCGTCGGCCCGGTCCTGCACGACGGGACCTGCGACACCCTCGGCTTCCTGGTGCCGTCGGGCACCGCCGCGGCCTGGGACGTGCCGGGCAGCGCGTGTACGGAGACCGACGGCCGCGGTCTGCGCATCACGGGCCTGCCCGCCGCGCCCCCCGTCACCGGCTCGGGCTGGCTCCTCCCGCCGGACGCCACCGAGGTCACCGACCCGGGCCTGCTCCGCGAAGCCCTCGGTGAGGCGGCCCGGATGATCGAAGCCGCCGACGGCATTCGCGAGGCCGAGGCGCGCTGAGGATGTCGGCTCCCACGGCTCGGGAAGGCGGCACCTGTCGGCACGGTCGATAATGGCCGGATGGCGAAAAGCAGCAGGCGGCGCGGGCCCGAGCCGGTGGTCGAGCCCGTGGACGGCGGTCTGGCGGAACTCATACCCGACCGGGACCGGACCGGCGGGTGGACCCTGCTGCTGGACGGCGCGCCCCAGTCCCACGTCGACCTCGACGCCCCGCAGCGGCTGACCTTCGAGTACCAGCGGCGCCTCGGCCACGTCATCGACCTCGCCGCACCGCCCGGCCAGGCCCTGAACGTCCTGCACCTCGGCGGCGGCGCCTTCACCCTGGCCCGCTACATCGCGGCCACCCGCCCCCGCTCCACCCAGCAGATCGTCGAGCTCGACGCCGCCCTGGTCCAGCTCGTACGCCGGGAGCTGCCGCTCGACCCGGGGGCGCGGATCAGGGTCCGCGCCGGGGACGCCCGCGCCGGGCTCGCCAAGCTTCCGGACGACTGGGCCGACCTGATCATCGCGGATGTGTTCAGCGGGGCGCGCACCCCGGCCCATCTGACCAGCACCGAGTTCCTCGCGGACGTACGACGGGTGCTGAAGCCGGGCGGGACGTACGCCGCGAACCTCGCCGACGGGCCGCCGCTCGCGCATCTGCGGGGCCAGATCGCGACCGCCGCCGGGATCTTTCCCGAGCTGGCGCTCGCCGCCGATCCGACGGTGCTGCGCGGCAAGCGGTTCGGGAACGCGGTCCTGGTCGGCTCGGCCGTGCCGCTACCGGTCGCCGAGCTGACCCGGCGGATCGCGGGCGACCCGCACCCCGGCCGCGTCCAGCACGGGCGGGAGCTCGCCGACTTCACGGGCGGTGCGGCGGCGGTGAACGATGCCGGCGCGAAGCCGTCGCCGGCGCCGCCGGCCTCGGCCTTCCGGTGAGCCGCCCGGTCAGGTGTTGTTGATCTCCACCATGGGCGGGTGGCCGTTCCAGGTGCAGAAGACCGAGACGGTCTCGCTGCCGCGCGTGAAGGTGACCCGGATCCACTCGGTCTGGATCCAGCGCTCCATCTGCCAGCCCGACGCGGGTGTCGCCGAGACCAGTTGGGCCGAGGTGTCGCCCAGGTCGAAGACCACCCGGCCGCCCGAGACGTTGTAGCCCTGCACGCTGCCGGAATTGGCCGGATTGCCCGAAGAGGCGGGCGGTGTGGGCGACTTGGCGCCGGACGACGGCGGGCGGCTGCCCGACGGCTTCCCGTCCTCGGGCCCCTTCGACGGCTTCTGCGCGGCGGAGGCCGTCGGGGAGGGCGAGGCCTCCCTGGGCCGCTGGGTCGAGGACGACAGGGGCCGGTTGCTCTGCGCGGTGTGCGCTTCGCCGCTGATCGGCAGGGCGCGGGGCGGGTCGTAGACGGTCCCCGCCAGCACCGTGTGGACACCCCACCAGGAGAGCGTGACCGCCGCGCCCGTGGCGAGCGACCACGCCAATCCGTGTACGAGTCCTCTGTGCATCGGGGCCATACTGCACCACGCGCCCCAGCCGTGTCCCGTCCCGGCCGTCCCCACTCCCGCGGGGGACCCGGATCCTCCGGATGGCGTACGGTGCGGGCCATGGCAAGTGTGCTCGTGGTCGAGGACGACCAGTTTGTCCGCTCCGCCCTCATCCGCCACCTCACCGAGGCCTCGCACACCGTACGGAGCGTCGGCACGGCACTGGAGGCGCTGCGCGAAGTGGCCCATTTCCGTTTCGACGTGGTCGTCCTGGACCTCGGACTGCCCGATCTGGACGGGTCCGAGGCGCTGAAGATGCTGCGCGGCATCACCGACGTACCGGTGATCATCGCGACCGCTCGGGACGACGAGACGGAGATCGTCCGGCTGCTCAACGACGGCGCGGACGACTACCTCACCAAGCCGTTCTCGGTGGAGCACCTCTCCGCGCGGATGGCCGCCGTGCTGCGCCGGGCGCGCGCCACGGCCGGGGGCGAGCCGCCGTCCCGGGTGCTCCGGGTCGGCGGGCTCCGCGTCGACCCGCTGCGGCGGCAGGCCGAGCTCGACGGCGTACAGCTCGATCTGACCCGGCGCGAGTTCGACCTGCTCGCCTTCCTCGCCGGGCGGCCCGGCGTCGTCGTACCGCGCAAGGAGCTGCTCGCCGAGGTGTGGCAGCAGTCGTACGGCGACGACCAGACCATCGACGTCCATCTGTCGTGGCTGCGCAGGAAGTTGGGCGAGACCGCGGCCCGGCCCCGCTATCTGCACACCCTGCGCGGTGTGGGCGTGAAGCTGGAGCCCCCGCGGTGAGGTGGGCGCTGGTCAAGGTGTGCCTCGCGGTCACGGTGATGGTCGTGGTCGCCTTCGCGGTGCCGCTCGGCATGGTCATCAAGGAGATGGCCCGCGACCGGGCGTTCTCCAACGCCGAGCGGCAGGCCGCGGCGATCGGGCCCACGCTGTCCATCACCACCGACCGCGACGCCCTGGAGAGGGCCGTCGCCTCCACCCAGTCCGGCGCCGAGGACCGGATGGCCCTGCACGTCCCGGCGGACCCGGCGGCGTCCGGCAGCGTGCCGGTGGAGATCGGCAGGCGGCGGGCCGCGGAGAAGGACCTCGACGCCACCCGGAAGATCATCAAGGCGTCCATCACGGATGTGCCGGGCGGCTCCGCGCTGCTCCAGCCGACCGCGCTGAGCTCCGGCCAGATCGCGATCGTCGAGGTCTTCGTACCGGAGGCCGAGGTCGGCAACGGGGTGACGACGGCCTGGCTGGTGCTCGCCGGCGTCGGCATCGGCCTGATCATCGGGTCCGTGGCCGTCGCCGACCGGCTCGGGGTGCGCATGGTCCAGCCGGCCCAGCGGCTCGCGGGCGCGGCGCAGGACCTGGGCGAGGGCAAGCTGGGGGCGCGGGTCCCGGAGGAGGGGCCGACGGAACTGCGCTCGGCGGCCGTCGCCTTCAACTCGATGGCCGACCAGGTGGTCCAACTCCTCGCCAACGAGCGGGAGTTGGCGGCCGACCTCTCGCACCGGCTGCGTACGCCGCTGACCGTCCTTCGGCTGAACGCGGCCTCGCTCGGGGACGGGCCCGCGGCCGAGCAGACCCGCGCCGCGGTCGAGCAGCTGGAGCGCGAGGTCGACACCATCATCCGTACCGCGCGGGACGCCAAGCCCCAGACGCAGCCGGCCGGGCCGGGAGCCGGCTGCGACGCCTGCGAGGTCATCCTCGACCGGATGGCCTTCTGGTCGGCGCTCGCCGAGGACGAGGGGCGCGAGGTGCGGCTCGCGGGCGTGGACCGGCCGGTACGCATCCCGGTGGCCCGGCCCGATCTCGTGGCCGTACTCGACGCGCTGCTCGGCAACGTGTTCCGGCACACCCCGGAGGGCACGGCCTTCTCGGTGGACGTCCACAACGGGGAGGACGCGGTGATCGTCCTGGTCTCCGACGCGGGGCCGGGGATCGATGATCCGCGGGCGGCGATGGCGCGGGGGAGCAGCGGGGGCGGCTCTACGGGGCTCGGCCTCGACATCGTGCGCCGGGTCGCGGAGTCGACGGGCGGCGACGTCCGCATCGGCCACTCCGTCCTCGGCGGCACGGAGGTCCGCCTGTGGATCGGCCTCGGCGGCGCCACCCCCACCCGTCGAGGCCACCGCCTCCGGGGCCGCGCCCGCCGGGGTGCCTCCGCCTGAGCATTTCCCCACCCCGCCCCTTCCCGAGACCCTCCGGGGGTGAACGACCCTGGGGCTCCGCCCCAGACCCCGTTCGCGTCTGAAGGACGCTCGTCCTCAAGCGCCGGACAGGCTAGGGATGCACCCTGCCAGGGGCGCGGGGAACTGCGCGACCAGCCACGCACGGCCCGCAGCCGATGAACTCCCCCGGAGGCCGCGCGGCGGAGCCGCAGAGTGTCACAGCGGGAAGGGGCGGGTAGGGGAAACCCACCGGCTTAACCACCCCCCATCCCACCCTTAAGCCCGCCCTAAGATCCCCAACCCCCGCCCTGAACTGGGCATTTGTCCGATTCCGCATCGCTAGCGTGCTGCCGCACCCGGAAATCGCACCCGGGCACCCCCCCAGCAACGCAGAGGCAGGCACGGCATGGGCAGCAGTACGCACCGGCGCAGGGCGAGCGGCAAGACCAAGGTGATCGGCGGGGTGGCCGCCGCGGCGGTCGTCGGCGGCGCGGCCTTCGCGCTCACCGGCACCGCGCAGGCCGCCTCGGTCGGCGCGGCGTACACCAAGACCAGCAGCTGGACCGGGGGCTACACCGGCCAGTACGTCATCACCAACGACACCGGCAAGACGCTCGCCGACTGGACGCTGGAGTTCGACCTGCCGGCCGGCACCTCGCTCTCCTCGCTCTGGAACGGCGACCAGACCGTCAAGGGGCAGCACGTCACGGTGAAGCCGCCCAGCTGGGACAAGGGCGGCCTCGCGGCGGGCAAGTCGGTGACCGTCGGCTTCGTCACCTCGGCCGGCGGCAGCGCGGGCGATCCGACCGGCTGTCTCATCAACCAGGAGAAGTGCTCCGTCGACACCGGCGCCACCCCGCAGCCCAGCGGCCGCCCCACCGGACAGCCCACCCCGCAGCCCTCGCAGTCGGCGTCCACCCGGCCGACGGCCAAGCCCACCGCGACGCCGTCGCAGTCGGCGACCGCCATACCGACCCCGAGTCGGTCGTCCGGCTCCGGCACCACCACCGGCGCCTCCTTCGCCCCGTACGTGGACACCTCGCTCTACCCGACGTACGACCTGACGGGCACGGCCGACAAGACCGGCGTCAAGCAGTTCAACCTCGCCTTCGTCACCTCCGGCGGGAGCTGCACCCCGCTGTGGGGCGGGGTCACCGACCTGGCGAGCGACAAGGTCGCCTCGCAGATCGGCGCGCTGCGCGCCAAGGGCGGCGACGTCCGGGTCTCCTTCGGCGGCGCCTCCGGCTCGGAGCTGGGCCTGGTGTGCAAGAGCGCCGACGAGCTGGCCGCCGCGTACGGCAAGGTCATCGACGCGTACCAGCTCACCAAGGTCGACTTCGACATCGAGGGCGCAGCCCTGCCCGACACCGCCGCCAACACCCGCCGTGCGCAGGCCATCGCGAAGCTCCAGCAGTCGCACCCCGGGCTCGACGTCTCCTTCACGCTGCCCGTGATGCCGGAGGGGCTGACCCAGCCCGGCGTCGACCTCGTCGCCGACGCCAGGAAGAATGGCGTCAGGGTGTCCGCCGTCGACATCATGGCGATGGACTACGGGCCGTCCTACAGCGGTGACATGGGGGACTACGCCATCCAGGCCGCCACCGCAACTCAGGCTCAGATCAGGGGAGTTCTGGGTCTGTCGGACGCCGCCGCGTGGAAGGCCGTCGCCGTCACGCCGATGATCGGCGTGAACGACGTCAACGCCGAGACGTTCACCGTCGCCGACGCCACCAAGCTGGTGGACTTCGCGCAGTCCAAGGGCCTCGGCCGGCTCGCCATGTGGTCCGGCGCCCGCGACCAGCAGTGCTCGGGCGGCGCCAAGAACTACGCCGACCCGACCTGCTCCTCGATCGTCCAGGAACCGCTGGCCTTCACGAAGGCCTTCGGCGCCTACAAGTAGTCCACTCCCGGCCCCAACTGCCGTGCATCCCGGCCGGGTCAGGCCTTGCCCTGTCCGGCCGGGGCGCGCGCCTCTCAGCGCGTACGCGGCCTGCCCGTCAGGGCCACGACGCCCACCGCGACCGCCACTCCCGGCACCGCGTCCCACCCGATCACCCGAACACCGCGAGCAGGTACATCAGCGGCACGGCGATCAGTGCGAGCGGCAGCAGTGAGTACCTGTTCATCGCGTGGCTCCCTCGCGGGCCGCGTCCAGGTAGTCCGTCAGGTCGTCCCACTGGCCGGGACGGACCGAAGGGTCCCCGGACAGTGCCGCCGGGTCCTCGCGCCAGGCGGCCCGTACGCCGGTGGAGATCGTCCGGTCACCGCCGCTGAACAGCGCGCTCAGCTCGTCCATCCGGGTCGCCGGCCTGCGTACCCGCGGATCGGTCGGCGGGGTGCCCGAGGACCTCAACTGCCCGGCCCGCCGGTACAGTTCGGGCCACTCGACCTCCAGCAGGTAGTGCGCGGCCGGGCCGAGCGCCGCGCTGCGGGTGCCGCGGTCCCGCAGCTGATCGTCGTCGAGGTGGCGGCGCAGGGCCTGTTCGGCCTCGGGGCCCGCGGTGCCGGTGGCGCGCAGCGCGTCGAGGACCGCCGAGGCGGTCGGCGCCCGGCCGCCCGCCACCTCCGCCTCGATGCGCAGGAGTTTGTCCCGCAGCGTGGCGAGTGCCGCGATGTGCGCCTCGACGCTCTCGCGGTGGTCGCGCAGGACCCGGGTCGGGTCGACCCCGGAGTCCAGGCACACGGCGATGGTCTCCAGGCCGAGGCCCAGGCCGCGCAGGGCAAGAACCTGGTAGAGCCGGCCGATGTCGTCCTCGGTGTACTCCCGGTGGCCCCCGGCGGTGCGGCGGGACGGGGAGAGCAGTCCGATGGTGTCCCAGTGGTGCAGCGTGCGGACGGTGAGCCCGCCGGCCTCGGCCAGCGGCCCCACCTTCCAGGTGGTCTCCGTCATGGCTCCACCTTGCATCCTTACGCGGCGTGAGGTTCAAGCCCTCCACGCACCTTCATCCCAGGGACGCCTGCCACTCCTGCGCGTAGTCGCTGAAGATCGCCCGCAGATGGTGGCCGATCTTCAGGTAGTCGAGGTCGTCCAGGTTGGCGAGCGAGACCCGGACCGACCACTGGGGGCCCTCGAAGCCGCCGCCGTTGAGCAGCACCACACTGGTCTGCTCGGCGAGCCGGAACAGCGGGTCGACGGGCTCGTAGGTCCTCTCCAGGAACGCCGCGAAGTCCTTGCCGTGGACGCGCTCGGCCTCCGCGAGCAGATCGAGCTCGATGTAGTAGGCCGCCCGCCGGGGATCGTCGGCGATCTTCATCTGGGCGCCCTCCAGGAGGAGGCCGAGCCGCTGGCGGACGATCGCGCGGACGCGCTGCTTGTACGCCTGGCCCTCGTCCAGCATGTCGAACAGCGAGAACAGCACCATCATCACCTGCTGGGGCAGCGAGAGCCCGGCGGTGTGGTTGAGGGCGACCTGCCGCGAGTCGGCGACCATGCGGTCGATGAACCGGATCTTCGCGGGCTCCAGGCTCAGCGTCCCGTACCGCTTGTCCAGCCGTTCCCGCTCGGCGGCGGGCAGCGTGGCGATCAGCTCGTCGATCACGTTGTCGTCGTACAGGCCGATCAGCCCGAGGCGGTGGCCGGTGCAGCCGTAGTGCTTGGAGTACGAGTAGACGAGCAGGGTGTTGCGGGGGAGTTCGGCGGCGATCGAGCGGAAGCCCGCCACGAACGTTCCGTACACGTCGTCGGTGACGATCAGCAGGTTCGGGTTCCGCGTGGCGACGATGTCCTTGATCTGGTCCGTGACCCGGTCGCTGAGCGCGAGCGAGGGCGGGTTGGACGGGTTGACGAGGCACACCAGCTTCACCGACGGGTCGGCGAGCTTGGCCACCTCCTCGGTCGGATAGCGCCACTCGCGCACCCCGGTCTCGGCGAACAGGCTCGCCTCCACGTACACCACGTCGAACTCGTAGGTGTCGAGCTCGGGGATCTCGACGTACGGGGTGAACACCGGCACCATCAGGGCGATCCGGTCGCCCTTCCTCAGGATCCCGTTCTTCAGCAGGGAGTCGAAGACGTAGCACATGGCCGCCGTGCCGCCCTCGGTGGCGAACAGCGACAGGGTGCCCTCGGGGGGCCGCCGGTCGAACAGCTCGTCGGCGAGGTATCCGCGCACGATCCGCTCGGCGTGCACCAGCATCCGGTCGGGCACCGGGTAGTTGTCGCCGATCGAGCTGTCCGTCAGCTCGTGCACGAACTCGTCCCGGTCGAAGCCGAACCGTTCGACGGCGTACTCGACGCACCTCTGGAGCAGTTCGATGCCGGGCAGGTCCGGGTGCCCGCGCACGTACGAGTCGAAGCGGTCGGCCGCGCCCCGCTTCTCGGGCATGCCGCCGAGGTCGTCGGCGGTCCACACCCGGCGGGACTCCGAGAGCGCGAAGTAGCCGAGCGCGTGGAACGCCTCGCGCGGTCCGGTGGCGACCCAGTTCGGGTTGCCGCGGCCCGCGTTCAGCATCTGCCGCGCCGACTTCTCCTTCTGGCCGGGCTCGTCAGCCTGGACCGCCTGCGCGATCTCGATGAACTTGTCCTTCAGCTCGAACGGCGAGAGCCGCGCGAAGGACTGGATTTCCTCACGGGTGAAGCTGGTCCTGGGCACGGAACATCATTAGGTACGCCGGCGCTCGCGCAGGAGGGCGTCAGGCCCCGGGCGGCTCGGGCAGTTCACCCGTGCGGGCCAGCGCCGCGTACCAGCGGGCGCTCGACTTCGGGGTGCGCGCCAGGCTCTCGTAGTCCACGTACACCGCGCCGAACCGCTTGCCGTACCCGTACGACCACTCGAAGTTGTCCATCAGCGACCAGAGGTAGTAGCCCCGCACGTCCGCGCCCGCCTCGATCGCCCGGCGCACCATCGCGAGATGGCCGTGCAGATAGCGGATGCGGTCCGCGTCGTGCACCGTGCCGTCGGGGCCGGGCTCGTCGTCGCAGGCCGCGCCGTTCTCGGTGACCAGGAGCGGCAGCCCCGGCGCCTCGCGGGTGTAGCGGAGCAGCAGGTCGTACAGGCCCGACGGGTCGATGGTCCAGCCCATCGCGGTCTGCTCGCCCGGCGGCTGGTGGAAGGCGACCGAAGCGGCGCCCGGCCAGGGCGAGTGGGCGCTCGCGCCGTGGCCGTCCGCGCGCCGTCCGGCCGGGTCGGGCTCGGCCGCCGACACCAGGGCGGTCGTGTAGTAGTTGAGGCCGAGCGCGTCGAGCGGCTGGTGGATCGCGCGCAGATCGCCGTCGTGCACGAACGACCAGTCGGTCACGGAGGCGGTGTCCGCGAACAGGTCCCGGGGGTAGGCGCCGTGCAGCATCGGCCCGTGGAAGACGCCGTTGGCCAGGTCGTCGATCCTGCGCACCGCCGCCAGATCCGCCGGATCCCGCGAAAGCGGCCTGACCACCGAGGAGTTGAGGCTCACCGCGACCTGGTTGCGGGCCGGCATCGCACCGCGCAGCGCGAGGGTCGCCTCCCCGTGCGCCAGATTGAGGTGGTGGGCGGCGCGCAGCGCGGCCGCCGGGTCGGTCCGCCCGGGTGCGTGCACCCCGGACGCGTACCCCAGAAAGGCGCTGCACCAGGGCTCGTTGAGGGTGATCCACCGCTCCACCCGGTCGCCGAGCGCGCCGGCGACCAGCGCCGCGTACTCCGCGAAGCGGTACGCGGTGTCCCGCTCCGGCCAGCCGCCGGCGTCCTCCAGTTCCTGCGGCAGGTCCCAGTGGTAGAGGGTGAGCGCGGGCGCGATCCCGTGGTCGAGGAGCTCGTCGGCAAGGCGCCGGTAGAAGTCCAGGCCGAGCTGGACGGCGGGCCCGCGCCCGGTGGGCTGCACCCGCGGCCAGGAGACGGAGAAGCGGTACGAGGTGAGGCCGAGCTCCGCCATCAGCGCGACGTCCTCGCGCCAGCGGTGGTAGTGGTCCACCGCGAGGTCACCGGTGTCGCCGTCGGCGACTCTGCCCGGGGTGTGGCTGAAGGTGTCCCAGATCGACGGCGTGCGGCCGTCCTCCCCCACCGCCCCCTCGATCTGGTAGGCGGAGGTGGCGGCGCCCCAGAGGAACCCGGGCGGAAAGCGGTCGGACATACGACACTCCCAACATGCGGATGAATAAGGGGACTTGGCTCAGCCCTTGACCGCGCCCTGCATGATGCCGCCCACGATCTGCCGCCCGAACAGGACGAACGCGAGCAGCAGCGGCAGCGTGCCGAGCAGGGCGCCGGCCATGATGACCGACTGGTCGGGGATGAAGCCGCGGCCGAGGCCGGTGAGGGCCACCTGGACGGTGGGGCTGCCGTTCTGGGTCAGCGCGATGATCGGCCAGAAGAAGTCGTTCCAGGCCATCACGAAGGTGAGCATCCCGAGCACCGCCATCGCGGGCCGGGCGACCGGGAACACGATGTGCCACACCACCCGCCAGCTGCCCGCCCCGTCCACCCGGGCCGCCTCGACCAGCTCGGTGGGCAGCGCCTCCACCAGGTACTGCCGCATGAAGAACACCCCGAACGCGCTGACCAGGGTGGGCAGGATGACGGCCTGGAGCTGGTCGGTCCAGGACAGCTTGGCGACCAGCATGTACAGCGGTACGACGCTGAGCTGCGGCGGCACCATCATCGTGCCGATCACCAGGAGCAGCAGCAGGTTCTTGAAGCGGAAGCGGAGCTTGGCGAAGGCGAAGCCCGCCAGCGTGGAGAAGAACACCGTGCCCGCGGCGATCGAGCCCGCCACGATCGTGGTGTTGAGCAGGGCCGTGCCCATGTTGGCGTCGGTCCAGGCGATCTGGAGGTTCTTGAACAGGTTCTGGCCGAACCAGAACGGCGGGGGAGTCTGCGCGAGGCGGGTGTTGGTGCGGGAGGCGGCCACCGCCGTCCAGATCAGCGGGAAGAGCGATCCGGCGGTGAACACGGTCAGGACGGCGTAGGTGAGGCGGCCGCCGTGCAGCTGGCGTCCGGCACGCTGGGCGGTCAACTCGTCATCCCCTTGCGCAACGTGCGGGAGACGAACCAGTTCACCGCGCCGATGAGGAGCAGGATCAGGAACATCGCCCAGGCGATCGCCGAGGCCCGGCCCAGGTGCAGATTCACCCAGCCCTGCTCGTACAGGTAGAGGCCCAGCGTCTGGAACTGGTGGTCCGAGCCGCCGGTGGCCCCCGCGGCGCCGTTGAACAGGAGCGGCTCGCCGAACAGCTGGGTCGCGCCGATGGTCGAGACGACCGCGGTGAACAGGATCGTCGGCCGCAGCGACGGGACGGTCACATGGAGGAACTGCTGCCACCGCGAGGCCCCGTCGAGCGCGGCCGACTCGTACAGATCGGCGGGCACCGCCTGCATGGCGGCCAGATAGATCAGCGCGTTGTAACCGGTCCACCGCCAGATGACGATGGTGGAGACGGCGACCTGTGAACTCCAGCCGCCGTTCTGCCAGTCGATGTGGTCGAAACCGACCAGACCCAGCGCCCAGTTGACCATCCCGTAGTCGCGCCCGAAGAGCAGCACGAACACCAGCGTCGCGGCCGCCACACTCGTCGCGTACGGAGTGAGCACGGCGACCCGGAAGAACATCGAGCCGCGCAGCCTGTAGTTGAGCAGATGCGCGATGCCGAGCGCGATGAGCAGCTGCGGCACGGTGGACAGGAGGCCGATGGTGAAGGTGTTCTTCAGCGCGTTCCAGAAGAAGTCGTCCGACAGGAGCCGCGAGAAGTTGCGCAGCCCCACCCACGTCATGTCGTTCGGCGCGGTCAGCTCGACCTGGTGCAGCGAGGCCCAGCCGGTGTAGAGCAGCGGGAAGAGGCCGAAGGCGGCGAAGAACACGAAGAAGGGCGCGATGAACGCGTACGGACTCCAGTGCACATCGCGCCGGTAGCGGCGGCTGCGCCGCTCCTCGGCGCGGACGCGGGCGGGGGCCGTGCCCTCCTGCCCGGGACCGGGGGAGGGTACGGCGGCCGTGGTGTCGCTCGCCATCGTCACTGGTCCAGCGCGTTGTCGATCGCCTTCACCGCGGCGTCCCAGCCCTGCTGCGGCGACTTGCCCTTCTGGTCGACCTGGAGCATGCCGATGTCCGCGAGGTTCTGCGAGATGATCAGGTCCTTCGGGCCGAGGATCTGGACCGGGGTGCCCTCGGCGGCCTTCGCGAAGATCTGGCCGATGGGCGCGTTGCCGAAGTAGGCGTGCTGGGCGCCCGCGACCGAGGGCAGTGCGTACGCGGCCTTGGCGCTCGGGAAGCTGCCGCGCTTCTCGAACAGGACGGCCTGCTGGGCGGGCTCGGTCAGCCAGGCCGCGAGCCTGGCCGCCTCGGCCTTGTGCCGGCCGGCCGACGGCACGACGAGGAAGGAGCCGCCCCAGTTGGAGGGCTTGGGCGCGGCGGCCACGTCCCACTGGTCCTTGCCCGAGGCGCCCGCCTTGTCCTGGATGTAGCCGAGCATCCACGCCGGGCAGGAGACGGTGGCGAAGGAGGCGTTGGCGAAGCCCTGGTCCCAGGTCGGCTGGAACTGCTGGAGCCTGGCGGTCAGCCCGTTGGTCGCGAACGCGGCCGCGGTGTCCCAGGCCTGCTTCACGGCGGGGTTGGTCTTGTAGACGACCTTGCCGTCGGCGCCGTAGAACCGGGTGGCGCTCGACCCGGTGACCGAGGCCAGCACCCCCGAGGCGGAGTCCACGAAGGCGCTGCCCGCCGGGGCCTTGGCCTTGTACCGCTTGCCGACCTCCAGGTACTTGCTCCAGTCGCCCGCCCACAGCCTGCCCACGGCCTCGCGGTCGGTGGGCAGAGAGGCCTTGGCGAACAGGTCCTTGCGGTAGCAGATGCCCTGCGGCCCGATGTCGGTGCCGAGACCGACCGTCTTGTCGTCCTTGGTGGTGGCCTGCGCCCACTTCCACGGCAGGAAGGCGTCCTTGGCGACGCCCGGCGCCTTGGACAGGTCCTCCAGCTTGGCGCCCTGGGTCGCGGTGACCTCCGCGATGTTGTCGACCTCGACGGCCTGGATGTCGGCGAGCCCGCTGCCGGAGCCGAGATGGGTCAGCAGCTGCGAGTAGTAGTTCTCGTTCCGCTCGATCGAGGTCTGCTTGATCTCGATGTCCGGGTGGAGCTTCGTGTACGCGTCGTAGAGCCCGGCCTCCTTCAGACCGAAGGCGCCGAAGACACCGACGGTGAGGGTGGTCTTCGCCCCGCCCCCGCCTTCGCCGCCTCCCGCCGTCGCGCCCGCCTGCTCCTTGCCGTCATGGGCACAGCCGGCGAGCAGCCCGGTGCCGACCGCGGCCACGGCCGCGAAGGCCGCCAGTCGTCTGCCGATGTGTGTACGCGTGCGCATTGCTTCCTCCAACTGTCGTCCGGGCCAAGCCGATTGAGGCGCGTCGCCGCGGGCGGAAGGTATGCGAAAGGTGTAGGGGTCCTCTAGTGTGGGAGCGCTCCCAGCCGTGATGTGTTGAAGGGTTGCGGCTACTTGTCGGGGTGTCAAGGGACCGCGCGATGACAGTTGTTGGCGCTCTCCGATCACCTCGTGCTGTTACGTTCACCGGAGATTGGCGCGTTGGGGAGGCAGACATGGCGGCAGTTCGCACGGTCCGGGGCCGGGGCGCGGGACGGCCCACCCTTGAGGAAGTGGCGGCCAGGGCCGGGGTCGGCCGGGGCACCGTGTCCCGGGTGATCAACGGTTCGCCGCGGGTCAGCGACGAGACCCGCGCCGCGGTGGAGGCGGCCGTCGCCGAACTCGGCTACGTACCCAACCGCGCGGCCCGCGCCCTGGCCGCCAACCGCACCGACGCGATCGCCCTGGTCGTCCCCGAGCCAGAGGCCCGCTTCTTCGCCGAGCCGTACTTCTCCGACATCGTGCGCGGGGTGGGCGCGGCCCTGGCCGACACCGAGATGCAGCTGCTGCTCACCCTGGTGGGCGGCGACCGCGAGCGCCGCAGACTGGCCCAGTACCTGGCCTCGCACCGAGTCGACGGCGTCCTCCTGGTCTCGGTCCACGCGGACGACCCCCTCCCCGAACTCCTGGAACAACTCGGCATCCCGGTGGTCATCAGCGGCCGCCGCTGCGAGGACGAGCCGCTCGCCTCGGTCGACTCCGACAACTTCGAGGGCGCCCGCACCGCCGTCGCCCATCTGCTCGCCCGCGGCCGGCGCGCGATAGCGACCATCACCGGACCGCTCGACGTGTACGGCGCCCGCTGCCGTCTGGACGGCTACCGGGCGGCCCTCGCCGAGTCCGGCCTGGGCGAACTGACCGCGCAGGCCGACTTCACCGAGGAGGGCGGCCGCCGCGCGATGACCGAACTCCTGGCACGCTGCCCGGCCCTGGACGCGGTCTTCGCCGCCTCGGACGTGATGGCCTCCGGCGCCCGCCAGATCCTGCGCGAACACGGCCGCCGCATCCCCGAGGACATAGCCCTGATCGGCTTCGACGACTCGGCGATAGCCCGCCACATGGACCCGCCCCTGACGAGCGTGCGCCAGCCGATCGAAGAAATGGGCCGAGCGATGGCGGAACTACTCCTGACCCAGATAACCGCCCCCCAGCCGAAGCGCCCACGGCTGGTGCTGCCTACGGAACTGGTGGTGCGGGCGTCTTCTTAGGGGGCGACGGTGGCGCGGGGCGCCTTCCGGCGGTACGGAGACGGTCGGGACGCGAGGAGGGCCCGATCCGTTTTCACGGATCGGGCCCTCCTCGTTCAGGGTGAGTAACGGGACTCGAACCCGCGACATCCTGGACCACAACCAGGTGCTCTACCAGCTGAGCTATACCCACCATGCATGACCGGACTGTTGTGGTCTTGGGAAGTCCCTGGGGGCTTCCCTACCGGCCGAGAAAAAGTGTACAGGGTCCGGGAGGGTGCTCGCGCACATGTTTCGAGGCACCCTCCCGGACCGCCTCCGGAGGACTACTCCGCAGGCAGGACGTGCTTTGCCGCGATGGCCTTCGCGGCGTCCGAGTCCGGGCCCGGCTGCGGGACGAAGATCGCCTCGCGGTAGTAGCGGAGCTCCGCGATGGATTCGCGGATGTCCGCCAGCGCCCGGTGGTTGCCGTTCTTGTCCGGGCTGTTGAAGTACGCCCGCGGGTACCAGCGGCGGGCGAGCTCCTTCACGGAGGAGACGTCCACGATCCGGTAGTGGAGGTGGGACTCCAGGCTCGGCATGTCCCGCAGCAGGAAGCCGCGGTCGGTGCCGACCGAGTTTCCGCACAGCGGCGCCTTGCCCGGCTCCTTGACGTGCTCACGTACGTACGCCAGGACCTGCGCCTCGGCGTCCGCCAGCGTGGTGCCGCCGGCCAGCTCGTCGAGGAGCCCGGAGGCGGTGTGCATGGTGCGCACCACCTCCGGCATGGTCTCCAGCGCGGCGTCGGGGGGACGGATCACGATGTCCACCCCTTCACCGAGCACGTTCAGCTCCGAGTCGGTGACCAGTGCGGCCACCTCGATAAGTGCGTCGTCCGTCAGCGAGAGCCCGGTCATCTCGCAGTCGATCCACACCATGCGGTCGTTCATGCGTCCTACCCTACGGGGCGCTCCGCTGGCCGGGCAGACTCGGACGACCACCCGCGTAGCCGGAGGCGTACAGGTCGGAGCTGGGTTTCCCCGGTTCCGGCGGAGCGTGCGAGGTGGCCGTGGGCCCCACCACCGCGCTGGCCGCCGCCGTCCGCCGGGCCTGTGGCAGCGCCTGGGGCACAACGGTCTCCGGCAGCGCGGTCGGCATCGGCACCGCGACGACACTTCCCACGGGATCCGGTTGCGGACGCCGCGCCCGGTACGCCGCCCGGTAGGACGCCGGGGACGAGCCGAGCTGGCGGCGGAAGTGCCCGCGCAGCGCGACCGGCGACCGGAAGCCGCAGCGGCCCGCGACCTCGTCCACCGAGTAGTCCGACGTCTCCAGCAGGCGCTGGGCCTGCAGGACCCGCTGGGTGATCAGCCACTGGAGCGGGGCCGATCCGGTCAGCGAGCGGAAACGACGGTCGAAGGTGCGGCGGCTCATGTACGCCCGTGCGGCCAGGGTCTCCACGTCGAACTGCTCGTGGAGGTGTTCCAGCGCCCAGGCGACGACCTCGGCCAGCGGGTCGGAGCCGATCTCCTCAGGTAAAGACCTGTCGAGATAGCGCTCCTGCCCACCGCTCCGGCGCGGCGGCACGACAAGTCGGCGGGCCAGCGCGCCGGCCGCCTCACTGCCGTGGTCCGTCCGCACGATGTGGAGACAGAGATCGATTCCGGCCGCCGTTCCGGCCGATGTGAGGACGTCCCCGTCGTCGACGAAGAGCTCCCTCGGGTCCACGTGTACTGATGGATACCGTTTGGCCAGTGTCGGCGCGTACATCCAGTGCGTCGTCGCCGGCCGGCCAGCAGACCGGCCGCGGCGAGCACGAACGCCCCGGTGCACAGACCGACGATTCTTGCCCCCTCCTCGTGAGCCCGGCGCAGCGCGTCGAGCGCCGCGGCCGGTGGCGGCGAGGTGATGGAACGCCACGCGGGCACCACCACCGTTCCCGCCCTGCTGATCGCTTCCAGACCGTAGGGCGCGGTGAGTTCGAGTCCCCCTGTGGTCCGCAGAGGTCCTTCCTCACCCGCGCACACCAGCAGTCGGTAGCGTGGAACTCCCGCGTCCTGTCGGTCGATTCCGAACACGGAGAGCGGAATGGAACTTTCGAAGATGGGGCCGCCGCTGAACAGCAGTACGGCGACGACTTCCCGGCGTCGGCGGCCGGCCAGCTTCTTTGTGGTCTCCGGTGATGCGGCAGCGGAGTCCTGGCTCATGGCGCTAAGCCCCCCTCGGTGTTCGCGGCTCCCCGTTCCTGTCGGGCCTGTCGCTCCTGCACTTTTCCCCTCGGTTTTGCACGAGTCCCCAGCCTTCGATACGCATGATCGAATCTACTGCGTCCCGTGGCGCCGGCGTGACAAGTCCGGCACCCAGCGCTATGTCGACAAGGCAACGTGGCGCGAAGCATTCGATCACGAAGCGTTTCACCCGCGGGGCCCGCAGGGAAGTGCGCCTCATAGGGATGGCCCGTACCCGTATGGTGCAAGCGGCCCCAATGGTCCTTTCCTCCCTGGTGGCAAGGGGGTTGGTAGGCCATTTCGCCAAGGAATCCGCCACTGGGGGAAGTTGGCTGAAAATGTATGGGTGCAGGCGTGCGAACGCCTCAGTCTTCCGGTGGACAGCACCCGGTGTGGCGCCCACAGCGATGCCTTCCGGGGCCCACTCGGGCGTGCCGCCCGGACGTCGGAAGCACCCCCTGTTCGAGCTCTCGGGCGGCCGCCCGCTCGGACTGGCGCAGCAGCAGCCGGCACGCCGTTGTCACGGCCGCCAGACCCAGCGCGGAGCCGGTCGCCCCGGCGAACGAGGACCCGTACACGACGAGCACGACCGGCACCAGCACGCAGCTGAACGCCGCCCACCGCACGACCTCGCCCGCCGGGTCGGCGGGGGGTCCGGCGGCGGCCGAGAGTGGTTCTGTGTTCACGGACCGGTTGGTACGTACGGATTCGGCCGCGGACGGCGGTCCGGGCACGCGGCGGTGGGAGCCGGTCGGAGCGGTCGGAGCGGAGAGCCTGGCGACCGGGGGAGCGGGCACGGGGAAGCTGCTTCCTGATCGGTGTCGGGGGACCGCGTGCCTAACGCGGCAGGGCCGGTCCGGTCACTGGAAGATCATCAGTGCGGAGGCGCAGAACCGGTCGAGGCGACCGCTGTAGAGGCCACCGGGCATTGCCATCCGGGACGGGCTCGTGCATGCTCCGGGGAACGCCGAGTAGGTTCGGCGGGCTCTGGGCAGGAGGGGAGTGTCGCCGTACCCTTGGGGGTATGGGGTTGGGAAGATGATTCCCGGACACAGCTCCGCCGCCGACTTGTTGTTGAACTCTTGTCCCCGCTGTCCCCCGACTGAGGACCTCCTTCGCCGAGACACCCATGGCCGGTCACGAATTCTCCGAACCCGCGGACCGCAAGCAGGTAGCCGACCCCGCGTCGGACCTCCAGGCGGCGACAGAACCACGTCATTCCTGCGACCCCGCGTTCCGTCACGGCGTCGTCGTCGGCTTCGACGGCTCGACGTCCAGTGAGCGTGCGCTCGCCTACGCCATCGGCATGGCCAAGCGGTCCGGCTCCGGCCTGATCATCGTCCATGTCGCGAACCGGCTGCCCACCACGGTGTGGGCGGGCTGTGAGCCACCGGTCTTCGTGGACGTGCCGGACCACCGCACCGAGGTGCTCGGCCTCGAACTCGCCTGCGCCGACTACCTCGCCGAGGTCCCCTGGATCCTGGTCGAGCGCGGCGGCGACATCTGCCACGAACTGGAAGAAGTCGGGCGCGAGTACGCGGCGGACGCGATCGTCGTCGGCTCCACGCACGGCCTCGTCGGGCGGATCTTCGGCTCCGTCGCGGGCCGCCTCGCGCGCCGCGCCCAGCGCCCGGTCGTCGTCATCCCGTAATCGGGCGTTGTCCCAGTCGAGACCGGACTGACGTTTCGCTGATGAAGCGTCAACTCCCTTTGCCTGCAAGCGAATCTACCCATGCGTAGGGGTGGATTGTGCCCTTGTGAAGGGTACATAAGGCTCGCTGGGAAGCAGTACAACCGCATCTGAAGGGAGCCCGCCGTGGACAACGAAGTCTCCGCGGGAAGCACCACCTCCACGCTCGGTCACCTCGCCCTCGGACTCACCCTGCTGGCCTTCGGCCTCGGCAACACCCGTGTCGTCCACGGCGTGACCGTGGCCGACTCGGTCTCCATAGCGACCTACGTCGGCGGCATCGGCCTGTTCATCCTCGGCGTCCTCGCCTTCCGCGACCACGACGCGTCCACCGGCACCGCCTTCGTGGGTCTGGGCGCCTTCTGGTTCACCTGGGCCGCGGGTGCGCAGACCAGGGTCTCGGCCAACGCCTCCGGCCTCTTCCTGGTTCTCTTCGCGCTCCTGGCGCTGAGCCTGGCGGCGGGTTCGGCGGGCGGCGGGCTCTTCAGGCAGGGCACGTACGGACTGCTCTTCGTGGCCCTTGTGGTGCTGGCCATCGGCCAGTTCGCCGACAGCGGATTCCTCGCCAAGGCCGCGGGCTGGGTCGCCGCGGTCGCGGGCGCGGTGGCCTGGTACGGGGCGACGGCCTCGCTCGCCGACTGGCCGACCGCGATGCCCCGACGCGCTGCCGGCCGGGGAGTGACGGCCACCGGTTAACAGGCAGCCGCAGGCCGGTGCTTGGGCAGCGCCGGCACGCAGAAGGGCGACCCCCGCCGGCCGGCCGGGGTCGCCCTTTCGTGTGTCTACGGACTACCTGCCCGTGTGCGTACGGACTGCTCGCCCGTCCGCGTACGGACCTATTCGACCGTGACGGACTTCGCGAGGTTGCGCGGCTTGTCGATGTCGCGGCCCATCGCCAACGCCGTGTGGTACGCGAAGAGCTGGAGCGGGATGCCCATGAGGATCGGGTCCAGCTCGTTCTCGTTCTTCGGCACGACGATGGTGTGGTCGGCCTTCTCCTGGTTCTGGTGGGCGACCGCGAGGATGCGGCCGCTGCGGGCCTTGATCTCCTCAAGGGCGGCGCGGTTCTTCTCCAGGAGGTCGTCGTCGGGGACGATCGCGACGGTCGGCAGCGCGGGCTCGATGAGCGCGAGCGGGCCGTGCTTCAGCTCGGAGGCGGGGTAGGCCTCGGCGTGGATGTAGGAGATCTCCTTGAGCTTCAGGGAGGCCTCCAGGGCGACCGGGTAGCCGCGCACGCGCCCGATGAACATCATCGACTGGGCGCCCGCGTACTCCTTGGCCAGCTTCTCGATCTCCGGCTCCATGGCCAGGATCTCCTCGATCTGCGACGGCAGCTTGCGCAGGCCCTCGATGATCCGCTTGCCGTCGGCCACCGACAGGTCGCGGATCCGGCCGAGGTGCAGCGCGAGCAGCGCGAAGGCGACGACCGTGTTGGTGAAGCACTTGGTCGACACGACGCAGACCTCGGGACCGGCGTGCACATAGGTGCCGCCGTCCGCCTCGCGGGCGATCGCGGAGCCGACCACGTTCACGACGCCGAGCACCCGGGCGCCCTTGCGCTTGAGCTCCTGCACCGCCGCGAGCACGTCGTACGTCTCACCCGACTGGGAGACCGCGATGTACAGGGTGTCGGGGTCCACGACCGGGTTGCGGTAGCGGAACTCGGAGGCCGGCTCGGCGTCCGCGGGGATGCGGGCCAGCTCCTCGATGAGGCCGGCGCCGATCAGGCCGGCGTGGTACGAGGTGCCGCAGCCGAGGATCTTGATGCGGCGCACCCCGCGGGCCTCGCGGGCGTCCAGGTTCAGGCCACCGAGGTGGACGGTCGAGAACCGGTCGTCGATGCGGCCGCGCAGCACGCGGTCGACGGCCTCGGCCTGCTCGCTCATCTCCTTGTGCATGTACGTGTCGTGGCCGCCCATGTCGTAGGAGGCGGCCTCCCACTCGACGGTCTCGGGGGTGGTGTTGGTGAGCGTGCCCGAGGTCGTGTACGTCCGGAAGTCGTCGGCCTTCAGGGTCGCCATCTCGCCGTCGTTGAGGGTGACGACCTGGCGGGTATGGGCGATCAGCGCGGCGACGTCGGAGGCGACGAGCATCTCCTTCTCGCCAATGCCGAGGATGACCGGGGAGCCGTTGCGGGCGACCACGATGCGGTCGGCGAAGTCGGCGTGCATCACGGCGATGCCGTAGGTGCCCTCGATGACCTTGAGCGCCTCGCGGACCTTCTCCTCCAGGGAGTCGGCCTGGGAGCGGGCGATCAGGTGGGTGATGACCTCGGTGTCGGTCTCGGAGGCGAAGACGACGCCCTCGGCCTCCAGCTTGGCGCGCAGTTCGGCGGCGTTGTCGACGATGCCGTTGTGGACGACGGCGACCTTGTTCTCGGGGTCGAGGTGCGGGTGCGAGTTCTCGTCGGAGGGGGCGCCGTGGGTGGCCCAGCGGGTGTGCGCGATGCCGGTGGTGCCCGCGAAGCGCTTGGGGACGCGGGCTTCCAGGTCGCGGACGCGGCCCTTGGCCTTGACCATCTTCAGCGCCGCGGACTTCGGGCTGTTGACGACGACACCCGCGGAGTCGTAACCCCGGTACTCCAGCCGCTGCAGGCCTTCCAGCAGCAGCGGAGCAACATCACGCCTGCCGATATAACCGACGATTCCGCACATAGAGTCTCTGCCCCTCCATCGACGTTCAAGTTCGTAGGTGTGCCCGGCCTGCTCAGCCGTAGACGATGCGGCGCAGCTGCCGGAGCGAGAGCTCCGGTGGCGCCACGGCGCGGTGCGGCAGCTCGGCCGCGATCCGCTCGAAGATCTCCGCGTTCACGGCCCCACCGGACTGCAGTTCACGGTGGCGCCGGCGGACGAACTCCTCGTACGTCTCGTCGAAGTACGCCAGCACATCGAGGACCACCCGGGCCGCCTCACCGCGCTGGAGCGCGGTGCTGCGCACCAGATGATCTACGAGGTCGTCGTGGGACGACGGGCTGCGGCGTTCGAGCACCCGGTCGATTTTGCGGGGTATCGAGGCCGTACGCAAGAATCCTGCCCGATTCCGGGCAGAATCCACATGATCACGCTTCTGGTCTGGACCAGGGGAGGGTGCCCGCAGTGGCAGCGCGACCTCACCGGGCGTCCTGCGCGGCGGGCTGACCGACCTGTCGCCGCCCGGCATGATGCGCGGCGTCGCGCCGTCGAACGCCCTGGTGCCGTCCTTCTGGATGATTTCCGCCGTGGACGGCATTCCTTCACCGGCCCTGAGCGTGGTGATCGACTTACGGTCGTTCCGGTTGTGATGGTCTCCGCCTTGACCTCGGCCGGGTCCCCGGGTCCCATGGGAAGTGTTCGGTTGCTCGGCCCCCACAGTTGCGTGACCCCCTGGAAGGGACCCGCTTGTGAGACAAGGACAGCACAGGACATTCGCCCGGCTCCTCGGCTCGCTGGTTCTCGTGGCGGCCGCCGGGCTCGCCGGCGTCGGAGCGTCCGCGGCCCCCGCCGCGGCCGCACCCCGCCCACTGGGCCAGATCGTCCCCGCCCCCGCCTCGGTCTCCGCGGGCGGCGCCGCGTACACGATCGGCTCGGCCACCCGGATCAGAGTCGCGGCCGGATCGCCGGAGGTCCAGCGGATAGGCGACTACCTCGCGGCCGTGCTGCGCCCCTCCACCGGGTACGCGCTGCCCGTCACCGGCGCCGCGGGCGGCGACGGGATCCGGCTGCTGCTCGGGGCCGGGGACAAGGGCCTCGGCGACGAGGGCTACCGGCTCACCTCCGGCAGCGGCGCGGTCACCATCACCGCCAACAAGCCGGCCGGGCTCTTCCACGGCGTGCAGACCCTGCGGCAGCTGCTGCCCGCGGCCGTGGAGAAGAAGACCAGGCAGTCCGGCCCCTGGCAGATCGCGGGCGGCACGATCACCGATGCCCCGCGCTATGCCTACCGGGGCGCGATGATCGACGTCTCGCGGCACTTCTTCGGCGTCGACCAGGTCAAGCGCTACATCGACCAGCTCGCCCTCTACAAGATCAACAAGCTGCATCTGCACCTCAGCGACGACCAGGGCTGGCGGATCGCCGTCGACTCCTGGCCGAAGCTCGCCACCTACGGCGGCCAGACGCAGGTCGGCGGCGGCAAGGGCGGCTACTACACCAAGGCCGACTACCGGGCGATCCTCGCGTACGCCTCCTCCCGCTACCTGGAGGTCGTCCCCGAGATCGACACTCCGGGACACATCAACGCGGCCCTCGCCTCGTACGCCGAGCTCAACTGCAACGGCGTCGCGCCCCCGCTGTACACGGGCACCAACGTCGGGTTCAGCTCGCTGTGCGTGGCGAAGGACGTGACGTACAAGTTCCTCGACGACGTGGTGCGCGAGCTCGCCGCGCTGACCCCGGGCCCGTACATCCACATCGGCGGCGACGAGGCGCAGTCCACCTCGCACGCCGACTACGTCGCCTTCATGGACAAGGTCCAGCCGATCGTCCAGAAGTACGGCAAGACCGTGATGGCCTGGCACGAGATCGCCGGGGCCAGGCCGGTGCCGGGCGCGGTCGCCCAGTACTGGGGCACGCTGGGCAACGAGGCGGATGTCGCGGCCGCGGCGAAGGCCGGCACCAAGCTGATCATGTCGCCCGCGAACCACACGTACCTCGACATGAAGTACGACCCGAAGTCCCCGCTCGGGACCAACTGGGCCGGGTACGTCGACGTCGACAAGTCGTACGCGTGGGATCCGGACACCTTCGTGCAGGGCGTGCCGGCCAAGGCCGTGCTCGGGGTCGAGGCGCCGATCTGGTCGGAGACGCTGAGCAACAGCTCGCAGATCGAGTACATGGCGTTCCCGAGGCTGCCCGGGATCGCGGAGATCGGGTGGTCGCCGGCGTCCACGCACGACTGGGCGTCGTACAAGGTGCGGCTGGCCCAGCAGGGGCCGAGGTTCTCGGCGCTGGGGATCAGCTACTACCGGTCGCCGGTGGTGCCCTGGGTGTGATCCGGGGGCTGTGCCCCCAGACCTCCCGGGCCTCCCAGAGCCGCTAGCCCGCTATCGGGTTCCGCAGGGTGCCCACCAGCTGGAGGGCACCCGCCGGGTCCGCCAGGTCCACCATCTGCCTGTTGTCGCGGAGCTGGAGGCGGTTCAGGCAGGACAGGGCGAAGTCGGGCGCGAACAGGTCGAACTGCTCGAAGGCGTCGGCCAGTTCGGGCCTGGCTGCCTGGTAGGACCGTACGCAGTCGGCCACCGCGCCCCAGAACGCGGACTCATCGAGGACGCCCTCCGTCACCAGCGCCGCGCTCAGGAAGCGGAAGAAGCAGTCGAAGACGTCGGTGAAGACGGACAGCAGCCTCATGTCCTCGGGCACGTCCGCGCGGATCCGCTCCACCATCGGCGGCAGCACCGCGTCCGGGTCCATCACCGCGATCTCCTCGGCGATGTCCTTGAAGATGGCCCGTGACACCGTGCCGTCCTCGGCGAGGACGAGGATCACGTTCTCGCCGTGCGGCATGAAGACCAGGTCGTAGGCGTAGAAGGAGTGCAGGACGGGGGTCAGGTACGCGTCGAGGTAGGCGCGCAGCCACTCCGTCGGGGTGCGGCCCGACTCGGCGATGAGGGCGCCCGCGAAGGACGCGCCGGTGTGGTCGGTGTGCAGGAGCGAGGCCATCGTGGCGAGGCGCTCGCCGGGTTCGAGCGAGGGCACCGGGCTCTCGCGCCACAGCGCGGCGAGCATCTTGCGGTACGGCGAGTACCGGTCGGTGGCCCGCTCGTACTGTTCGTGGCGGTAGCCGATCGCCGCCCGCTCACGGATGATCGAGAACCGGGCCGCGCGGAACGTCTCGTCGGCCGCGATCACCCCCGCGAGCCAGTCGTTGATGGCGGGCGTCGCCTCCATGTACGCGGCCGAAAGCCCGCGCATGAAGCCCATGTTGAGGACCGAGAGCGCCGTTTTGACGTAGTGCTTGGCCGGGTCGCCGGCGTTGAAGAACGTACGGATCGACTGCTGGGCGAGGTAGTCGTCGTCGCCCTCGCCGAGCAGGACCAGGCGTTCCTGGGCGATCTCGGCGGCGAAGGTGACGGACAGCTTGTTCCACCACTGCCAGGGGTGCACCGGCAGCAGGAGGAAGTCCGCCAGGTCCAGGCCGCGCCGGGCGAGGGTGGCGGCGAAGCGGTCGAGGGTGTCCTGGCCGAGTTCGTCGCGTACCAGCGTCTCGTGGTCGAGCCCGGCGCCCGCCGTGAAGGTGGCGCGGTCGCGGCGGGCCGCCAGCCACATCAGCCGGACCGGGCTCGCGGTCTCGGGGGCGTACGAGAGGTACTCGTGGACGCCGAAGCCGAGCCGCCCGTTGTTGGCGACGAAGCAGGGGTGGCCCTCGGTCATGCCCGTCTCGATGGCCTGGAAGCCGGACCGGGCGAGCTCGGCGGAGGTGATCTGCGGCTTGGTGAGTTTGTACGCCGTGCCGGAGAGGGTGGAGGAGATCTCCTCCAGGTACACCGGCAGGATGTCGTCGCTCAGACCGAGCGAGGCGCGCAGCTCGATGAAGAAGTCGAGGGCGTCCAGGGGGAGTTGGCCTTGGTCGTTGTGCCGCGATATGGACTCGGCGAAGACCTGCCAGTGGTCGAGCGCGAACCGGGCCGCGGTGAAGCGGTACTCGACGGAGCCGTCGTCGCTGCGGATCTGGTACCTGTCGTCGCCGAGCGCCTCGGGGGTGAGCAGCCGCTCGTGGGCGAACTCGGCGAGCGCCTTGCGGATGAGCAGCCGGTTGGCCTCGGCCCAGCGTGCGGGGGTGAGGTGGGAGACCGCGGAATCGGTGGTCATCGTGCTGCTGCCTCTCGGGCTCGGGCCGTCTCTCGGGCTCGTGCGGTACGGAACTGCTCTCGGGTGCAGAAGGACAGGTAGGCGTCCTTCTCGGGCTTGGCGATGCGCTCGGCGATCTCGAAGCCGACGGCCGCGTTGAGCGCGTGCACCGCCGTGTTGCGGATGTCGGGCTCCACGACGACGCGCTCGGTGGCCGGGTCGGCGAACAGCTCCTCCATCACGGCGCTGATGACGGCCCGGGTGAACCCGTGCACCGGGGTGTCGGTGGGGGCGACCAGGAAGTGCATGCCGACATCGCCGGGGAGCGGCTCGTACAGGCCGACGAGTTCGACGTACGCCGGGTGGTAGTGCTCCATGAGGAAGGCGGGCCGGCCGTCGTGCAGCCCGACGAAGGCGTGGTGGTGGGGGTGGGCGGCGATCGCCATGTACTCGCGCTCGACGTCCTGGAGCTTCGCGTCCTGCATCAGCCAGAACGCGGCCTTGGGGTGGGTCACCCAGGAGTGGACCAGCTCGGCGTCGGACAGGGGGGCCAGCGGGCGGACGGTGAAACCGCCGGGGACGGGGTTGCTCATATGGCGAACTCCTGGAAGGCGATGGACTTCTCGACCGGGTAGTACGCGCGGCCGAGCAGCTCGCCGATGATGTACGCGTTGCGGTAGGCGCCCATGCCGAGGTCGGGCGAGGTGATCGAGTGGGTGTGCACCCCGGCGTTCTGGAGGAAGACGCCGCGGCCGGTGGTGTCGATGGAGTAGTTGCGCGCCACGTCGAAGCGCCCGCGCCCGTCGCGCCGCAGCCGCCCGGACACCGGCCTCAGGAACTCGGGCTCGGCGTACTGGTAGCCGGTGGCGAGGACGAGACCCTCGGTGGTGAGGGCGTAGTCCTTCTCCTGCTCCTCCTGGCGCAGACCGAGCGTGTACGTACCGGTGGTGGTGTCGTAACCGGCGGCGTTCAGCGCGGAGTTGGTGAGCAGGCGGGTGGGGACGGGCCCCTTGAGGCTCTTCTGGTAGAGCAGATCGAAGATGGCGTCGATCAGCTCGGAGTCGATCCCCTTGAAGAGCCCCTTCTGCGTCGCTTCGAGCCGGTAGCGGGTGGCCTCCGGGAGCGCGTGGAAGTAGTCGATGTACTCCGGGGACGTCATCTCCAGCGTGAGCTTGGTGTACTCCAGCGGGAAGAAGCGGGGCGAGCGGGTGACCCAGTTCAGCCGGTAGCCGTGGACGTCGATCTCGGAGAGCAGGTCGTAGTAGATCTCGGCGGCGGACTGCCCGGACCCGATGAGCGTGATCGACTCCTTCTTCTGAAGGCTCTCCTTGTGCTCCAGATAGCGGGAGTTGTGGAGGAGGTCGCCGCCCAGGCCCCGGCAGGGCTCGGGGATGTGCGGCGGGGTGCCGGTGCCGAGAACGAGACGGCGGGCGCGGAAGACGTCACCGGCGACGGTCCGGACAACGTACAGCTCGTCCCTCTCCTCGTACGTCACGGACGAGACGGTCTGGTTGAAGCGGACGGAGCTCAGCTTGCCGGCGGCCCAGCGGCAGTAGTCGTTGTACTCGGTGCGCAGCGGATAGAAGTTCTCGCGGATGTAGAACGAGTACAACCGCCCTGATTCCTTCAGGTAGTTGAGGAAGGAGTACGGCGAGGTCGGGTCGGCGAGGGTGACGAGGTCGGAGAGGAACGGCGTCTGGAGGTGGGCGCCTTCGAGAAACATCCCCGAGTGCCATTCGAAGTCCGGCTTGGTCTCCAGGAAGAGTCCGGTCAGCTCCTCGATGGGCTCGGTGAGGCAGGCGAGCCCGAGGTTGAAGGGGCCGAGCCCGATCCCGACGAAGTCGTACGCCTCGGACGGGCCGGGGGCTTCAGGACGCGTGGACAAGGTTCTCTCCCAGGTACTGCTCGGCGTGGCCGGCGATCAGATCGAGTACGGCGGCGATGTCGGCGACGCTCGTCTCGGGGTTGAGCAGGGTGAACTTCAGGTACTGGCGGCCGCCGGACTTGGTACCGGCGACGACGGCCTCGCCGGACGCGAAGAGCGCCTTGCGGGCGTAGAGGTTGGCGCGGTCGATCTCGGCGGGCGAGGTGACGGCTTCGGGGACGTAGCGGAAGACGAGGGTGGAGAGGGAGGGCCGCACGACGACGTCGTACCGGGGGTCGGAGGCAAGCAACTCCCAGCCCTCCTCGGCCAGTTGGCAGACCTCATCGAAGAGCGAACCGACTCCGTCCGCGCCCATGGTGCGCAGGGTCATCCACAGCTTGAGGGCGTCGAAGCGGCGGGTGGTCTGGAGCGACTTGTCCACCTGGTTGGGGATGCGCTCCTCGGCGGCGCGGCGCGGGTTGAGGTAGTCGGCGTGGTAGGTGGCGTGCCGCAGCGTGGCCCGGTCGCGGACCAGCACGGCGCTCGAACTCACCGGCTGGAAGAAGGACTTGTGGTAGTCGACGGTGACGGAGTCGGCGCGTTCGATGCCGGCGAGGAGGGCGCGGCGGGCGGGGGTGGGGGAGGCGAGCAGCCCGCAGCCGTAGGCGGCGTCCACGTGCATCCAGGTGTCGTACTGGGCGCAGAGCTCGGCGATGCCGGGCAGCGGGTCGATGGAGCCGAAGTCGGTGGTGCCGGCGGTGGCGACGACCGCCATGGGTACGTCGCCCTCGCTCACGCAGCGCTCCAGGGCGCGGGCGAGCCCGACGGTCTGCATCCGCTTGGAGTGATCGGTGGGTATGGCGACGACGGCATCGCGGCCGAGGCCCAGGAGCTGGGCGGACTTCTGCACGCTGAAGTGGCTGCACTCGGAGGCGAAGATGCGCAGCTTCGCGAGGTCGGCGGTCTTGGCCTCCTCGCGGGCGAGGAGCAGCGCCTGGAGGTTGGACTGGGTGCCGCCACTGGTGAACACGCCGTCGGCGGCGGGCCCGAGACCGATCCGGCCGGTGGTCCAGTCGATGAGCCGGCGCTCGATGAGGGTGCCGCCGGCGCTCTGGTCCCAGGTGTCCAGGGAGGAGTTGACGGCGGAGAGCACTGCCTCGCCGAGCAGGGCCGGGATGACGACCGGGCAGTTGAGGTGGGCGAGGTAGCGGGGGTGGTGGAAGTAGACGGCGTCGCGGAGGTAGACGTCCTCCAGCTCGTCCAGGACGGCGGAGGCGTCGCCGAGCGGGGTGTCGAGGTCGATGCCGTCGATGAGCGGCGCGAGGTCGTCGACGCCGACTCCGGTGAACGGCCGCCGGGTCGTGGCGAGTTTGTCCGCCACCCGCTCGACCCCTTCGGTCACGGAGCGTCGGTAGTGCTCCGCGGTGGTGTCGTTGAGCAGGTGCGAGCGCATGCGGGTGTCCTCCCGGATCGGGGGTGCGGTGGCCCCTCCGGGCGGGAAGGGGTGGGGCCGTGATCTCGAAGTGAGGTTAGCCTAACCTAACTATCGACCTCAATTCGGGGCCTTTCCCACCCACCCGCCCGTAACGCGGGGTTGACCCCCACGCCCCCATGCGGTCGACCCGCGGCCCGCCGCCCGGTTGCCCCCACCCGGTCCGGCCGGCCCCGCGGAACGCCTGCCCACAACCTGGAGGGCGGGAAAGGGTGGGCTCGGCCGAATCCGGTGCTGGTTCGCAAATCGGGAGTTGGAGGGTGAACAAATCAAGCCCCTCAGGCGTTTGAGGGGCGGGGTTCGGTGCGGAGCCCTGAAATGGGTGTGCGGGGGCGGAGTTCTGGAACGGGGGTGGGGGGCGGAGCTCTGGAACGGGGGGGTGTGGGGACGGAGTCCTGGAGGGGTTAGGTCTCGATCGGGGGTGCAGGGGGCGGAGCCCCCGTCGGGGTCGAGGGGCGGAGCCCCTCGTGGGGGTAAGGGGGCGGAGCCCCCCAGGGGGCTGGGGCGCAGCCCCGGGGCCCAGCGTTCTCAACTCCGAGTCACGGGTGGGTGGGTGGGCAACCCCCGGGGTCTGGGGCGGAGCCCCAGGAGGGCCGGGGCATCCAACCCCGCGCAACGGGCGCGCAGGCACCCCGAACGGCTACGCCGCCGCGCGGAGTTCGTCCTCCGTGCGGCCCCGACGCCAGTACCCCACGAACGTGACCCGCCCCCGCTCAACCCCCCGCTCGTTCACGAAGTGCCGTCGCAACGCCCGCACTTCGGATGCCTCGCCCGCGAGCCAGACGTAGGGGGAGAGGCTGGGCAGGGCCCCCGCCCGGACGGAGTCCAGGGCGGAGGTGCCCACCACCCACGTCACCTCCGCGGCCGCCGCCGTCGGCAGCACCAGCCGGTCCCCCTCGTGCGGAACGGAGATCCAGACCCGCGCCGGGGTCCCGGCGGGCAGCCATTCGAGGACGGCCGCAGCAGCCGGCAGCGCCGTCTCGTCGGCCCAGATGACGACGGAGTCCGTCCCGCCCGGCGGCCGGAAACGTACCGCCGTGTTGTCCGCGACGGCAGGACCGAGCACCGTCACCCGCGCCCCCGGCCGCACAGAGCCCGCCCAGCGGCAGGCCGGCCCGCCGTCCGCGTGCAGCGCGAAGTCGATGTCGATCTCCCCGCACCCGCCTTCGGACCCGCCCCCGGGAGTACGGCGCTGCGCACGCACCGTGTACGAGCGCATCACGGCCCGTACGTCGTCGGGCAGCGCGCGGTAGGCCCCCCACCAGTTGTCGGAGCCCTCGGCCGGCGGCAGGACGGGCGCCTCCTGGCCGGGATGCGGGAGGAAGAGGGAGAGGCTCTGGTCGCGGCCCCCGGCGGCGAAGGACGCGAGGTCCTCGTCGCCGAAGCCGCCGAAGGTGACCCGCATCAGCGACGGGCCGAGCCGCCGGGCCCGTACCACGCGCAGGTCGAAGAGGCGGAAGGGGGCGGTCGCGGTCCCGGCCGGTGTCGGCATCGTCAGGCGACCTTCTTCGCGTTCTCGATGGCTTGGGCGAGCGCGTCGACGATGGGGGCGACCCGGGCGTAGGAGTAGATCGGCTCGGTCAGGCGCGGCACGATCTGGTGGGCCTTGACGGCGGGCAGCTGGCCCCAGGTCGGCTTGGAGCCGAGGTCACCGGGCTGGAGAGTGCCGGTGCGGTTGTCCATGAGGATCAGGTCGGCCGGGTACTTGGCGACGTTCTCCCAGCTCAGCGATTCGAAGAAGCCCTGCGCGTCGACCTTCGGGGTGACGAACCGGACGCCGAGCTCCTGGAAGTACCGGGTGTCGCAACTCCGCTTGGCCTCGGAGACGTAGAACAGGTCGGGGCTCGCGGAGCCGAGCAGCACCTTGATGCCCGGGTTGGCCTTGGCGGCGGCGCGCAGCCGCGCGGAGGCCTTCTCGAAGGCGGCCTTGGCGGCGGTCACCTTGGCCGCGTTCAGGTCGGCGCCAAGGGACTTGGCGAGGTCGGCGCGGCGCTGGAGGGCGGCGGGCATGCTCTCGTCGGACGCCCACAGGGCGACGCTGGGGGCCAGCTTGAGGATCTTGTCCTTGCTGTTGTCGGGCACGTACCAGAGGACGTCCTTCTGCCACATGTCGGTGATCAGCACATCGGGCTGGAGCGCCGCGTACTTCTCGACGCTGAACTCGCCGTAGGTGTTGCCGATGATCTCGACCTTGCCGATGTCGAGGCCGCCGGCCTGCACATCGGCCTTGCCGTCCTTGGTCCTGGTCGGCCCGAACACGCCCTTGACCTGGATCCCGTAGTCGAAGAGGGCGGCCGCGGCACCGGTGTACGCGACGATGTTCCTCGGCGTCGCCTTCGTCTGGGCGGTCTGGCCGCGGTCGTCCTTGAAGGACCAGGGACCGGAGTCGGCGGCCGCCTTGCCGCCGCCCGCGGAGCCGCTCTTCTCGCCGCCACCGCCGCACGCGGTCAGCGCGGCCCCTATCCCGAGGGCGCCGCCCATGGCCAGCAGGCCGCGACGGGTGGGCAGGGACGCTCGGGCAAGGGGCATGACGGTGTCCGCTTTCATACGTACGTGCCGGGGGCCGGCCACTGGCTGATGCGAAGAAAGGTTAGCCTAACCTCAGTCGCATCCGGTGGTCGCCCTCGTGCCGCCCCTACGCGCCGAACGAATGGGCTACCGCCCGAGCAGGGAGGCCTGCCGCCCCAGCGGCGCATAGGTGAACCGCACCTTGTGCGAGGCGCTCGGCTCGTACGTCCGCAGACAGGCCGAGCAGTGCCAGTGCCAGCGGTCGGCGGCGCCCGGCGCGGTGGTGGAGGTGTCCTTCCACAGCGGTGGACGGCTCGTGCAGCTGGGGCAGTTCGGGGGGATCACCCTGACAGGGTGCGGCCCGCGCGGGCCGGGACGGCGCCGACGCGAGCGGCACCACTCCAACGGGGGACCCGGGCATCCCGTCGGCTCTACTGCAGAAGGGGTGGGGCCCGGCCCGGACCCCACCCCCGCTCCGCCGCTCAACTCCTAAGCGGGCAGCCCCAGTTCGCGGGCGATCAGCATCCGCTGGACCTCGCTCGTACCCTCGCCGATCTCCAGGATCTTGGAGTCGCGCCACATACGGGCCACCGGGTACTCGTTCATGAAGCCGTAGCCGCCGAAGATCTGGGTCGCCTCACGGGCGTTGTCGACCGCCACCGTCGAGGAGTACAGCTTCGCCAGCGCCGCCTCCTTCTTGAACGGCTCGCCGTGCACCAGGCGGGACGCGGCGTCGCGCCAGCCGACCCGCGCCATGTGCGCCCGCAGCTCCATGTCGGCGATCTTGAACTGGATGGCCTGGTTCTCGCCGATCGGACGGCCGAAGGCGTGCCGCTCCTTGGCGTACTTCAGCGACTCGTCCACACAGCCCTGCGCGAGCCCGGTCGCGAGCGCCGAGATGGCGATCCGGCCCTCGTCCAGGATGCGCAGGAACTGGGCGTAACCGCGCCCCTCTTCGCCGAGCAGGTTCGCCACCGGGACGCGTACGTCCGAGAAGGCCAGCTCCCGGGTGTCCGAGGCGTTCCAGCCGACCTTCGAGTACGGGGCCGCGACCGTGAAGCCCGGTGTGCCGGACGGGACGATGATCGAGGAGATCAGCGGGCGGCCGTCCTCCTTGCGGCCGGTCACCGCGGTGACGGTGACCAGCCCCGTGATGTCCGTACCGGAGTTGGTGATGAAGCACTTCGAGCCGTTGATGACCCATTCGTCGCCGTCGCGCACCGCGGTGGTGCGCGTGCCGCCCGCGTCCGAGCCGCAGTCCGGCTCGGTCAGGCCGAAGGCGCCGAGCAGTTCGCCGGCGCACAGCTTCGGCAGCCACTGGCGCTTCTGCTCCTCGGTGCCGAAGCGGAACACGGGCATCGCGCCGAGCGAGACGCCCGCCTCCAGGGTGATGGCCACCGACGAGTCGACGCGGGCCAGCTCCTCCAGGGCGATGCCCAGCGCGAGGTAGTCGCCGCCCATGCCCCCGTACTCCTCCGGGAAGGGCAGGCCGAACAGGCCCATGCGGCCCATCTCGCGGATGATCTCGTAGGGGAACTCGTGGCGCTCGTAGAAGTCGCCGATCTTGGGGGCGATCACGTCGTGGGCGAACTCCTCGACGGTACGCCGGAGTTCCTCGTGTTCGGACGTGAGACGGTGGTCGAGCGACATGGCTACGGCTCCTTGTGGGAGAGGGCGCGAACGGTGCGGGAGGGGCTGGGGCGGCCCAGCCGGTCGGCCATCCACACGCTGGTGGCGGTGAGCAGGCCGAGGTCGACCCCGGTGTCGATACCGAGGCCCTGGAGCATCCACACGAGGTCTTCGGTGGCGAGGTTTCCGGTAGCGGACTTGGCGTAGGGGCAGCCGCCGAGACCGCCCGCCGAGGCGTCCACCGTGCTCACGCCGTGTTCGAGGGCGGCGTAGGTGTTGGACAGCGCCTGGCCGTACGTGTCGTGGAAGTGCACCCCGATGACGCTGGTGGGGACGCCCTCCTCGTTGAGCTCGGCGAGCAGGGTCTGCACATGGGCGGGGGTGGCCACGCCGATGGTGTCGCCGAGGCTCAGCTCGTCGCAGCCCATGTCCACGAGGGTCTTGGCGACCCGCACCACTTGGTGCACCGGCACCGGGCCCTCCCAGGGGTCGCCGAAGCACATCGACAGATAGCCCCGCACATGGGCCCGGTCGGCCTTGGCACGGGCCACGACCGGCTCGAACATGGCCATCGACTCGTCCACGGTGCGGTTGAGGTTGGCCTTGGCGAAGGACTCGGTGGCGCTGGCGAACACGGCGATCCGGCGGGCGCCGAGGGCCAGCGCCCGGTCCAGGCCCCGCTCGTTCGGTACGAGGACGGGGAGCGCCACGCCGTTCAGATCGCCCAGCATCGGGAACAGGGCTTCCGCGTCGGCGAGTTGGGGCACCCACTCGGGGTGCACGAAGCTGGTCGCCTCGATGGTGGTGAGCCCGGCCGCGGCCAGGCGGTGGACGAACTCCGCCTTGACCTCGGTCGGCACGACGGCCTTCTCGTTCTGCAGCCCGTCGCGCGCCCCGACCTCGTGGATGCGGACCCGGGCGGGCAGGTCCTGCGCCGGGACGACCATGGGCAGTCCTTGGCTCATGCCGCTGCCTCGCTCTCGGGGTGCGGGGTGACGACCGCGAGGATCTGGTCCATGGCCACGGTCACACCGGGGGTGACGTCGAGTTCGGTCACGGTGCCGGCGTGCGGGGCGGAGATGACGTGTTCCATCTTCATCGCCTCGACCACCAACAGGCTCTGTCCGGCGGCCACTTCGTCCCCGACGGCCACCTTGACGACGGTGACCGTGCCGGGCATGGGCGCGGCCAGGGTGTCGGCGCCGCCGCGGACGGCGCCGCTCAGCGCGGCCTCCACGGGGTCGTGGTCGGCGACGTGCCAGCTGTCGCCGTCCCGGCCGAGCCAGTGCCCGGCCCGGTGGAAGGTGTGGGTGAGGCCGTCGAGCTCGACGGTGACCCGGTCCCGCTCCACCCGGCCGGACCCGGAGGCCCGCACCGGATCGTTGCCCGGCACCTTCAACCAGTGGGCGAGCGGCGCCGGTTCACCGCCCATCCGCCACCCGCTCGGCACCGAGAACGGGTCCGTCCAGCCGTCGACCGGGGCGGGCCCGAGCGCTTCGAGGCGTACCGCCGCGGCCGCCGCGTACACCTCGTCCGGTACGCCGTCGGGGACCAGCGCGTCGGCCTCCCGCTCGACCAGGCCGGTGTCCAACTCGCCCGCCACCACGGCGGGATGGTCGAGGAGGCGGCGCAGGAACCCGGCGTTGGTGGGCACGCCCAGCGTCACCGTGTCGGCGAGTGCCGCACGCAGCTTGCGCAGCGCGGTCGCGCGGTCGGGGCCGTACGCGACGACCTTGGACAGCATCGGGTCGTACAGGCTGCCGACCTCGGTGCCCTCGCTGAGCCCCGAGTCCGTGCGCAGGCCGTCGCCCTGCGGCTCGCGCAGGGCGAGGACCGTGCCGCCGGAGGGCAGGAAGCCGCGCGAAGGGTCCTCGGCGCAGATGCGGGCCTCGATGGCGTGGCCGGTGAGGGTGATGTCCTGCTGCCCGTACGGCAGTTGCTCGCCCGCGGCGACCCTGAGCTGCCACTCCACCAGGTCGAGGCCGGTGATCAGTTCGGTGACCGGGTGCTCGACCTGGAGGCGGGTGTTCATCTCCATGAAGTAGTACGAGGAGGGGTCGCTGCCCGGCACGATGAACTCGACCGTGCCCGCGCCCGAGTAGCCGCAGGAGCGGGCCGCCTGGACCGCGGCCTCGCCCATCGCGGCACGCGTCGCCTCGTCGAGCAGGACGCTGGGCGCCTCCTCGATGATCTTCTGGTGGCGGCGCTGGAGCGAGCACTCGCGCTCGCCGAGGTGGATCACCCTCCCGTGGCCGTCGGCCAGGACCTGGATCTCGATGTGGCGCGGCCGGTCGATCCACCGCTCCACGAGCAGTGTGTCGTCGCCGAAGGAGGCGCGGGCCTCGCGGCGGGCGGCCGCGATCTCGTCGCCGAGCAGCGCCTCGTCGCGGACCAGGCGCATGCCCTTGCCGCCGCCGCCCGCACTCGGCTTCAGGAGCACCGGCGTGCCGATCTCCCGTGCGGCGTCGGCGAGTTGAGCATCCGTCAGGCCGCTGCCCGAGGAGCCGGGCACGACCGGGACCCCGGCCGCCTGGACGGTCTCCTTGGCGCGGATCTTGTCGCCCATCAGGGAGATCGCTTCGGCGCTCGGCCCGATGAAGACCAGGCCGGCCTCGGCGCAGGCGCGGGCGAACGCCGCGTTCTCGGCGAGGAAGCCGTAGCCCGGGTGGACCGCCTGGGCGCCGGTGCGAAGGGCCGCCTCGATGAGGCGGTCGGCGCGCAGATAGCTCTCGGACGCCGCCGCGGGGCCGATGCGTACCGCCGTGTCCGCCTCCCGGACGTGGCGGGCGTCCGCGTCCGCGTCGCTGAAGACGGCGACCGAGCGGACGCCGAGCCGGCGCAGGGTGCGGATGACGCGGACCGCGATCTCGCCCCGGTTGGCGACGAGCACTGTCGTGAACATGGGAGCCCTCAACATAGAAGTCGACATGGAGGTCGTCACAGCCGTCACATCCGGAAGACGCCGAAGGCGGGGTCGGCGAGGGGGGCGTTGGCGCAGGCGGTCAGGGCGAGACCGAGGACCTGGCGGGTGTCCACGGGGTCGATCACCCCGTCGTCCCACAGCCGGGCGGTCGCGTAGTAGGCGTTGCCCTGGTGCTCGTACTGGGCGCGGATCGGGTTCTTGAAGGCCTCCTCGTCCTCGGCGGGCCAGGACTCGCCGCGCGCCTCCAACTGGTCGCGCTTGACGGTCGCGAGGACCGAGGCGGCCTGTTCGCCGCCCATCACGGAGATCTTGGCGTTGGGCCACATCCACAGGAAGCGGGGGCTGTAGGCCCGGCCGCACATCGAGTAGTTGCCCGCGCCGTAGGAGCCGCCGACGACGACGGTCAGCTTCGGCACGCGGGTGCAGGCGACCGCCGTCACCATCTTCGCGCCGTGCTTGGCGATGCCGCCCGCCTCGTAGTCCCGGCCGACCATGAAGCCCGAGATGTTCTGGAGGAACACCAGCGGGATGCCGCGCTGGTCGCACAGCTCGATGAAGTGGGCGCCCTTCTGGGCGGATTCGGAGAACAGGATGCCGTTGTTGGCGACGATCCCGACCGGGTGACCGTGGATCCGCGCGAACCCGGTGACCAGGGTCTGCCCGAACTCCGACTTGAACTCCTGGAAGCGCGAGCCGTCGACGACCCGGGCGATCACTTCCCGTACGTCATAGGGCGTGCGTGAGTCGACGGGCACCGCCCCGTAGAGACCGTGGGGATCGGCCTTCGGCTCCTCGGCGGGCTCGACCGGCCAGGGGAGCGGGCCGCGCGCGGGGAGCGTCGCCACGATGTTGCGCACGATCCGCAGGGCGTGCGCGTCGTCCTCGGCCAGGTGGTCGGTGACGCCGGAGACCCGGGAGTGCACCTCGCCGCCGCCGAGCTCCTCGGCCGTGACGACCTCGCCGGTCGCGGCCTTCACCAGCGGGGGGCCGCCCAGGAAGATCGTGCCCTGGTTGCGGACGATCACGGCCTCGTCGCTCATCGCCGGGACGTACGCCCCGCCGGCCGTGCACGATCCGAGCACGGCGGCGATCTGCGGAATGCCCGCGCCGGACATCCGGGCCTGGTTGTAGAAGATCCGCCCGAAGTGCTCGCGGTCGGGGAACACCTCGTCCTGCATGGGCAGGAAGGCGCCGCCCGAGTCGACCAGATAGAGGCAGGGCAGCCGGTTCTCCAGGGCGACTTCCTGGGCCCGCAGGTGCTTCTTCACCGTCATCGGGTAGTACGTGCCGCCCTTGACCGTGGCGTCGTTGGCGACGATCACGCACTCGCGGCCGCTGACCCGCCCGATCCCGGCGATCACCCCGGCGGCGGGCGCCTGCCCGCCGTACATCCCCTCGGCGGCGAGCGGCGCCAGCTCCAGGAAGGGCGAGCCGGGGTCGAGCAGGGTGTCGACCCGGTCCCTGGGCAGCAGCTTGCCGCGCGCGACATGCCGCTCGCGGGACCGCTCGCCCCCGCCGAGCCGGGCGGCCGCGAGCTTCGCGCGCAGCTCCTCGCCCAGCGCGCGGTGCGCCGCCTCATTGGCCCGCCAGGCCTCGGAGGCGGGATCCTCCCCCAAGGACTCCGTCCAGGGGGGACCCCCAGCACTCCCCAGGACCGGTGCCTGCTGCATCGTGTCGAGCCCCCTTGCCCGTACGCCGCGAAGCCAACGGGTGTTAATGACCGTTAACTCGTTTCCCTCAGGTTAACGAGCGCTAACCGCATTGTCTAGAATGAATTCCCATGAGCACCCGTACCGACGCCCCGACCCGCCGCGAGCAGATCCTGCGCGAGGCGGCCCGCCTCTTCGCCGAACGCGGCTTCCACGGTGTCGGCGTGGACGAGATAGGAGCCGCGGTCGGCATCAGCGGGCCCGGTCTGTACCGGCACTTCGCGGGCAAGGACGCGATGCTCGCCGAGCTGCTCGTCGGGATCAGCGGGCGGCTGTACGACGGCGGGCGCAAGCGGGTCGCCGAGGCGGCGGGCGACCCCGAGCGGCTGCTCGGCTCGCTCATCGACGGCCACATCGACTTCGCCCTGGACGACCGGGCGCTGATCACCCTGCACGACCGCGAACTCGACCGGCTCCGCGACAGCGACCGCAAACTGGTGCGCCAACTCCAGCGGCAGTACGTCGAGCTGTGGGTCGGCGTGGTGCGGGAGCTGTACCCGCCGGTGGCGGAGGCGGAGGTGCGCGGCGCGGTGCACGCCGTGTTCGGCCTGCTCAACTCGACGCCGCACCTGGGTTCCCACGGCACCGGGCTGCCGGGGCGGGCGGCCACCGAGGAACTGCTGCGCCGCCTGGCCCACGGGGCCTTCGCCGCGCTGGACGCGCGCTGAGCGCGTCCTGGCGCGCGCGGCGGCCCCGGTGGCGTCCGGTGCTCGGGACACTGCGGCCGCGCCCCCCGCGCGCGGGGCAGAATGGCCGCATGCCGATACCCAGCCGTGCCGCCCTCGTCGACCACCTAGTCCGTACCCGCATCGCCGGTGAGGTCGCCACTCCCCGCGACAACAACCTCTCCCACTACCGCAGGCTCGCCAACGGCGACCGCCACTACTGGCTGGGCCTGGAGCTGGGGGAGCGCTGGAGCGACGAGCAGGACGTGCTCGCGGTGATGGCCGAGCGCTGCGGGGTCGTGGACGACCCGGGGCACCGGACGGGCCAGGACACCATCGACCCCGAGCTGACCGTGGACGCCCTGGAGCGGATGGCGGCGCGGCTGCGCAAGGCCGCCGCGGGCAAGCAGCGGGTGCTGTTCGCGACCGGGCACCCCGGCGCGCTCCTCGACGTGCACAGCCGCACCGCCGCCGGGCTGCGCGCGGCGGGCTGCGAGATCGTACGGATCCCGGGCGGGCTCACGGCCGACGAGGGGTACGTCGTGCAGTTCGCGGACGTGGCCGTCTTCGAACGCGGCGCGAGCCTGTGGCACACCCACTCGCCGGAGCCGATGCGGGCGATCCTGGACGCGCTGGACACCCCGCCGGACCTCGTGATCGCCGACCACGGCTGGGCGGGGGGCGCGGGGCAGCGCGGCATCGACGCGATGGGCTACGCGGACAGCAACGACCCCGCGCTGTTCATCGGCGAGGCGGAGGGCACGCTCCAGGTGACGGTCCCCCTGGACGACCACGTCCTGGACCCGCGCTTCTACGAGCCGATGACGGCGTATCTGCTGGACGCGGCGGGGCTGGGCTGAGGGGGCGGGATCTCCGTCCCGTCCCGCCCGTGAGCGATCCCCGGGTGTCCGGACGCGGCGGTGTGCGAGGTCAGCGCGGGATGCGGACGACGCCCTCCTGGATCACGGTGATCGCGAGCCGTCCGTCCTGGGTGTAGATGCGGGCCTGCCCGAGCCCGCGCCCGCCGGACGCCGACGGCGACTCCTGGTCGTACAGCAGCCATTCGTCGGCGCGGAACGGCCGGTGGAACCACATCGCGTGGTCGAGCGAGGCCCCCACCACATCGCCGACCGCCCAGCCGCCGCGCCCGTGGGCGAGCAGCACCGAGTCGAGCAGCGTCATGTCGGAGACGTACGTGGCCAGGCACACGTGAAGCAGCGGGTCGTCGGCCAGCTTGCCGTTGGTGCGGAACCACACCTGCGAGCGCGGCTCGCGCGGGGTGCCGACGCTGCCCCACGGCGGTGCGTCCACATACCGCAGATCGACGGCCGCGCGGGCTTCGATCAGCCGGTCCACCACGCCCGGGTCGCGGAAGGCGTCCGCGTAGCGGGGCAGCATCTCGGCGGCGGTGGGCAGCGACTCGGGATCCGGCGCCGGGGGCATGCCGGTCTGGTGCTCCATGCCCTCCTCGTATGTCTGGAACGACGCGGAGAGGTGGAAGATCGGCTGCCCGTGCTGGATGGCGACGACGCGGCGGGTGGTGAAGGAGGCGCCGTCGCGGATGCGGTCGACCGTGTAGACGATCGGCGCGCCCGGGTCGCCCATCCGCAGGAAGTAGGCGTGCAGCGAGTGGGCGGTCCGGTCGGCGGGGACGGTGCGGCCCGCGGCGACCAGTGCCTGGGCGGCCACCTGGCCGCCGAAGACGCGGGGGACGACCGCCGAGCGGGAGTGCCCCCGGAAGACGTCCTCCTCGATCCGCTCCAGGTCGAGCAGATCGAGGAGGCTCTCAAGTGCCTGATGCATGAAGGTAGTTGTACCGGACCGGTTTTACAGGCCCATGTCCTTGGCGATGATCGACTTCATGATCTCGCTGGTGCCGCCGTAGATCCGGTTGACCCGGTTGTCGGCGTACAGGCGGGCGATCGGGTACTCGTTCATGAAGCCGTAGCCGCCGTGCAACTGGAGGCAGCGGTCGATGACGCGGTGCGCGACCTCGGTGCAGAACAGCTTCGCGGACGCGGCCTCGGCCGGGGTCAGCTCGCCCGCGTCCAGGGCCTCCAGGGCGCGGTCGGCGACGGCCTCGGCGGCGTCCACCTCGGCCTGGCAGGCGGCCAGTTCGAACTTGGTGTTCTGGAAGGAGGCGACCGGCTTGCCGAAGACGGTGCGGTCCTGCACGTACTCCTTGGCGAACCGGACGGCCGCCTTGGCCTGCGCGTAGGCGCCGAACGCGATGCCCCAGCGCTCGGAGGCGAGGTTGTGGCCGAGGTAGTAGAAGCCCTTGTTCTCCTCGCCGAGGATGTCCTCGACGGGCACCTTGACGTCGACGAACGCGAGCTCGGCGGTGTCGGAGGTCTTCAGGCCGAGCTTGTCGAGCTTGCGGCCGACGGAGTAGCCCTCGGACTTGGTGTCCACGGCGAACAGCGAGATGCCGTGGCGGCGGTCCTCGGCGGTGGGCGCGTCGGTGCGGGCGCAGACGATCACGCGGTCGGCGTGCACGCCGCCGGTGATGAAGGTCTTGGCGCCGTTGAGGACGTAGTGCGAGCCGTCCTCGGAGAGCTTGGCGGTGGTCTTCATGCCCGCGAGGTCGGAGCCGGTGCCCGGCTCGGTCATCGCGAGGGCCCACATCTCCTCGCCGGTGACGAACTTCGGCAGGAAGCGCTTCTTCTGCTCGTCGCTGGCGAGCATCTTGATGTAGGGCAGACCGAGCAGCACGTGCACACCGGAGCCGCCGAACTGGACGCCCGCGCGGGCCGTCTCCTCGTACATCACGGCCTCGAACTTGTACGAGTCGATGCCGGCGCCGCCGAACTCCTCGTCCACGCGGATGCCGAAGACGCCGAGGTCGGCGAGCTTGGAGTAGAAGTCGCGCGGCACGATGCCCTGCGCGAACCACTCGTCGTAGACGGGGACGACCTCGGCCTCGATGAAGGCGCGCAGGGTCTCCCGGAACGCCTCGTGGTCCTCGTTGAAAACGGTACGGCGCACGGACGCCCTCCTCGACTGGCAGTTGGCTAAGCGCTTGCTCAGGGTTGAATTACGAAGTTACCCGCCAGTCACCGGGCTGTCCAGAGTGAGCCTCAGCACTTCTGAGCGCCAGCCACAGCTCGGTGCGTACGTCCATGTCGTCCAGATCGCTGCCGAGCAGCGCCGCGCAGCGGGCGATCCGCTGGCGCACGGTGTTGCGGTGCACCCCGAGCGCGACGGCGGTGCGGTCCCAACTGCCGTGCAGCGAGAGCCAGTTGCGCAGGGTGGTGCGCAGCGGGTCGCTCAGCGGGGCGAGCAGTTCGCGTGCGTACGCGGCGGCCTCCGCCGGGTCCATCAGCGTGCCGAACCCGGCGGCCCGGTGGCAGGCGAGCGGCACCCGGGTCGCCTCGGCGCGCTGGAGGGCGCGGGCGGCCTGGGTGTCGGCGACGGCGAGCGCGCCGATCCCGGCCGGGGCGCTGACGCCGAGGGTCCAGCCGGGGTGCGGGTCGACATCGACGCCCGCCGGCACGAGGCCCCGCACGAGGTCTCGGCCAGCATCGAGGAGCGGGGTCCCCAAATCGGGCGGGGCGCCCTGCCCCCGGGCATGCACGACCACCCAGGGACCGTCACCGAGCAGCGGCGCCACCTCGTCGGCCGCGCCGCCGAGCAGCAGCCGCACCAGCGCCCCCGACCGCGCGGCCTCATCGGCCCCCTGCCGCTCGGCGGTGAGCAGGGTGAGGAGTACGGCCGCGACGCCGGAGACGGTGTGGTCGCCGGGGGCGCGGTGGGCGGTGGCGACGGCGAGAGTCAGCCCTCGGGGGCCGGCGAGGGCGTAGGCCGCGAGATGGGTCTCGCCGACGGAGTCGGTGGCGGTCAGCGCCTTCGGCGCGACCCCGCCGCCCCGCCCCTTCCCGGGACCCTCCGGGGGATTGCCCATCGGCCGCTCCTCAAGCCCCTCCGGCGCTTGAGGAGAGGGTTGCGGGGCAGAGCCCCGTGCCCGCCGGCCCGCAGCCGGCCCATCCACCGCCGGAGGCTTTCGGGAAGGGGCGGGGTGGGGAAGGTCCGCCGAAGGCGCCACCACCCGCACCAGCCGCCGCACCCCCTCCAGGGCGGGGCCCGCCGGCTCCGCCCCCGCCGCGTACAGCACCGCCCCCTCCGCGGTCACCAGCGACGCCCAGCCCCCGAGCCGCCCCGCCAGCTGCCGCAGCACCGCCGGAACCGGATCCGGGCGCCCCGCGGCCGCGGCCAGCGCGCGCTGGGCCTCCCCGACCCGCCGCAGCTCGTCGTGGCGCGCCCGCGCCATCAGCAGCCAGACCGCCCGCGCCACCCCCGAGAACGTCGTACGCGGCGGCACCTCGATCAGCGGCAGCCCATGCCGCTCGCAGGCCTCGACCAGTGCGGGCGGCACCGCCTCGTACACCGGCGCCACCCCGAAGCCCAGCGCCGCCGCGCCCGCCGCCACGACCCGGGACACATAGCGGTCGGGGTCGGCGAGCTGCACACCCGCCGTCATCAGCAGCTCGCCGCCGAGCAGATACGGGTACGGGTCGGCCATCTCCGAGGTGTGCACCCAGTGGATGTCGGCGTCCGGCGGCCCCGCGATCTGCCGCAGCCCGAGGTCGGCGCGGGCCAGCAGGGCGGCCAGCGCGATGGGCGGAGTGGGCGGAGCGGTCGGTTCCGGCATGGTGGACGATCCATCCATCGGCAGCGTCGGGAGTGTAGGAAACGTACACTTCAGCGTTGCTTTCCGGCCACCTAGGGTCGTGCCGACCGGCGGCCGCGGGTACGGGCGGATGTCCCCGCGAAGAGCCGACACAACCTCGATTCCCCCTGCACGACACGCCACCGAGTGAGCGCGAAGGAGGGCCCCGCATGGCCGTCGACTACACAGTGATCGTCGTCTATCTGGCCGGGATGCTGGCGATGGGCTGGTGGGGCATGCGCCGCGCCAGGTCGAAATCGGAATTCCTGGTGGCGGGGCGCCGTCTCGGGCCCGCCATGTACTCCGGCACCATGGCCGCCATCGTGCTCGGCGGCGCCTCGACCATCGGCGGTGTGGGCCTCGGCTACAAGTACGGCCTGTCCGGCGCGTGGATGGTGCTCACCATCGGACTCGGCCTGCTCGCGCTCAGCGTCTTCTTCTCCGCCCGCATCGCCCGCCTGAAGGTCTACACCGTCTCCGAGATGCTCGACCTGCGCTACGGCGGCCGGGCCGGGCTCATCTCCGGCATCGTGATGTGGGCCTACACCCTGATGCTCGCGGTCACCTCGACCATCGCGTACGCCACCATCTTCGACGTCCTCTTCGACCTCGACCGCACCGTGGCGATCATCCTCGGCGGCGCGATCGTCGTCGCGTACTCGACGCTCGGCGGCATGTGGTCGATCACGCTCACCGACATGGTGCAGTTCGTGGTCAAGACCATCGGAGTGCTGCTCCTGCTGCTCCCCATCGCCGTCGTCAAGGCCGGCGGCTTCGGCGCGATGGAGACCAAGCTGCCCACCGAGTACTTCGACCCGCTGGGCATCGGCGGCGAGACGATCTTCACGTACGTCCTGATCTACACCTTCGGCATGCTGATCGGGCAGGACATCTGGCAGCGGGTGTTCACCGCCCGCAGCGACAGGGTCGCCCGCCTCGGCGGCACCGTCGCCGGTACGTACTGCCTGCTCTACGCCGTCGCGGGCGCCGTCATCGGCACCGCTGCCAAGGTCCTCTACCCGAAGCTCGGCAGCGCGGACGACGCCTTCGCCACCATCGTCAAGGACGAACTCCCCGTCGGCGTAAGGGGGTTGGTGCTCGCCGCCGCCCTCGCCGCCGTGATGTCGACCTCGTCCGGCGCGCTGATCGCCTCGGCCACCGTCGCCAACAACGACATCTGGGCGCGGCTGCGGGGCACGGCCGGGGGCTCCCCCGACCACGACGAAGTCAGGGGCAACCGCGTCTTCGTCCTGATCATGGGCATCGCGGTGATCGTCATCGCGACCCGGCTCAGCAGCGTCGTCGAGGGCCTCACCGTCGCCTACGACCTGCTGGTCGGCGGACTCCTTGTGCCCATCCTCGGCGGGCTGCTCTGGAAGCGCGGCACCGCGGCGGGCGCGCTCGCCTCCGTGGCCGTCGGCGGCCTCGCGGTCGTCGCGCTGATGGTCAGGTACGGCATCCTCGCCAACGAGCCCGTCTACTACGGACTGCTCGCCTCGCTGCTCGTGTACGTCCTCGTGTCGTACGCGACGGAGCCGACCGACGCCGCGGTGCTCGCCCGCTGGCGCGAACGGCTCGCGGGGCGGAACACCGGGCCGGACGCCGGTCCGGACCCCGCGCAGCCGGCCGCCGACGCGGCGCCGGCGCACAGCTAGAGTCACACTGATAAAGCGCATAAACGCTGAAACGAAGGGCAATTCAGATGAGCAGCAACGAAACGCCGCGCGGTCCGATCGACTCGTCCCGCGTCCCGCGGTACGCCGGACCCGCGACCTTCGCCCGGCTGCCCCGCCTCGACGAGGTCGGCACCGCCGATGTCGCCGTCGTCGGTGTGCCCTTCGACTCCGGGGTCTCCTACCGGCCCGGCGCCCGCTTCGGCGGCAACGCCATCCGCGAGGCCTCGCGCCTGCTGCGCCCGTACAACCCGGCGCAGGACGCCTCGCCCTTCGCGCTCGCCCAGGTCGCCGACGCCGGTGACATCGCGGCCAACCCGTTCAACATCAACGAGGCCGTCGACACCATCGAGGCCGCCGCCGACGACCTGCTCGGCACCGGCGCCCGCCTGATGACGCTGGGCGGCGACCACACCATCGCGCTGCCGCTGCTGCGCTCGGTGGCCAAGAAGCACGGCCCGGTCGCCCTGCTCCACTTCGACGCGCACCTCGACACCTGGGACACCTACTTCGGCGCCGAATACACCCACGGCACCCCGTTCCGCCGGGCCGTCGAGGAGGGCATCCTCGACACCGAGGCGCTCTCCCACGTCGGCACCCGCGGCCCGCTGTACGGCAAGCAGGACCTCACCGACGACGAGAAGATGGGCTTCGGCATCGTCACCTCCGCCGACGTCTACCGGCGCGGCGCCGACGAGGTCGCCGACCAGCTCCGCCAGCGCATCGGCGACCGCCCGCTGTACATCTCCATCGACATCGACTGCCTCGACCCGGCCCACGCGCCCGGCACCGGCACCCCCGAGGCCGGCGGCATGACCTCGCGCGAACTCCTGGAGATCCTGCGCGGGCTCGCGTCCTGCAACCTGGTCTCCGCCGACGTCGTCGAGGTCGCCCCGGCCTACGACCACGCCGAGATCACCAGCGTGGCCGCCTCGCACACCGCGTACGAGCTCACCACGATCATGTCCCGCCAGATCGCGGCCTCCCGGACCGCCTGATGACCCACGACCACGACATCGTCCTGCGCCCCACCGCGGCGCAGACCGCGGCCGCGCTGAACCCTCCCGCCGGACGCAACGGCGGTGACCTGGTCGTGGAGACGCTGGCCGGGCTCGGCGCGACCACCGTGTTCGGGCTGCCCGGCCAGCACGCGCTCGGCATGTTCGACGCGCTGCGCCGCTCGGACCTCACCTACGTCGGGCTCCGGGTCGAGAACAACGCGGGGTTCGCGGCCGACGCGTACGGCCGGATCACCGGCGAGGCGGCCCCGCTGCTGCTCTCGACCGGCCCCGGCGCGCTGACCTCGCTCGCCGCGCTCCAGGAGGCGGCGGCCGCCTCCTCGCCGGTCCTCGCCATCTCAAGTCAGGTGCCCACGGCGGGACTTGGCGGCGGACGGCACGGCTATCTGCACGAGCTCCGCGACCAGAAGGCGTCCTTCCGCGACGTCGTGAAGTCCGTGCACACCGTCCGCAGCCAGTCGCAGATCCCCTCCGCGATCGCGGCCGCCTGGGAGTCGGCGCTGACCGCCCCGCACGGGCCGGTCTGGGTGGAGATCCCGCAGGACGTGCTGCTCGCCCGGACGGCGCTGCCCGTCGTCACGGCCATGGACGCCTACCCCGAGGACCTGCTCCCGCGCCCCGAACTGACCGCGGTGGCGGCCGAGTTGCTCTCGAAGGCGGCCCGCCCGGTGATCATCGCGGGCGGCGGAGTCGTACGCTCCGACGCCTCGGGCAAGCTCCTCGCGCTCGCCGAGAAGCTGGACGCGCCGGTCGTGACCACCTTCGGCGGCAAGGGCGCCTTCCCGTGGCAGCACCCGCTCTCGCTCCAGTCGTGGATGGAGGACCGCCACACCACGGACTTCCTTCAGGACGCGGACGTCCTGCTGGTGGTCGGCTCGGGCCTGGGCGAACTCTCGTCCAACTACCACACGTTCCGCCCCCGGGGCCGGATCGTCCAGATCGAGGCGGACCTCGGCAAGCTGGAGTCCAACCACCCGGCGCTCGGCATCCACGCGGACGCGCGGATCGCGTTGCAGGCCCTGCTCGAAACGGTCCCGGAGCGCAGGGACCCGACGGCGGCCGAGTCGGTACGTTCCGTACTGGCGAAGGTCCGGGCCCGTATCGACGCGCAGGACCTCGGCGCGGAGCAGGACATCCTGGCCGCCGTCCACGCGGCGCTCCCCGCGGGCACCCCCAGCTTCTGGGACATGACGATCCTGGCCTACTGGGCCTGGTCGGCGTGGCCCGGCGCGATGCACTCGGCGCAGGGCGCGGGCGGCCTCGGCTACGGCTTCCCGGCGGCGCTCGGCGCGGCCGCCGCGGACCGCACCCGGCCCGTCCTCGCGGTGTCGGGCGACGGCGGCGCGATGTACTCGATCGCCGAGCTCGCCACGGCCAGGCAGTACGGCCTGCCGGTCACCTGGCTGATCGTGGACGACGGCGGCTACGGCATCCTGCGCGAGTACATGACGGACACCTTCGGCGAGGCCACGGCCACCGAACTGGCCCGCCCCGACTTCGTCGCGCTCGCCGAATCCTTCGGCGTCCCCGCCGTCCGCACCACCCCGGACACCCTCTGCGCCGACCTGTCCAAGGCGCTGGCCGCCCCGGGCCCCTCGGTGGTCGTACTGCCCGCCCTCCTGAAGATGTTCGCGCCCACCCACCTGTGAGGTGGGGTCCTGGGCCTTGCGTCCCGTATTTGTTGCGCCGGGATGAAATCCGCAGGCCCGCGTGTTGGGTCTTGCGGTAGGGCTGAACAACGGGAGGCATCGGTGGCGTCGGCTGAGCGGGCTGCGGAGCAGGGGTGGGCGCGCAGGCTCACCGGGTACGCCTGGCACTACCGGCGCAATGCGCTGCTGGCGCTCGGGTCGTCGCTCGGCGGCATGGCCGTCATGGCGCTCGTCCCACTGATCACCAAGGTGGTCATCGACGACGTCATCGGGCACCACACGCGCTCGCTGGCCGTCTGGACCGGGCTGCTCATAGCCTGCGCCGTCGTGGTGTACGGGCTCACCTACATCCGGCGGTACTACGGCGGGCGCCTCGCCCTCGACGTCCAGCACGATCTGCGCACCGAGATGTACCGCACGATCACCCGGCTCGACGGGCGGCGGCAGGACGAGCTGTCCACCGGGCAGGTCGTCGGGCGGGCCACCAGCGACCTCCAGCTGATCCAGGGCCTGCTCTTCATGCTCCCGATGACCATCGGCAACGTACTGCTCTTCGTGATCTCGCTCGTGATCATGGCCTGGCTGTCGCCGCTGCTCACCCTCGTCGCACTCGCCGTCGCGCCCGCGCTCTGGTTCATCGCCAAGCGCAGCCGCACCCGGCTGTTCCCCGCCACCTGGTACGCCCAGGGGCAGGCCGCCGCCGTCGCGGGCGTCGTCGACGGCGCGGTGTCCGGGGTCCGGGTCGTCAAGGGCTTCGGGCAGGAGGACCAGGAGACCGGCAAGCTCCGCGAGGTCGGCCGCAGGCTCTTCGCCGGGCGGCTGCGCACCATCAAGCTGAACTCCCGCTACACCCCCGCCCTCCAGGCCGTCCCCGCCCTCGGCCAGGTCGCCATGCTGGCGCTCGGCGGCTGGCTCGCCACCCGCGGCGAGATCACGCTCGGCACCTTCGTCGCCTTCTCCACCTACCTCGCCCAGCTCGTCGGGCCGGTCCGGATGCTCGCCATGGTGCTCACCGTGGGACAGCAGGCGCGGGCCGGCGTCGAGCGGGTCCTGGAGCTCATCGACACCGAGCCGTCGATCGAGGACGGCACGAAGGAACTCCCGGCCGACGCCCCCGCCACCGTCGAATTCGACGCCGTCAGCTTCGGGTACGACGCCGACCGGCCCGTCCTCGACGGGTTCTCGCTCGACATCCGCCCCGGCGAGACCGTCGCCGTCGTCGGCTCGTCCGGCTCCGGAAAGTCCACCGTCTCGCTGCTCCTGCCCCGCTTCTACGACGTCTCGCACGGCGCCGTCCTGGTCGGCGGCCACGACGTGCGCGAGCTGACCCTCTCATCGCTGCGGTCCGCCATCGGACTCGTACCGGAGGACTCCTTCCTGTTCTCCGACACCGTGCGCGCCAACATCGCCTACGGAAAGCCGGACGCCACCCAGGAGGAGATCGAGAAGGCCGCGCGCGCCGCCCAGGCCGACCGGTTCATCGCCGAACTCCCCGAGGGGTACGACACCACCGTCGGCGAGCACGGGCTCACCCTCTCCGGCGGCCAGCGCCAGCGCGTCGCGCTCGCCCGCGCGATCCTCACCGACCCCCGCCTTCTCGTCCTGGACGACGCGACCTCGGCCGTCGACGCCCGCGTCGAGCACGAGATCCACGAGGCCCTGAAGTCGGTCATGGCGGGCCGCACCACCCTCCTCATCGCCCACCGCCGCTCCACCCTCGGCCTCGCCGACCGCATCGCCGTCCTCGACCGCGGACGGCTCGCCGCCATCGGCACCCACGAGGAACTGCAGCGCGACAGCGCCCTGTACCGCCGGCTGCTCACCGACCCCGACGAACTCGGCGCCGTATCGCCCGGCCACGTCCCGTCCGCCCCGGCCCTGGAGGACGACGACCGCTGGGTACGCGACGAACTCGACGCCGAGTTCGACGCCGAGCGCGGCATCACCCCGCAGCTGTGGGTACGCGAGGAGAAGCCGGAATCGTCGGCCCCCGGCGGAATGCCCGCCACCCCCGAACTGCTCGCCCAGGTCGAGGCGTTGCCGCCCGCGACCGACACCCCCGGCATCGACGAGGCGAAGGCCGTCAAGGCCGAGGACTCCTACGGGCTGCGCAGGCTGCTGCGCGGCTTCGGACTCCCGCTGCTCGCCAGCCTGCTCCTGGTCGCCGTCGACGCCGGGATGTCGCTGCTCCTGCCGGTCCTCATCCGGCACGGCATCGACCAGGGCGTCACCCGGCTCGCGATCGGCGCGGTGTGGGCCGCCTCCGGGCTCGCGCTGTTCACCGTCGCCGTCCAGTGGCTCGCCCAGACCGGCGAGACCCGGATGACCGGACGCACCGGCGAACGCGTCCTCTACACCCTGCGCCTGAAGATCTTCGCCCAGCTCCAGCGGCTCGGACTCGACTACTATGAGCGGGAGTTGACCGGCCGGATCATGACCCGCATGACGACGGACGTGGACGCGCTGTCCACGTTCCTCCAGACCGGCCTGGTCACCGCCTTCGTCTCCGTCGTCACCTTCTTCGGCATCATGGTGGCGCTGCTCTTCATCGACATCCAGCTCGCGCTCGTCGTCTTCGCGACGCTGCCGCTGCTCGTCGTCGGCACCTACTTCTTCCGCAAGAAGAGCGTGCAGGCCTACGAACTCGCCCGCGAGCGGGTCAGCGTCGTCAACGCCGACCTCCAGGAGTCGGTGTCCGGGCTGCGCATCGTGCAGGCCTTCCGCCGCGAGCGCGACGGGGCCGAGCGGTTCGCCGGGCGCAGCGACCACTACCGGCAGGCCCGGGTGCGCGGCCAGTGGCTGATATCGGTCTACTTCCCGTTCGTGCAGCTGCTCTCGTCGGTGGCCGCGGCGGCCGTGCTGATCGTCGGCGCGGGCCGGGTCGACCACGGCACCCTCACCACGGGCGCCCTGGTCGCCTACCTGCTGTACATCGACCTGTTCTTCGCCCCCGTACAGCAGCTCTCGCAGGTCTTCGACGGCTACCAGCAGGCGGCCGTCTCGCTCAAGCGGATCCAGGAACTGCTCCAGGAGAAGACCTCCACGGCCGCGGCCGCCGAGCCGCTCGACGTCCTGTCGCTGCGCGGCGACATAGCCTTCGAGGACGTCGACTTCGCGTACGGCGACGACGAGGAGGCGCTGAAGGGGGTCGCGCTGCGGATACCGGCCGGGCAGACCGTCGCCTTCGTCGGCGAGACCGGCGCCGGGAAGTCCACCCTCGTCAAGCTGGTCGCCCGCTTCTACGATCCGACGGGCGGGCGGGTCACCGCCGACGGCACGGACCTGCGCGACCTGGACATCACCGCCTACCGGCACCGGCTGGGCGTGGTGCCGCAGGAGGCGTACCTCTTCGAGGGCACGGTCCGGGACGCCATCGCGTACGGGCGCCCCGAGGCCACCGACGCCCAGGTGGAGGCCGCGGCCCGCGCGGTCGGCGCGCACGACATGATCGCCACCCTGGACGGCGGCTACCTCCACGAGGTCGCCGAGCGCGGGCGCAACCTGTCCGCGGGACAGCGGCAGTTGATGGCGCTGGCCAGGGCGGAGCTCGTGGACCCGGACATCCTCCTGCTCGACGAGGCGACCGCCGCCCTCGACCTCGCCACCGAGGCCCAGGTCAACCAGGCCACCGACCGGCTCACCGGCCGCCGCACCACCCTGGTCGTCGCCCACCGCCTGACCACGGCGGCCCGCGCGGACCGGGTGATCGTGATGGACCACGGCCGGGTCGCCGAGGACGGCACCCACGACGAACTCCTCGCCCTTGACGGCCAGTACGCGCGCCTGTGGCGCACCTTCATCGGCCAGGACGAGGACGAGGGCGAGTCGATGGCCGCGGTCTGAGAACCGTCGGGCACCTGTCCGCGTCCCACCTCACAAACGCTCAGGTGGTGGAAGGGTGCAAGCGTGTTCGATGGGGTTGTGGACAGGAAGCTCCTCGGGCCGGCGCTGGCCGTGCTCGCGGCGGCCGGCGGGTTCGTCGTGTTCGGACCGGCCGGCGGCAGCGCGGACGCGGCGGCGGCGTGCGCGGGGCGTCCGGTGAAGGCGGTCGCGTTCAGCACGGGCGAGCTGCGGCTGTACAAGGGCAACGGGTACGCGTGCGCGGTGGCCGCCGCCAAGAACCCGGGCCCCAGGCGCCAGATGTCGGTGACCGTCCAGGCCCGCGGCGGCGCCCCGGCCGGCGACTCGGGCAGCTACACGAAACTGGCGGGCCCGATCACCGTGCACTCCGGCAACCGCTGCGTACGGGCCACCGCGGCGATAGCCGGGGGATCGGCGGACACCGGCTGGGTCTGCTGAGCCTCCGCGCGCCCGACGCGCACCCTCTGTGAAGGTCAACTGGGTCTGGCGGGGCGGGTGTTGCCCCCGCTAGGTTCACGGGGCACGTTCCGTGCCCACAGGGGCCGCACAGGGGAGGGTGAATGCGCAAGGCGCTCAGATGGCTGTTGTCGCTCGTCGTGCTGATAGGCACGATGACCGCGGCGGGAGCCACGGCCAGCACGGCTACCGCCGCGGAGCCGGACATCAAGGACCGCATCCTGGCGATACCCGGGATGAGTCTGATCGAGGAGAAGCCGTACAGCGGCTACCGCTACTTCGTACTGAACTTCACCCAGCAGGTCGACCACCGCAACCCGTACAGCCGGGCCACCTTCCAGCAGCGGATCACCCTGCTGCACAAGGACACCGACCGGCCCACGGTCATGTACACCAGCGGCTACAACGTCTCCACGACGCCCGGCCGCAGCGAGCCGACGCAGATCGTCGACGGCAACCAGGTCTCCGTCGAGTACCGGTTCTTCTCGCCGTCGCGGCCGACGCCCGCCGACTGGTCCAAGGACGACATCTGGCAGGCCGCCACCGACCAGCACGCGATCTACCAGGCCCTCAAGCCCGTCTACACCAAGAACTGGCTGACCACCGGCGGTTCGAAGGGCGGCATGACCGCCACGTACTACAAGCGCTTCTACCCGCGCGACATGAACGGCGTCGTCGCGTACGTGGCCCCCAACGACGTGGTGAACAACGAGGATTCGGCCTACGACCGGTTCTTCCAGACCGTCGGCACCAAGGAGTGCCGCGACAAGCTGGAGGGCGTGCAGCGCGAGGCGCTGGTGCGCCGGACGCCGCTGGAGAAGAAGTACCGGCAGTACGCGGCCGCGGGCGGCTACACCTTCAGCACCGTCGGCACGCTCGACAAGGCGTACGAGGCCGTGGTGCTCGACTACGTGTGGGGCTTCTGGCAGTACCACCTGCTCGCTGACTGCTCCACGATCCCGGCGGACCCGGCGCACGCCACCGACCAGGCGATCTGGGACTCGGTCGACACGATCTCCGGGTTCTCCTTCTACACCGACCAGGGTCTCGCCCCGTACACGGCGTACTACTACCAGGCCGGTACGCAGCTCGGCTCGCCCACCATCAAGCAGCCCTGGCTCGGTGACCTGAGCCGGTACGGCTACCAGCCGCCGCGCAACTTCGTGCCGCGGGACATCCCGATGCGGTTCCAGCCGTGGGTGATGCGGGACATCGACAACTGGGTGCGGCACCGCGCCGACCACATGCTGTACGTCTACGGGCAGAACGACCCGTGGGGTGCGGAGCGGTTCGGCCTCGGGGCGGGGGCGCGCGACTCGTACGTCTACACGGTCGCGGGCGGCAACCACGGCTCGAAGGTCTCGATGCTGGCGGCGAAGGAGAAGGCGTCGGCCACCTCCTCCATCCTCCGCTGGGCGGGCCTCGCGGACGCCCCGGCCAAGCCCCGGGCCACGTTCGACGCGAAGCTGGACGACCAGCCGATCGACCGGGAGCCGGTCCTGCACCCGTAGGACACTCCCGGTCCGGGAAGGGGCGGGGTGGGGGACATCAGATCCGCCTCGCGCACCCCACCGCCCCTTCCCCGCCCGTCAGTTGGACGTACAGCACCGTCGCGGGCGGACACTCCGCGCGGCGGCGCACGGCCGACACCACCCTGAACTGGGGTGCTCGGCCCGAGCCGTCGCACGGGGTCTCCTTCACCAGCTCCGCCCCCGCGTCGTACACACAGTCCCCGACCACCGTGTACGGCCCACCCCCCATCCCGGGATCCCCGGGATGCGGCGGCTCCAGGTTGCGCATGCACGCATAGCCGCGCGACACACTGCCGTCACCGTTCTCGTTCGCCGAGGGCCGGCTCTCGGCGACGTACAGCACGAAGTCCGTGTCGAGCGGGCACATCACGGCCGCGCCCTTCGACACCGCCCCGTCGCGCCGGACCAGCACCCGCGCCACCGCCCGCTCGCTGGTGCACGCCACATCGTGGAAGTCCTTGGTGTCGCCCACCGCCCCCTCGCGCGAGGCGCAGTGACCGGTCGCGAGGAACGTCGCCGCGGCGTCGGGCGGCGGGCTCGCCGCAGGCGTCGCGGCCGCGAGTTTGCCCTCGGCCGCCGAGCCGCCCGCCGCGTTCTGACACGCCGTGGCGAAGCCCAGCGGGACGAGCAGCAGCAGACACGCCGACAGAGCATGCCGCCGCAAACGGTACGTACGCATACGACCCCCCAGAACCCCCCCGGATACCCCTCAAGCGTGACCCGCCGGAGCGGGAACGCGCCAGGTGTCCGGGGGTCTTTGCGCCCGATGGGGGTAGTGGGCGGGGTCTGCGGCGTACGTCTGGTACGACAGTCCGTAGCCGATCGGATACAGCACCTGCGTTGGATCATCGGCGCGCGGGACGGCGACCGGGAGGCGGCCGCGCGGCTCGGCCCGGCCCGCCAACACCCGTACTGCGGCCCGGAGTTCGACGTCGGTCCAGGAGTAGGTGGCGAGCGAGGCGGCGTATCCGCTGAGGTACGCGATGTCGTACGGGTTGCGGATCGCGAGGTGCACGACGGGGACGCCGCTCGCCCCGAGCGCGGCGACGAGCCTGCTCTGGGCGCCGCCCGCGCCCGCGTCGTACGTGCCGACGATCACCGCGTCTTGTCCGGCGGCCGCCGCCACGGCCGCGTCGATCTGCGTCTGGGTCGGCAGCGTGCCGGTGGGCAACACCGTGGTGCGGAAGCCCAGTTCGGTGAAGGCGCGGGCGAGCACGGTGGTGGGCGGGCCCGTCGTGCCGGACGGCGACGCGGGGTCGGCGCCGACGATGAGGAGGTCGTGGTGGCGCCGCCGGGAGAGCGGGAGCAGCCGGTGCGGATCGGCGAGCAGGGTGGTGGTCCGCTCGGCGATCGCGTCGGCGGCGGCGAGGTGCGCCCGGGTGCCGACGGCCTGGTCCACGCCCCGGGCGGTGACGTACGGGCGGGTGAACAGGCCCCGCCTGTCCTTGAGCCGGAGGATGCGCAGGATCGATTCGTCGAGCCGGGCCTCGGGCAGTTCGCCGCTGTCCACCGCCGCGCGCACCCCGTGCCAGGCCACGTCCAGCCTGGGCGGGTCGAGCAGCTGGTCGGCGCCCGCCTTGAGGGCGAGCACGGGCACCCGGTCGTCGCCGTACTTGTCGCGTACGCCCTTCATGCCGAGCGAGTCGGTGATGACGACCCCGCCGAAGCCGAGCTGTTCGCGCAGGATGCCGGTCAGGATGGGGCGCGAGAGCGTCGCCGGGTCGTTGCTCGGGTCGAGGGCGGGGAACTGGATGTGGGCCGTCATGATCGCGTCGATCCCGGCGGCGATCGCGGCCCGGAAGGGTGGCGCGTCGAGCCGCTCCCACTCCTCCCGGCTGTGGGTGATCACCGGGATCCCGGTGTGGCTGTCGACGCTGGTGTCGCCGTGGCCGGGGAAGTGCTTGGCGGTGGCCGCGACGGAGGACTCCTGGTAGCCGCGCACCTCGGCCGCGACCAGGCGGGCCACGGCGCCGGGGTCGGCGCCGAAGCTGCGTACGCCGATGACGGGGTTGGCGGGGTTGACGTTCACGTCGGCGTCGGGGGAGTAGTCCTGCCGGATGCCGATCGCCGCGAGTTCGGCGCCCGAGATGCGGCCGAGGGTGCGGGCGTCGCGGACCGAGCCGCCGGCGCCGACGGCCATCGCGCCGGGGAAGAGCGTGGCGGGCCTGCCGACGCGGCACACGGTGCCGTGCTCCTGGTCGGTGGCGATGAGCAGCGGCAGCGGAGTGCGCTGGGCGAGACCGGCGGCCTGGATGCCGTTGGACAGCTCGGCGATCTGGTGCGGGTCGCGGGTGTTGTGCGCCCAGGTGAAGTAGATGATGCCGCCGACGTGGTACCTGGCGATGAGCTCGGCGGCGTCGCGCACGCCGAGCTCGCGGAGGTTGGCGTCGATGTCGGCCTGGTCGGGGGCGGTCGCGGAGTGCCCGTACACCCGCATGACGAAGAGCTGCCCGATCTTCTCCTCGACGGACATGCGGGCGATGACCGCCCGCAGCCGGGCGTCGCGGGCCACTTCGACTGCTGTGGCTTCTTCCGCCCCGCCTGCTTCGTCTTCTTCGGCGTACGCGGGGAGCTGGGGTCCGAGGGCGGCCATGGCGGCCGCTGCGGCGGTGGTGGTGAGGAGGCTGCGTCTTGAAGTGCGGTGCTGCACGTGCGCTCCTTCCGGCGGTGTACCCAGGGAAGTGGAAGAAACTTCCAAGGCGAACCGATATCCGGAAAGTTATTGCCAGTCAAGGGTATGCGCACAAAGCCGCCCGGCGTGCCCCGGAGGGGCGCCGCCACCGGCGCGATGGGAGGGGCGGCACCGGTGGCGGCGTGCTGCCGGCCGCAGGCGGCTGGAGAGGGGAGTCGGCGATCACGGCCAGCAGCGAGAGCCGACACCGCTCTGCGGAGACTCACCGGCAGCACGGGGGTTGGACGGGGGCGGACGGAACGGGGTTCCGCCGACGCCCCGATTGGCGCGGCCACATCCAGTTGGTCCGGCGAGGACCGGGGGTCCGGGGGCAGAGCCCCCTCCGCGGCGGAGCCGCTGAATGTCACAGCGGGAAGGGGCGGGGTGGGGAAAGTCCCCCGGGTGGCTACCAGGTCGCGCCGGCGATCTGGCGGGTGGTGGCGTTCAGCCGGTTGAAGAGGTTCGTCACGGCGATCATGAGGACGATCGCGGAGAGCCCCTTCTCGTCGAAGTGGCGGGCCGCCTCGTCCCAGATCTCGTCCGGCACCGCGTCGGCGCGGTCGGCCAGCCGGGTGGACGCCTCGGCCAGCGCGAGCGCGGCCCGCTCGTCGTCGCTGAAGTACGGCGCCTCCCTCCACGCCACGACGGTGGTCAGCTTGTCCTCGCTCACGCCGTGCTTGCGCGAGCTGGCGATCCCGCCGTAGACGCAGGGGGCGCAGCCGTTGATCTGGCTGGCCCGCAGGTGCACCAGCTCCAGGGTGGACTCGGGCACCCCGCCCTCCTTGGTGGCCTTGATCAGGTCGAGGATGGCGGGCATGGCGCCGGGGAGGACCTGGGCGGGGTTCGTGATACGTGCCTGCATGGCAGTGACTCCTGTGTAGTGGGTGGCGCTTCGTTCGCGTTCACTGCACTGACACGCGGCACGGCGGGAGTGTGACAGCCCGCCCTGAAATTCTTCGTGACGAGGGTTGTTGGGACCGACCCGCGACCTGACCGCGGCACGCCAGGCTCTTGCACGGCATCGGGCATCGAGCAGTGGACGCGCCGACACGACGCGCGGTGACACACCTCAATGACGTACCCCTGACGCTCCCGTGTCGGGGGCGCCAGGGGTACGTCATTGAGGGGCGGAGCAGTTTGTCAGGCCTGGTTGACGGTGTGGGGTCGCAGCTTGCGGGCCAGGACTGTTGTGGCCAGTACCGCGGCGATGATCGCGCAGAGCACCAAGAGCCGGGGGGCGCCCGTGAACTCGCTGCCCAGGCTGTTCCTGAGCAGGCGCTCCGCGGCCAGTGAATGGATCACCATGGTGCCGAGAGCGGCGCCGGCGCCGGCCATCCACGCCCACAGCGGGTCGTGCAGGGCCAAGAGGCACGCCAGCGCCAGGCAGACGGCCGCGATGATCACGGACACGCCTGCCCCCGGGTTCTCCGAACGCAGATCCATGAAGTCGGCCGGGAGATGGATCGCGCCGATCACCAGCAGCGCGACCGCCGCAGGCCAGCGCAGGACGGACCGTACGGGCTGCAGCCCTCCGGTCCGCGCCGCGGCCGCGGTCTGGGCCGCGGGTACCGCGTCGGGGGTGGGAGGTATTTCGGTCTGTGCCGCGGCCACGGCGGTGGGCGCGGGCGGTACTTCGGTTTGGGTCGCGGCCGCGGGGATGGGCGCGGGCGGTACTTCGGTTTGGGTCGCGGCCGCGGGGATGGGGGCGGGCGGCTCTACGGTCTGGGCCGCAGCTTCCGCGATGTAGGCGGGCGGTACTTCGGTCTGGGCCGCAGTCACGGGGATGGGGGCGGGCGGCTCTACGGTCTGGGCCGCGGCTACCGCGATGGGGGCGGTCAGCGCTTCGGCCAGGGCCGCGGCTACCGCGTCAGGGATGGGCGGCGCTTCGGCCACGGCCACAGCCGCGTCCGGGGCGGGTGGTGCGATGGCCACCGGCTCTTCGGGGGAGCCGGCCGGGCGGGGCGCGATGCCGTCCGGGCCGAAGCTGGCGATCAGGGCGGCCACGTCTTCGATGGGCCGGTCCAGCGCGGCCGCGCGCAGAGCCGTCTGGGCGTCCTGGGCCGAGTTCGGGGGCTCGTGCAGCAGGGCGATCAGCTGGTGGACCTCCTTCACGGAGCGGGTCACGGCGGCCAGACGCAGTGCCTGGTCGCCCGGTCGCGGGTATCCACCCGCCCTGTTGAGGAGATGCACCAGGGAGGTGACCTCGTTCAGGGGCCGGGCGGTGGCCACCGCGCTGAGCAGGAGCCACTGAAGGTCGTCACCCGGGCCTATGGGGGTGGGGTTGCGCTCGTCCTGAGTGGGGTTGGGATCGGATGCCATGACTCGGGTTCCCTTCTGAGCCTCGGCGCGACGCCATTGGTTCTGGCTGTCACGGCGTGTGATGCGCTACGCACATACAGGCATAACAGCTCAAAAGGGATATTCGGGCCATTCGTACTGTCCTGGGGGATAACCCGAATGGACTGAAGTGGTGGGCGCCTATTGGTCGACGGGGGGCCGTGTCTGTGGCCGATGTCGCTGCAAGTCGTAGGTATTTCGGGGCCCATCCGGCGAAATTCTGGTTCGTGCGGGGCGTTGGGCTGTACGGGCGGCGGGTGACGGAGCGCCCGTCGAGGCGCTCGCCCGGGACCGTGGCCCACGGAGCAGTGGGAGCTGTTCGACCAGCAGGCGTACGCCGGGCTGGAGAGACTCTGCGCCGTGGACTGGGCGGCGACCGGGCGGGCGTAGACCCGCGAAAGCCTTTCTGGCCCCGGCGGTCCGTGCGACAGGCTGCTCGCCGCCGTTCACGTCATCGAGAGCGCCCGGTGCTCGGCACGGGAACGGTTCACTCGCTCCCGCAGCGCGAGCACGTGCACGGCGGGTTCCGCCAGGCCGATTCGAGCGGCCCCGCGTCATGCCCCGGCCGGGGCATGACGTACGGCTCCCACGTCCGCCCGCCGTCCCGCGACACCCGCAACGAGAGTGCCGGGCCCGCTACCAGCGCCCCCCATGCCGGACCGCCTTCTGCATCAGCCATGCGCGTACCTCTCCCTCCTCCTGCGGAGAGGCGGTGCGCAGATCGCGCACGGCGATCGTCGCGACGAAGTGGACGAACCGGACCCGCCGCCATTCGCCGTCGGCGCCGATCACTTTTCCGGGCCCGTACACGTCGGTGCCCGTGTGGGCGACGTATGCCCCCACGTCGTGCGCTCCCATGCCACCGCCTCTCACTGTGTGTGTTGTTTCGCTCACAGAGTGAGGTGATCCTGGTTACGCTCGCCAGGGGGTAACCGGTGTCAACGCATCTGACACATCAGGGAGTTGGGCATGGCGATTGAGGACAATCCCGTATCCCGTGCGAGCTATGGCGCGGAGCTGCGCCGTCGGCGGGAGGAAGCAGGGCTGACGCAGGAGGAGTTGAGCGGGCTGGCGATCATTTCGCGCTCGTACATCGCGCATATCGAGGCGGGGAGAAGGCGGCCGTCCCTGGACGACGCCCAGAGGCTGGACCAGGTGCTGGCGTCGGGCGGGTTCTTCGAGCGGTTCCTCCCGACCCTGGACGGCCGCAAGGTGGCTGAACACTTCAAGGAGGCGCTGGAGTTCGAGGGCCAGGCGACTGTTATTCGGGAGTACGCACCCAAGATGGTGCCGGGCATTCTTCAGACAGAGGCGTACGCACGCGAAGTGCTTGGCTCCGGACATCCGCCCAAGAGCAACGAGGAGCGTGACCGGCTCCTGGTCACTCGTCTCGAACGTGCCCGCATACTCGACAACTTCGACTCGCCCGTGGTGTGGACGCTGCTCGACGAAGCGGTGCTGCGGCGGCCGATCGGCGGCCCGGCCGTGATGTGCGAACAGCTGCGGCACATCGTGGCGTTGGGGGAGAGCCGACGTATCCGTGTGCACGTGCTTCCGTTCACGGTGGGCGCCCACGCCATCCTGGAAGGCTTCGTCTCGCTCATGTGGTTCGCGGACTTGCCTCCCATCGCGTACGTGGAGGGCCTGAAGACGGGCAGGGTGTGGGAACTTCCGTCCGTGGTGCGGCAGTGCCAGGAGGTTTACGATCACGCTCTGGGCGACGCACTGTCGCACCGTAAGTCCCTGGCGCTGATCAGGTCCGTGGCGGAGGATTACGAGCATGAAGCGCAGTGAGCAGATCATCCCGGACGCCTCGGTGCTGACCGCCTGGCGCAAGTCCAGCTACAGCGGCGGCAGTAGCGGCGAGTGCCTGGAAGTCAGCGAGGCCTACGCGACCTGGCGTAAGTCGACGTACAGCGGTGAAAGCGGAGGCGAGTGCCTGGAGTTCAGTGACAGCTGCTCGGCCTGCATACCCGTGCGGGACAGCAAGAACGCGACCGGGCCCGCCGTCGTGTTCGGCCCGGGGGCCTGGACCTCGTTCGTCGGGGCGGTCAAGAGTGGGGCGCTCGGTCGCTGAGGCGGTCGGGGGCGTCCCAGGCCTCCCGGAGTGCCTGAACCGCCGCGGTGATCGCGGGGCGGCGGGCCGCGCCGGTGCGCCACAGGGCGTACAGGCGCCGGGTCGGAACGGGCTCCAGGCGTAGCGCCACCACGCCTTCGGGGAGCGGTCCCCGGCCCAGGCGCGGGACCAGCGCGATGCCGAGTCCGGCCGCGACCAGGGCGAGCTGGGTGTGGTACTCGGCCGCCTGGTGGCGCAGTTCGGGTTCGTGGCCGTCGGCGCGCAGGGTGCGTACGAGCCAGTCGTGGCAGACCGAGCCGGGCGGCTGGCAGATCCACGGCTCGTGGGCGAGATCGGCGCGATGGACGACCGGGCGGGTCGCCAGACGGTGGCCCGCCGGGACCAGGATGTCGCAGTGGTCGTCGCCGATGGCCGCGTGCTCGACGCCCTCGGGGGCGGGCAGCGGGGCGATGTCCCAGTCGTGGGCGACGGCCAGATCGATGACGCCCTTGGCCACCAGGTCGACGGAGACGTGCGGGTCGACCTCCGACAACTGCGTTTCCAGTGAGGGGTGTTCGCGCGCGAGGGCGGCGAGCGCGGAGGGGAGCAGACCCCGGGCCGCCGTCGCGAACGCGCCGACCGTCAGGCGCCCGGTGGGCCGCCCGCGCCGCTCTTCGAGTGTGGTCTCCGTACGCTCCACGATCGACAGCAACTCCCGTGCGGCGAACGCGAGATGGAGGGCGTCCTCGGTGAGCGCGATGCCCCGGCCGCGACGCTCCAGGAGGGTCGTACGGGTCTCCCGCTCCAGCTTGGTGATCTGCTGGGAGACCGCGGACGGGGTGTAGCCGAGCGCGGCGGCCGCCGCCGCGACCGAGCCGTGGACGGAGACCGCGTGCAGCGCGCGCAGCCGGGCCAGATCGAGCACGGGAGCCTCCCGGGGCCAAGTGGATTAAGCGATGCTTCATCCCATCATCAATGAATCCGCGCTGGTGCTGAATGGTCGCGGGCGGTGATCCTCGACGCATGCGTCCCGTACACATCGCGCTCGCCGTGCTCGTCACCGCCGTCTGGGGGGTCAACTTCGTCGTCATCGACGTCGGCCTCGGCCACTTCCCGCCGCTGCTGTTCTCCGCCCTGCGCTTCCTGGTCGCGGCGCTGCCCGCGGTGTTCTTCGTGGGGCGGCCCAAGGTGGGCTGGAAGCCGATCGTCTCGGTCGGCCTGGTGCTCGGGGTCGCCAAGTTCGGGCTGCTGTTCATCGGGATGAGCCAGGGGATGCCGGCCGGGCTCTCCTCCCTGGTGCTCCAGGTGCAGGCCGTGTTCACGGCCGTCCTCGCCATGGCCGTACTGGGCGAACGGCTGGGCAGGGCACGGCTGTTGGGGATGGCGGTGGCGCTCGCGGGGATCGTCGTCGCCGGGATCGACGAGGGGGCGGGCGGGCCGCTGCTCGGCTTCTCGCTGACCGTGGGCGCGGCCGCCTGCTGGGGCGTGTCCAACATCCTGACCCGCCGGGCCGCCCCGCCCGACGCGCTCAACTTCATGGTGTGGGTGTCCGTCGTCCCCGTACTCCCGCTGCTCGCGCTCTCCCTCCTCTTCGAGGGGCCGGGGCGCGACGCGGAGGCGCTGTCCGGGTTCGACTGGAGCGGGGCGGGGGCGCTGGTCTACGTCGCGTGGATCAGCACCGTGTTCGGCTTCGGTGCCTGGGGGCAGCTGCTGCGCCGCTACCCGGCGTCGTCCGTCGCGCCGTTCAGCCTGCTCGTCCCGGTGTTCGGGATGTCGTCGGCCGCGCTGCTCCTGGGGGAGTCGGTGACGCCGCTGCGGTGGTGCGCGGCGGCGCTCCTGGTGGGCGGGGTCGCCCTCACCTCCCTGAGGCCAGCCGCTCCAAGTACTCCCGCCCTGCGACAAGAAGCCCCGGAAGCGGGGCGGCCTGCGGATACCAGCGCTTCTCGTACTCCCAGCACACCCAGCCGTCCGGCGGCAGCAGGGACAGGCACGCACTGAGCGGCAGGACGCCCGCGCCGAGGGGGAGCGGGGTGGTGTCCTCGGCCGACGCGATGTCCTTGACCTGTACGTAGCCGAGGTGCGGGGCGAGTGCGGCGAAGGACTCTTGGGGCGTCTCGCCGCCGAGCCAGGTGTGCATGACGTCCCAGAGCGCGCCGATGCCGTGCGCGCCGACCCGGTCGAGGAGGGCCGCGGCGGCCGCGCCGGTGCGGTGCGAGTCGTGGGTCTCCAGGAGGATGCGTACGCCGGTGTCCGCCGCCAACTCGGCGGCCTCGGTGAGGTGTTGAACGGCCGTGTCGTCGGCGGCCGGGGTGCCGTCCCCGCCCGGGAAGACCCTCACGAACCGGGCGCCCAGGTCGTGGGCGAGCCGCACGAGCTCGGCCAGCTCGTCGGACTGGGCGGGCTGGGCGACCCGGGCGTACCCGGCGACGGTGAGGATCTCGATGCCTGCGGCCTCCAACTCCCTTACTGTCGCGGCCCGTTCGCGCTGTCCGATCCCGGGGTGGACGGGCTCCTCGGGGTGGGCTCGCAGCTCCACGCCGTGGTAGCCGGTGGCGGCGGCGAGACGGGCGACGTCGGCGATGGGCATGCGGGGGAGGCCGAGGGTGGAGAGAGCGAGCTTCACGGTGTTCCTTTCGGGGGGCGGTGTGCCTTCTTCCCCACCCCGCCCCCGGAGGGTTTCGGGAAGGGGCGGGGTGGGGCTAAATCCCCAGGGTCGCGAAACGGCGCGCTGTGTCCGCCAGCAGCTTCACCCCGTCCCCCGCCCACAACCCCTCGTTGAACAGCTCGACCTCGATCGGGCCGGAATACCCGGCCGCCTCGACCAGCGCGCACCACGCCCCCAGGTCAACCGACCCGTCCCCCAACTGACCCCGCCCATTCAGCACCCCCGCCGGCAACGGCGTAACCCAGTCCGCCAGCTGGAAGGAGTGGATGCGGCCACCCGCCCCCGCGCGAGCCACGGCCGCCGGCGCCATGTCGTCCCACCACACGTGGTACGTGTCCACCACCACCCCCACCTGTGCAGCAGGAAACCGCTCGGCCAGCGACAGGGCCTGGCTCAGTGTGGACACCACACACCGATCCGCCGCGAACATGGGATGCAGCGGCTCGATCGCCAGCCGCACGCCCCGCGCGGCGGCATACGGGCCCAGCTCGGACAGCGCGTCCGCGATCCGCTCCCGCGCGCCCGCGAGGTCCCTCGAACCGGCCGGCAGCCCGCCCGAGACCAGGATCAGCGTGTCCGTGCCCAGCGTCGCCGCCTCGTCGACCGCCGCCCGGTTGTCGGCGAGCGCGGCGGCCCGCCCGGCGGGGTCGACGGCGGTGAGGAAGCCGCCGCGACACAGGGTGGTGACGTCAAGTCCCGCCGCCCGTACCAACTGTGCCGCCGCCTCCAGCCCGTACTTGGCCACCGGCTCCCGCCACAGCCCGACCCCCCGCACCCCGAGGCGTACGCACGCGTCCACCAGCTCCGGCAGGGAGAGCTGCTTGACGGTCATCTGGTTGATGCTGAAACGGGCGAGGCCGAGTTCGCGGGGCGTCACTGTGCTACTCCGTGGACGGTCAGGAGGGACCTCGTGCGGGACTCGGCCAGCGCCGGGTCCGGGAACAGGCCGAGGCCGTCGGCCAGCTCGTACGCCCGCGCGAGGTGCGGCAGCGAGCGGGCCGACTGGAGGCCGCCGATCATGGTGAAGTGCGCCTGGTGTCCCGCCAGCCATGCCAGGAACACAACTCCCGTTTTGTAGAAGCGTGTTGGTGGCTGGAAGAGGTGCCGCGACAGTTCGACGGTTGGGTCGAGGAGGCCCCGGAAGCCGTCCGTGTCGGACCTGTCCAGATTCCGTACCGCCTCCGCCGCCAGTGGGCCCAGCGGGTCGAAGATGCCCAACAGGGCGTGGCTGAAGCCCTGTTCGTCGCCCGCGATGAGGGTGGGGTAGTTGAGGTCGTCGCCCGTGTAGCACTTCACGCCGTCCGGGAGGCGGCGCCTGAGCTCCACCTCGCGGCGGGCGTCGAGCAGGGACACTTTGATGCCGTCGACCTTGTGGGGGTGCGCGGCGATGACGTCCAGGAAGGTCTCCGTCGCCGTGTCGAGGTCGGCCGAGCCCCAGTAGCCGTCGAGCGCCGGGTCGAACATCGGGCCCAGCCAGTGCAGGATCACCGGCCCGGAGGCCTGGCGGAGCAGGGTGTCGTAGACCGCGAGGTAGTCCTCGGGGCCGCGGGCCGCCGCCGCGAGGGCGCGCGACGCCATCAGGACCGCCTGCGCGCCGACACCCTCGACCAGCGCGAGCTGCTCCTCGTACGCGGCCGTCACCTCGCTGAGTCCAGCGTCCGCCATCAGCTGATCCGTGCCTGCCCCGCACGCGATCCGGCCGCCAACCGCCTTGGCCTCGGCGGCACTTCGGGCGATCAGTTCGGCCGCGGTCGCCCAGTCCAGGCCCATGCCGCGCTGGGCGGTGTCCATCGCCTCCGCGACCCCGAGCCCGTGCGACCACAGGTGGCGGCGGAAGGCGAGCGTCGCCTCCCAGTCGACGGCGGCGGGGGAGTCCGGCGACACGTCCGCGTACGGGTCGGCGACCACGTGCGCCGCCGAGAGGACCGTACGGGAGGTCGGGGGAGCGCCCGGCGCGACAGAAAGCGGTGTCATCCGCGGCCGGTACGCCGTCGTGGTGCCGTCGGGGTTCGGCAGCAGCAGGGTCACAGTGATACCTCCGGTACGTCGAGCCGGCGGCCCTCGGCGGCGGAGCGCAGCCCGAGCTCGGCGAGCTGGACGCCGCGCGCCCCCGCGAGCAGGTCCCAGCGGTAGGGCTCGTCCAGCGCCACGTGCCGCAGGAACAGCTCCCACTGCGCCTTGAACCCGTTGTCGAACGTGTCGTTGTCGGGCACCTCCTGCCACTGCTCGCGGAAGGGTTCGGTGGCCGGGAGGTCCGGGTTCCAGACCGGCTTCGGTGTTGAACCGCGGTGCTGCACACGGCAGTTGCGCAGTCCCGCGACCGCCGATCCCTCCGTCCCGTCCACCTGGAACTCGACGAGTTCCTCGCGGTTGACGCGCACCGCCCACGAGGAGTTGATCTGCGCGACCGCGCCGCCCTCCAGCTGGAAGATCCCGTACGCGGCGTCGTCCGCGGTCGCCTCGTACGGCTTGCCGCGCTCGTCCCAGCGCCGCGGGATGTGGGTGGCGGTGTGCGCGGTCACGGAGGTGACCCGGCCGAACAGCTCGTGCAGGACGTACTCCCAGTGCGGGAACATGTCCACGACGATGCCGCCGCCGTCCTCGGCGCGGTAGTTCCACGACGGGCGCTGCGCGGACTGCCAGTCACCCTCGAAGACCCAGTAGCCGAACTCGCCCCGCACGGACAGGACGCGGCCGAAGAAGCCGCCGTCGATCAGGCGCTTCAGCTTCAGCAGGCCCGGCAGGAAGAGCTTGTCCTGGACGACGCCGTGCTTGATGCCGGCGGCGCGGGCGAGCCGGGCCAGTTCCAGGGCGCCGGACAGGCCGGTGGCCGTGGGCTTCTCGGTGTAGACGTGCTTTCCGGCCGCGATGGCCCTGGTGAGCGCGTCCTCGCGGGCGGAGGTTACCTGGGCGTCGAAGTAGATGTCGACGGCGGGGTCGGCCAGGACCGCGTCGAGGTCGGTGCTCCACTCGGTCAGGCCGTGCCGCTCGGCCATCGCCCGCAGGGCGTGCTCGCGCCGACCGACCAGGACCGGCTCCGGCCACAGCGCGGTGCCGTCCCCGAGGTCGAGGCCGCCCTGCTCGCGGATGGCGAGGAGGGAGCGTACGAGGTGCTGGCGGTGACCCATGCGTCCGGTGACGCCGTTCATGGCGATCCGCACGGTCCTGAGTGCCGTCATGTGATCCCTCCGGGGCTGCGCTGATGCGGGTGGCATGATGGGGAGAAATAGACAGCAAGCGCTTTCTACAGGGCAGGACGCTAGCCTGCGCACAGCGCCTCGGACAAGAGGCTGAAAGCGGGAACGGCCCGAGCGGCTCGGAGGCAGAGATGACAGCGACCCTGGCGGATGTGGCGGCCCGCGCCCGGGTGTCCCCGGCGACCGTCTCGCGGGTCCTCAACGGCAACTATCCGGTCGCCGCGGCCACCCGCGAGCGCGTCCTGCGGGCGGTGGACGAGCTGGACTACGTCCTGAACGGGCCCGCGAGTTCGCTCGCCGCGGCCACCTCCGACCTGGTCGGCATACTCGTCAACGACATCGCCGATCCGTTCTTCGGCATCATGGCGGGCGCGGCCCAGTCCGCGATCGGCGAGGGGCGGGGCGCCCGCGAGAAGCTCTCCGTCATCTGCAACACCGGGGGCTCACCGGAACGCGAACTCACCTATCTGACCCTGCTCCAGCGCCAGCGCGCGGCCGCCGTCATCCTGACCGGCGGCGCCCTGGAGGACCCGGAGCAGGCGGCGGCCGTCGGTGCGAAGCTCGCGCGGCTCGCCGACGCGGGCACCCGGATCGTGCTGTGCGGGCGGCCGCCGCTGCCCGGCGACAGCGTCACCGCGACCCTCGCCTTCGACAACCGGGGCGGGAGCAGGCGCCTGGCGCAGCACCTCATCGGCCTCGGCCACCGGCGGATCGGTTACGTGGCCGGGCCCCCCGAGCGCACCACGACCCGGCACCGCCTGGAGGGGCACCGCTCCGCCCTGGAGGCCGCCGGGCTCCGCCTCGACCACCTCACGGTGCACAGCTCGTACGACCGCCGCTCCGGCTACGACGCGGCCCTTGAACTCCTGCGCAGGGACCCGGAGTTGACGGCCGTGGTGGCCGCCAACGACACGGTCGCGCTCGGCGCCTGCGCGGCGCTGCGGGACCGGGGTCTTGGCATCCCCGAGGACGTCTCGGTGGCCGGTTTCGTGGACCTGCCCTTCAGCGCGGACGCGGTGCCCGCGCTCACCACCGTACGGCTGCCGCTGTACGAGGCGGGCGCGCGGGCCGGCCGCCTCGCCCTCGGCCTGGAAGCGGCCCCGCCGGGCGGAATCGCCACGGTGCACGGGGAGTTGATGGTCCGGGGGTCCACGGGGGCGCCTCGGGGGTGAGGGGGCGTGGCCGGCCGGGGCGCTTTCAACTTGCCCTGCCGCGCGGGGTGTTGGTGAGGCCGAGTCGGGAGGATGTGGCTCAGGAGCAGGCGACGAGGTCGCAGTCGAACTTCACTGCCAGCACGGAAGGGCTTCCGTCCGGTTTACCCCACGTCGTGCCCCTTCCCGTTCCGGGATCGGCCGCCACGGCGGCGATTTCCTTCGTGGCGCACTTGACGTCCTGGAAGAGGTGGGCCTTCTGGTTGGTCGCGTTGGTGACCCTGACGACCGGATAGGGCAATTTGATGCACCTGCCCGAGGGCGGGTTGATCATCTCTCCCGTGTGGCTGTCCGAGTCCTCGAAAATGAAGCGGCCGTTCGCCGCGTATGCCGGGGCTGTGCCCACCGTGGTGGTGAGCAACGCCGCTACGGGCAGTGCGAGCAGGATGCTCAGGCGGTGCTTCACTCGGTGCTCCCTCCTCGCCGTGCTCATGTGTGGGTGACCTCGATCTGGGTGTGGCAGCTCGGGCTGGGGCTGATGTCCCGGGTGTGGAGGACCTCGCGGGTGCCGATGTAGGCGCTCGCCGCGAACTGCCGGACGCTGGGGCAGGGGCCGAGGTCGAAGCTCGCGGTGGCTCCTGACACCACGTGGTGCTGGGTCTGCAGCCGGATGACCGGGTCGCCGAAGTGCGCGACGGCGAGGTCGACTTCGTCCAGACCGAAGCCGGAGTGGTTGACGACATCGACCCGGTAGTTCGATGCGGCTGCCTGGCGGACGGCCGATGCCGGTGAGGCGGATGCGACCGCCGCGGCGAGTGCCAGTGAGGCGGCGCAGAGCGCCTTGACCGCGCGCCTCATCGGGCTTTCCTGTGCGTTTCGAGTGCTGCCGTGCTCCGGATGGTGACGATGTCGTCGCAGCCGACGGGATCGGCGTCGACGTCGCCGGTGGTGAACTTGCGCTCGCCGCCCACGAGGCCGCTGACCGCGTACTGCTTGACGTCGGAGCACGGTCCGAGATCGAAGATGATCACGCTGGAGGCAGGCACGTTGAACTGGTGGAGGATCTGGGTGACGGGCGTGCTGTTGCGAGTGAAGGCCAGAGCGATCTCGTCGAAAGCCTGGTTGGAGAAGTTGTCCACCTCGACCTGGTAGTTCTTCTCCTGGCGCATCATCGCGCGCGGAGCCGATGCCGATGGCGTCCTCGTCTCAGCCGCATGCCCGGTGGCCGGAGTCGCGGCCAGCGCCGCGAGGCAGGCCGCTGTCACCGCCACGGCGCGGTTGAAGAACGAAACTCGCATGTCTTCCCCCCTGGAAGAGCCAGCGGAGGCCAGCCCACCCGGCCCCTACGCTGAGTAACCAAAATATCGCTCGCCGTGTCGGTCCGGACAGCGCCCGATCGGGTGAATAGTCCGACTGCTCATGCCCGTCGGACGGGAACGGGCGGGCGCGTGGGAGGCTTTTTACTTCTTCCCGCCGCCCAGGATCTGACCCAGGAGGTCGCCCAGGCCGGTGTCTGCGGTGGGGGACGCGCCCGGGGCGGCTGATGATGCCGGGGCACCCGCCCTGCCCGCTTTCGCCCGCTTGGTCAGGACCGCCAGGGCGACCGGCAGCAGTACCTCCAGGGCGCGGGCGACCGTGGCCGGGGGGAGGCCCGTTTTCTTGGCCACCGCGTTGGCGACCGGCCGGGTCACCTTGGCGAGCACCCCGGCCGCCAGGCCGCCGCCCAGGATTCCGCCGAGCCCGCCGCCCAGCGTGGCCACCCCCTGCAAGGGCGCCTCCTCCGGAGCGGCCTCCGTCACGGCCGCGCGGACCTCCTCCGCCGTCTCCGGAGGCAGCCCGCCCGCGAGCGCCGACACCGTCGTGCCGACCACGTCCCGCGCGCCCGCCGCGTCCGTACCGATCAGTCCGGCGATCTGCTGAAGTCCGTCGTCCCCCAGCTCGTTCAGAACGTCCTGCTGGAAGGAATCGCCCCTGGCGCCGTCGACATCGTCACTCATGGGGGAAACGCTACGTTCGACCCGATTCGTCGGCACCTCGGGATTCCGGAAAAATAACTGCCCGCAGTCGTGCAACCCTTCCGGGGTGACGGTGGTCTAGGTGTCGTCAGTGCTTCAGGGGAGGGATCCGGGGGGATCGGGGAGCGCTGACGGGGAGGGAAATCAGCGGGGCCCGGTCGACGGACCGGGTCCCGCTTGAGTTCATTCCCGACTGCCCTTGTCCGCCTCCGCGTTGTCAGACCGGGGCGGTAGCGTCGGGGCATGTCCAATCTGGCGGGTGCGGCGGTTCTGGAGGGGGTCCTTGAGCGGATCACGTACGCCAATGAGGAGAGCGGCTACACCGTCGCGCGCGTCGATACCGGCCGGGGCAGCGGCGACCTCCTGACGGTCGTCGGCTCGCTGCTCGGCGCGCAGCCGGGCGAGTCGCTGCGGATGGAGGGCCGCTGGGGGTCCCATCCCCAGTACGGCAAGCAGTTCACCGTGGAGAACTACACGACCGTCCTGCCCGCCACCATCCAGGGCATCCGCCGCTACCTCGGCTCCGGCCTGATCAAGGGCATCGGCCCGCGCATCGCCGACCGCATCACCGAGCACTTCGGCGTGGACACCCTCGACATCATCGAGAAGGAGCCGAAGCGGCTGGTCGAGGTGCCGGGGCTCGGTCCCAAGCGTACGAAGCTGATCGGCGCCGCCTGGGAGGAGCAGAAGGCCATCAAGGAGGTGATGGTCTTCCTGCAGGGTGTCGGTGTCTCCACGTCCATCGCCGTGCGCATTTACAAGAAGTACGGGGACGCGTCGATCTCGGTGGTGAAGAACCAGCCCTACCGGCTCGCCGCCGACGTCTGGGGCATCGGGTTCCTCACCGCCGACCGCATCGCCCAGGCCGTCGGCATCCCGCACGACAGCCCGGAGCGGGTCAAGGCGGGCCTGCAGTACGCCCTGTCCCAGTCCACCGACCAGGGCCACTGCTTCCTGCCCGAGGAGCGCCTGATCTCCGATTCGGTGAAGCTGCTCCAGGTCGACACCGGCCTGGTCATCGAGTGCCTGGCCGCGCTGATCGCCGAGGAGGGCGCCGTACGGGAACGGGTGCCGGGACCCGAGGGCGGCGAGGCCGTCAACGCCGTCTACCTCGTGCCGTTCCACCGTGCCGAGCTGTCGCTCGCCGGCCAGGTCGGGCGGCTGCTGCGGACCGGCGAGGACCGGATGCCTGGGTTCGGCGACGTCGACTGGGACAAGGCGCTCGGCTGGCTCGCCGGGCGGACCGGCGCCGAGCTCGCCCCCGAGCAGCAGGAGGCCGTCAAGCTCGCCCTCACCAGCAAGGTCGCCGTGCTCACCGGCGGCCCCGGCTGCGGCAAGTCCTTCACCGTCCGCTCGATCGTGGAGCTGGCCCGCGCCAAGAAGGCCAAGGTGGTGCTCGCCGCGCCGACCGGCCGGGCCGCCAAACGCCTGGCCGAGCTGACCGGCGCCGAGGCCTCCACCGTGCACCGCCTGCTCGAACTGAAACCGGGCGGCGACGCGGCGTACGACAAGGACCGGCCGCTGGACGCCGATCTGGTCGTCGTGGACGAGGCGTCCATGCTCGATCTGCTGCTCGCCAACAAGCTCGTCAAGGCCGTCGCGCCCGGCGCGCACCTCCTGATGGTGGGCGACGTCGACCAGTTGCCGTCGGTCGGCGCGGGGGAGGTGCTGCGCGATCTGCTCGCCGAGGGCGGGCCGGTGCCGAACGTGCGGCTGACCCGGATCTTCCGGCAGGCCCAGCAGTCCGGGGTGGTCACCAACGCCCACCGCATCAACTCCGGTTCCCAGCCGGTCACTTCGGGCCTCGACGACTTCTTCCTCTTCGTGGAGGAGGAGACGGAGGACGCGGGGCGGCTCACCGTGGACGTGGCCGCCCGCCGCATTCCGGCCAGGTTCGGGCTCGACCCGCGCCGCGACATCCAGGTGCTCGCCCCGATGCACCGGGGCCCGGCCGGCGCCGGCACCCTCAACGGCCTTCTCCAGCAGGCGATTACGCCCGCGCGGCCCGATCTGCCGGAGAAGCGGTTCGGCGGCCGGGTGTTCCGCGTCGGAGACAAGGTCACCCAGATTCGCAACAATTACGAGAAGGGCAAGAACGGCGTCTTCAACGGCACCGTCGGCGTGGTCACCTCACTCAGCCTGGACGACCAGCGGCTGACGGTGCTGACCGACGAGGACGAGGAGGTGCCGTACGACTTCGACGAGCTGGACGAGCTGGCGCACGCCTACGCGGTGACGATCCACCGCTCGCAGGGCAGCGAGTACCCGGCGGTGGTCATCCCCGTCACCACCGGCGCCTGGATGATGCTCCAGCGGAATCTGCTCTACACGGCGGTCACCCGAGCCAAGAAGCTCGTCGTCCTGGTGGGGTCCCGCAAGGCGATCGGCCAGGCAGTGCGTACCGTTTCCGCAGGCAGACGCTTTACCGCACTCGCTCACCGGCTGGCAGGGGGCACTTTGGTGTGAAAGATCACCCAGGACTTTCGGAAGTGGGGCGAACGGGGCAGGATGAGCAGGTTGAGCGGCACTGAGTGCCGTGAATAAGCCCAATGGGCGACCCCGAGTGCACTCTGCTGAGCCAAATGGGGGATGGTAGAGACAGTCAGGGCACCTCGAAGAAGAGGCACTACGTCGGTGAGGGATGACGTGAGCGAGAACGCGAACAACGCTGTAGTACTGCGGTTCGGCGATGGCGAGTACACCTACCCGGTGATCGACAGCACCGTCGGCGACAAGGGCTTCGACATCGGCAAGCTCCGAGCCCAGACCGGACTGGTCACCCTCGACAGCGGATACGGCAACACCGCCGCCTATAAATCCGCCATTACCTACCTCGACGGTGAGCAGGGCATCCTGCGTTACCGCGGGTACCCGATCGAGCAGCTCGCGGAGCGCTCCACCTTCGTGGAGGTCGCGTACCTGCTGATCAACGGCGAGCTGCCGACCGTCGACCAGCTCTCCAGCTTCAAGAGCGAGATCACCCAGCACACGCTGCTGCACGAGGACGTCAAGCGGTTCTTCGACGGCTTCCCGCGGGACGCCCACCCGATGGCGATGCTGTCCTCGGTGGTCTCCGCGCTGTCCACCTTCTACCAGGACAGCCACAACCCGTTCGACGAGAAGCAGCGCAACCTCTCCACGATCCGGCTGCTGGCCAAGCTGCCGACGATCGCGGCGTACGCGTACAAGAAGTCGATCGGCCACCCCTTCGTCTACCCGCGCAACGACCTCGGCTACGTCGAGAACTTCCTGCGCATGACGTTCTCCGTGCCGGCCCAGGAGTACGAGCTGGACCCGGTCGTCGTCTCGGCGCTGGACAAGCTGCTCATCCTGCACGCGGACCACGAGCAGAACTGCTCGACCTCCACGGTCCGCCTGGTCGGCTCGTCGCAGGCGAACATGTTCGCCTCCATCTCCGCCGGTATCAGCGCACTGTGGGGCCCGCTGCACGGCGGCGCCAACCAGTCCGTCCTGGAGATGCTGGAAGGCATCCAGGCCAACGGCGGCGACGTGGACTCCTTCATCCGCAAGGTGAAGAACAAGGAGGACGGCGTCCGCCTGATGGGCTTCGGCCACCGGGTGTACAAGTCCTTCGACCCGCGCGCGAAGATCATCAAGGCCGCGGCGCACGATGTCCTCTCGGCGCTCGGCAAGTCCGACGAGCTGCTCGACATCGCGCTGAAGCTCGAAGAGCACGCGCTGAGCGACGAGTACTTCGTCTCGCGCAACCTCTACCCGAACGTGGACTTCTACACGGGTCTGATCTACCGCGCGATGGGCTTCCCGACCGAGATGTTCACGGTCCTGTTCGCGCTCGGCCGCCTCCCGGGCTGGATCGCCCAGTGGCACGAGATGATCAAGGAGCCGGGCTCCCGCATCGGCCGCCCGCGTCAGATCTACACGGGCGAAGTGCTGCGCGACTTCGTGCCGGTCGAGGGCCGCTGAACTTCCGTGTGCTGCCCGGCAGTTCGCGGGCAGTAGTGCGGAGTCGAAGGCTCCGGAAGCGGAAAGCGCCCCGCTGCCGATCCCCCCACGGGTCGGCAGTCGGGGCGCTTCCCTGTTTCCCGGTGCGGATTCCCCCCACGGGATCCGAGCCGGGGGTCTAGGCGGTCTGCCGGGGTACGTACCAGTCGGGTGGGCCGCTCAAAGCTCCCCGATGTACGTGCCCCGGCCAACGCGCTGCCTGGAACGTCCCCCAAGACATTCCATGGACGTCCCCCAAGACATCCGCGGCATCGCCCACTTAGACTCCCGACCCCTCCCGATGGTTACCTCAAAACCTCTGTGATCTAGATCTCTTTGTGGAGGTCAGGTGAAGGAACGCAACCGTAGGCTGTTGGTTACCACGAACACCGATGAGAACGCCATAGCCGCGCCCGCGATCATCGGATTCAGCAGCCCTGCCGCGGCCAGCGGCACCGCGGCCACGTTGTAGCCGAATGCCCAGAAAAGGTTGCCTTTGATGGTGGCCAGGGTCCGCCGGGACAGCCGGATCGCGTCCGCCGCGACCCGCAGATCACCCCGTACGAGGGTGAGGTCGCCCGCCTCGATCGCGGCGTCCGTGCCCGTGCCCATGGCCAGGCCCAGATCGGCGGTGGCGAGGGCGGCCGCGTCGTTGACGCCGTCCCCCACCATGGCGACCGTACGGCCCTGCTCCTGAAGGCGTTTGACCACGGCGGCCTTGTCCTCGGGGAGGACCTCCGCGTACACATCGGCCGCCGCGATGCCGACCTCCGCGGCCACCGATTCGGCCACCGCCCGGTGGTCGCCGGTGAGCAGGACCGGGGTGAGGCCAAGCGCCCGCAGCCGGGCGACGGCCTCCGCGCTGGTCGCCTTCACGGTGTCCGACACGGCAAGGACGCCCCGGGCCACCCCGTCCCACCCGACGACGACGGCCGTACGGCCCTGGGCCTCGGCGGCGCTCTTGGCCGCGGCGAGCTCGGGCGGCAGCTCCAGGGCGCCGTCCCGGCCCACGTACACCCGGTGGCCCTCCACGGTGCCTTCGACGCCCCGGCCGGGCAGCGAGCGGAAGCCCTCGGCGACGGGCAGGACCCCGGCCCGGTCCTCGGCGCCGGCGGCGATCGCGCGGGCGATGGGATGCTCGGAGGAGTGCTCCAACGCACCGGCCAGGCGCAGGAGTTGCTTCTCGTCGGTGCCCTCGGCCGGGTGGACCTCGTACAGGCTCATCCGTCCCGTGGTGACCGTCCCCGTCTTGTCGAGGACGACGGTGTCGACGCGGCGGGTGGACTCCAGCACCTCCGGGCCCTTGATCAGGATGCCGAGCTGGGCGCCGCGTCCGGTGCCGACCATGAGGGCGGTGGGGGTGGCCAGGCCCAGCGCGCACGGGCAGGCGATGATCAGGACGGCGACGGCCGCGGTGAAGGCGGCGGCGGTGTCGCCGGTGGTCAGGAGCCAGACCGCCAGGGTGGCCAGCGCGATCAGGAGCACCACCGGCACGAACACGGCCGCGATGCGGTCCGCGAGGCGCTGGACCTCGGCCTTGCCGTTCTGGGCGTCCTCCACCATGCGGGCCATGCGGGCGAGTTGGGTGTCCGCGCCGACGCGGGTCGCCGCCACCACCAGGCGGCCGCAGGCGTTCACGGTCGCGCCGGTGACCGGGTCGCCCACGGTCACATCGACGGGGACGGACTCACCGGTCAGCATCGACGCGTCGACGGCCGAGGTGCCTGCCACGACGATGCCGTCCGTGGCCACCTTCTCGCCGGGCCGCACGACGAAGCGGTCGCCGGTACGCAACTCGCTTACCGGGACGCGTACTTCAGCCCCGTCGCGCTGGACGGCGACGTCCTTGGCGCCCAGTTCCATCAGCGCGCGCAGGGCGGCGCCGGACTTCCGCTTGGCGCGGGCCTCCAGATGGCGGCCGAGCAGGATGAACGTGACGACGCCCGCGGCGACTTCGAGGTAGATGGTGCCGCTGCCGTCGGTGCGGCTCGCCGTGAGCTCGAAGCCGTGCCGCATGCCGGACAGCCCTGCGGTCCCGAAGAACAGGGCCCACAGGGACCAGCCGAACGCGGCGAGGGTGCCGGTGGAGACGAGGGTGTCCATCGTGGCGGCGCCGTGCCGGAGGTTGGTCCACGCCGCCCGGTGGAAGGGGAGGCCGCCCCAGACGACCACGGGGGCGGCCAGGGTGAGGGAGAGCCACTGCCAGTTGTCGAACTGGAGCGACGGGATCATGGCGAGGGCGACGACGGGGGTGGCCAGGGTGGCCGAGGTGAGGAGGCGCTGCCTCAGCGGGGCCGGCTCGCGCTCTGGCGCCCGCCGGATGCGGGCGCCTGCGGCGGGCCCATTCCCCACCCCGCCCCTTCCCGAACCGGGGCTCCGCCCCAGACCCCGCTCCTCAAACGCCAGAGGGGCTGGATTTTTGCCGGCCAGCACTGATTCCTGGTCGACCGGCATTGGCTCCGCCGTGTACCCCGTCCGCACCACCGTCGCGAGGAGGTCCGCCAGCTCCACGCCCTGCGCATAGGAGACCAGTGCCCGCTCCGTCGCGTAGTTGACCGTCGCGTTCACCCCCGGCATCCGGTTCAGCTTCTTTTCGATGCGGGCCGCGCAGGACGCGCAGGTCATCCCGCCGATGGCGAGTTCGATCCGCTGAGCGGGGCCGGGGGTTTCCATGGTGGGCGCCGGGTGGGGGGTCAGGCCAGGCCGGCCAGTTCGTAGCCCGCCTCGTCGACAGCGGCGCGTACCGCCTCCTCGTCGAGCGGGGCGGCCGAGATCACGGTGACCTCGCCGGTGGCGGCGACGGCCTTCACCGAGCTGACGCCCTCGATCCCGGAGATCTCCGCGGACACCGCCCCCTCGCAGTGGCCGCAGGTCATACCGGAGACCTTGTAGACGGTGGTGATGTCGGTGGCGGCGGTCATGGCGTTCTCCTCTTCACGGGCTTACGGATCCATGGTGCATCAGGGAGCCGGAAGGGAACCGCGCGCCCCGAGGGTCTCCACTGTATACCCCCAGGGGGTACATGGCGACTCCGGCAGGCCGCATGGCTCGCTTCCGCACGCTGATAACGACGGGCCGCCCGCTCAGTCCCCTCGACGGCTGCGGTTGCCCGGACGGCGGGCGACCCACGCGCGGATCGTGTCCGCGAACCAGTAGGGCTTGCCGTTCTCCACGAGGTCCGGCGCGGGCAGCAGCCCGTGCTTGCGGTACGAGCGGACCGTGTCCGGCTGCACCCGGATGTGCGCGGCGATCTCTTTGTACGACCAGAGCCTTCGGTCGGTCATGTGGGGCACCTCCCTGCGTACGCCGCAGCGGCGGCCGGAAGGCCGTCGGGGGAGCTGTGGCGCGAACGCTTGGCGATCACTGAGCCTGTGCCCGCTGAACGACAGGGAGGGAGGCGAGGAGAGCGCCTGTTGACCGCCTGTGACGCAAGACCTGCGTAATGGAGACATGTGTGACGGGAAGGAGATCCTTGTAACGGATGCGGCGAACGGGGTAGTTGGGGCAAATGGGTGAAGCCCTCCCCTTCCCTTCGGGGCCGCCGTCCTCCCTTACGGGTCAGGGGCGAAGCCCCTCGGTCCCGCCGTCTACGCGTACAGCGCGGGCCGCTCCGCCAGCTGTACGCGGACCCGCTCGCCGGTCTCCTGGGCGCGTACCCCCGCCTCGCAGACCACGGCCGCCGCATAGCCGTCCCAGGTGCTCGCCCCCTCGACGCGGCCCTGCCGGGTCGCGTCCACCCACGCCTGCACCTCGCGGTCGTACGCGTCGGCGAACCGGATCGTGAAGTCCTGCGGGATGTCGCGGCCCGTCCGCCCCGCGGTCCGCGTGACGAGCCCGGCGCTCTCGCCGATCGAGGCGGTGCCGCGTTCGCACACCGCCTCGCAGCGGACCTCGTACCCGAAGCCGCAGTTGACGAAGATCTCCACGTCCACCACCGCGCCGCCGGACGTCTCGAACAGGACCAGCTGCGGATCGCCGAGCCCCTGCGGTGCGGACGAGGTGGGGCGCGGGCGCAGTACCTGTACGGCGGTGATCTCCTGGCCGAGCAGCCAGCGGGTGGCGTCCACCTCGTGCACCACCGAGTCGCGGATCAGCATCTCGGTGGTGAAGAAGGAGGGCGATGCCGCGTTGCGGTGCCGGCAGTGCAGCATCAAGGGGCGGCCCAACTCGCCCTGGTTGAGGGTGAGTTGAAGTTGCTGGTACTCGGCGTCGTACCGGCGCATGAAACCGACCTGGACCAGCCTGCGGCCGAGTCGCTGCTCGGCCTCCAGGACGCGCAGGGCGCCGGCCGGGTCGGGGGTGAGCGGCTTCTCGCACAGGACCGGCAGGCCGCGCGCGAAGGCTTCGAGCAGGGCCGCCTCGTGGGCCGGGCCCGAGGAGGCGATCAGGACGGCGCCGACGCCGGGCGCGGCCATCGCGGCCGCCGGGTCGGTGTGCGCGGTGCACCCTTCGATGCCCGCGGCGACGGCCTTGGCGCGTTCCGCGTCCAGGTCGGCGACGGCCGCGACGCGGGCGCCGCCGATGACGGAGTCGATGCGGCGCACATGGTCGGCGCCCATCCTGCCGGTGCCGATGACGGCGATGCCGAGGGTCATGTCAGGCTCCGCAGGATCGCAGGAAGGCGCGGGTGCGCTCGGCGACGGGCAGCGGCCGGTCCGGCTCGCAGGGGTACATGTCCTGCTCGACGATCGCGAACAGGTCGACGTCCAGCGCCTGGGCGGCGGCCAGTACCGGTTCGAGCGCCGGCACCCCCGACGGCGGCTCGCACATCACACCCCGGGCGACCGCGGGCCCGAACGGCAGGTCCTCGGCGCGCACTTGGTCCAGCACCTCGGGATCCACCTGCTTGAGGTGGAGGTAGCCGATCCGCTCCCCGTACGTCTCGATCAGCTTGACGCTGTCGCCGCCGCAGTAGGCGTAGTGCCCGGTGTCCAGGCACAGCGAGACCAGCTCGGGGTCGGTGGCGTCGAGGAAGCGGGCCACGTTCTCCTCGCTGTCGATGTGGGTGTCGGCGTGCGGGTGTACGACGATCCGCAGCCCGTAGCGCTCGCGCACCTCGCGGGCCAGGCGCTCGGTCTGGTCGGCCAGGTCGCGCCACTGCCCGGCGGTCAGGGTGCTGTCCTCCAGGACCGCGCCCGTCTTGTCGTCGCGCCAGAAGGACGGGATGACGACGAGGTGTCCGGCCCCGGTGGCCCGGGTCAGCGTGGCCACGTCGGACACGTGCGCCCAGGTCTTCTCCCAGACCGCCGGGCCGTGGTGCAGCCCCGTGAAGACGGTCCCGGCGGAGACCCGCAGGTCGCGCTTTCCGGTCTCTGCGGCGAGGCGCGCCGGGTCGGTGGGGAGATAGCCGTACGGTCCGAGTTCGATCCACCGGTAGCCCGCGGCCGACACCTCGTCGAGGAAGCGCTGCCAGGGGACTTGGCGCGGGTCGTCGGGGAACCAGACGCCCCAGGAGTCGGGGGCAGAGCCGATCCGGATGCGGGTCTTCGCCGTCGTCATGGGGGCCAGCCTTCCGGGGGCGCTGGAGGAGTGTCAAGGCTACGTCCGAATGTAAGGACAAAAGATTGACAGGGGTGGGAGACGGCGGCTAGACCTGGGGGCACCGGCGACCCGGCGACCCCGAAGGGACGTGCATGGACGAGGCTCCGTACGGCACTGCGTACGACCTGATCACGATGGGCCGGATCGGCGTCGACCTCTACCCGTTGCAGACCGGCGTGTCGCTGGCCCGGGTCACCTCGTTCGGGAAGTTCCTCGGCGGCTCGCCCTCCAACGTGGCGGTCGCCGCGGCCCGGCTCGGCCGCCGCACAGCCCTCATCACCCGCACCGGGCGCGACCCCTTCGGCGAGTACCTCCGCACGGAACTGGGCGAGTTCGGGGTCGACGCGCGCTGGGTCACGCCCGTGGACGGGCTGCCCACGCCCGTCACCTTCTGCGAGGTGTTCCCGCCGGACGACTTCCCGCTGTACTTCTACCGGTTGCCGAAGGCGCCGGATCTGGAGCTGCGGGAAGGGGAGTTGGATCTTTCCGCGATCCGGGCGGCGCGGATTTTCTGGGTGACGGGGACGGGGCTGTGCGCCGAGCCCAGCCGGAGGGCGACGCTGGCGGCGCTGCACAGCAGAACCCAAGAGATTGGGGAACGGGGGTTCGGGGGCAGCGCCCCCGAGGGGGTGGCCACCGTCTTCGACCTCGACTGGCGGCCCATGTTCTGGGAGGCCCCGGAGGCAGCCCGCACCCATTACCGCGAGGCCCTCGCCCACGCCACCGTCGCCGTCGGCAACATCGACGAGTGCGAGGTGGCCACCGGGGAGCGGGAACCCCGGGCCGCCGCCGAGGCGCTGCTCGCCGCCGGGGTCGAGCTCGCCGTCGTCAAGCAGGGCCCCAAGGGCGTGCTCGCCGTGCACCGCGACGGCAGGGTCGCCGAGGTGGCGCCCGTGCCGGTCGAGGTGGTCAACGGGCTCGGCGCGGGCGACGCGTTCGGCGGGGCGCTCTGCCACGGGCTGCTCGCCGGCTGGGAGCTGGAGCGCGTCATGCGGTACGCCAACGCCGCCGGGGCCATCGTGGCGTCCCGGCTCGCCTGCTCGTCCGCGATGCCGTACCCCGCCGAGGTCGAGCGCGTACTGGAAGGCGGCCGGGCATGACCGCCGACATCGGACCCGCCGGGCTCGCGCGGATCCGGGCCCGCCACCCCGAGGCCGTCGCCGAGGCCGCCGCCCGGCGGGTGCGCAGACCGCTGCTGCGCGACGACGGCGCGCGGCTGATGGTGATCGCCGCCGACCATCCGGCCCGGGGCGCGCTCGGGGTCGGCGCGAACGGGCTGGCCATGGCGGACCGGGGCGATCTGCTCGACCGGCTCCGGCTGGCCCTCTCCCGGCCCGGTGTCGACGGGGTGCTCGCCAGCGCCGACATCCTGGAGGACCTGCTGCTGCTCGGCGCCCTCGAAGACAAGGTCGTCGTCGGCTCCATGAACCGCGGCGGTCTCGCCGGGGCCGCCTTCGAACTGGACGACCGGTTCACCGGCCACCGCGCCCAGGACCTCGCCCGGCTCGGCTTCGACGCGGGCAAGCTGCTGCTCCGGATCGACTACCAGGACCCGGGCTCGCTCGACACGCTGCACGCCGCGGCCCGCGCCATCGACGAGATGGCCGAGCGCCAACTCCCGGTATTTGTCGAGCCGTTCATCTGCCACCGCCGCGCGGGCCGGATCCGCAACGACCTGTCCGCCGAGGCCGTCACCCGGTCCATCGCCATCGCCTCGGGCCTGGCCGGGACGTCCGCGTACACCTGGCTGAAGGTGCCCGTCACCGAGAACCCCGACGACATGGCCGAGGTCATGGCCACCAGCACGCTGCCCGCGGTGCTGCTCGGCGGCGACATAGGGGACGACCAGGAGGCCGCCTTCGAGAAGTGGCGCGGGGCGCTGCACCTGCCCACCGTGCAGGGCCTGGTCGCCGGGCGCTCGCTGCTCTATCCGGCCGACGGCGATGTGGCGGCGGCCGTCGATACCGCCGTCGGGCTGCTGTAGGGGGTAGGAGTCGGACATGGATGACCAAGGACTGGCGGAAGACCGAGGACTGCTGGTGCGGGCCGGGGCCGCCGCCCGGGGCGCGTACGCCGTCGACATCGACCCGGGGCGGGCCGGCTGGGGCTACTCCTCGCTGCGGGTGCTCGAACTGCCGCCCGGCGGCTCGCACCTGCTGGCCACCGGCGACAGCGAGTGGCTCGTGGTGCCGCTCAGCGGCGGCTGCACGGTGCGCACGGACGGCACGGCCGTCGAACTGCTCGGCAGGAAGAGCGTGTTCGCGGGCGCCACCGACTTCGCCTATGTGCCGCGTGACGCGCACACCCAGATCGCCTCCGGCGCGGGAGGCCGTTTCGCGCTGGCAGGAGCGCGGTGCGAGCGACGACTCCCCGCTCGCTGCGGCCCCGCGCCGGAGGTACCCGTCGAAGCCCGGGGCGCCGGGAACTGCTCCCGTACGGTGCGCAACTTCGCCGCCGCCGACGCCTTCGCCTGCGACCGGCTGATCGCCGTGGAGGTGATCACGCCCGGCGGCAACTGGTCCTCGTATCCGCCGCACAAGCACGACGAGCGGCGGCCGGGCGAGGAGAGCGAGCTGGAGGAGATCTACTACTTCGAGTTCGAGCGCCCGGACGGCTACGGCTACCAGCGCGTCTCGCCGTCCCGCCCCGGCGGCGCCGACGTCCTCGCCGAGGTGCGCTCGGGCGATGCGGTGCTGGTGCCGGACGGCTGGCACGGGCCCTCGATCGCCCAGCCGGGCAACGCCATGTACTACCTGAACGTCATGGCGGGACCGGGGCAGGAACGGGAGTGGAAGATCTCCTTCCACCCTGATCACGTGGAGGGATACCGGTGACCGGTACGACGCGTCGACTCACCACCGCCCAGGCGCTGATCGCCTTCCTGGCCCGCCAGTACACCTCCCGCGACGGCGTCAACCACCGCCTGATCGCGGCCACTTGGGGCATCTTCGGGCACGGGAACGTCGCCGGGATCGGGCAGGCGCTGCTGGAATCCGGGCCGGACGCCATGCCCTACCACCAGGGCCGCAACGAGCAGGCCATGGTGCACGCCGCCGTCGGCTACGCGCGCCAGAGCGACCGGCTCTCCGCGCACGCCGTGACCACCTCGATCGGACCCGGCGCCACCAACCTGGTCACGGGCGCGGCGCTGGCGACCGTCAACCACCTCCCGGTGCTGCTCCTGCCCGGCGACACCTTCGCCACCCGCCCCGCCGACCCGGTGCTGCAACAGCTCGAAGTCCCGTACGCCGGTGATGTGTCGGTCAACGACTGCCTGCGCCCGGTGTCCCGCTACTTCGACCGGATCGTCCGCCCCGAGGCGCTGATCCCGGCCGCGCTGAACGCGATGAGCGTGCTCGCCGACCCGGCGGCCACCGGCGCGGTGACCCTCGCGCTGCCGCAGGACGTCCAGGCCGAGGCGTACGACTGGCCGGAGGACTTCTTCCGGGAGCGGGTGTGGCAGGTGCGGGCCCCGGCGGTCGACCCCGGTGAACTGGCCGCAGCGGCAGGGGAGTTGAAGGAGGCGAGCCGTCCGCTGATCGTGGTGGGCGGAGGGGTGCGGCACGCCCGCGCCCAGGAGGTGCTCGGCCGCCTCGCCGAGGACACCGGCATCCCGGTCGCGAGCACCCAGGCGGGCAAGGGCGCGCTGCCCCACGACCATCCGTGCGACATCGGCGGCATCGGCCACACCGGCACGGCCGCCGCCGACGAACTGGCCCGCACCGCCGATGTGGTGCTCGGCGTCGGCACCCGCTGGACCGACTTCACCACCGCCTCCTCGACCCTCTTCCAGAACCCGGCCGTCCGCTTCATCAACCTGAACGTCCGGCCCGCCGACGCGCACAAGATGGGCGGCCGGCAACTGGTCGGCGACGCCCGGACGGGACTGGCCGCGCTGCACGAGGCGCTGGCGGGCCACCGCGTACCGCCCGGGTACGAGGCCGAGCGCGCGCGTCTGAAGGCGGACTGGGAGCGCCGGGTCACCGCCGCCTACACCCCCGCATCCGACGACCGGCGCCCCACCCAGGCCCAAGTCCTCGGCGTACTCGACACGTTGGTCACCGGGGACGACATCCTGATCAACGCGGCGGGCTCGCTCCCCGGCGACCTCCACAAGCTGTGGCGGACCCGCTCGCGCGACCAGTACCACGTCGAGTACGGCTACTCCTGCATGGGATACGAGATCCCGGCGGCGATCGGAGTCGCCCTCGCGGCACCGGGCCGGCCGGTCTGGGCGCTGGTCGGTGACGGCACGTATCTGATGAATCCGACCGAGATCGTCACCGCCGTGCAGGAGAACGTCCCCATCAAGGTGGTGATCCTGCAGAACCACGGGTACGCCTCGATCGGCGGGCTCTCGGACGCGGTGGGGGGTGAGCGGTTCGGCACGGCGTACCGGTTCCGCGCGGCGGACGGGACGTACGGCGGGGATCCGCTGCCGGTCGACCTCGCGGCCAACGCGGCGTCGCTCGGGATGCGCGTCCTGCGCGCCGAAACCGTGCGTGACCTGCGGGAAGCCCTGGCCGAGGCGCGTAAGGCCGACGTTCCCACATGTGTCTACGTGGAGACCGAAACGCCCGACACTGTGTCGGGCCCGCCCCCGGCCCAGGCGTGGTGGGATGTGCCCGTGGCCGAGACCGCGACCCGATCGTCGGCGGTCACGGCCCGCGAGGAGTACGAACGGCACGTCAGCGCCCGACGCCGCCATCTGTGAAGGAGCACTTGGACATGACGAAGACCGTCAACCACTGGATCGGTGGCAAGACCGTCGAGGGCACGTCGGGCAACTTCGGCCCGGTGACCGACCCGGCGACCGGAGCGGTCACCACGCAGGTCGCCTTCGCGTCGGTGGAGGAGGTGGACCAGGCGGTGGCCACCGCACGGGCGGCGTACGCGACCTGGGGCACGTCCTCCCTGGCCCAGCGCACCACCGTGCTCTTCAAGTTCCGGGCGCTGCTCGACGCCAACCGGGACGCCATCGCCGAGCTGATCACCGCCGAGCACGGCAAGGTGCACTCGGACGCGCTGGGCGAGGTCGCGCGCGGCCTGGAGATCGTCGATCTGGCCTGCGGGATCACCACCCAGCTCAAGGGCGAGCTGTCCACGCAGGTCTCCAGCCGGGTGGACGTGGCCTCCATCCGCCAGCCGCTGGGCGTCGTCGCGGGCATCACGCCGTTCAACTTCCCGGCGATGGTGCCGATGTGGATGTTCCCGCTCGCCATCGCGTGCGGCAACACCTTCATCCTGAAGCCCTCGGAGAAGGACCCGTCGGCCTCGATGAAGATCGCCGAGCTGCTCGCCGAGGCGGGCCTGCCGGACGGCGTCTTCAACGTCGTGCACGGTGACAAGGTGGCCGTGGACGCGCTGCTCGCCCACCCGGACGTGGCCGCGGTCTCCTTCGTGGGCTCGACGCCGATCGCCCGCTACATCCACACCACCGCCTCCGCCAACGGCAAGCGGGTGCAGGCGCTCGGCGGCGCCAAGAACCACATGCTGGTCCTGCCGGACGCGGACCTGGACGCGGCGGCCGACGCGGCGGTCTCGGCGGCGTACGGCTCCGCGGGCGAGCGGTGCATGGCGATCTCGGCGGTCGTCGCGGTCGGCGGCATCGGCGACGAGCTGGTGGAGAAGATCCGCGAGCGCGCCGAGAAGATCAAGATCGGCCCCGGCAACGACCCGGCGTCCGAGATGGGCCCGCTGATCACCGCGGCCCACCGCGACAAGGTGGCCTCGTACGTGGCGGGCGCGGCGGCGCAGGGCTCGACCGTCGTCCTCGACGGCACGGACCACACCGTCCCCGGCTTCGAGAACGGCCACTGGATCGGCCTCTCCCTCCTGGACCACGTGCCGACCTCGTCGGACGCCTACCGGGACGAGATCTTCGGCCCGGTGCTGTGCGTGCTGCGCGTGGAGACGTACGAGGAGGGCCTGGCGCTGATCAACGCGTCCCCCTTCGGGAACGGCACCGCGATCTTCACCCGCGACGGGGGTGCGGCCCGCCGCTTCCAGCTGGAGGTCGAGGCCGGCATGGTCGGCGTCAACGTGCCGATCCCGGTGCCGGTGGGCTACCACTCCTTCGGCGGCTGGAAGGACTCGCTCTTCGGCGACCACCACATCTACGGCAACGACGGCACGCACTTCTACACCCGCGGCAAGGTCGTCACCACCCGCTGGCCGGACCCCGCCGATGCCCCGTCCGGCGTGGACCTGGGCTTCCCGCGCAACCACTGACACCGGCCCCGGCCGATCAGGACCCCCGACCAACCCCAACCGGCCGGGGGTTCGTGCTGTCCCGGTCGGTTTCCCGTTCTCTCAACCGTGATCCCTTGACCCTGTGGTCACTGGCTCGGGAGCATCGAAGACGGCACTCCACCGCACGGCAGAGGGGAACCGGAACCCATGAAGGTGACCAAGCTGATCAGTACCTGTGACATCAAGGACTGCCCGACGATCTACGCCACCGACCGGGGCACGTTCCTCGTCCAGGGGGAGACGCCCACCGACCACGGGCTGAGGATTCCCGCTCACGAAACCCTCGTCGAGATCCCCGTCGAGCTGATCAAGAAGGCCATTGCCGATGGCCTCCTCTAGCACCCTCGCGGAACTCTTCGAGGGGTTCCGGCACGAGGCGTTCCGCCTGGAGACCCTGGAGGACTACAGCGGCTCCGGGAACGTCGACGCCTTCCGCGCCTTCCAGGCCGGCCGGCAGCGGCCGGAGGGCTACAACTCCGAATGGGTCGCAGAGCTCCGGGGCCTCGCCCACCGGGGCAAGAGGGTGTACCGCGTGCACGTCCTCAAGCGCCCGCTCACGGAGTACCTCCGTTTCGAGCTGGGCTGGGGCTACTGGACGAATATGACCGGTGGGGAAGAGTTCTTCATCCTCGACGTGACGGACGGGACCGATCCGCTCGAAGGCGTTCCCGACTTCTGGCTCTTCGACTCCGAGGACACCGCTGTCATGCGGTACGACGATGCCGGGGCATTCCTCGGTGCTGACGTTCTCCCGCCGGACAGAGCAGCCACCTACCGGGCATACCGAGAAACGGCACTTGCCCACGCGGAGCCGTTCACCGACTGGTGGGCCAAGTACGGCGAGTGAACAAAGCACAGCTTGGGGCCGCGCTGCGGGCACTGCGAGAGGCATCCGGAAAGGAAGCCAAAGCCGTCGCCCGTAGCGCCCTCATGTCTCCGTCCAAGCTCTCCAAGATTGAGAACGCCAACCTCCTGCCGAGCGCCACGGACGTAGAACGCATCCTCACCGCCCTCGGGGTGTCCGACGCCATCAAGGCCGAGTACACGGAAGCGGTCCGCGCAGCGACCACAGAGGCCACGGCGTGGCGCCTCCTCAAGCGAGCCGGTATCCACACGGGTCAGCAGGCAGCGCAGGCCCTTGAAGCGCAGATGGCTGTGCTGCGGCTCTTCCAACCCGCTCTGGTCCCCGGCCTGCTCCAGACACCTGAGTACATCCGCGCTGTCCTCCAACGCCACGACCTGAGCGAAGACGCCCTCACGCGCACGATCGGCGGGAGGCTTGAGCGTCAGAACGTGATGTTCGACAGTACGAAGAAGCTCCGCTTCGTCATCACGGAACCTGTCCTTCGCTGGCGGATCGTCCCGCCCCAGATGATGGCCGCACAGCTTGACCGCATCGTGTCCATGTCCCGACTGGCTCACGTGGACATTCGAGTCGTGCCGCTCTCCGCCCCGCAGACGGACATCGCCAATCACGCTTTCGTCATTCGAGACGACCGGATGGTGACCGTTGAAACGGTGCACGCTGAGATAGTCGTTACGGATCCGCAGGACGTTGAAATGTATGTCCGCAAGTTCAAAGGGTTCGAGCAATCGGCCTTGTCCGGCGACGGAATGCGGAGCCTGGTTGAGGGAATCCGAGACGGGTTTTTGACGGAACAGGAAACTCCCTAGGAGCATGCCGTCCGGAATACGACACTGGTCGCGCAGCAAAAACGCGATGTCGTGAGGAGATGCCATGACCAATCCGGCCACATATCCAGAACCGCCGGTAGAACTGGCCGGGGCGGTCGAAGCGTATGTATATGGGTGCAGCCCTGTTGACGGGTGCGGGGTGTGCATGGCGCTGGCTGAGCAGCTTCGGGAGGCGCGGGAGGCCAAGCGGTGGGGCGAGGCGTACGACGCCGCCGCGGAAGTGCGGAACCATCCGCGGCATGACGAGCGGCGTACGTCGGCCACCCGCATGAAAGGAGATCCCCGACATGCGGATGGATGAGTGGCGGGACGGATGGGACCGGGCCGCTCAGGCCAGTGAGTTGCTTCAGGATGCTTTGCGGGCGGTCGGTGCCGCTGAGGGGCGGGTTGCGCGGGTTCGGCCGCTGGTCAGCGGGCGCGGCACGCCCTGGGCGGAGATCGGCGCCGTCCCCGCCTCCCTCGCCGAGAAGCTCGCGGAGGCCCTCCGCAACGGCACCCCCTAACCCCGTCCCGCCCGCCCCAGCGGGCTCGCCGCCCACGCGTTCGGCACCGTGCACGCGCGGACGTACGCCGCCAGCAGGCGTCTCATCGCGACTCCGCGTGCTGGACCGCCGCGGCGGCCAGGCCCCGGATCAGGGGGTGCGGGCGGGTGCCGTCGCCGGAGAGTTCCGGCTGGAACAGGGTGGCCAGGTAGAAGGGGTGGGAGGGGAGTTCGGCGATGCGGACGTCGCCCTCGGTGTCGGTGCCCGGGAAGCTCAGACCGTGCGCGCGCAGGGTGTCCAGGTGCCGGGCGCTCGCGCCGTAGTTGCAGTGGTAGCGCTCCAGACTCCGCTCCGCTCCCAGGAGTTGGGCCGCCCGCGAGCCCGGCGCCAGCAGGATCTCCCCCTCGTGGCCGACCAGCGAGCAGGCGAGCGGCACGATGACCGGGTCCTCGGCGCCCGGGGTGTTCTCGGCATGGCCGGCCCCGTGCAGCCCGCACACGTTCCGCGCGTACTCCACCAGCGCGTGCTGGAAGCCGCCGCAGGTGCCGAGGAAGGGGATGCCCTCCTCGCGGGCGGTCCGCACGGCGGCGAGCGCGCCCGCCTCGCTGCGGTACGGGCTGCCGGGCAGCACCCACACCGCGTCGAAGCCCCCGACGCCGTGCGCCTCGGCCTCCTCGGTCGGGATCCAGTACGCGTCCAGGTCGAGGCCCTCCCGGCTGCGCAGGGCCTCCAGGAGGAGCGGGACGCGGGTGTGCGAGCGGACGTCGGGCGAGCGGTCGCCCACCAGGGCGATACGGGTCGTGGTCATGCCCACCAGCCTGGCGCCCACCCCGTCATTACGTCCAACGATGATCTCTGCACTCCACATTAGCGATACTGATGCCCATGGATCCGCATCTGCTGCGCACCTTCGTCGCCGTCGTCGAGCACGGCTCGTTCTCCGCCGCCGCCCAGTCGCTCGGCTACACCCAGTCCGCCGTCTCGCAGCACATCGCGGCCCTTGAGGCCGACCTCGGCGCCGCGCTGCTCTCGCGCCGCCCGGTCGGGCCCACCGAGGCGGGGCAGCGGCTCATGGAGCACGCCCGCCCGCTGCTGCTGCGCCTCGACGCGGCCCGCGCCGACATCGCATCGCTCAAGCAGGTCAAGTCCTCGCGCCTCACGGTCGCCTGCGTGCCCGCCGCCATGACCCCCGCCCTCGCGGACGCCCTCGCCGCCGTGCGCCGGGCCGCCCCCGGGCTGGTGGCGGCCGTGCGGGTGCTCGGGCGTGACGAGGTGGTCCGGGCCGTCGTGACGGGCGAGGCCGACCTGGGTCTCGTGTCCGGCGCCGCCGCCCCCAGCGACCCCCTGCCGCTGCCCGACGCGGGACCGATGGCCACCCTGGGGATCGCCGAGGAGCCCCTCGCGGTGCTGCTCCCCACGGGCCACCCCCTCGCGGACCGCCCCGCCCTGCGCCTGGCCGACCTCGCCGACGCCCGCTGGATCGACGCCCCGGACACCGCCGTCCCCCTCGCCCGGCTCCGCAGCGCCGCACACAGCGACGGCTTCCGGGCCCAAGTGACGTACAGCGGTACGGACTTGAGGGGGCTCGGGGTGCTCGTCGCGGCCGGGCACGGGCTCGCCGCGCTCGCGCTCGGCGCGGCCGACGGGCTCGCGGGCACGGTGGGCGTGCGGATCTCGGCGCCCCGCCTCGTGCACCGTACGGAGATCATCCATCCGCGCAGCCCCGCCGGACCCGTACCGGCCCTGGTGGCCGCGCTGGGCGGCTGAGCGCCCGCGTCCGAGCGGGCCGCGACCGTCCGCACTGCGGAAGGCCGCGAAAAGTTAAGGACAAACTTCGGCGCGGGCGCTGCGGTTCCCGCACCGTCCGATCGTCATGCCTTGGCGCGTTCTTAACGCCGAAAACCGGGGTCTACGCGTGCCGGATCTTCGGATTCCGCAGCAGAACAGCTATTGACCTGCGGTTCTCCGGAGGCTTCCATGACGTCCACCCGGGAGCCACCGAACCACTTTCACCACCCGCCTATGGAGGCGATACCGCTCCCGCGGATCGGACACCGCACCAGTCGATCGGAACCGCACGATGACGGAAACGCTCAGCGCCCCCCAGGCGCTCGCCCCCTCGACCGGCCCCACCCCGCAGAAGCTCAAGCGTTCCATCGGCGTCGTCGGCGGCACCCTCCTCACGCTGTCCTGCGTGACGCCCGCCTCCACCCTGTTCGTGGTCGTGCCCGATCTCTTCGCCACCCTCGGCACCTACACCGCCCTCACCATCGCGATCGGCTCGCTGCTCTGTATCGCCGTCGCCTTCTGCTACTCGGAGCTGGGCACCCTCATCCCCAGCGCGGGCGGCGAGTACGCCATGGTGTCCACGATGGCCGGACGGCTCGCCGGATGGCTGGTGTTCGTCCTCTCGCTGCTCGTCGTGATGATCGTGCCGCCCGTCATCGCGATGGGCACCGCCGCCTACCTCGCGCCGATCGTCCACATCCCGGCGCCCGCCGCCGGGGCCGGGGTGATGCTGCTCGCCACCCTGGCCGGCCTGCTCGACCTGCGCGCCAACGCCTGGATCACCGGCATCTTCCTGGTCCTCGAAGTCATCGCCGCCGGTGTCGTCGCGGTGCTCGGCTTCTCCCACAGCGAGCGCGGCGCCTCCGCCCTCGTCCACGGCTCGGTGGCCGGTTCGGGCGGCGCCCCCTCGACGGTGACCACGATGATGGTGATCTCCGGACTCGCCATCGCCCTCTTCGTCACCCAGGGCTTCTCGACCGCCGTGTACCTGTCGGAGGAGCTGGAGCACCCGCGGCGCAACGTCGCCCGCACCGTTCTGGCCACCCTCGCCATCTCGACCGCCGTGATCCTGGTGCCCGTTGTGGCGATCACCATGGGCGCCCCCGACCTCGCCGCCCTCACCGGCGGCGACCTCAGCGGCATGGTCGCCGCCTGGTCGAACTCCGCGGTCGGCACCTTCGTCAGCCTCTGCGTCGCCCTCGCGATCATCAACGCGGGCATCGTCATGGTCATCCAGAACTCCCGTGTCCTGTTCGCCTCCGCCCGCGACAAGGCCTGGCCCGAGCCGGTCAACCGGGGCCTGTCCCGGCTCGGCCGGTTCGGCTCCCCGTGGGTGGCCACCCTCCTCGTCGGCGTCCCCGGCGCGGGCCTGTGCTTCGTCAAGCTCGACACCCTCTACGGCGTCACCGGCGTCTCCGTCACCGGCATGTACCTGCTGGTCGCCGTCGCCGCCCTGCTCTGCCGGCGCGGCTCCCACAAGGACGTCCCGGCCTGGCGCATGCCGCTGTGGCCCGCGGTGCCGGTGCTGCTCATCGCCGTACTCGCCTACATCCTGACCCAGCAGGAGACCGAGTACCTGCTGTGGACCGGCGGCATCACCGCGGTCGCCACGCTGTACTGGGCGCTGTATCTGAGGCCGCGCCGCGACACCCGATGGCTGGTCAGCATCCCGGAGGATGCGCAGGTTTGAGGTCCTGCCTAGGGTGGTGTCCATGACTGTTCCGGATGCCACCCGATACCTGGACCACGCCGTCTACTGCGATGAAATAGTGTGCCAGACCGAGGAGTTGAGGTCCCACCTGAGCGGTGCGGACCTCAACTCGAAGGTGCCGACCTGTCCCGACTGGAGCCTGCGGGACCTCGCCGTCCATGTGAGCGGCGCCCATCGCTGGGTCGCCGAGATCGTACGGACCAAGGCCACGTCCCAGCTCCCCCGCGAGCAGGTGCCGGGGGCCGACGGGCCGGCGAGCGACGAACCGGCCGCGCTGGACGCCTGGTTGGCCGAGGGCGCCGAACTGTGTGCCGGCGCCCTGCGGGACGCGGGCCCCGACGCGCCGACCTGGACCTGGGTGGGGGAGTCGACCACGGCGTTCTGGGCGCGGCGGATGGCCCACGAGACCGTCGTCCACCGCGCCGACGCCGCGGGCGCCACCGGCGCCGAGTACCGGCTGGCGCCCGAGGTCGCGGCCGACGCCATCGACGAATGGCTCGGCATCATCGCCTTCATCCAGGCCGCCCGGGGCGGCAAGGCGGCGGACGCACTGCGCGGCGGCGGCCGGACCATCCACCTGCACGCCACGGACGCGCCCGGCGCCGAGTGGCTCATCGAGCTCGCGGACGAGGGCGTCACCTGGCGCCGCGCGCACGAGAAGGCGACGGTCGCCCTGCGCGGCCCGCTCACCGATGTGATGCGCGTCTTCTATCGCCGGCTGCCCGTCGACACCCCGGCCGTCGAGGTCCTCGGCGACGCGGACGTCCTCGACCAGTGGCTGGCCGCGACGGCGTTCTGACCCTTCCGTTCCATGGCCCGGCGCGGCCGGGGAGCGGGCCGCCCGCTCCCCGCGCGCCGGGCCGTCGAACAGGTGCTGGGCGCGGTCGCCTCGCCCGCGGTGGTCTCCCGCGGGGCTTCCGCCTCGGGCCCTCACTACTCCCGCTGCGGTACGGGACGGGGCGGCCGTACTCCCCGGGTACACCAGGCACTTCCACCCAGCGGCAGCTTCGGTTGTCGGACCCGGCGCATACGGTTGGGGGATGGAGATCAGCATCCGCAGACGGCGTTGGCGGGTGGCCGCGGCGGCGGCCGCCCTCGCAGCCCTGGCCGGCGCCGGCGTCTGGAGCGCCGCCGGCGCCTCGGGCGCACCCGCCGTGCACCGCGAGGACCGGGTGCTCGACATGCCCGGCGCGAAGATCGACACCTCGTTCTTCACGGCGGGCAGCGCATCGGACAAGCGGCCCGCCGTGCTGATCGGCCACGGCTTCGGCGGCAGCAAGAACGAGGTGAGGGGCCAGGCCGAGCAACTCGCACGCGACGGGTACGCGGTCCTGACGTGGTCGGCGCGCGGCTTCGGCAGGTCGACCGGGCAGATCGGGCTCAACGACCCGCAGTCCGAGGTCAAGGACGTCTCGCGGCTGATCGACTGGCTGGCGAAACGCCCCGAGGTGCGCCTCGACGCGCCCGGCGACCCGCGCGTCGGCGTGACCGGGGTGTCCTACGGAGGGGCGATCTCGCTGCTCGCCGCCGGGTACGACAAGCGGGTCGACGCGATCGCGCCGGAGATGACGTACTGGAACCTGTCGGACGTCTTCTTCCCCAACGGGGTCTACAAGAAGCTCTGGGCGGGGATCTTCGTCTCCACGGCCGGCGGCTGCAAGGCGTTCGAGCCGCAGCTCTGCGCGATGTACGAGCGGGTCGCGACCGCCGGGAAGCCCGACGAGGCGGCGGAGCAGCTCCTGGCCGCCAAGAGCCCCTCGGCCGTGGGCGACCGCATCAAGGTGCCCGCGCTGATCATGCAGGGCCAGACCGACTCGCTGTTCCCGCTCGGCCAGGCCGACGCCATGGCGCAGCGGATCGCTGCCAACGGCGCGCCGGTCTCCGTCGACTGGATCGCGGGCGGCCACGACGGCGGCGACCGCGAATCCGGCCGCACCCAGGCCCGCGTCACCCAGTGGTTCGACCGGTATCTGAAGGGCGACAAGAGCGCCGACACCGGGCCCGCGTTCCGCGTGACCCGTACCGGAGGCATCAACTCCACTGACGGCGCGGCCCAGTTGAGGGGCGCGAGCAGCGGCAGCTATCCCGGTCTGGAGAGCGGGCGCCGCACAATCTCGCTCGCCGGCAGCGAGCAGAGCTTCGACAACCCGCCGGGCGGCGCGCCACCCGCGATCTCCGCAGTGCCCGGCCTCGGCGCGGGCCTGTCCGGCCTGTCCTCGCTGGGCGTCGGCATCTCCCTCGACTTTCCCGGCCAGTACGCGAAGTTCGACTCCGCACCCCTGACGACCGGCGTCGCCATCACCGGCTCGCCGACCGTCAAGGTCAACGTCAGGTCGAGCGGCGACGACGCCGTGCTGTTCGGGAAGGTGTACGACGTCGGCCCCGACGGCAAGCAGCAGGTGCTGCCCGCCCAGCTCGTCGCCCCGGTCCGGGTCGACGGAGCCAAGGACGGCAGGACCGTCGAACTGACCCTGCCCGCCGTCGACCACACCGTCGAGGCGGGCCACCGGCTGCGCCTCGTCCTGGCCGCCACCGACCTCGGCTTCGCCTCCCCGGCCGCGCCCGCCACGTACACCGTGTCGCTGGCCGGCGACGGGCTGAGCGTGCCGACCGTGCCCGCGGCGCGGACCGCGTCGGCGGGGCTGCCCTGGTGGGTGTGGGGTCTGCCGCTCGCCGGGGCCGTCATCGGCGCGGCCCTCCTGGTCACCCGGCGCACCCACACCCCGGAGCCCGATGCCGGGCTGGCCGAAGTGCCGCTCCAGATCACCGACTTGACCAAGAAGTATGCCAAGTCCAGCGAGAGGTACGCGGTCCGGGACCTGTCCTTCCGCGTCGAGAAGGGCCAGGTGCTCGGCCTGCTCGGGCCCAACGGCGCGGGCAAGACCACCACACTGCGCATGCTGATGGGCCTGATCCGGCCCGACGGCGGCGAGATCCGCGTGTTCGGCCACGCGATCAGGCCGGGCTCGCCCGTCCTGTCGAGGGTCGGCGCGTTCGTCGAGGGCGCGGGCTTCCTGCCGCACCTGTCGGGCCGCGAGAACCTGGAGCTGTACTGGCAGGCCACCGGCCGCCCCGCCGAGGACTCCCGCATCGAGGACGCCCTGGAGATCGCGGGCCTCGGCGACGCACTCCAGCGCGCGGTACGGACGTACTCCCAGGGCATGCGGCAGCGGCTCGCCATCGCCCAGGCCATGCTCGGCATGCCGGACCTGCTGATCCTGGACGAGCCGACCAACGGGCTCGACCCGCCGCAGATCCGCGAGATGCGGGACGTGATGATCCGGTACGCGGCGGGCGGGCGCACCGTGATCGTCTCCAGCCACCTGCTGTCCGAGGTCGAGCAGTCCTGTACGCATCTGGTGGTGATGGACCGGGGCCGGCTCGTGCAGGCGGGACCGGTCGCCGAGATCACCGGCGAGAGCGACACGCTGCTCGTCACCACCGCCGAACCGGTCGCCGAGGCGGTCGCGGACAAGGTGGCCGCGCTGCCCGGCATCGGCTCCGCGCTGCGCACCGACGAGGGCCTGCTGGTCCGCCTCGACGGGGCGAGTCCGGCCGCGCTCATCGCCGAACTGGTGCGCCTGGACGTGCCGTTGACCGGCATCGGCCCGCACCGCCGCCTGGAGGACGCGTTCCTCAGCCTGATCGGAGGGTCCGCATGACCACGCTGTTGGAGTCCCCGGCGGGCGAGACGGCCCCCGGCTACCGGGCCCGGCGCACCCTGCCGCTGCGCGTCGAGGCCGTACGGCAGCTGAAGCGCCGGCGCACGCTGGTGATGGGGGCGGTGCTCGGCGCGCTGCCGTTCGTCCTGGTCGTCGCGTTCGCGATCGGCGGCAGCCCGAGCAGCCGCAACGGGCGGATCACCCTGATGGACACGGCGACCGCGTCCGGCGCCAACTTCGCCGCGACCTGCCTGTTCGTCTCGGCGGGCTTCCTGCTGGTGGTGCCGGTGGCGCTGTTCTGCGGGGACACCGTCGCCTCCGAGGCGAGCTGGTCCTCGCTGCGCTACCTGCTCGCGGCGCCGGTGCCCAGGGCCCGGCTGCTGTGGTCCAAGCTGGCGGTGGCGCTCGGGTTCAGCGCGGCGGCGATCGTGCTGCTGCCGCTGGTCGCGCTCGCGGTCGGCACGGCGGCCTACGGCTGGGGCCCGTTGCAGATCCCGGCGGGCGGCCAACTCGGTTCAGGAGACGCCCTGCCGAGGCTCGCCGTCGCGGTGGCCTTCGTCGTCGTCTCCCAACTGGTCACCGCCGGGCTCGCGTTCTGGCTCTCCACCCGGACGGACGCGCCGCTGGGCGCGGTCGGCGGCGCGGTGGGCCTGACCATCGTCGGCAACGTACTGGACGCGGTGACGGCGCTCGGCGGCTGGCGGGACTTCCTGCCCGCGCACTGGCAGTTCGCCTGGGCCGACGCGCTCCAGCCGCACCTGGAATGGGGCGGCATGCTGAAGGGCTCGGCGGTGTCGGTGGCCTACGCGCTGGTGCTGTTCGCGCTGGCGTTCCGGGGGTTCGCGCGCAAGGACATCGTGTCGTAGCGGGGACGGTTCCCGGCGACGACGACGGCCGCCTTCGAGTCCGCCGAGCCGGTGGCGATCGGCTCGTACGGTGTGCTCGAAGGCGGCCGCCGTCCTGGCGGGGTACGGAACGGATCAGGCGGCGAGGAGCTTCTCGTACCCCACGAGCCGCACGCAGGCCGTCAGGCCCAGGATCGCCTGCTCCAGCTCGGCGAGCGTCGGGTAGCTGGGCGCGATGCGGATGGCGGCGTCACGCGGGTCGCTGCCGTACGGGTGCGTCGCGCCGGCCGGGGTCAGGGCGATGCCCGCCGCGGCGGCCCGCGCCACGACCTCCTTGGCGCAGCCCTCCGGGACCTCCAGGGTGATGAAATAGCCGCCCGCGGGGGTCGTCCAGGTGGCGAGGCCGGTGCCGCCGAGCTCGCTGTCGAAGATCCGCCGGACGGTCTCGAACTTCGGCTGGAGCACGGCGCGCTGGCGCTCCATGTGCGCCCGTACGCCGTCCGCGTCGCGCAGGAACAGGACGTGGCGCAGCTGGTTGACCTTGTCCGGGCCGATCGAGCGCTTGGAGTTGTTGGCGAGCAGCCACCGCACGTTGGCGGGCGAGGAACCGAAGAAGGCGACGCCGGCGCCCGCCGCCGTGATCTTGGAGGTGGAGCCGAAGACGAAGGCCCGGTCGGGGTGGCCGGCCGTGGCGCAGGCGCCGAGCAGGTCGGCGATCTCGACGGGCTCGTCGGTCAGGTGGTGGGCGGCGTAGGCGTTGTCCCAGAAGATCCGGAAGTCCGGGGCGGCGGTCTCCATCCGGGCCAGCCGCGCCACGGTCTCGTCGCCGTAGCTGACGCCGCTCGGGTTGCTGTACTTCGGCACGCACCAGATGCCCTTGATGCCCGCGTCCTCGGCGACGAGCCGCTCCACGACGTCCATGTCCGGGCCCTCGTCGGTCATCGGCACCTGGATCATCTCGATGCCGAACCGCTCGCAGAGCGCGAAGTGCCGGTCGTAGCCGGGCACCGGGCACAGGAACGCGATGCGCTCCTGGTCCACCCAGCGGGACTCGGCGCCCGGCAGCGCGCTCAGCAGCGCGTGCACGATGCAGTCGTGCATGAGCTCCAGACTGGAGTTCCCGGCGGCGAGCAGCTGCGGGACCGGCACCTGGAGGACGTCGGCGAAGATCTCCCGAAGCTCCACGAGCCCCTGCAGTCCCCCGTAGTTCCGTAGGTCCGTGCCGTCGGCGGAGGTGTGGCGGCCGCCGGGCAGGCTGAGCAGGTCCTCCGAGAGGTCGAGCTGCTCGGGCGACGGCTTGCCCCGGGTGAGATCGAGCTTGAGACCGCGGCCCACCAGCGCCGCGTAGTCCTGCCGGGCCTGATCGAGGAGCCCGGCCAGGGCGTCGGAGCTCAGCTCGGTGGTCATGGTGTGTCCTCTCGCGGGGCCGCGCGTGCGGAACGGCATGGGTGGATGCGCCCTGCCGAGCTTACAAAGAGGCATCCGGGCGGTGGATGACGGGCTTCCGGGGCGGTGGGGGGAGGCGCCATGATCGAGAGGCGGGGGCGCCTGCCGGCCCGGCATCGCCGGTCCTTTCGCCCCGTTCATGACGGAAAGGGAGCTGAACGCAACGTGAGGTATCGCGAGCTGGGCACCGGGGGTCCGACGGTTTCGGCCGTGGGGCTGGGGTGCATGGGGATGTCGATCGCGTACGGGACCCCGGACGACGCGGAGTCCGAGCGGGCGCTCGACCGGGCGCTGGAGCTGGGCGTCACGCTGCTCGACACCGCGGACGCGTACGGGCGGGGCGCCAACGAGGAGTTCCTCGGGCGCTGGCTGCGGCGGCGCGCGGCCGAGCGGGACCGGCTGGTGGTGGCCACCAAGTTCGGGCTGCGCCACGACCCGGTGTCGGGCCGGGTGAACGAGGTGGACACCTCGGCGGAGTACGTCCGCACCGCCTGCCACGCCTCGCTGCGCCGCCTCGGGGTCGAGCGGATCGACCTCTACTGCGTGCACCGCCGCGACCCCTCGGTTCCGGTCGAGGAGACGGTGGGCGCGATGGCGGAGCTGGTGGCGGAGGGAAAGGTCGGGCACCTCGCGCTGAGCGAGGTCAGCGCCGAGACCGTGCGCCGGGCGCATGCCGAACACCCCATCAGCGCCGTGCAGTTGGAGTACTCCCTGTTCACGCGGGACGTCGTGGAGGGGGCCATGCTGGAGGTGTGCCGGGAGCTGGGGATCGGGGTGGTGGCCTACAGCCCGCTCGGCCGCGGCATGCTGACCGGGGGCATCGCCTCGGCGGCGGACCTGGACGATACGGACAACCGCAGGCGCTGGCCGCGCTTCGCCGAGGAGAACATCGGGCAGAACCTGACCCTCGTCGACGCCGTGCGGCGCGTCGCGGCCGAGATCGGCCGCACCCCCGCGCAGGCGGCTCTGGCCTGGCTGCTGGCCCAGGGCGAGGACGTCGTCCCGATCCCCGGCACGAAGAAGCGCCGCTATCTGGAGGAGAACGCGGCGGCGGCCGAGCTGCCCCTGACGCGGGAGCAGGTGGCCCTGCTGACCCGGGCGGTCCCGGCGGGGGCGGTGGCCGGGGGACGGTACCCGGAGGGGGCGCTGGGGAGACTGGGGCACTGACCGTGCGGATCGGCTTGCCGCTGCGGGGTGGGCGTCCCTCGCGGCTCGCAGGCCGTGAACGACGTTCTATTCCAGCCCGGATACCTTGAACACCGTCTGCGCCGTTTCCTTGTCGACGCGGGACGCGATCTGGCGCAGGGCCGTTTCGCCGCAGCGGAGCGTGCCCCGGTCGGTGCTGGTGCGGGCGTCCTGGTCGAGTACGTGCCACAGCGGGGGATTGGCGACGAGCACTTTCGGGTCGAGCTCGGCGCGGTTGCCCTCGATGTCCCGCAGTACCAGTCGCTGGGCGACGCCGTCGGACCAGCGGACCGACACGAGCCGGTCGGTGCGGACCTCGGCCCGTCGCAGCAGCCCGCGCGAGGCCAGGCGCCCCGGGCTCGCCGACACCCGGGCGGGCCAGAGCACGACGAACAGCAGGAGGGCGAGGCCGAGCCACAACAGCGTGCGCAGGACGCTGAGCGTGCCGGCCGCCGCGTCGATGGCCAGCAGCAGGCAGAGCAGCAGCACGGCGCAGCCCACCGCCGAGCGTGCCTCCCCGGCCCATCGGGTGTCGTGCACGGCGCCGTCGGCCGCCCGCGAAGGCCGCCCCGCCGCGCTCCGGACGGTCCGTCGTTCCATGGATGGGGACGGTAAGGGGGCGCGGGCCCCGGCGGGCGCACCTTGATGGGGCGTTGATGGATCGCTAACGGGACGGGTGCGCGGCGACGCCCATCTGGCACACCGGTGTCAGGCGCCAGTGAGCCGTGCCTCCTCCAGGTCCAGGGAGCGCTGGAGCCGGCGGCGGGTGGTCTCGCTTATGCGGTGGCCGTCGTAGAGGCGCTGGAGTTCGGCCGCCTCCTCCGCTATCAGGTCGCGGCGCAGCTGGCGGTAGACGTGGTCGGCGGACTCGGACTGGCTGTTGTCGGTGTCGTCGAGGCGTTCACGGGCGTGCTCCTGGCGTGCCAGCAGAGCGCGGCGCAGGCGGTCGGCCACCACCTCGGGGACGGCTTCCAGCTCGGAGATCTCGTCCAGGCGGCGCAGCCCCGCGTCGGCCAGGCTCAGCCGGGCGCGGGCCTCCTCGCGTTCGGTGCGGTCGGGTTCGAGGGCGATGCCCGAGCGGCGTACGACGGGGGCCAGCGAGAAGCCCTGGACGACCAGGGTGACCACCACCACCGAGGTCGTGAGGACCAGGACCAGGGGGCGGCCGGGGAGCAGGGTGCCGTCGGCGGCGGCGACCGGGATGGAGAGCGCGGCGGCCAGCGGCATCACGCCCCGGGTGCCGGCCCAGGACAGCACCACCGGGACCCGCCAGTTCGTCTTGCGCTGGCCGCCCTTCCACTGGAGCAGCGCGGACAGCGGGAAGATCCACAGCATCCGGACCGCGATCAGCGTCCCGGCGAGTGCGAGGGCGTACAGCGGCCAGAGCCGGTCGGCGTCGCCCAGCTCGCGGATGAGGCCGGGCAGCGAGAGGCCGATGAGGCTGAAGACCACGCTCTCCAGGAGGAAGACCACCGTGCCGTAGACGGCGTGCAGTTGGAGCCGTATGCGGGCGCTGGTCAGCCGGTCGGAGTTGCCGCCCAGGACCACGCCCGCCACCACCACGGAGGTCACGCCGGAGGTGTGGGCCGCTTCGGCGAGCACGTACGCCGCGTACGGGGTGACGAGCGCGACCACGGTTTCCAGGACCGGCTCCTCGGTGCGCCGCCGGATCAGGACGACCAGGCCCGCGACGGCCGCGCCGATCAGGGTGCCGCCGCCCGCGAGCAGGGCGAACTCGCCGCCCGCGCCCGCCCAGGAGACGGCCGAGGCGGCGACGGCGATGCTCACCGCGACCTTGAACAGGACCAGCGAGGTGGCGTCGTTGAACAGGCTCTCGGCCTGCACCAGGACCTGCACCTTGGGCGGCAGCGCGAGGCGCCGGCCGAGCGCGGTGACCGCCACCGGGTCGGTGCTGGCCAGGACCGCGCCCAGGACCAGCGCCAGCTGCCAGGGCAGCGGGGTCAGCACCGAGGCGACGTAACCGACGGCCGCGGCCGAGGCGAGGACCAGGCCGATGGCGAGGATGCTCACCGGCTTCCACACGACGCGCAGTTCGCGCCAGGAGATCTCCTCGGCGCTGGCGTACAGAAGGGGCGGCAGTACGACGAGGCCGATGATCTCCGGGGTGATGTGTATCGCGGGGGTGCCCGGCAGCATCGCGACGACCAGACCCGCGACGACCAGGAGCGAGGGCGCGGGTATGCGCCAGCGGCGGGCGCCCGTGGCCACCACCGTGGCGAGCACCACGAGGAACAAGACCGTACCGACGCCGCGCATGCCGCCCCCTGGACCAAAACGCGAGCCCGTATGGCCCGCAACGCCGACCAGACTTCCCGGCACACCGCCTTCACCCTATCGAGTAAGCCGGTCGATACGCCGGTCGATCCGTGCGTCGTCAAGGCGCCGTCAATGAAGTGCGGGCCCGCGACAGGAAGGCGTCAAGGCACGTGCCTCCTGACCGCCGGAAGCGGTTCGGTGGAAGGGCGCCCACCGCTGCGCCCCCAGTCGTAGCCGCCGCACGTGGCCCAGGGAGTTGAACGACCGTGAGCTTCGAGAACATCGTCGGACTCTGCGTCGCCGGATGCCTGCTCGGCTATCTGGTGTTCGCGCTGATCCACCCGGACCGGTTCTGACGAACACCGGCCTCCGGCAGCGCGGTTGGATCAGGAACACATCAAGGTCGTACGCCTCGGTCGTGCTGCCCGGCGACCTCCGGTGATGATCAGGAGCACACATCGCGCCCCCGGTCGCGCAGGGCCCCTGCCCGGCGACCGGGGCGCGCGTTCTGCGCAAGGAGGCGTGTGCTGTGGTGGTGGAGCCGGATGTCCCGCCCGGACGGCGGGGTCGGCTGAAGGTCTTCCTCGGGGCGGCTCCCGGGGTGGGCAAGACGTACCGGATGCTGGACGAGGCCCGGCGGAGGGGCGGGCGCGGCACGGACGTGGTGGTCGCGTTCGTGGAGTGCCACAAACGGCGGCACACGCTGGCGGGGCTCGACGGTCTGGAAGTGATTCCCCGTTCCCAACGCTCCTACCGGGGCGGGAAGTTCGAGGAGATGGACCTGGACGCGGTGCTGGCGCGCCGCCCGCAGGTGGCTCTCGTCGACGAGCTGGCGCACTCCAACATCCCGGGCGGCCGCAACGCCAAGCGGTGGCAGGACATCGAGGAGCTGCTCGCGGCCGGCATCGACGTGGTGACCGCGGTCAACATCCAGCACGTCGAGTCGTTGAACGACGTGGTCGAGAAGATCACCAAGGTGCCCCAGCAGGAGACCGTCCCCGACGAAGTGGTGCGCCGCGCCCATGAGATCGAACTGGTCGACATGCCCGCCGAGGCGCTGCGCCGCCGCATGGCGCACGGCAACATCTACGCGCCCGAGAAGGTGGACGCGGCCCTGGCGAACTACTTCCGGGTGGGGAACCTGACCGCGCTGCGGGAGCTGGCGCTGCGATGGGTGGCCGACAGCGTGGACGAGGCACTCCAGAAGTACCGCTCGGATCACGGCATCGGCGGCGTGTGGGAGACCCACGAGCGGGTGGTCGTCGCCCTGACCGGCGGGCCCGAGGGCGAGACCATCATCCGGCGGGCGGCCCGGATCGCCGACCGCTCGGCCGGCGGCGACGTACTGGCCGTGCACATCGCCCGCAGCGACGGCCTCGCGGCGGGCTCCTCGGCCGCCGCCCTCGCCCGGCAGCGCGCCCTGGTGGAGAGCCTCGGCGGCAGCTACCACTCGGTGGTCGGCGACGACATCCCGACCGCGCTGCTCGAATTCGCCCGCGCCGAGAACGCCACGCAGCTGGTGCTCGGCACCAGCAGCCGCAGCAGGCTGGAGCGGTTCATGACCGGGCGCGGCATAGGGGAGACCGTCGTGTCGCTCTCCCACGACATCGATGTGCACATGGTGACCCACGAACGGGCGGGCCGGGGACGGCTGTTGGCGTCGAGGCGGCGCACCCTGTCGACCACCCGCCTCATCGCGGGCCCGGTGTCCGGTCTCGTCCTGCCCTTCGCCCTGACCTTCGTGCTCGCGCAGATGAGGGGGACGCTCACCCTCACCAGCGAGGCGCTCCTGTTCCTGCTCACGGTCGTCGGGGTGGCCTGCGTCGGGGGCGTGGTCTCCGCCGTGGTCGCCTCGGTGACGGCCTCGCTGCTCCTCAACTACTGGTTCATCCCGCCGGTCGGCCAGTTCACGACGAACCTCAACAGCATGCTGGTGACGGTGGTGTTCGCGCTGGTCGCCGGGATCGTCGCGGCCGTCGTGGACCGCTCGCTGAGGCTCTCGCGCCGTTCGGCCCGCGCCACCGCCGAGGCGGAGACCCTGTCCTCGCTGGCCGGCTCGATCGTGCGGGGCGACCGGGCGATTCCGGCGCTCCTGGAACGTACGAGAGAGACCTTCGGCATGGACTCGGCCGAGCTCGTGCCGCTGCCCGTCGCGGACCCGGGCGTCGTGCAGGTCCCGGTGGGACCGGATGCCTTCCTGGTGCTGCGGGGCCGGACGCTGCCGTCCTCCGAACGCAAGGTGCTCACCGCGTTCGCCGCGCACGTCACCGTCGCCGTGGAGCGGGCCCGGCTCGCGGAGGTGGCCGCCGAGGTCGAACCGGTGAAGGCCGCCGACCGGATGCGCACCGCGCTGCTCGCGGCGGTCAGCCACGACCTGCGCACTCCGCTGGCCGCCGGCTGGGCCGCCATCACCTCGCTGCGCAGCCGCGACGTCGACTTCAGCGACGAGGACCGCGAGGAGCTCCTCGCCACCGCCGACGAGTCCATGACGCGCCTGGGCCGGCTCATCGACAACCTCCTCGACATGAGCCGCCTCCAGGCCGGGGCGCTCAAACTGAGCCTGCGGGCCACCGCCCTTGAGGAGGTCCTGCCGACCGCGCTGGAGTCACTGCCCCCGGGGGCGGCCCCGGTGGACATCCAGGGCCTGGACGCCGTCCCGGCGGTCCTCGCCGACCCGCCGTTGCTGGAACGGGTCGTCGCCAACCTGCTGAGCAACGCGGCCCGGTACACCCCGCGGGGCGAACCGGTCCTGCTCACCGCGAGCACCCTCGCGGACCGGGTCGAGGTACGGGTGATCGACCGGGGGCCCGGCCTGTCGGCCGAGGGACGCGAGCGGGCCTTCGTGCCGTTCCAGCGCCTCGGCGACACCGACAACACAACCGGGGTCGGCCTGGGCCTGGCCCTGTCCCGCGGCCTCACCGAGGCGATGTCCGGCACCCTCACCCCCGAGGACACCCCGGGCGGCGGACTGACCATGGTGCTGTCGCTGCCCGCCGCCGACCAGCGGGTGTCCGGCGAGGCCGGCGCCGGGGGAGCGGTGGGCGCGTAGGGGCGTAAGGAGTCCGTCAGGACAATCGCGGCCGGTGAGCCGTCTTCCCGCTGCGGGAGCATCGTGGAAGGCGGAGCACTGGAGGTGGCCATGTCCGGCTTCACGCTGCCAGGGGCCCTGGGGCGGTACGTCCGGCCCGTACGGATCTCCCGCCCGACGCGCGACCAGCTCGCGCTCGCGACGGCCGTCGTCGGTCCGCTCGCCGTCGCCGCGGCTCTCACGCCCTTGCGTACGCACGTGGCGAGCACCAACCTCGCACTGATCCTCGTGGTGGTCGTGGTGGCCGTGTCCGCCAACGGGCACCGCGGCGCGGGGGCACTGGCCGCGCTCTCCTCGGCCCTCTGGTTCGACTTCTTCCTCACCCGCCCCTACGAGCGGTTCACCATCTCCAGCGGCGACGAGATCACCACCGCCGTCCTGCTGCTCGCGGTCGGACTCGCGGTCTCGCAGCTCGCCGCGCGGGCCCGGCGCCTGAAGGTCGTCACCGTCACCGACGCGGGCCATCTCGCCCGCATCCACGAAACCGCCCGCCTCGCGCAGAACGCCGCGTCCGCGGACGCCGTCGTCACCCACGTCCGCGACCAGCTCATCGACCTGCTGGCCCTGGACGGCTGCCGCTTCGAGTACGGAACGCTTCTCGGCCACCCGCCCGGCCTCGAAGAGGACGGCGAGGTCACCACGGCGCGCGGTGCCCGGTGGGACGTGGAGCGCCACGGCTGGCCGCGGGGGCAGGAGATCGAGCTGCGTGCCGTCGGCAAGGGGCACTACTACGGCCGGTTCATGCTCAGGCCGGGGCCGGGCGACGTCGTTCCGCTGCAGGCCCGGCTGGTGGCGGTGACCCTCGCCGGGCAGGCCGGGGCGGCGCTGGCGGAGGCGGGGGAAGGCGCGGTCCGGGAGGACTGAACACCGGGCCGGCGCAACCGCGGACCGACCGGACACGACCGACGGCTTCCGGCCGTCAAGTAGGCGTTAAGCCAAGGCTCTTGGGCATCAGGGACCCGTCAACACAAGCGATCACTCGAACTTCTGCCCCACATGATGGTCAGCGCACGGGAACGTACGAGCGGCCCGTGGCGCGAGGTTGGAGGGCGAGTGACGGTCACCGCCGGTGCCGGGCAGCGTCAGGGAGCGGGGGCCCCGTCGACTGCTGAACCAGACCCCGCGCCGGACGTTCGTCGTGGGGGAACTCCCGAGCAGCGGTCCGTAGGGGGTCCGCGAAGCGGACAGCCGGGGCGACGGCCTCCCATCGCCGTCGCCCGGCTGGTCCGTCTCTTCCGGTACGCCGTCGGCCGCTACTGGACCACCACACAGGGCCGGCTGCGGCTCGCCCGCGCGGTGTGCCTGCTGCTCGGCGCCGGACTTGTCGTCCTGATCGCCGTGGCGGCCACCGGGCTCTCCACCACGTGGGACGCGATCCAGCACCGCGCCGCACCCCGCACGGTCGCGGCCACGCAACTCAACCTGGCACTCAACGACATGGACGCCCAGGCCGCCAACATCCTTCTGTCCAGCGGCGATTCGGGCAGGGGTCGCCTGGACGAGTCGTACAGCAAGGCGAGCGGCTTCTACCGGGACGCCCAGCAGACCATCAGCGGCTCCCTGCGCACCCTCGGTGCCGCCTCCGAGGGCGACAAGGCGACCGAGGACACGGTGGTCGCCCTCACCGACGACTTCGCGCACTACCAGGAGCTGATCGGCCGGTCCCTGGAGAACGACGGGCACCCCGGCGGCAAGGACGCGGCCCGCGCCGACTACCGGCTGGCCACCGACCTCCTGGCGCAGCGCCTGCTGCCGCAGGCCCGCAGGCTCGTGGACGCCAACAACGCCGTGTACGAGGGCGAGTACGAGGCCGCGCGCTCGGACCTGTCCGTCCAGCTCGTCACCGAGGCCGTCCTCGGGGTGCTGCTGCTCGTCGTCCTGGCGGTACTCCAGGTCCGCATCGCCCGCGGCTTCCGGCGCGTCTTCAACCCCGCGCTCCTCGCGGCCACGCTGTGCGCGGTCGTCGCGGTGGTGTGCGGCAGCCGGCTCCTGACGGTCTCCGAGGAGCAGCTGAAGATCGCGCGCCACGACTCCTTCGACTCGGTGGTCGCCCTCTCCCGCTCCAAGGCGATCGGCTACGACGCCAACGCGGACGAGAGCCGCTTCCTGCTGGACGCCGCACGCAGGGACGCGTACGAGAAGTCGTTCTTCGACAAGTCGCAGCAGCTGTACGGGCTCGAAGGCGCGAGCCTCGCCACGTACGACGCGAAACTGGCCGGGACCTGGTCGGCGTATCAACGCGACCACAGCGACGAGCAGTTCACCGGCGAGTACCGGCGCGAGCTGGACAACATCACCTTCGCCGGGGAGCGCGAGGCGGCGGAGAAGACGGTCGAGGCGTACGCCGTCTACCAGAAGGACGACCGGACCTTCCGCCGGCTCGTCGCCGAGGGAAAGCTCCAGGAGGCCACGGTCTTCTGCATCGGCTGGTCCTCCGACACCTCCAACGCCCACTTCGGCGACTGGATGAAGGCCCTGGACCAGGTGACCGGGATCAACGCCGCCCACCACGAAACGGCGATCGCCACCGGCCGGGACGCCATCAGCACCCAGGCGTCCACGGCCGCCGGCGCCCTGATCCTGGCGGCCGGGCTCCTCGTTCTCGGGCTGCGGCCGCGGCTGGCCGAGTTCCGCTGACGGGGCGTCCACCGCGGGGAAGGGGGGACGGTGGGTCCGGTACGCCCGGGAGTGGTCACCGCGGCAGGCGGATTCGCGATGCTCGCCGGGGCGGCCATGGCCGCGGCCGGCGGCTTCGGTGCCGGGTGGACCGTGCTGTGGATCCTCGACGCGGAACCCGGGCACGGCAAAGACCGGTGGCTGGTGGGCCCGCTCCTGTTCGTCTGGTGCCTGCTGATGCTCGGCATGGGGACGGACCTGCTGTGGAGCGGCCGCGCGATCCTGCGGGGCCGGCCGAGCGCGCTGGGCAGAGCCGAGAACGTCCTCTTCCTCGTCAGCCTGGTGGCCGCTCTCGGCGTCGCCGGAACGCTGGGCCCCGCATTGTTCGACGATTCGCTCTCCACCAGGGATTGGCTGCCTGCGCTGGCGGGTTCGGCAACGGTCTTCGCTCTCGCGGTGACGGGCATCGCGCTGTGCTCGGCGAAAGAGACGCGGCGCCACCTCGGGCCGCAGGCCGAGGACTCCCTCATGGCGCCTGTCGCGGCGCGGCTGGCGGCCGGAGCATCGCTCGGCGCGCAGGTCGCGGTGCTGCGGGTCCCGCACGAGACCGTCCACGTCCACGAGCACGGTGCCGTCTTCTTCCACGGGAACCGCGCACACCTGGCGCCGGGCAGGGGGAGGACGTTCGCCGTGCGATGGCAGGAGGTCGAGAGGTTCGATCACTCCTTCTCCTGGGTCCGCCATCAGGGCGCGACGTACCGGTTCGGGTACCGGTACTGCCTCTGGCACCGGGGGAGAAGGCACCGGATGATGGCCGGGGCCCTGGGCCCCGAGGAGACGGCGCTGACGCACTTCGTCCGCCTGGCGGATCCGAGGATCGCACAGGCGCAGCTCCCCGGGATGCTGGAGCGCCTCCGGCAGGGCGGGACGGTCGACTTCCAGCTGGCCGCCGTCACCCCCGAGGGCCTGCTCCTCCACGACTGGCTGCTCTTCGTCAAACGCCGCGAGCTGGTGACCTGGGCCGAGTTGGACCACATCGAGGTGGGGCCGCGGTTCGACCTGACGGCGCGGCCGCGCGGCATCGTCGTACACACCCGGGACGGAGAGCGGCGCCAGGCGATGCGGGAGCCGAACGGCATACCCAACCGGACGGCCTTCCTGGCCGTGCTCGAACACTTCGGCGTCGACGTCCGCGAGACGCGGACGCAGCCCGAATCCCGCTGATGCCGGTCAGCCGAGGCCGGGGATCATCGACACGATCACGTCGATCAGCTTGATGCCGACGAAGGGCAGGACGAGTCCGCCGAGACCGTAGATTCCGAGGTTGCGGCGGAGCAGGTCGTGGGCGGAGGCGGGGGTGTAGCGGACGCCGCGCAGGGCGAGCGGGATGAGCGCCACGATGATCAGGGCGTTGAAGATGATCGCCGAGGTGATGGCGGACGTCGGGCTGTGCAGGCCCATGACGTTCAGCGCTTCGAGGCCCGGATAGGCGGAGGCGAACATCGCCGGGATGATCGCGAAGTACTTCGCGACGTCGTTGGTGATGGAGAAGGTGGTCAACGCCCCACGGGTGATGAGGAGTTGCTTGCCGATCTCGACGATCTCGATGAGCTTCGTCGGGTTGGAGTCCAGGTCCACCATGTTCCCGGCCTCCTTCGCGGCCGAGGTCCCCGTGTTCATCGCCACGCCCACATCGGCCTGCGCGAGCGCCGGGGCGTCGTTCGTCCCGTCGCCCGTCATCGCGACCAGCTTGCCGCCCTCCTGCTCCTTCTTGATCAGGGCGAGCTTGTCCTCGGGGGTGGCCTCGGCGAGGAAGTCGTCCACCCCGGCCTCCCGCGCGATGGCACGGGCGGTGAGCGGGTTGTCCCCGGTGATCATGACCGTACGGATGCCCATGCGGCGCAGTTCCGAGAAGCGTTCCGCGATGCCGTCCTTGACGACGTCCTTGAGGTGGATCACGCCGAGGACGCGGGGCCCGTTCCAGTCGTGCACGCCCACCAGCAGTGGGGTGCCGCCGGATGCCGAGATCGCCTCGGTGAACTGGAGTGCCTCGGGCGGCACTTGGCCCCCGTACATCATGACCCACTCGATGACCTGGGCGGTCGCGCCCTTGCGGATGTGGGAGACGGCGCCGTTCTCCCAGCGCAGGTCCACCCCGCTCATCCGGGTCTGGGCGCTGAACTCCACGAACCGGGACCCCGCCAGATCGCCCTCGGCGGGCTCGCGCAGCCCGTACTGGTTCTTGGCGAGGACGACGACGGAGCGGCCCTCGGGCGTCTCGTCGGCGAGCGAGGCGAGCTGCGCGGCGTCGGCGAGGTGGTGCTCGCGCACCCCGGGCATGGGGATGAAGGCGGCGGCCTCGCGGTTGCCGAGGGTGATGGTGCCGGTCTTGTCGAGCAGCAGGGTGTTCACGTCGCCGGCCGCCTCCACCGCCCGCCCCGACATGGCCAGCACGTTGCGCTGCACCAGCCGGTCCATGCCCGCGATGCCGATCGCGGAGAGCAGCGCGCCGATGGTGGTCGGGATCAGGGTCACCAGGAGCGCCACGAGGACGGTGGTGGACTGGGCGGCGTTCGCGTACTCGGCCATGGGCTGGAGGGTGACGACGACCAGCACGAAGATGATGGTGAGCGCGGCGAGCAGGATGTTGAGCGCGATCTCGTTCGGCGTCTTCTGCCGGGACGCGCCCTCGACCAGCGCGATCATCCGGTCGAGGAAGGAGTGCCCGGGGCGTGAGGTGACGCGGACGACGATCCGGTCGGACAGGACGGTGGTGCCGCCGGTGACGCCGGAGCGGTCGCCGCCGGACTCGCGGATGACCGGCGCGGACTCGCCGGTCACCGCCGACTCGTCCACCGCCGCGACCCCGTCCACCACGTCGCCGTCCGCCGGGATCAGCTCGCCCGCCTCGACCAGTACGAAGTCGAAGGGCTTGAGGTCGGTGGCGGCGACCGCCTCCGTGCGCGCGCTGCTCAGATCGGTGCCGACCCGCCAGTTGTCGCGCAGGCGCAGCGCCACCGTGTCCGTGCGGGCCTTCCTCAGGGACTCGGCCTGGGCCTTGCCCCGGCCCTCGGCGACGGCCTCCGCGAGGTTGGCGAAGATCACCGTCAGCCAGAGCCAGACGCTGATGACCCAGGTGAAGACCGACGGGTTCAGGAGCGCGGAGAGCGTGGTGAGCACCGCCCCGACCGAGACCACGAAAAGGACCGGGGTACGCACCAGCGCCCGCGGATGCAGCTTGCGCAGCGCGTCGGGAAACGACGTGACCAGTTGCACGGGCTCGAAGAGCCCGCTGGGGCGGCGGGCACCGCGGTGCGGGGGCCGGCCGGGCCCCGGAGTCCGGGGATTGCGGGGCGGCGGACCACTGGGAGCGGGGACGGTCTGGGCCTGCTGGGGGGCGGCGGGAGACATCGGGGGTGACCTTCTGGTGGGGACGCGATGCGGCGAGACATCGCCGCAGGTCACCGCTCATGCCGGGACGGTGGAAGGGCATGGCCCGAGTGCGGGCCGGCCATGGCTGTCCGCGACTGTCAGTGAGCGGCAGCACACGAATCTAGGCGACGAAGAAGCCGCGCTCCGCCCGTTGAGCGGAGTTTTACGCCCCTCTGACGGCGGCTCGCCGACCGGGTGTCAGTGTCCTGTCAGGATCCCGTACACGGGGGTTTGGCCGACCTTCGCGCATCCGGCCGGAAAGCGTTGTGACCCGCTCGGAAAAATGCCCCGTTTGGCGTAGAAGGCTGCTAGATATCCCCAGGTCGACGGGTGGCCGTCCGTGCGGGCGTAAGAGTCCCGTTAAAGGGGCGCCAATGGCCGTAAGAGGCCCGTCAACGGAGCGCGCAAACACTGTCGGAGACGGTTTCCTCATGGCGTCCGTTCTTTTTCGAACCTCTTTCAGGAGTTCACGATGGCCGACGTGGCCTTCGTCGTCACCACGATCGCGGTCTTCGCGCTGGTGGCGCTCATCGCCAGGGGGGTGGCAAAGCTGTGACTGCCGAGAACATTGTCGGTCTGATCGTGGCCGTCGCCCTGCTGGGTTACCTCGTCCTCGCCCTCGTTTACCCGGAGAGGTTCTGAGCCCCGACATGTCACCTGTGCTCTCCGGTGTGCTCCAGTTCCTCGCGCTCGCAGCGGCGCTGGCCCTGGCATACCGTCCCCTCGGCGACTACATGGCCCGTGTCTACTCCTCCGACAAGCACCTGCGTGTCGAGAAGTGGCTCTACAAGGCCATCGGCGCCAACCCGTCCACCGAGATGCGCTGGCCCGCCTATCTGCGCGGCGTCCTCGCCTTCTCCGCGGTCAGCGTGCTGTTCCTCTACCTGATCCAGCGCCTGCAGGGCTCGCTGCCGGGCTCGCTGGGCTTCGTGTCGATCGACCCGTTCCAGGCGTTCAACACGGCCGCCTCCTTCGTGTCCAACACGAACTGGCAGTCGTACTCGGGCGAGCAGGCCATGGGCCACGTCGTGCAGACCGGTGGTCTGGCGGTCCAGAACTTCGTGTCGGCCGCCGTCGGCATCGCGGTCGCCGTCGCCCTGGTCCGTGGCTTCGCCCGCTCGCGCACCGGTGAGCTGGGCAACTTCTGGTCGGACCTGGTGCGCGGCACCGTCCGGATCCTGATCCCGATCTCGGTGATCGGCGCGGTCGTCCTGGTCGCGTGCGGCGCGATCCAGAACTTCGCGGGCATCCACGAGGTCGGCCAGTTCATGGGCGGCTCGCAGCAGTGGAACGGCGGGGCGGTGGCCTCGCAGGAGGCCATCAAGGAGCTGGGCACCAACGGCGGCGGTTACTTCAACGCCAACTCGGCCCACCCCTTCGAGAACCCCAACGGCTTCTCGAACCTCTTCGAGATCTTCCTGATCCTCGTCATCCCGCTCGCACTGACCCGGACCTTCGGCAAGATGGTCGGCTCGGTCAAGCAGGGCTACGCGATCCTCGCCACGATGGTCACCATCTGGGTCGGATTCACCGCCCTGATGATGTGGACCGAATTCGCCCACCACGGCCCGGCGTTCGACGTCGCGGGCGGGGCGATGGAGGGCAAGGAGACCCGCTTCGGGATCAGCGGTTCGGCGATCTTCTCGGTGGCCACGACCCTGACGTCCACGGGCGCGGTCAACTCCTTCCACTCCTCCTTCACCGGCTTCGGCGGCGGCATCCAGCTCCTGGGCATGCAGCTCGGCGAGATCGCGCCGGGCGGTACGGGCTCCGGCCTGTACGGCATGCTGATCATGGCGATCATCGCGGTGTTCATCGCGGGTCTGATGGTCGGCCGCACGCCCGAGTACCTGGGCAAGAAGATCGGCACCCGCGAGATCAAGTTCGCGGCCTGCTACATCCTCATCACCCCGGCGCTGGTGCTGATCTTCACCGGTATCGCGATGGCGATGCCCTCCACGCTGGTCTCGATGTCGAACTCGGGTGCGCACGGCTTCTCCGAGGTGCTGTACGCCTACACCTCGGGCGCCAACAACAACGGCTCCGCCTTCGCGGGCCTCAACGCGAACACCCCGTGGTTCAACACCTCGATCGGTCTCGCGATGCTGCTCGGCCGGTTCGTGCCGATGGTCTTCGTCCTCGCCCTGGCCGGTTCGCTGGCCGAGCAGAAGCCGATCCCGGAGACCGCGGGCACCCTGCGCACCAACAAGCCGCTGTTCACGGGCCTGCTGGTCGGCACCATCCTGATTGTCACCGGTCTGACCTACTTCCCCGCGCTCGCGCTGGGTCCGCTGGCCGAGGGGCTGGCGTCATGACCACCAACCTGAAGCACGAGGACGAGATGTCCACTGCCACTCCGACCCGGGCCCCGCACAGCGACGTCCCAACGGGTCACAAGGACCACGGCAAGGTCGGCGGGGGTCTCTTCGACCCGAAGGCGCTGGTCAAGTCCTTCCCGGACGCGGTCAAGAAGCTCAACCCGAAGACCATGATCAAGTCTCCGGTCATGTTCGTGGTCGAGATCGGCTCGGTCCTGACGACCATCCTCGCGATCAAGAGCCCGAGCGACTGGTTCGGCTGGGCGATCGCGGCCTGGCTGTGGCTGACCACGATCTTCGCCAACCTGGCGGAGGCGGTGGCGGAGGGCCGTGGCAAGGCGCAGGCCGACACCCTGCGCAAGGCCAAGACCGACACCGTCGCCCGCCGCCTCAACGGCAGCGTCGAGGAGCAGGTGCCCGGCACCGAGCTCAAGATCGGTGACCTGGTCGTCTGCGAGGCGGGCGACATCATCCCCGGCGACGGTGACGTGGTCGAGGGTGTCGCGTCGGTGGACGAGTCGGCGATCACCGGCGAGTCCGCTCCCGTCATCCGGGAGTCCGGCGGCGACCGCTCGGCCGTCACCGGTGGTACGAAGGTGCTGTCGGACCGCGTGGTCATCAAGATCACGACGAAGCCGGGCGAGACGTTCATCGACCGGATGATCAACCTGGTCGAGGGCGCCTCCCGCCAGAAGACGCCGAACGAGATCGCCCTCAACATCCTGCTGGCGTCCCTCACGATCGTCTTCCTGCTGGCCGTCGTCACGCTCCAGCCGTTCGCGATGTACGCGAAGGCCGAGCAGTCGATGATCGTGCTTGCCGCGCTGCTGGTCTGCCTGATCCCGACGACGATCGGCGCGCTGCTCTCCGCGATCGGTATCGCGGGCATGGACCGCCTGGTCCAGCGCAACGTACTGGCCATGTCCGGCAGGGCGGTCGAAGCGGCGGGCGACGTCTCCACGCTGCTGCTGGACAAGACCGGCACCATCACCCTGGGCAACCGCCAGGCGTCGGAGTTCGTGCCGGTCAAGGGCACCACCGAGGCCGAGGTCGCCGACGCCGCCCAGCTGTCCTCGCTGGCCGACGAGACGCCCGAGGGCCGCTCCATCGTGGTCCTCGCCAAGGAGAAGTACGGCCTGCGCGAGCGCCACCAGGGCGAACTCGCCGGCGCCGAGTGGGTGGCCTTCACCGCCCAGACCCGTATGTCGGGCGTGGACGTGGACGGACGCAGGACCCGCAAGGGCGCGGCCGGTTCGGTCATCACCTGGGTCAAGGAGCAGGGCGGCCAGGTCGCCGAGGACGCCGACGCGCTGGCGAACAAGATCTCCGAGGCCGGTGGCACGCCGCTGCTCGTCGCCGTCGAGGACGAGCGGGGCGCCCGCGTCCTGGGTGTCATCCACCTCAAGGACGTCGTCAAGGAGGGCATGCGGGAGCGGTTCGACGAGCTGCGCCGCATGGGCATCAAGACGGTCATGATCACGGGTGACAACCCGCTGACCGCGAAGGCCATCGCCGAAGAGGCGGGGGTGGACGACTTCCTCGCGGAGGCGACCCCCGAGGACAAGATGGCGCTGATCAAGCGGGAGCAGGCCGGCGGCAAGCTGGTCGCGATGACCGGTGACGGCACCAACGACGCCCCGGCGCTCGCACAGGCCGATGTCGGTGTGGCCATGAACACGGGTACGTCGGCCGCGAAGGAGGCCGGCAACATGGTCGACCTCGACTCGAACCCGACCAAGCTGATCGAGATCGTCGAGATCGGCAAGCAACTCCTCATCACCCGGGGCGCGTTGACCACCTTCTCGATCGCCAACGACGTCGCGAAGTACTTCGCGATCATCCCGGCGATGTTCGCGGTGGTCTACCCGGGCCTGGACAAGCTCAACATCATGAGCCTGCACAGCCCCGAGTCGGCGATCCTGTCGGCCGTCATCTTCAACGCGCTGATCATCATCGCGCTGGTGCCGCTCGCGCTGAAGGGCGTGCAGTACAAGCCGACCAGCGCCGACAAGATGCTCCGCCGCAACCTTGGCATCTACGGCCTGGGCGGTCTGATCGCCCCGTTCATCGGCATCAAGATCATCGACCTGCTCATCTCCCTCATCCCCGGAATCGGCTGATCGGTCATGAACAACTCACTGGGAAACACCGCCCGTCTGCTGGGCGCCGGTCTGCGCGCCCTCCTGGTCCTGACGGTCGTGTGCGGGGTCATCTACCCGCTCGTCGTGACCGGCATCGCCCAGGTGGCGTTCGGCAACAAGGCCAACGGCTCCGAGATCAAGTCCGGCGGAAAGGTGGTCGGTTCGGAACTGATCGGCCAGAGCTACAACCTGCCGAAGAAGAACCCGAACGACGCCGAGGAAGCTGCGGTACCGGACCCGAAGTGGTTCCAGCCGCGCCCTTCCAACGGGCTCGCCGCGAACACGGTCAACACGCAGTACCAGCTGATCGTGTCGGGTGCGACGAACCTGTCGGGTGACAACGACAAGCTGATCAAGCAGGTCACCGACGCGAAGGCCGCCGTCGTCAAGGACAACTCGACCGCCGGCTACAAGGTGAACCCGGCCGACGTGCCCGCGGACGCGGTCACCTCCTCCGGCTCCGGTCTGGACCCGGACATCTCCCCGGCGTACGCGAAGATCCAGGTCCACCGGGTCGCGGAGCAGAACCACCTCACCGTCCAGCAGGTCGACAAGATCGTCGCGGACGCCACCAGCGGCCGCCGGCTCGGCTTCATCGGCGAGCCGCGCGTGAACGTCCTCAAGCTCAACATCGCGCTCAAGGAACTCGTCCAGAAGTGATCGGCTTACCGCGAGGGGCGGGGGCCGGCGGTCCGGGTACTCCGGCCGCGGGCCTCCGCCCCTCGGCACGACCGTGCCCCGTTTCCGGGCTCCCTCTGGATCCACAGCACAATAGGAAGGCGGCACACCGATGACCCGGGTGCTGGTGGTCGAGGACGAACCACAGCTCGTACGGGCTCTTGAGATCAACCTCAGGGCGCGAAAATACGTCGTCGATGCCGCGTCCGACGGGAAGACGGCCCTCCGTCTGGCCGCCGCGAACCAGCCGGACGCCGTACTGCTCGACCTGGGACTGCCCGACATGGACGGCCTCGATGTGATGAAGGCGCTGCGCCGCTTCTCCCGGGTGCCGGTGCTGGTGGTCTCGGCCCGCAACACCTCCGACGAGAAGGTCGCCGCGCTGGACGCGGGCGCCGACGACTACATCACCAAGCCGTTCAGCATGGACGAACTCCTCGCCCGGCTGCGGGCGGCCACCCGGCGGACCGGCCCCGAGGCCCAGGCCGAAGAGGCGCAGGGCGTCGTCACCACCAAGAGCTTCAGCATCGACCTGCTCGCCAAGAAGGCCAGGCGCGGCGGCAAGGACATCCGGCTCACCCCGACCGAGTGGCACCTGATCGAAGTCCTCCTGCGCAACCGCGGCCGCCTGGTCACCCAGCGCGAGCTGCTGCAGGAGGTGTGGGGGCCGAGCTACCGTACGCAGAGCAACTATCTCCGGGTCTACATGGCCCAGTTGAGGCGCAAACTGGAGGTCGATCCGTCCCACCCGCGCTACCTCATCACCGCCCCGGGCATGGGGTACCGCTTCGAGGTGTGACCCCACCGGGTCCGTATCCAGGTCCGTTCCATCCGCGCCCAGCAGCAACGAGGCAGGGACCGGCCCCACCATCCAGAGCGACCACAGAGATCGGAACCATGGCACGCGGCAAGCTCCGCATCTACCTCGGCGCGGCGCCGGGTGTCGGCAAGACGTACTCGATGCTCTCCGAGGCACACCGCAGGGCCGAGCGCGGCACCGACTGCGTCGTCGCCTTCGTCGAGCACCACAGCAGGCCGCGCACCGAAGTGATGCTGCACGGCCTGGAGTTGTTGCCCCGGCGCGAGATCGAATACCGCGGGAGCGTCTTCACCGAGATGGACGTGGACGCGGTCCTGGAGCGCCGCCCGTCGGTGGCCCTGGTGGACGAGCTGGCCCACACCAACATCCCCGGCTCGCGCAACACCAAGCGCTGGCAGGACGTCGAAGAGCTCCTGACGGCCGGCATCGACGTCGTCTCCAACATCAACATCCAGCATCTGGAGTCGCTCGGTGACGTCGTCGAGTCGATAACGGGCGTACGGCAGCAGGAGACCGTCCCGGACGAGGTCGTGCGGCGGGCCGATCAGATCGAGCTGGTCGACATGTCGCCGCAGGCGCTGCGCCGCCGCATGGCGCACGGCAACATCTACAAGCCGGAGAAGGTCGACGCGGCGCTCTCCAACTACTTCCGGCCCGGAAACCTCACCGCACTGCGGGAGTTGGCGCTGCTGTGGGTCGCCGACCGGGTGGACGAGTATCTGACGGAGTACCGCAGCGAGCACCGCGTCAACAAGATCTGGGGCTCGCGCGAGCGCATCGTCGTCGGCCTGACCGGCGGACCGGAAGGGCGCACCCTCATCCGCCGCGCGGCCCGGCTGGCCGAAAAGGGCGCGGGCGGTGAGGTGTTGGCCGTCTACGTCGCGAGAAGCGACGGCCTGACCGCCGCCTCGCCGAAGGAACTCGCCGTCCAGCGCACCCTGGTCGAGGACCTCGGCGGAACCTTCCACCACGTGGTGGGCGACGACGTGCCGCCGGCCCTGCTCGACTTCTCGCGCGGGGTCAACGCGACGCAGATCGTGCTGGGCACGAGTCGCCGCAGGGCCTGGCAGTACCTCTTCGGGCCGGGCGTCGGCGCCACGGTCGCCCGCGACTCCGGTCCCGATCTCGACGTACACATCGTCACGCACGAGGAGGCCGCGCGCGGGCGCGGTCTGCCGGTGGCGCGCGGGGCGCGGCTCGGCCGGACCCGGATCCTGTGGGGCTGGCTGACCGGAGTCATAGGCCCGGTGCTCCTGACGATGCTGCTCAACCGCATCAGCATGGACCTCGGCCTCGCCAACGAGATGCTGCTCTACCTGTCGCTGACGGTCGGGTCCGCGCTGCTCGGCGGTCTGCTGCCCTCGCTGGCCTCGGCGGCGCTCGGCTCGCTGCTCATCAACTGGTACTTCACCCCGCCGGTCCACGAACTCACCATCGCCGACCCGAAGAACATCGTCGCCATAGCGATCTTCTTCCTGGTGGCGATGTCCGTGGCCTCGGTCGTGGACCTGGCCGCCCGCCGCACCCACCAGGCCGCCCGGCTGCGCGCCGAATCGGAGATCCTCTCCTTCCTCGCGGGCAGCGTGCTGCGCGGCGAGACCAGCCTGGACGCCCTCCTGGAACGCGTCCGCGAGACCTTCGCCATGGAGTCCGTGGCCCTTCTGGAGCGTACGAGCGAGGTCGAGCCGTGGACCTGCACGGGCAGCATCGGACCCGCCCCGGCCTCCCGCCCCGAGGACGCCGACGTGGACATGCCGGTCGGTGACCGGATGGCCCTCGCGCTCTCCGGGCGCGTACTGCCCGCCGAGGACCGGCGGGTGCTCGGCGCGTTCGCGGCCCAGGCCGCGGTCGTCCTGGACCGCCAGCGCCTCCGGGAGGAGGCCCACCAGGCGCGGCTGTACGCCGAGGGCGACCGCATCCGCACCGCGCTGCTGGCCGCCGTCAGCCACGACCTGCGCACCCCGCTCGCGAGCATCAAGGCGTCCGTCACGTCGCTGCGCTCGGACGACGTGGAGTGGTCCGAGGCCGACGAGGCGGAGCTGCTCGAAGGCATCGAGGCGGGGGCGGACCGCCTGGACCACCTGGTGGGCAACCTCCTGGACATGTCGCGGCTCCAGACCGGCACGGTCACCCCGATCATCCGGGAGATCGACCTCGACGAGGTCGTCCCGATGGCGCTGGGCGGCGTCCCCGAGGACAGCGTGGTGCTGGACATCCCGGAGGACCTCCCGATGGTGGCGGTCGACGCCGGTCTGCTCGAACGCGCGGTGGCCAACATCGTGGAGAACGCCGTCAAGTACAGCCTGCCCGGCGAGCGGGTCCTCATCTCCGCGAGCGCCATGGCCGACCGGGTGGAGCTCCGCGTCGCCGACCAGGGTCCGGGCGTCCCCGACGAGGCGAAGGACCGCATATTCGCGCCCTTCCAGCGCTACGGCGACGCCCCGCGCGGCGCCGGAGTCGGCCTCGGCCTCGCGGTGGCCCGCGGCTTCGCCGAGGCCATGGGCGGCACGCTGGCGGCCGAGGACACCCCGGGCGGCGGCATGACCATGGTCATCACCCTGAAGCAGGCGGCCGGCCACCCACCGGTCAGCCCGGACCTGCCGACGACGACCACGTCGTAGCCCCTCCCCGCAAGGGCGTGACCAGGGGCTCGGGCAGGTCTTACGCCCCTGCTACGCCATGCCCGCTAGCCTGCCCCCACCAGCAAAAAGGCCCTCCCGAAGGAGGGCCAGACCAGCACTGGCGCGAAAGCGCCCCCGGCAGGACTCGAACCTGCGGCCAAGCGCTTAGAAGGCGCCTGCTCTATCCACTGAGCTACGGGGGCCGAATGGTGGCCTCGGTGGCCTGGAGCCCCGGGCGGGCAAGGGGGCGGGTCCGGGACGGGTCCCGGGCCGTTGACCTTGCCGGGACAAGGATAGGGCTCCTGTCACCCAGTCCCGGTTGCTTCACCTGCGTGGCACGATGTGGAGGTTCGGTGAAGCGAACCGATAATCGCAGGCAGGTGCGAATCCTGCAGCGCTTTTGACGCTTGTGGCGCAGGGTGTTGTGCACTCGTTATGCCTGCGTCCTACTCGTCCCGTGTGTCCCATGTGTCCGTCCGGTATGCCCTGGCGATGAATGGACGCGCGCGGAAGTGGCCATACGCTTCAAAAAGCCGCCAAAGTTGGGCATTCTTCGCATGTGGTGACCTTGGACGTACGGCCTCAGCTCATCGACGCACTCTCCGCCCTGCGCGACAGTGTCGCCGCCGTGCGTCTCCCGCTGCCCCTGCCGGGTGCCCCACGCGCCCGGCAGACGCGCAGCGAGCTGCTCGCACAGCTCGACGACTATCTGCTGCCCCGGCTCCGAGATCCCGAAGCGCCCCTGCTCGCCGTCATCGGCGGTTCGACCGGCGCGGGGAAGTCCACACTCGTCAACTCCCTTGTGGGGCGCCGGGTCAGCGAGGCGGGCGTGCTGCGGCCCACCACCCGTACGCCCGTACTCGTCTGCCATCCCGACGACAAGGACTGGTTCGCCGGACCGCGCGTCCTGCCCGAACTCACCCGCGTATGGCTGCCGCAGCAGCAGGAGGACGCCGAAGGGGGCGACCCGCCCGGCGGGGACGACGTCGGGGCCGTACGGGTCGAGACCGTCGCCACGCTGCCGCGCGGGCTCGCCCTGCTCGACGCGCCCGACATCGACTCACTGGTCGTCAGCAACCGCATCCTGGCCGCCGAACTCATCTGCGCCGCCGACGTGTGGGTCATGGTCACCACCGCCTCCCGGTACGCCGACGCGGTGCCCTGGCATCTGCTGCGCACCGCCAAGGAGTACGACGCGACGCTCGTCACCGTGCTCGACCGGGTGCCGCACCAGGTGCTCACCGAAGTGTCGCGCCAGTACGGGGCGTTGCTCACCAAGGCCGGGCTCGGGGAGGTGCCGCGGTTCACCGTGCCCGAGCTGCCCGAGTCCGCGGGGGTCTCGCACGGGCTGCTGCCCGCCAGTGCCGTCGCCCCGCTGCTCGCCTGGCTCAGCCACCGCAGCCAGGACCCGGCCGCCCGCCAGCAGGCCGTGGCCCGCACCGCCTCCGGCGCGATCGAATCGCTCAACGCGCGGATGCCCGAGCTCGCTTCGGCCGTCGCAGCCCAGCACGCGGCCGCCGTACGCCTCACCGGCGCGGTCGAGGACGCGTACGCCAAGGAGGGCGCCCGGGTGCGGCGGCGGGTGCTGGCGGGCGAGGTGCTCGCCGGGGACGCGATCACCCGCTGGCGCGCCCACCCCGGCGGCGCCACCTCCGCGGAGCTCCTGGACGCGCTCGTGGACAGCCTCGCCGAACTGCTGCGGTGCGCGGCCGCCGCCGCCGACGAGCGGGTCAGGGACGCGTGGGCGCGCGAGCCGGCCGCGGGGCGGTTCCCCGAGGCCGTGCGCCACGAGGACCCGGAGGACCGGATCGGGCTCGCCGTACGGCGCTGGCGCAGGGTGCTCGAAGAGCTGGCCGAGGACGAAGTGCGGGAGATGGAGCGGTCGCTGGCGCCCGATCCGGAGACCGTGGCGGCCCTGCTCGCCGCGGCCCTGCTCGGCGGCCGCCGGGCCCGCCGGGCGGGCGAGCGGCTCGCCGAGCGGATCGGCGCCCAGGGCGCGCTGCGGCTGCGCGACAAGGGCGGCGAGCTGGTCACCACGTACGTCGACCAGGTGCTCGGCGCCGAACGGGAACGGCGGCTCGCGCCGCTGGACGCGCTGGAGGTGACGCCCGAGCCGCAGGCCGGGCTGATCGCGGCGCTGTCCGTGGTGCAGAGGGAGAGGAAAGCGGCATGACGCAGGAGGCTGACGACCGCTGGGACGACGGGCTGATCGCGCGGCGCGTCGCCGAACCCGGCGAGGTGGCGGAAGCGGTCCTTCCGGGAGAGGGGGAGGGAGCAGGAGGGGAGTCGGAGGATGCCGCCGAGGACGCCTACGAGCCCATCGGCGGGCCGTACGTCGGTGAGCTCAAGGGCCGCCTGGACGCGCTGAGCGAACTGGTCGGCCTGTCCCGCGCGCGTCTGGAGGGGCGGACCCTCGCCGAGGCGGGCCGGGTGCTCGACGAGGCGGCGGCCCGCCGGCGGCTCTCGTCGCGGCACACCGTCGTCGCAGTCGCGGGTGCCAGCGGAAGCGGCAAGTCCACTCTCTTCAACTCCCTTGCCAAGAGCCATATTTCGGACACCGGGCTGCGTCGGCCGACCACCGGGGCGCCCATCGCGTGCAGCTGGACCGACGGCGCCGCCGGTCTGCTGGACCGGCTCGGCATCCCCGGCAGGCTGCGCCGCAGACCGCTCGACGGCGCGGAGAGCGACCTGGAGGGCCTGGTCCTGGTCGATCTGCCCGACCTCGACTCGGCGGTCGTCTCGCACCGCCACGCCGCCGACCGGGTCCTTGCGCTCGTGGACGCGATCGTGTGGGTGGTGGACCCCGAGAAGTACGCGGACGCCGTGCTCCACGAGCGCTATCTGCGCCCGCTCGCCGGGTACGCCGAGGTGAGCTTCGTCGTGCTCAACCAGGTGGACCGGCTGCCCGGCGAGGCCGCCGACCAGGTTCTCGACGATCTGCGCCGGCTGCTCGACGAGGACGGCATGGCACTGGGCGAACACGGCGAACCCGGCGCCTCGGTGCTCGCGCTCTCCGCGCTGACCGGCGAGGGCGTGGGCGAACTCCGCGAACAGCTCGGCCGGTTCGTGCAGGAACGCGGCGCGGCGGCCCGCCGGCTGGCCGCCGACGTGGATTCCGCCGCCGCCGAACTGCGTCCCCTGTACGTCGCGGACGGCCGGCCGCGCCTCGGGGAGCGGGCCCGCAAGGACTTCGCGGAGCGCCTGGCCGCCGCGGTCGGAGCCGGCGCGGCGGGCGAGGCCGCCGAACGCGAGTGGCGGCGCAACGCCGGGCGTGCGTGCGGGACTCCGTGGCTGCGGCTGTGGCGCTGGTACGAGCGGATCCGCGTCCCGGCCGTGCTGCGGACCCGCCCCGAGGCCCCGATCGAGGAGCCGGTCACCGCACGCCAGCGGGTCGAGCAGGCGGTCCGTACGGTCGCCGGCGAAGCCGCGGCGGGGCTGCCCGCGCCCTGGGCCCAGGCCGTGCGCGAGGCCGCGGTGCGCGGCGCCGAGGGCCTCCCCGAGTCCCTGGACGAACTCGCGGCACGGGAGGAGCAGGAGCGCGGCACCTCACCCCGGCCGCCCTGGTGGCCCGCCGCCGTGCTGGCCCAGATGCTCATGACCGGCATTCAGATCGTCGGCGGGCTGTGGCTTTTCGGCCAGATCGTCGGGGTCCTTCAGCCGGGTCTCATCGTGCCCGCGCTGGTGATGCTGGGCGGGATCGTCGGCGGACCGCTGGTCGAGTGGGCGTGCGCGGTGGCGGCGCGCGGCCCGGGACGGCGCTACGGGCAGGAGGCCGAACGCCGGCTCCGCGAGGCCGCGGCGGCCTGCGGCCGGGCCAAGGTCCTGGACCCGGTCGCCGCCGAGTTGCTGCGGTACCGCGAGGTGCGCGAGCAGTACGCGGCGGTGGTGGGGGCGGGGGCGCGGTGAGGGGGGTTCGCGCGGGCCGGGGTGGCGGGCGCCGGGTGAGCGGGTTGTCCACAACCGGGCGGTAGTCCACAGGCCGCTGCACGGGCTCCCCGTCCGGTCCAGCATGGAGATCGACAGCGCAAGGGTTCGATCGACTGCGGGGCCGGGCGGGGGCTTTCTCCGCCACCGCGGCACGCGGCGGGACCGGGCCCACGGGATCTACGGGGTACGGGGGTTGAGGGCAGTGAACGACACGATGGTGACGCTGGTCGGCAATGTGGCGACGCAGGTGGAGTGGCGGGAATCGGCGAAGGGCGGGGCGGCGAGGTTCCGGCTCGCGGTGACCGCGCGCCGCTTCGACCGGGAGAAGCAGTGCTGGGTGGACGGCGCCACCAGCTTCTACACGGTGTGGGCGGCGCGGGCGCTCGGGATGAACCTGACGGGCTCGGTCTCGATCGGTGAACCGCTCGTGGTGCACGGGCGGTTGAAGGTGCGGGACGAGGAGCGCAAGGACGGCCCGCGCTGGTTCTCGGCGGACGTCGACGCGGTGGCGGTCGGACATGACATGTCGCGCGGAACCACCGCATTCCGGCGGGTGTTCAAGGGCGAGGCGAGCCCGGCCGAGCGGGCCGGGACGCAGGTGGCGGAGGGGGGCTCGGCGCCGGGAGCCGAACCGTCGGCACCTGATGGACTCCCACCGGTGGTATGGGAGTCGGCACCCGCCGCGGCTCCGGTGGGTACCTAGCCGGGCGCGCTTGAGCGGAGATGGTGCGGAGGCGGAGCGCGGAGGATGTCCGAAACTCCCTTTCTGTGCCGGGGATTTGTCGATATCGCTGGCTGGAATACGTAGCCTGGGATAACGATTCCGAATCAGAATGGTTATCTGACGTCATCACTGCGGATCGTTGACTTCCGTATCCCTAGGATTCCCGCGTACTCACGGGGCACTTGAGTCTGCCGGCGAGGCACTTCCCCCAACGCGCACCCTCCGTGCACGCGCACCACCTTGCGAAAGAGCCTCGCCCGAAGGGGAATTCTGTGTTTTCAGCCGTTCACGGGCCTTCCGCCCGCAAGCGGGGTGCTCTGCGCCTCGCCACCGCCATAGCTGTCTCGGGACTCGTCGCGGCCGGTGCGATCGCCGGCGCCGGTGCGGCCGTCGCGGACACGCCTGACCAGCAGGGCCAGGGCGGCGCCACCGCCACCATCCAGGGCCTGGAGAAGGGCTCGTACGACCGGGCCCTCATCAACGGCACGGAAGACGTCCCCGCCGGCCTGTTCCGGATGAACGTCGACGGTGGCGGCACGCTGCGCACGTACTGCATCGACATTCACAACCCGACGCAGTCCGAGGCGAAGTACAACGAGACGCCGTGGAGCGGCACCTCGCTGAGCACCAACAAGGACGCCGGGAAGATCCGCTGGATCCTTGAGAACTCCTACCCGCACATCAACGACCTCGACGCGCTGGCCAAGAAGGCAGGCATCACGGGCAAGTTCAACAACGCCCTCGCGGCCGCGGGCACCCAGGTCGCCATCTGGCGTTACTCGGACGGTGCCAAGGTCGAGGCCAAGGACAAGAACGCCGAGACGCTGGCCGACTGGCTGGTCAAGAACGCGCAGGACGCCGACGAGCCCAAGGCCTCGCTGACCCTCGACAACCCGTCGGTGGCCGGCAAGGTCGGCCAGAAGCTCGGCCCGGTCACGGTGCACACCAACGCCGACAAGGTGACGGTCACCCGCTCCCAGGAGCTCACGGACGCCGGGGTCAAGGTTGTCGACAAGGCGGGGCAGGCCGTAACCACCGTCGCCAACGGCAGCCAGCTCTTCTTCGACGTGCCCGCGACCGCCAAGCCGGGTTCCGGCGCGCTGCGCCTCCAGGCCACCACCCAGGTGCCGGTCGGCCGCGCGTTCGCCAGTGACTCCAAGAGCCAGACCCAGATCCTGGCCGGTTCGAGCGACTCGACGGTCCAGACGGAGGCCAAGCTGACCTGGGCGAAGCAGGGTGCCATCCCGGCCGTCTCGGTGAAGAAGGACTGCGTCAAGGGCGGCGTGGACATCACCGTCAGCAACAAGGGCGACGAGGCCTTCCCGGTGACCGTCGGCGGCAAGACCGTCGCGTCGGTGAAGCCGGGCGAGTCGAAGACCGTGCTGTTCCCCGTCGCGGAGGGCCAGAAGTACGACTTCACGATCGCCGGTCAGCACTTCTCCGGCGTCCTTGACTGCAAGAACGTCGGTTCCGGTACGCCCACCCCGTCCTCGAAGCCCAGCCCCGCCTCGGCCGGTGGCAGCTCGACCGGGACCAACGGCACCAACCTGGCCGAGACCGGCAGCTCCAGCGCCACCCCGATGATCGCCGGTGCGGCCGTCGTCCTGGTGCTGCTCGGTGGCGGCGCGGTGTTCTTCCTCCGCAAGAAGAAGAGCGCCGGTCAGTAGGCCGAATGCTGAACACAGAGTGAGCGCCCGGTAACGGGCAGCGGCCCCGGTACGCCTCGCGTACCGGGGCCGTTTCCTTCGAAGGGTGGCCGTCAGGCAAGATGGGGTGTATCTGCCCACCCATCGATCTGCCGGACGGTTTCTCTTGGCTGAGTACATCTACACCATGCGCAAGACGCGCAAGGCGCACGGCGACAAGGTGATTCTCGATGACGTCACCCTGAGCTTCCTGCCCGGCGCGAAGATCGGTGTGGTCGGCCCCAACGGTGCCGGTAAGTCCACCGTTCTCAAGATCATGGCGGGGTTGGAGCAGCCCTCCAACGGCGACGCCTTCCTGTCGCCCGGGTACAGCGTCGGCATCCTCATGCAGGAGCCCCACCTCAACGAGTCCAAGACCGTACTGGAGAACGTCCAGGACGGCGCCGCCGAGATCATGGGCAAGCTCAAGCGCTTCAACGAGGTCGCCGAGCTCATGGCGACCGACTACTCGGACGCGCTCCTTGAGGAGATGGGCAAGCTCCAGGAGGACCTCGACCACGCCAACGCGTGGGACCTGGACGCCCAGCTGGAGCAGGCCATGGACGCGCTGGGCTGCCCGCCCGGCGACTGGCCCGTGGTCAACCTCTCCGGCGGCGAGAAGCGCCGGGTGGCGCTCTGCAAGCTGCTCATCGAGGCCCCCGACCTGCTCCTCCTCGACGAGCCCACCAACCACCTCGACGCCGAGTCGGTGAACTGGCTGGAGCAGCACCTCTCGAAGTACGCGGGCGCCGTCGTCGCGGTCACCCACGACCGGTACTTCCTGAACAACGTGGCCGAGTGGATCCTGGAGCTCGACCGCGGCCGCGCCATCCCGTACGAGGGCAACTACTCCACGTACCTGGACAAGAAGGCGTCCCGCCTCAAGGTCGAGGGCCGCAAGGACGAGAAGCGCGCCAAGCGGCTCAAGGAAGAGCTGGAGTGGGTGCGGTCCAACGCCAAGGGGCGTCAGACCAAGTCCAAGGCGCGTCTGGCCCGCTACGAGGAGATGGCCGCCGAAGCCGACAAGATGCGGAAGCTGGACTTCGAGGAGATCCAGATCCCGCCGGGCCCGCGCCTCGGCTCCATCGTCGTGGAGGTCAACAACCTCTCGAAGGCCTTCGGCGACAAGGTCCTCATCGACGACCTCAGCTTCACCCTGCCGCGCAATGGCATCGTGGGCGTCATCGGCCCGAACGGCGCCGGCAAGACCACGCTCTTCAAGATGATCCAGGGCCTGGAGACGCCGGACTCCGGCACCGTCAAGATCGGCGAGACCGTCAAGATCTCGTACGTCGACCAGAGCCGCGCCAACATCGACCCGAAGAAGACGCTGTGGGCCGTCGTCTCCGACGAGCTGGACTACATCAACGTCGGCCAGGTCGAGATGCCGTCGCGGGCCTACGTGTCCGCCTTCGGCTTCAAGGGCCCGGACCAGCAGAAGCCCGCGGGCGTGCTCTCCGGCGGTGAGCGCAACCGCCTCAACCTGGCGCTCACCCTCAAGGAGGGCGGCAACCTGCTGCTCCTCGACGAGCCCACCAACGACCTCGACGTCGAGACGCTCTCCTCGCTGGAGAACGCGCTCTTGGAGTTCCCCGGCGCCGCCGTCGTGATCTCCCACGACCGCTGGTTCCTGGACCGGGTGGCCACCCACATCCTCGCCTACGAGGGCGAGTCCAAGTGGTACTGGTTCGAGGGCAACTTCGAGTCGTACGAGAAGAACAAGGTCGAGCGTCTGGGCGCCGACGCGGCGCGGCCGCACCGCGCCACGTACAAGAAGCTCACCCGGGGCTGAGGGAACGTGGCCCGTCATATCTACCGCTGCCCGCTGCGCTGGTCGGACATGGATGCCTTCGGGCACGTCAACAACGCGGTCTTCGTCCGGTACTTGGAGGAAGCCCGCATCGACTTCATGTTCCGGCTCGCGCCGGGTGACGGCTCGCCGTCGTTCCAGGGCGGGTCCGTCGTGGCCCGGCACGAGATCGACTACAAGCGGCCGCTGGTGCACCGGCACGAGCCGGTGACCATCGAGTCGTGGGTGACGAAGATTGGCGCGGCGTCCCTGACCGTCTCGTACGAGATCAAGGACCCGGGGGAGAGCGGCCAGGTGTACGTCGCGGCGTCCACCGTCGTCGTGCCCTTCGACCTGGCGGCGGGCCGGCCGCGGCGGATCACCGCCGAGGAGAAGGCCTTCCTCCAGGAGTACGTGGACGACGGCGCCCGGGGCGACGGGCCGGAGCGGGCCGCGGCATGAACGCCGTGCTGCGGTTCGCCGATGCCAGGGAGGCGGCTGATCTCGCCGCCTTCCTCGGCCGGCTGATCCACTACGACCGGGCCGCCGCGGTGCGCCTGCAGGCGGGCGGCGGGGCGCTGGCCGTCTTCGGCCGGCCGCCGTCCTTCGAAGTGCTCGCCATCCGCACGGCCCGGCTCCGGGACGAGTCCGCCGCGTTCGACGTGACCGTCTCCGCCGGTGAACTCCTGGAGTCCCTGGACGAGACGGCGTCCACCGCGCGGGTTCCGGCGGCCGTCACCGGGCCGCCGTGGGCCGGGGTGCTGCCGCCGCGCGGCGGCTGGCAGCCGGTTCCGGGGCTGCCGGAACCCGAGCGGATGCGGGGTGCGGTCGCGGCCGCCGTCGCCGAATTCCGGGCCCGGGACGAGGCGTTGCCCGAGGCGCGGCGCAACCGCGCCGAGCGCGAGCTGATCGGGCACGAGATCTGGTCCCGGACGCTCGGCTCTACCGAACTGCCGCTGCGGGCCGTGCACGCGGCCCAGTCCCTCGGCTTCCTGCGGCCGGCCCGGGTGCTCGCCTCGGCGGGCGCGCCGGCCGCTCCCGAGCCGGTGGCGCTCTTCGCCTCCGGCCCCTGGCTGCGGCTGCGCACACCGTACGGGTCCGTCGTGGTACGCCGCGCGGGGCTCGGCGGGCTGACCGTCAGCCCGGTCTGACCCCGGGCGTCGGCCGCCGGGGGCTCAGCCCTCGGAGTTGACCATCGACGCGGCCGCGTACGTCAGATAGTTCCAGAGCGTCTTCTCGTGCTCCGGGGAGAGGCCGAGGCCGTCGACGGCGGTGCGCATGTGGCGCAGCCAGGCGTCGTGCGCGGCCCGGTCGACCGTGAAGGGGGCGTGCCGCATCCGCAGCCGCGGGTGGCCCCGGCCGTCGCTGTAGGTGCGCGGGCCGCCCCAGTACTGCATCAGGAACAGGGCGAGCCGCTCCTCGGCCGGGCCCAGGTCCTCCTCCGGGTACATCGGCCGCAGCAGCGGGTCGTCGGCGATGCCCTCGTAGAAGAGGTGGACGAGCCGGCGGAAGGTCTGCTCGCCGCCGACCTGCTCGTAGAAGGTCTGCTCCTGAAGCGTGCCGCGCGGAATCTCGGTCACGTTGAACACCCTCGCAATGTCATTCGGCCTGCCCCACCACCGCGCCGGTGATCCGGCACTCCTCCATGGTCTCAGACCCGGTGGCCGAGGACCGGGGGCGTAGGACCACTCGCCTCCCGGGCTCCGGCGCAGCACAGTGGACATATGAGTGCGGACGGTGCGGACCGGGCGCTGCGGCGGGCCCTCGTGCGGGACATCGTGGCCGGCGGGGCACTGGCGGACCCGGCCTGGCGGGCCGCCTTCGAGCAGGTGCCGCGCCATCTCTTCGTGCCGTACTACTACGAGAGCGCCTACGGCGGCCACGACCGGCTGTGGGGCGAGGACCCCGACCCCGGGCGGCGCGAACGCTGGCTGACCGGGGCCTACGCGGACGCCCCGCTGGCCACCCGGGTGCGCGACGGCGACCTCGTCTCCTCCAGCAGCCAGCCCTCGCTGATGGCCCGCATGCTGGAGGCCCTGGACATCCGGGACGGCGACCGGGTCCTGGAGATCGGCGCCGGGACCGGGTACAACGCGGCGCTGCTCGCCCACCGGCTCGGCGACGACAACGTCACGACCGTCGACCTGGACCCCGAGATCACCGAGTCCGCGCGGGCCCATCTGGCCGCGGCCGGGTACCACCCCGCCGTGCTCACCGGGGACGGGGCGCGCGGCTGTCCCTCGCGGGCGCCCTTCGACCGGATCGTGGCGACCTGCACGGTGAGCTCGGTGCCGGACGAGTGGGCGGCGCAGTGCCGGGCGGACGCGGTGATCCTGGCCCCGCTCGCGACCGGCCTCATCCGGCTGCGGGTGAGCGAACCCGGCCGGGCCGAGGGCCGGTTCCTGCACACGCCCGCCTACTTCGTGCCGCTGCGCGGTACGGGACGGCAGGCGCGGCGGATCCCCTACGCGGGCGGGCTGCCGCGCGAGACCGTGGCGAACGAGCTGTTCCGCTTCCTGCTCGAACTGACGGCGGGCAGCCTCGACCCGTACGAGGCGTACGCGCTGTGGCGCCGCGAGAAGCGGCCCCGGCGCGAGCGCTTCGGGGTGACCCTGGACGGCACCGCCCAGTGGGCGTGGCTGGACGATCCGCAGGGGCCCTACACCTGGCCCCTGCGGGAGACGCCGGTCAGCCGCGCCGGACCGTGATGGTCGTCCAGGCGCCCACGTGCACCCGGTCGCCGTCCTGGAGCGGCACCGGAACGTACGGCTGGATCGGCTCGGCGCCGCCGTTGATCGTGGTGCCGTTGGTCGAGTTCTGGTCGACCACCGCCCAGGTGCCGTCCGGCTGCTGCACGAGCACCGCGTGCTGGTGCGAGACGCCCGGGTCCTCGGGCGGCACCGACAGGTCGATGTCGGGGGCCTCGCCCGTGGAGTGCCGGCGGCGGCCGATGGTGATCTGGTTGCCGGCCAGCGGGCGCTGCTGCTCGGGCGAGTACGCGGGCAGGTTGAGCCCAGCCGCCTCGGGGCCGCTGCGCTGCATCATCGCCAGGAAGTAGTCCCGGTCCGGGCCGATGGTGATGGACCAGGCGGCCGGCGCGGGCGGCGGCACGGCCTGCGGCCAGTCGTCACCGCCCTGAGCGGGCCCCGTGTGCGGCCAGTCGTCGTTGCCCCGGTCCGCTCCGGTCTGCTGCGGCCAGTCGTCGGTGCCCTGCGCCGGTCCGGTCTGCTGCCGCGTGCCCGGTACGGGCTGGGAGGGCGGCGGCAGCATCCAGTCGTCCTCGCCCTGCGGCTGCGGGACCTGAGGCTGCGGCGCCGGCTGCTGGAACACGGGCGGCGGCGGAGGCGGGCCGCCCTGGCCGCCGCCGAAGGGCGGCGCGGGCGGCTGCTGCTGGAAGGCGTTCGGCGGCAGCGGTGGCGCGGAGCGCTGCGAGGGCTCGGCGGCCAGCGGCTCGGCGGGCCGGTTCACCTGCGAGGGCCGCGAGCTCTGGTACTCGAACGGGTCGCGGGGCGAGGGCGGCGGGCCCTGCTGGAAGGCGGGCGGCAGATTCAGGCCGGGACCGGGGCCGTTCGCCGGGCCGGGGCCGGGCTGCGGCATGGGCTGCTGCGGGGCCAGCGGGGTGTACGAGGTCGCCGTATTGGTGAGGAAGTTCCAGCGGCACTCCTCGCAGAAGGGCGCCCCGGCCTCGCGCGGGGTGCGGCACTGCGGGCAGAGCTCCGCCTGGGCGGTGGCGTTCGGGTCCCCGGGGCCCGGGTGGCCGTACGCGGGCGGTGGCGGGGGAGGCGGCGGCACGGCACCCATGCGATGGCCGCAGATCTCGCACCAGTCGTCGGAACCCGACTGGTGTCCGTTCGGGCAGGTCGGCATGGAGTCGCTTCCCCCTCTCATCGTCCGGCCCGGCGGGCCGTGGTATTTCGGCGGTTCTGGGTTGTTCTGGGTGGTTCTCTGTGGATCTCGGGCGCAGCTGCTTCGCTACGTCGCTTCTCGTTCGCTTCCCGCTACTTCTTGACGCGAACGGTCTTGGTGGAGCGCGTTTCGAGGGTCATCTCGTCCGCCTCCGCGACCTTCGCCTTCAGTCGCACAGTACCGGTCGCCTCGTCCACCACGTCCACCACCTTCGCAAGCAGTTTCGCAGTATCCGCGTTCCCCGAGGCGGCGGCCAGCTGCACCGCCCGGCCCAGCTTCGCGGTCGCCCCGTCGACATCTCCCGACTTGCGCGCATCCAGCCCCTGTTGGATGACTTGTGCCAGTTCGGCCTGGCCCGTGTAGTGCGCGACCTGGGGGTTGATCGAGGTGGAGGCCGCCATGTCGTCGGTCCACACCGCCCGCACCAGACCCTGTGACAGCGTCTGCGCCGGACCGCCCTCGCGGTCGGGGACGACGAGCGAGACGCGCGCGGCCAGCATCTCCTGGCCGACGCCGGCCTCGGGGACCTGCACGCACACGTGGTAGTCGCGGGACTCGTCGCCCCAGGAGCCGGTCGGATAGTCCCCGGCGCGCGGGCCCGCCTCGGTCCGGCGGTGCGTCAAGTCCTCGACGGTGGGCGCCACTTGCTTGACGAACTTGATCTCGACGCCGACCGGGTTCCACAGCCGCAGCGCCACGTCCGCGACCTCCTTGCCCATCGCGTTCTCCATCATCTGCGTGAAGTCCGCGGCCAGGTTGGCCGGATCGGCGACGATGTCGGCGGTGCCGAGCAGCGCGGAGGCGATCCCCGTGACCTCCTTGACCTCCCAGTCGGTCCCCACGCCCCGGGCGTCACAGGTGAACCGTCCCGCGCAGGCCTGGAGCGCGGCTTGCAGGTCCTCGGGCGACTCGTGCTCGTTGCGGCCGTCGGTGAGCAGGATGCCGTGCCGGATGGGGACGTCGGCGGCCCCGAGCAGCCGGTCGGCGAGCCGCAGCCAGGTGCCGATCGCGGTGCCGCCGCCCGCGCTCAGCTTGCGCAGCGCCTCCTTGGCCTGGGCCCGGGTCTGCCCGTCGGCGGTGGCGAGCCGGCCGTTGCCGGGGTAGACCTCGCGGGCCAGGTGCGTACCGCCGACGACGGCGAAGGCGACCCCGTCGCGCAGGGTGTCGATGGCGGCGGCCGTCGCGTCCCTGGCGTTGCGCATCTTGGTCGGCGGATAGTCCATCGAGCCCGAGCAGTCCACCATGATCACCACCGCGGCGGTCGGCGGCCGGCCGGGTATGTACGCGGGCGAGGCCGTGGCCCCGAAGGGGGCGCCGAGCGTGCCGCCGCCCGTGGAGGTCACCGTGACGATCGCGTTGACCTCGCGGCCGCCCTCCGGCAGGAACTCGTTCTGGTACACCTCGACGGAGAACTGCGGCACGGTGGATTTGGAGAAATTGGCCATCGGAAAAGGCTCCTTGAGGCTCCATGGACCGAAGTGAAGTAAGTGAGAGAAGTGGCGAAATGGGGGCGGACATCCGCTAGTAGGCGGATCCTGCCCCTTGCGGCTCCACCGCGAACGGCAGCACGGCCACTGTTACGTTGTCGTGGCCCCCGCCGTCCAGGGCGTGCCCGACGAGCACCTGGGCGCTGTGCAGCGGCCGTTCGGCGGCGTCCGCCGGAATGACGCGGGCCATCTCCTCGGCGGCCTCCGCGTAGTTCCACAGGCCGTCCGTGCAGACCACCACGACACCGGAGCGGTCCGGCTTGAACGAGGCGGTGTGCGGGTCCAGTTCGTACGCGTCGGCGCCGAGCCAGCCCGTGATGGCGTGGGCCCGCTCGTCGGCGTAGGCGTCGGCCTCGCTCATCAGGCGGGCCGCGACCATCTGCGCGGCCCAGGAGTCGTCCTCGGTGAGCCGGGCGGGCGCGGTCCTGCGGTCGTCGGGCACCCAGTACGCCCGGCTGTCGCCGACCCAGCCCACCACCAGCAGCCCGCCCGCCGAGACCGCCCCGACCAGGGTGCAGGCGGGCGCGTTCTGATGCCGGTGCGGATCGTGCTCGACGGCCGAACCCGGCTCGGCCGCAAGGGAGTTGACCGCCCCGGCGGCGGCCAGGATCGCGTCGTGCATCGCCTGCTGCGGATGCGTGCCCTGCGGCAGGGCCGCGAGCAGCGACTCGTTGGCGGCGACCGCCGCGGCCGCGGACGCCTCGTCCGGCCGGGTCGCCGACGACACCCCGTCGCAGACGATCGCCACCACGGCGGGGGAGCCGTCGGGCAGCGCCGTCGAGGACAGCGCGAAGGAGTCCTCGTTGCGGTGGTGGCGCAGCCCGCGGTCGCTGACCGCGCAGACCGAGCCGAGCTCCTGCTCCATGTGGTCGCGCTCGCGCGGCTGGGCGTGGCCGCAGTTCTCGCAGTAGCCGTCGTCGTCCACCCGGCCGGCCCGGCAGGCCACGCATACCTTGCCCGCCGCAGCACCGGCCGCGGCGGGCCTGGCGACATGGGTGTCCGGGGCCGGCTCCGCGGCGCGCGGATCGGGCGCCGCGAGCGGGAACTCCTCGGGCCGCTCCTCGCCGACGCCGGGCGCCTCGGACCGTACGGGAGGCCGCGCGGGCGGCAGTTGGCCGCCGCCCGGGTCCGTTCCCGGCGGATCCGTCGGCAGTTGTACGGGCGCGGGCTGCCCGGCGCCGTCGGCCGGCCACCCGGGATCCTCCCCGCCCATGACGATCGTCGGGTGGTCCCGCGGCGGCTCGGGCACGGCCGACAGGTCGTACCCGCAGGCACCGCAGAACAGGTCCCCCGGCTCCAACGGCTCTTCGCAGCCGGGGCAGGCGGCGAGCTGATGCGTCTGCGACATCGTCACACCCAGGTCCGTGGGCGGAATCGGTTGGCCCGTTCCACCAGGTCGATCCTCTCCTCGCCGCGCTGTGCGAGCCGGGCGAGCACCCGGTACGAACGTTCCAGACCGAAGCGCAGGCCCCGCTCGTCGACTTCGCTGCCGAGCAGTGCGGTCTTCGCCTGCCCGGCGCCGGTGCTCCCCGACAGTACCCAGTCCAGGGCGGTGCCCAGGACCTCGGTCGCCAGCCGTTCGCGTCGTACGGCGTCGAGACCGAACGCGTCGAGCGCCTCGACCTGGGCCGCGGCCGCCCGCAGGTCCTCGATCAGCGGGTCCTCGGGGGCGCGGCTGCGCAGCCGCGCCCGGACCGCGGCGACCCGCGCCGCGGTGTAGTGGATCGACGCCTCGGGCACCGACTCCAGCGTCCGTACGGCGCTGACGCGGTCGCCAGCCGCGAGCTGCACCCGGGCCAGGCCGAAGGCGGCGCTGACGTAGCTCGGGTCGGTCGCCCACACCAGGCGGTAGTACTCGGCGGCGTTGTCGAGCTGGCCGAGCACCTCCGCGCACACGCCGAGCGCAAGCTTGGGGGCGGGCTCGCCGGGGAAAGCGTCGTAGATCGCGTCGAAGGAGAGCGCCGCGTTCTCGTTGTCGCCGGCGGCCAGCGAGGCGAGGCCGCGATACCAGACCACCCGCCAGTCGTCCGGGTGGTCGTGCTCCAGGGATTCCAGCGCCTTGGTGGCGGACACCCGCTCGTCCATGTCGAGCCGGGCCCGCAGCTCGCGCAGTCTGAGCTCGATGGAGTCCGCCGGGGCCGAGCGCAGCGCGGCGATCAGCTCGGCGGGGGCCGCGGCCATCAGGCCCGCGAGGAACCCGGCGTTGGGGTCGTTCGCGACGACGTGCGGCACGGGCAGCGCGAGCGAGGTGGAGCGCGGGTCCAGGGCGGCGAGCAGGGGCGCGGGCCGGCCCCCGCCGCCCGGGGTCTCGGCGCGGGGCACCGGGATCGCGGGCTGCGTCGGCGCGTGGCCGGAGTCCGGCGCGAGGGCGGGCAGCGGCGGGGCGCCGGCCGGCAGCGCCGCCGTCGCCGGGGCCGTCACCGCCCTGCGGCCGCGTCTGCCGACCGGCGCCACCCGCGCCCCCAGGCGCGAGGCGTCCCCGCTCGGCTCGGCGAACAACTTGGTGTCGGTGACGCGCAGTTCGGTGCCGAACAGCGTCGAGAGCGCGGGCCTGGGGCGTCCCGTCTGGAGCGCCACGACCTCCCGCAGCACCCCGGTCAGCTGCTCCGCCATCTCCTGCGCGGAGGCGAACCGGCGCGCCGGATCCGGGTCGGTGGCCCGGACCAGGAACCGGTAGAACGACTCGTACCTGCGGAACACCTCGATGGTGTCGGGGTCCGGCAGGCTGTCCGCGTACACATTCGTGTAGCCCTGGAAGTCGAAGGTCAGCACGGCGAGCGTGCGGGCCACCGTGTACAGGTCGGAGGCGGTCGAGGGGCCGAGCTCGGCGACCTCCGGGGCCTGGTAGCCGACCGTGCCGTAGATCGCCGACTCGTCGTCGTCCATGCGGCGCACCGCGCCCATGTCGATCAGCTTCAGCTGGTCCTCGGTCTGGATCGCGTTGTCGACCTTGAAGTCGCAGTACAGCAGGTTGCGGCTGTGCAGGTGACCGAGTGCCTCCAGGGCCTCGATCCCGTACGCGCAGGCCTGCTCGACGGGCAGCGGATCGCGCTTGCCGTCGCTCGTGCGGCGCTCGTTGGCGATCTCCTTCAGCGATTTGCCGCCGACGTACTCCATCACGATGTAGCCGTCGAGCGAGCCGGTCCGCTGGTCCAGGTGCTCCACGAAGTTGTAGATCCGCACGATGTTGGAGTGCTCGATCTCGGCGAGGAAGCGCCGCTCGGAGATCGCCGCGGCCATCGCGTCCTGGTCGCCGGTGTCGAGCAGGCCCTTGAGGACCACCCAGCGGTCGGAGACCGCGCGGTCGACGGCGAGGTAGACCCAGCCGAGGCCGCCGTGCGCCAGACAGCCCACCACCTCGTACTGGCCGTGCACGATGTCGCCCGTGTGCAGCTTTGGTACGAAGGAGTACGGATGGCCGCACTTGGTGCAGAAGCCCTCGGTGCGCCCCGGCCGCTCGCCGCGCGAACGGCCCACCGGCGCCCCGCAGTCCGAACGCGAGCAGAATCGCTTCCGCTCGGGAACTTCGGGGTTCTCCATCACCGCCGAGCGCGGATCGGGGCGCGGCACCTCGGGCACCGACACCAGGCCCGCGCCGAGCCGGCTGCGCGCCGAGGCGCTCGCCGCCGCGCCCGAACTGCGCACCGACACCGACCGCGAGTGCGAGCTGCCGCCGGTCAGCGACGACAGCCGCCCCGACACCGAGCGCCGCGAGGTCGAGGACCGCGAGGACCGCGACGAACTGCGCGAGGAGGAGCGCGAGGACTGCGAGGCCGAGCGGTGCCCCCCGCCGGTGATCCCCGTCGGCGGCGACGACACCATCCCGTTGGGCGAGACGACCGGCGCGAGCCCGCAGGTGTCGCAGTACAGCTCACCGCCGCCCATGTCCTCGTACGAACCCTCGCAGCCAGGGCGCTGGCACTTGGCGTTCTCGCTCACGATTCCCCCCTCTGGTCAACGGGCCCGGTCTGTCGCGGGACCAGTACGTCGGCCGCCGCCCGCTGATAACGGAGCACCGCCTCTTCGGCGACGCGCAGATCGCAGGGCGCCGACCACAGCATCCGGCGGGCCGCGTCGTACCGCTCGATCAGGAGCGGATCCTCGGCCATGCCGTGCCGGGCGACCTTCGCCTTGTACGCGTCGAGCCGCCCGCGCAGCTCCGCCCGGACCGCCAGCGGCGCGGTGACCGCCGTCAACGACTCGCGGGCGCGCAGCAGTTCGTCCTCGGCCTCCCGCTCAAGGGATTCGAGCAGGGGCGAGAGCCGGTGCCACTGCGAGTGCCTGCGGTACTCGGCGGCGGTGGCCAGCTGTTCCTGGAGCACGATCGACGGGCCGCTCACGGCGGGCACCTCGCTGGCAGCGATCTTCGCGAGGACCTCGCCGCGCGCCGACCGGGCCTCGGCCAGCGTGCGATCCGCCCGCGACAGTACATCGCGCAACCGGACCAACCGCTGCTCAGCGTCCTGCCGGACCGTCAGGACCGCGTCAATTTCGCGGCGTACGTCCTCCAGGGCGCGCGCCGCCCGGTCGTAGCGCCCGGTGTCGGGACGGCCGCCGCCCGGTGCGGAGCTGCCCGGCGCGGGCACCCAGAACGCCAGCGGGTCGGACACCACCTGGGCGCGCAGCTCGGCCAGTTCGGCCGTGATCGACTCCAGGTCGTCGCCCGAGGGGTGCTCACCGGGGCGCACCCCCACCGAGTGCGCGAGGCCCCGGGTGCGGTGCAGTTCGGCGGCCAGGAGGTCTATCCGGGCGGGCAGCGCCGACCACACCGCGTCGGCGGCGACCACCAGGTCCAGCGAGTGCGCGTACAGCTCGTTCATCCGGTTCACCAGCTCGCCGAGGGTGAACCGCTCGGTCAGCCGGGCCGGGCCGGTCAGCGTCGGCGCGTTGTGCAGCGCCGAGCCGGCCAGCGTCACGGACTGGCCGCGCAGCCGCTCGGTGAGCTCGGCCAGATCCTCCCGGGTCGGCCAGCGGCGTCGCTCGCGCAGCTCGCGCGCGGACTCCAACGCCGCGGTGTACGCGTCGAAGTACGCCCACAGCAGGGAGATCGACTGCTCGGTGGCCGCCCAGCGCTCCTTGGTGACGCCGGTCAGCCCCGCGCCTTCGAGGAGCCGGCGCCCGGCATGGTCCTGGAGGGCGAGCAGCGAGGTCTCGACGGCCTCGTGCTCGGCGCCGAGGCGGGCCAGCGCACGGTCCACCTCGTCCCGGTCCATGACCGGTTCCGGGGGTCCCCCGGTGGAGCTGGGGGAGGATCCCGCGCCCATCGATCACGTCTCCGCTCTGTGGTTCGCCGTCATGAACTCGCTCATCCTGCCCGGTACTTGGGGGCGGGCGGGCCGGATATGCCGGGCAGGTCGGCGGCCAGCCACTTGCGGTACGCCGTCATCCACGGGCTGTTGTCCCCGCCGTTGCGGTAGTCCACCAGGACCTGGTTGATCCGCTGCACGAGGTCGTTGTTGCCGAGCTTGACGGCGACGCCGTAGTACTCGGTGGTGAACGGGCTGCCCTTCAGCTGGACCGCCGGGTCCTGCGCGGCCTGTCCGGCGGCCAGGGCGTTGTCGGTGACGACCGCGTCCACCAGGTTCTGCTGGAGCCGGACCAGGCAGTCCAGCTGGTTGGGGACCGTGAAGTCCTGGTAGTCCGTGCCGTGCGGGTCGGCCTTCAGAGCGTCGAAGGCGGTGGAGCCCGCCGCCACGCAGACCCGCTTGCCGTTCAGCGAGGAGTCGAAGCCCTTGATGCCGGAGACCTTGGGCGCGAGCACCTGCTGGCCCGCCTCGAAGTAGGCGGTGGAGAACGACGCCTGCTTGATGCGGGTGCAGTTGACGGTCATCGTCCGTACGACGACGTCGACCGTGCCGTTCTGGAGCGCGGGGATGCGCTGACTGGTGGGAATGGCGCGGTAGATGACGGCGTTCTCGTCGCCCAGGATGTTCTTCGCGATCGCCTTCACCAGGTCGATGTCGAAGCCTTCGAGGGCGCCCGTCGCCGGGTTGCGGTATCCCCAGCGGAAGCTGTTCTGGTCGACGCCCGCGATCAGCTTGCCGCGCTGCTTGATGGCGTCGATGTTCGGCCCGCCCGCCGACGACGGGGCCAGGCTCGCCTCCGGCTCCTTGCAGCTGTCGGCCTTGGCCTGCACGCCCTGCGCGTATCCCGGGCCCACGACCGTGGCCGCGGTGTCGCCGCCGTGCCGGGTCAGCGGGACCAGCGCGGCGGCGGCGACCGCGAGTGCGAGCGCCATCCCGGCGACGCCGCCCCAGCCGCGCAGCCGCGCGGCCCCGCGACGCGCGGTGCGGCGGGTGCGGCCGCCGGACGCGTCCGTGCCGGGGGCGGTCGGCTCCGCCGGATCCACCGAGCCCTTCGCGCCGCTCATCGCGACCCCTCTCGCCCGTCCGCCGCCGGCGGCTCGTCCGTTGCCGCTGTCCATGCCGCTCACCTGTACTCCGCGAGGCGGCGGCTGATGCCGAGACCCGCGCCGGCCGCGGCGAGCACCGCGAGGAGCGCGGCACCCACCGGCAGGCCGGTCAGCGCGTCGCGGCCGTCGGTGGCGGCGGTGGTGAACTCCTGCTGCTCGTGGGCGAGCGCCGAGTCCAGGGCCGTGTCCACCTTGTCGAAGCACTCCCCGGTTGAGCCCGTCGCGCCGATGACCTGCTTCAGCGCGCCGTCGTAGTCACCGCTGTCGTCCGTCTTGCGGGCCGCCGCGTGGCGGCTCTGCCACTGGGCCATGTTCGTCTGGGCGTCCTTCACCGGGGCGTCGCCCGCGCTGTCGTCCGCGAGGTTCACCGCGGCGCCGAGCCTGGCGGAGAGCGTCGCCATCTCCGAGGTGAAGTCCGCCTCGTACTGGTCCTTGCCGTCCCGGGTGAGCACCGCGCCCCGGGCGACCAGCGTCAGGTTCTCGTTGGCGCGGGCCTGGAGCGAGCTGATCCGGGCGTCGTTGAGCACCTTCAGCGACTCCTGGCCGTGCGAGCGCGAGGTGGACAGGTCGGCGGCGGCCACCGCGTGCCCCACCACCAGCCAGAGCAGCACCACCGTGGAGGCGGCGGTCGCGGCGAGCAGCCCGTGGTTGAACACCCGGTTGGTACGCCGGTAGTTGCGCCGCTGGGCCCAGCCGAGCCCGCCGAGCGCCACCACGCCCAGCGCGGTCGCCGCGTACGGCCAGGTGTCGGCCTGACCGTAGTCCGCGTACAGCCGGCCGGTCTCCGCCTCGTACAGCTTCTGGGCGGCGGGCAGCAGCTCGGTGGTCATCTTCTGGTTGGCGAAGCGCAGATAGGCGCCGCCGACCGGGAAGCCCTGCCGGTTGTTGGCCCTGGCCTGCTCCACCAGGCCGTTGTAGAGCGGGAGTTGCTCGTTGATCTTGGCTATCTGCTGGGCGGACTCGGCCGAACCCGAGGTGTTCGCGGCCGCCTTGACGAGCAGGCGGGACGCGGTCGCGATGTCCGTGTCGTACCGCTTGCGCACATCGAGGGGCTCCTGGCCGCCCGCGAGGAAGCCGCTCGCCGCGGCCGTGTCGGCGTCGGCGAGGGAGCGGTAGATGGAGGCCGCGTCGGCGCTCAGCGGCTGGCTGCGGCTGACCACGTCGTCGGCGGCGGCCGAGCGGTCCGAGACCTGCCAGGCCGTGATGCCGCCGAACGCGACGACGAGCACCGCCACGACCGTACCGATGATCCACAGGCGGCCGGGCTCGGTCGTCGCGGCGGCGCGCAGCCGCCCGCGGGTCTCGGCCCAGCTCTCGCCGAGCCCCCGGCCCCGTTCGAGCAGGGGGGACCCCGCTCGGCGGGTGCCGGGCCGCGGCTGCGCCGGCGTCTGAGCCGCTGGCTGCCGCGACTCCGGTTCGCGCACGTTCGGCGGATTCGCCACCTGACCTCCCCCTCGGTCGCTGCGTAGGCAGTATGGCGGCAGGCACCGACAACCAACCAGGGTTGTATGGATCTTGTTACCTGCCGCGCCCGACCCTTCCCCCCTGCCCCGCCTCCCCATCATGTATACGCGGGCCGGATCCATTCGGTTCCCCGGTGACCCGAACGGATTCGAACGGACCCGAACGGTCCGGCTACGCGTACTGCGCGCGCAGCCGGGTGTAGGCCGACGCCGGGGCGGACACCTGGTCCAGGCCCAGAAGTCCCGCGCCGAGCACCGGAGATGTGGTCACCACCAGCGGCACCGCCTTGGGCGCGCGGGCCGCCAGGAGCTCGCGTACGCCGTCGTCCAGCTGGGGATGGCGGGCGGCGAGCACGCTGCCGCCGAGCAGTACCGGCGTCTCCACGTCGAGCAGCCCGAGCCTGTCCAGGGCGACCGCCGCCAGGGCCACGATCTCCTCGGCCTGCCGGTCGACGACGGCCCGCGCCACCCGGTCCCCGGCCGCCGCCACCGCGAACAGCACCGGGGCGAGCTCGTGGCGGCGGGCCGCCGGGATCTTCTCCAGGTGCAGCGCCTCGATCAGCTCGTACATCGAGGCGAGGCCGAAGTGGGCGGGCAGCGCCGCCGCGAGCTCGGTCGGCTCGCCGCGGCCGTCGTCGGCGCGCGCCGCGAAGAACAGGGCCTCCTCGGCGAGCCCGCCGCCCCCGCCCCAGTCGCCGGAGATCTTCCCGAGCGCGGGGAAGCGGGCGGTGCGCCCGTCCGGCGTCATGCCGACGCAGTTGATGCCGGCGCCGCACACCACCGCGACCCCGCACGGCTCGGCGCCGCTGGGCAGTCCGGCGCGCAGGATCGCGAAGGTGTCGTTGTGCACCCGCACGGAGTCCCCCCAGCCGCGTGCCCCCAGGGCCGCCGCCAACTCCCTTTCCTCGATGGGCAGATCGGCGTTGGCCAGACAGGCCGAGACGTGCTCGACCCGCAGCGGAGCGGTGATCCGGGAGGCGAGGTGGGCCTCCTCCACCGTGGTGGCCAGCATGTGCACGGCCACCTCCACGCCCACCGACGGCGGCCGGAAGCCGCCGCCCCTGGCCGCGCCGAGCACCGTTCCGTCCGCCCCGACGATCGCCACGTCGGTCTTGCTGTTGCCGGCGTCGATCGCCAGCACACTCATGCCCACGCGAGGTGCTCCCGGTTGTGCGCGATCAGCCGGTCGGTGAGCCCGTCGGCGTATGCGTACTGCCCGACCAGCGGGTGGGCGAGCAGCGCCCGGAACACCCGGTCGCGCCCGCCGCGCAGGGCGGCTTCCAGGGCGAGGTCCTCGTAGGCGGTGACGTGCGCGATCAACCCGGCGTACAGCGGGTCGAGTTCGGGCACCGGCAGCGGCACCGCGCCGCTCCCGTCCACCCGCGCCGGAACCTCGATCACCGCGTCGTCGGCGAGGAAGGGCAGGGTGCCGTTGTTGTACGTGTTGACGACCTGCACCGGGCTGCCGCCCGCCCGTCGCCCACCACCGCCCTTGCCCGAGGGCCCTTCGGGCCCGCCCCTCTCTCCGCCGAGCAGCGAGGCCGCGAGGTCGACGGCCGCCTCCGAGTAGAAGGCGCCGCCGCGCTGGGCGAGCAGCTCGGGCTTCTCGTCCAGCGCCGGGTCGCCGTACATCGTGAGCAACTTCCGTTCCATGTCCGCCACTTCGGCCGCACGCGACGGCTTGGTGCCGAGCTCGCGCACCACCTCGTCGTGGGCGTAGAAGTACCGCAGATAGTACGAGGGGACCACGCCGAGCCGGTCGAGCACCTGGCGGGGCAGCCGCAGGTCGTCGGCGACGGCGTCGCCGTGCTCGGCGAGCAGTTTCGGCAGCACGTTCTCCCCGGTGGGCCCGCCCAGGCGCACCCCCAGCTCCCAGGTGAGGTGGTTGAGGCCGACATGGTCCAAGTGGACCTCGGACGCCGCCACTTGGAGCAGCGCGGCGAATTTGCGCTGGAGGCCGATGGCCACGTTGCACAGCCCGACCGCCTTGTGTCCGGCCTGGAGCAGGGCGCGGGTCACGATGCCCACCGGGTTGGTGAAGTCGATGATCCAGGCGTCCGGGTTGCCGCGGCGAACCCGCTCGGCGATGTCCAGGACGACCGGCACGGTCCGCAGCGCCTTGGCGAGGCCGCCCGCGCCCGTCGTCTCCTGGCCGACGCAGCCGCACTCCAGCGGCCAGGTCTCGTCCTGCTGCCGGGCCGCCTGTCCGCCGACGCGCAGCTGGAGCAGGACGGCATCGGCGTCCGCGACGCCCGCGTCCAGGTCGGAGGTGGTGACGATCTTCCCGGGGTGGCCCTGCTTGGCGAAGATGCGCCGGGCGAGCCCGCCGACCAGCTCCAGGCGGTCGGCGGCCGGGTCGACCAGGACGAGCTCACTGACCGGCAGGGTGTCCCGCAACCGGGCGAAGCCGTCGATGAGTTCGGGGGTGTAGGTGGATCCGCCCCCTACAACCGCGATCTTTCTCGGCCGGGGGTTCGGGGGTTGTCCCCCGATCGACTGCAGCATGCGGATCAGCCCTTCACTCCGGTCAGTGTGACGCCCTCGACGAAAGCCTTCTGTGCGAAGAAGAACACGAGGATCACGGGGGCCATGACCAGTACGGTCGCGGCCATGGTCAGGTTCCAGTCGGTATGGTGCGCGCCCTTGAAGGACTCCAGGCCGTAGCTGAGGGTCCAGGAGGCGGGCGTGTCGGACGCGTAGATCTGCGGCCCGAAGTAGTCGTTCCAGGCGTAGAAGAACTGGAAGAGCGCGACGGCGGCGATGCCGGGGCGCGCCATCGGCAGCACCACCTTGATCAGCGTCCTGAGCTCCCCGCACCCGTCGACCTTCGCGGCGTCGAGGTACTCGCCCGGGATGGTCATCAGGAACTGCCGCAGCAGGAAGATGGTGAACGCGTCGCCGAACGCCAGCGGGATGATCAGCGGCCAGAGCGTGCCGGACAGGTCCAGCTGCTTCGCCCAGAACAGGTACATCGGGATGATGACGACCTGCGGCGGCAGCATCATCATCGAGATGACCAGCATCAGCGACAGATTGCGGCCGCGGAAGCGGAACTTGGCGAGCGCGTAGGCGACCGGCACCGAGGACACCACGCTCAGTACGGTGCCGAGCCCCGCGTACAGCAGGGTGTTCTTCCACCAGGTCAAAAAGCCCGGGGTGTCGAACACCTTGCGGTAGTTGGACCAGGCCCAGTGGTGCGGGACCAGGTCCCGGGTGAGGGTCTGCTGGTTGTCCATCAGCGAGGTGAGCAGCAGGAAGACGAAGGGCAGCACGAAGAACAGCGCCGCCGCGACGCCGAGCGAGTGCACCGCGATCCAGTGCAGCGCGGCCTTGCGGCGGGCCACCTTGGCCGCCGGGGTCGCGACCGGTGCCTCCAGGGCGTACGTCATGTCACTCACCTGCCTGGACGAGTCCGCCGCGGCGCTTCATGAGGAGCGCCGTGAAGGCCATGGAGAGGGCGAACAGGACAAGCGCGACCACACAGGCGGAGCCGTAGTCGAAGCGCTGGAAGCCCAGGTTGTAGACGAGCTGGGGGAGGGTCAGCGTCGACTTGTCGGGGTAGCCGGGCTCGAACTGCTGGCCCGAGTTGCCGATGATTCCGGACGCGACCTTGCCCGCCACCAGCGGCTGGGTGTAGCTCTGCATCGCCTGGATGACCCCGGTGACCACCGCGAACATCACGATCGGCGAGATGTTCGGCAGGGTGACGTAGCGGAACCGCTGCCAGGCGGACGCGCCGTCCAGCTCGGCGGCCTCGTACTGCTCCTTGGGGACGTCGAGCAGCGCGGCCATGAAGATGACCATGAGGTCGCCGAGGCCCCACACCGCGAGCAGGGTGAGCGCGGGCTTGGACCAGGTGGGGTCGGTGAACCAGTTCGGGGCCGGGATGCCGAGGTCCCCCAGGATCGAATTGACCGGCCCGGTACCGGGGTTGAGCAGGAAGACGAAACCGAGGGTCGCGGCGACCGGCGGCGCCAGGTAGGGCAGGTAGAACAGCGTGCGGAAGACGCCCACGCCCGTCTTGATCTTCGTGATGAGCATGCCCACGCCGAGGCCGAACACGACCCGGCAGGCCACCATCACGATCACCAGCCACAGCGTGTTGCGCAGCGCGGGCCAGAACAGCGGGTAGTCGTTGAAGACGTACGACCAGTTCTTGAGGCCGTCGAAGGAGGGCGCGGCGAAGCCGTCGTACTGGGTGAAGGAGAAGTAGACCGTGGAGATCAGCGGATAGGCGAAGAAGACGCTGAAGCCGATCAGCCACGGCGACAGGAAGGCCAGGGTGCGCAGCGCCGACCTGCGGTGCTTGGCGCGCAGTGTGTACGTGGAGCTCATGGCGCGGCTACTTCGCCTGCGCGATCGCGGCGTCGATCTCCTGCGCGGTCTTGGCCAGACCCGCCTTGATGTCGCCCTGCTTGCCGCTCTCGACGTCGTAGCCGAGGTTCTGCAGGGACACCAGGTACTGGCCGCCGTTGACGGAGGCCGGGGTGGTGGTGGAGTTCGCGTTCTGCGCGATGTCCAGGAAGGTCTTGAAGCGCGGATCGGCCTGGAGCTTCGGCGACTTGAGCGCGTCGAAGGTGGACGGCACGTTGTGGATGGCGTTGGCGAAGTCGACCACCGCGTCGGTGTTGGTGGTGAGGAACTTGACCAGCTCCCAGGCCGCGTTCTGCTTGCTGGAGGTCGCGGCGATGCCGGCGATGGTGCCGGTCAGATAGCCCTTGCCGTACGTGCCCACCTGGTCGTCCGGCACCGGCAGCGCGGCCACCCCGATGTCGAACTTGGGCTTGCTGTCCATCGCCATGCCCAGGCGCCACTCGCCGTCCATCGACATCGCGAGCCGGCCGGTGTTGAACGGGTTCGTGTCGCCGTACTCCTCGCCGAAGGAGCTGCGGAACTTCTCCAGCTTGGCGAAGCCGCCCAGGTCGTCGACCAGCTGCTTCTGGAAGGCGAGGCCCTTCTCGAAGGCCGGGTCCCTGGCGATGTCCGACTTGCCGCTGGCGTCGAAGTACGTCGGCGACCACTGGGCCAGGTAGTGCTCGGTCGTCGTCTCGTAGGCGTGGTAGTTGGGCATGAAGCCGAGCTGCTCGAAGGAGTCGCCCTTGGGCTTGGTCAGCTTCTTGGCGTCCGCCTCGAACTCCGTCCAGGTCTTGGGCGCTTCGTTGATCCCGGCCGCCTTGAAGGCGTCCTTGTTGTAGTAGAGCGCGTACGAGTCGCCGAGCAGCGGCAGGGTGCAGCGCTTGCCCTGGAACTGGGTGTACTCGTTCATGGTCTTGGGGAACGTCTTCGCCGGGTCGATGCCGTCCTTCTTCAGGAAGGGGGCGAGGTCGACGAAGGCGTTCGAGGAGCAGAACTTGCCGACGTTGTTCGTGGTGAAGGACGACACCACGTCGGGGGCGCTCGAACCCCCCGCCCGCAGCGCCTGGTTGATCTTGTCGTCGTTGATGTTGCCGACGACCTTGACGTGGATGTTGGGGTGCGCCTTCTGGAAGGCGTCCACATCGGCCTGGATGGCCTTGACCTCGTTGGGGGCGCTCCAGCCGTGCCAGAAGGTGATCGTCGTGTCCTTGGACGCGTCGTCCTTGGCGCTGGTGTTGCTCTGGCCCGTACAGGCGGAGGCGAACAGGGCTATCGAGGCGGTCGCGGCCAGTGCGGCGGCCGACTTCCGGCGGATTGCGGGCATGGCGGTGTCTCCCGACGAGGGGGTGGAGGGGGTGGGGTGCGGGTGGTTCAGCCTGTGGTGTCGAAGACTTCGTCGCGCGTGGCGGCGAGGGCGGCCTCCAACGCGCCGCGCAGGACGGGCAGTCGGGTCACCTCCCCGACGACGAGCCGGGGCCGGGAGGCGGCCAGCTCGCTCAGTTCTCTCTGGACGAGCGCGCGCAGCGGCTCGCCCCCGGCGGAGATCAGTCCGCCGGACAGCACCACGAGTTCGGGGTCGAGCACGGCGACCATGGAGGCGAGTCCGGTCGCGAGTCCGGTGGCGAACGCTTCGAGGAGCCGGCGGTCGGGGCCCCCGGCGGCCGCGGCGCCGCGGGCGATCAGGGCGGCGGCGGCCTCGCCCGGCGCCCCGCCGGGAACGGCGTCGACCCCGAGCTCCCGGGCGAGCCGCGGCAGCGCCTGCCCGCCGGCCAGCTCCTGGAAGCCGCCGGAGTTCGCCTTCGTCACATGGCGTACGAGGGGGGCGCCCGGCACCGGCAGGAAGCCGACCTCGCCGGCGCCGCCGGTGAACCCGCGGTGCAGCCGCCCGCCGATGACCAGGGCGGCGCCGAGCCCGCCCTCGTTCCACAGCAGCACGAAGTCGTCGTGGCCGCGGGCCGCGCCGAGGCGCTGCTCGGCCATGGCGACCAGGTTCACGTCGTTCTCGTACTCGACGGGCATCGGCAGGGCCGCCGCGAGCTCGTCGAGCAGGGTGGGCGAGTGCCAGCCGGGCAGGTGGGAGGCGTAGCGCAGCCGGCCGGTGCCGGGGTCGAAGGCGCCCGGGGTGCCGATGACGACCCGGTGCACATCGGCCCGCGCGAGCCCGGCGGCCTTCACCGCGCCGTCGAGGGCGTCGGTCACCTGCCGCACCACGGAATCGGCGCGCCGTCCCGGCGTCGCCACCTCGAACTCCCCGACGACACCGCCCGCCACATCGGCGACGGCGGCGCGGATCCGCTCGGGCGTCACATCGAGCCCCGCCACGTGGGCGGCGTTCGCGTTGACCGCGTACAGCTGGGCGTTGGGTCCGGGGCGTCCCTCGGTCGTGCCGGTGGCGACGACGAGCCCCGCCGCTTCGAGCCGGGCGAGCAGCTGCGAGGCGGTCGGCTTGGACAGGCCGGTGAGCTTGCCGATCCGGGTCCGCGAGAGCGGCCCGTGCTCAAGCAGCAGATCGAGCGCGGCCCGGTCGTTCATGGCGCGGAGTACGCGCGGGGTTCCCGGGGTAGTACCGGCCACGACGGATCCACCTCCCCCTTCGGTGCCCGCTTCCCACATCACTGTTAGGAAAGTTTCCTATTCGATGGGAGGAACGTAGGGCTCCTGTCGGCGGCACGTCAATGGCCTGGGGCCCGGCGGCTACCAAAGCGTTACCTGGAGGTGCCGGGCCAGCGGCTCACCGCCGTGCGGCACGCCCGAACCGATCCGGATGTTCTACCAGCGGTGGGGTGTCATCGTGGAGATCGAACGGCACCCGGAGGCTGCCCGGCGCCTGCACGCGGCCGAGCGGGCCGTCGACAGCCCGGACCCCGAGACGCGGGCCGCCGCAATTCCGGAAGCGGGCGGGATCGTACGCGCCGCGCACCGCCGGCATGGGACCTGGGCTGCGTACCGAGAGCCGGGGCCGGGTGATGCTCACCCGCCTGACCGACGTACGCGGCGGGCGCGTCGTCATCGTCCAGGTCAACCGGTACGGGTGAGCCGCCCCGCAGGGCAATGGGCCCACGCAACGAAGGGCGCCCCTTCCCGAGCCGTTCCGGGAAGGGGCGCCCTTCGGGTGGTGCGGGCCCGCGGCTACTGCGGCTTCGACAGGTTCTGCGGCGGCGCGGGGATCGGGGCCGTGGCCAGGGACTGCGGGGAGACCGGGTTGGCCAGGGCGGACGGTGCGGCCGTCGCGGCCGAGGCGTCCGCGGCGGGCGGCTCCTCCGCCGCCGGCAGACCGCCCACGATGCGGATGCCCGCCGCGTCCAGGGCCACCTTGATCCGCCAGCGCAGTTCGCGCTCCACGCTCAGCGCCTTGCCCGGCATGGTCTTCGCGGAGACGCGGACCACCATCGAGTCCAGGAGCACCTCGTCCAGACCGAGGATCTCCACCGGTCCCCACAGCCGCTCGTTCCACGGCTCTTCCTTCGCCATGGACTCCGTCGCTTCGGCGATCACCGTACGCAGCCGCTCCAGGTCCTCGCTCGCGCGGACCCGGACGTCGAGCCCGGCCGTCGCCCAGCCCTGGGACAGGTTTCCGATGCGCTTTATCTCACCGTTGCGCACGTACCAGATCTCGCCGTCCGCGCCGCGCAGCTTCGTCACCCGCAGCCCGACCTCGATCACCTCGCCGGAGGCCACCCCCGCGTCGATCGAGTCGCCGACGCCGTACTGGTCCTCCAGGATCATGAACACGCCGGACAGGAAGTCGGTGACCAGGTTGCGCGCGCCGAAACCGATCGCCACGCCCGCCACACCCGCCGAGGCGAGCAGCGGGGCCAGGTCGATGTTCAGGACGCCGAGGACCATCAGGGCGGCCGTGCCCAGGATGAGGAAGGACGCCACCGAGCGCAGCACCGAGCCGATGGCCTCCGAGCGCTGGCGGCGGCGCTCCGCGTTGACCAGGAGACCGCCGAGCGCGGTGCCCTCCACGGCCTGGGCGCTGCGGTTCATGCGGTCTATCAGCTTGGTCAGCGCGCGCCGGACCAGGACCCGCAGGACCGAGGCGATGACGAGGATCAGGAGGATGCGGACTCCGACGTACAGCCACGTAGACCAGTTCTGCTCCACCCAGCCGGCGGCCTCGGTGGCCGACTTCTGGGCGTCTTGGAGCGTCGCGGGTGTGGGCGGCGGCGATCCGTCGGCCAGGACGGCGGACCAGTTCACGGCAGGAACCTCCAGCGTTGCGGTGCCGGCGAAGGCGGCGGCAGACCCACCACACTAACGGGGCAAGAGCTGTGCTCCGTTGACGTGTTCGGGGGAGAGGGCCCGTCAGCCTGGGAAAGAGGGGGGTGTGGTCGAAAACACTTCGAGCCCGTTACCTGGACGTGGTGGCGCTTCGACCAGCCATGAGGAGAGACTGGAGAGCAGATCGTCCCGGCGCGAGCCACGCGCCGCCGGCGTAATAGGAGGCACCCGTGCCGCACGTCCTGGTCCTCAATGCGTCGTACGAGCCCCTCGGCGTCGTACCGCTTCGCCGCGCGCTCGTCCTCGTCCTCGAAAACAAGGCCGTCAGCCTTGAGGAGTCCGGCGCCTTCATGCATAGCGCGACCCGTGCCGTCGCGGCGCCCAGCGTCGTGCGGCTCAAGAGATTCGTACGGGTCCCCTATCGGGGGCCCGTTCCGCTGACCCGCCGTGCCCTCTTCGCGAGGGACGGCGGCCGCTGTATGTACTGCGGTGGCGTCGCAACCAGCGTCGACCACGTCATCCCGCGCAGCCGCGGCGGCCAGCACGCCTGGGAGAACGTCGTCGCCGCCTGCCGGCGCTGCAACCATGTCAAGGCGGACCGCCACCTCATGGAGCTCGGCTGGCGGCTGCGCCACCAGCCCGCCCCGCCCACCGGCCTCGCCTGGCGGATCATCGGCACCGGCCACCGCGACCCGCGCTGGCTGCCCTACCTCCAGCCCTTCGGCGCCGACGACGCCCTGGCCCGCATCGACGGCATCTCCGCGTGAGCCGGGCTCAGCCGTCCCCGGCGACGGCGTACGCCTCCACCGACCACAGCGCATAGCCCGACCCGGACGCCCGCTTCATCCCCTGGACCCGGATGAAGCGGGCGTCCTTCTCGTCCATCCGAAGCTCCTCGCGGCCGCCCTTGGACTCGGCTACGGTCGCCGCCGTACGCCAGCTGCGCCCGTCGGCCGACACCTGCACCGCATACCGCGCCCCGGCGGGGCTCTGCCACTGGAGCACCACCAGGCCGACCCGGGCGGGACGGGCGAGCTCGGCCTGCCACCAGGCGCCGTCGTCGGGGGAGGAGACCCAGCGGGTCGCGGGGTCGCCGTCGGCCGCCGCGCGGGCCGGGAAGGCGGGGTCCGCGTCGCCGGACGAGGTCGCCATCGAGCCCGCGATCAGGTCGGGGCCGCCGGTGCGCGGGTGGGCCCGCACGGTCAGGGTGGTCTGCTGGCCCGCGAAGGACAGCGGCACCTGGTACTCGCCCGCCGGGGTGCCCTTGGCCACGCTCACCTCGACCGGCACGTCGGCGCTGGTGCCCCGGGCCACCGTCGTGTCCTGGGGCAGGCGCACCGTGATGCCCTGCGGCGGCTTCGCGGTCAGCGCGCCCCGCACGTCCTCGGGGCCCATCGCCGCCACCGACGCCGTCACGGTCCGCGCCGGGCCGCCGATCTCCACGTCCGTGTCGGCGCGGGCCAGCGCCAGATGGGCCTGCGGATCGTCGGCGTACCAGGGCACCAGGCGCTGCACCGCGGCCGAGCCGCCGGACACCCGCACCGCGTCGGCCCGTACGCCCCCGGTGGCGAGCTGGGTCCAGCCGGCGGCCGCCAGCGGGGCCACCGGGCGCCAGCCCTCGCCCGGGATGTGCTCCTGCACCTCGCCGGTGGTGCCCGGCCGCGCCATCACGGTCAGCGCCTCGACCGGCCGGGTGCGGCCCAGGCGGACGGTGTACGCGTCGGGCGAGGCGGTGACATCACCGGCCGGACGGTCGGCGCCCGTCCACGCGTCGCCCTCCCGCGCCACCCGGTCCAGGAACGCGCCCAGGACGTCCTTGCCGACGGTGACCGGGGCGTCCGCGATCGCCCGGCGCACCGGCGCCAGGGCGAGCGAGGCCTGCCAGGCACCCGCGCCGTCCCCGGCCGACTGGGCCTGGAGCAGATCGACAGCGAGCTCGCCCGCCTGCCCGTAGCGGGCCAACTGGTCGGTCCACGGCCGCACTTCACCGCTGACGGGTGTGTCGGCGAGCCGCTGCGGGGCCTCGCGCATCACGGTGAAAGCGGCCCGCAGGTCCTTCGCGGCCCGGTCGCGCGCCGCCTTGTCCGGACCCGTGCGCGACGACCAGAAGGCGTCCATCAGCGGACGCAGATACGCCGACTCGGGGCTGCCGAGCACCGACGAGGAGTCGTTGCCCGCGAGCGCCGCGAGCGCCTCTCGGACCTTCGGGTCGCCGCCGGCGAGGTCGTCGACGGCGGCCCGCCAGGACTCCTGGGGCTGGTAGCCGTGCGGGTTCCACGCGTAGTCGGCGGCCGTGAACAGCGGGATGCGGGACGCCGAGGGCTGCTCCATCGCGTTGGCGAGCAGCGCCGCCGAGCCGGCCGCGACAGCGGGTTCACGGCCGGTGTAGGGGCCGAGGAAGATCCGGCCCGGCGCGTAGTCGTTGACCGGATAGTTGTCCATGGTGACCAGCGGATGCCCGAACGCGTCCCGCGCGTCGGCCAGTTCGGTGCCGGTGATGGTGCGCGGCACGACGCCCACACCGGTCCAGGCGACCTGGACGCGCGGATCGAGAGCGGCCGCGAGCGCGCCGCGGTACTTGGTGGCGCCGCTCTGGTAGTACTCGGTCGGCATCAGCGAGAGCGGCTCGGCGCCCGGGTGGGCCTGGGCGAGGTGGGCCGCGACCGCGTTGGCGACCCGGGCGTGCGCCTTGGCCGCGGCCTGCGGGCCCGAGCCGAACGTTTCGGCGTCCGCGTCGCAGTTCCACTCGCTGTAGGAGACGTCCTGGAACTGCAGCTGGAAGGCGCGCACCCCGAGCGCCCACATCGCGTCGAACTTGCGGTTCAGCTTCGCCACGTCCGCGCCCGAGGACAGACACAGCTCCTGGCCGGGCGCCACCGCCCACGCCAGCGTCACATGGTTGCGGGCCGCCCGGTCGGCGAGCGCCCGGAAGCCGGCCCGCTGGTCGGCGGGGTACGGATCGCGCCAGCGGGCCTGCCGGTACGGGTCGTCGCCCGCCGCGTACAGGTAACGGTTCTGCTTGGTGCGGCCCATGAAGTCCAGCTGGTCCAGGCGCTGTTCGAGACTCCAGGACTGGCCGTAGAAACCCTCGGTGGTGCCGCGCACGGCCGTCCCCGGCCAGTCGCGCACCACCACGCCCGGGATCCGCCCGTCCCCGTGCCGGTCCCTGCCCACCAGCTGGCGCAGCGTCTGCACGGCGTGGAACAGGCCGTCGTCACCGGTCCCGTCGAGCGCCACGGTGTCCCGCCCGCCGGCCTGGCCGACGCCGATGCGGTAGCCGCCGGCCGGCAGATCGCCCCGCGCGGGCACCCGCAGCGCCCGCAGGGCTTCGTCGGCTCCCGGCCCGCCGATCCTGAACACTGGCCCGCTGCCCGGCAGTTGGCGGTGCACGGTACGCACCCCGGCCGCCTTCAGGATGTCCTCGGCCCCCTGCACGGCGTACGGGTCGGTGCCCGGGTCCGCGAGCAGCACGGCCTCGCCGCCGAAGGAGACCGGCCGGCCCGCGGGCGTCAGCGACTGCGGCCGCGGCCACACCTCGGGCAGCTGCCCCGCTTCCTGGGCCGGATCGGGGGCGGTGGCGGCGGGGCCCGCCGGGGCCGCGAGGGCGCCGGGTGCCGCACCGAGCAGTCCGCCGATCACGGCGACCGCGATGGCCGTCGCCCTCTTCCTGCGACCGAGCTGCACGGCCCACCTCTCACCCGGAACTGCGTGAGCCACGAGCCCACCACCCGGCTGCCGAGGGTGTCAATGCGAGTGGCCGATGTGTCTGATATGCCTGGCGCGATGGATGTGGTAGGAGCTTGTGCGCGGCGGAACGTCTGGCGGGCCGTCCGCTGGGTAGGGCATCCCTGTCCCTGCCGCCCACCGAAACCGGAGGCCCCCGTGGTCGCCCCCGCCCCCGAGCAGCCGCTGACCAGTGAGCCCCCCATGGCCGACGCCGAGCCGCTGATCAGCGAACCCCCGATGGCCGAAGCGGCCCCGCTGACCAGCGAGCCGACCCCGGTGGCCGCGGCCGCGGGGTTCTGACGCGATGACCCTGGCCCGGCTCGCCGCCCACCACGGCGTGGCCACCTCGTACTCCCCGTCGGCGGGCGTCACCGTCGACGTGCCCGACGCCACGGTGACCGCCGTGCTTGCCGCGCTCGGCGTCGACGCCTCGACCCCGGACGAGGTGCGCCGGGCCCTGGCCGCCGCCGAAGCGGCCGAGGCGGACCGGCTGCTGCCCGCGACGCTGGTGCGCTGGGGCCGGGGCCCGGTGCCCGAACTGCCCGACGGGCTGACCGTCATCGGCACACCGGTCGAGCAACTCCCGCTCGGAATCCACCAGTTGGAGGTACGCCACCGGGACGGGCGCACCGCATCCGCGACGCTCGTCGTCGCGCCGGACGGCGTGCCGCAGCCGCGGGGCCGCCTCCACGGCTTCCTCGTCCAGCTCTACTCGCTGCTGTCCGCACGCTCCTGGGGCATGGGCGACCTCGGCGACCTCGCGGAGCTCGCCGGCTGGTCGGGCCGCACGCTCGGCTCCGGATTCGTGCAGGTCAACCCGCTGCACGCGGCCGTCGTCGGCACCCCGACCGACCCGTCCCCCTACCGGCCCTCCTCGCGCCGCTTCCCCGACCCCGTCCACCTGCGGATCGAGGACATCCCCGAGTACGCGTACGCCACCGACCGCGACCGCCTCGACGGCCTGGCCGTACGCGCCTCGACGCTGCGCCAATCGGTGCTCACCAAAGGGGAGTTGATCGACCGGGACGCCGTGTGGGAGGCCAAGCGGGAGGCCCTCGGCATCCTGCACCGGGTGCCGCTCGGGCCCGGCCGCCGGGCCGCCTACTGCGACTTCCTCGCCGGGCAGGGCCAGGCCCTGGAGGACCACGCCACCTGGTGCGCGCTGGCCGAGCGGTACGGCCCGCACTGGCGCGGCTGGCCCCGGGGGCTGCGCGACCCGAGGTCCGCCGAGACCGCGCGGGCCCGCCGCGAACTCATCGACCGCGTCGACTTCCACTCCTGGCTCGCCTGGCTCACCGACACCCAGCTCGCCGCGGCCCAGCGCGCCGCCCGCGAGGCGGGCATGCCCGTCGGCCTCGTACACGATCTCGCGGTCGGGGTGCATCCCGAGGGCTCCGACGCCTGGGCGCAGCAGGACGCCTTCGCGCCCGGCATGTCGATCGGGGCGCCGCCGGACGCCTTCAACGCGCGCGGCCAGGACTGGGGCCTGCCGCCGTGGCGCCCCGACGTGCTGGCCGCCTCCGGTTACGCCCCCTACCGCGGACTGCTGCGCGGACTGCTGCGCCATGCGGGCGCGCTGCGCATCGACCATGTGATGGGCCTGTTCCGGCTGTGGTGGGTGCCCGAGGGACAGCCGCCCACGAACGGGACGTACGTCCACTACGACGCGGAGGCCATGCTCGCCGTCCTCGCCCTGGAGGCGCACCGCGCGGACGCCGTCGTCATAGGGGAGGACCTCGGCACGGTCGAGCCGGGGGTACGCGAGGCCCTCGCCGAGCGGGGCGTGTTCGGCACCTCGGTGCTCTGGTTCGAACGCGACTGGGACGGCACCGGACGGCCGCTGGCCCCCGAGGACTGGCGGCCAGGCTGCGTCGCCACCGCCACCACCCACGACCTGCCGTCCACCGCGGCCCGCCTCACCGGCGAACACGTCGAGCTCCGCCACCGCCTCGGCCTGCTCACCAGCCCCCTCGAACAGGAGCGCAACGCCGCCCGCGCCGAGGTGGCGGAGTGGCTCGGCCACCTCGAACGGCTCGGGCTGCTGCCCGACGCCCCCGGCGACGAGGAGGCCGAGATCCGTGCCGTCTACCGGTTCCTGCTGCGCACCCCGGCCCGGATGGTCGGCGTCTGGCTGCCCGACGCGGTCGGTGACCGCAGACCGCAGAACCTGCCGGGCACCTGGGACCAGTACCCCAACTGGCGCCTGCCGGTGGCCGGGCCCGACGGGCAGCCGCTCGCCCTGGAGGAGATCCTCGCCTCGCCCCGGCTGCACGCGTTGATGCGGGTCTTCCCGCGTACGGATCCGGGGGCGGGGCAGGGTGCGTGACCGGGCGCGGATCCCCGTACGGCACCCCGGGCGCGCGGCCCGCTACGGGGTTCGCTACGTTTGCACCGTGGACAAGAAGAACGCCCTGCGCGCCGGAGCCGTAGCAGCCGGTACGACGCTGATGATGCTGCTCATGTCGTCCCCCGCGCTTGCGCTCACGCGCGATGACGGTGACGACCCGGGGCCCGGCCTGAGTGTGATCCAGACGATCGGTCTGTTCGTGGTCACGCCCATCGCGCTGTTCGCGGTGATCGCCGGCCTGGTGATGGTGCTGGACAAGTCCCGGAAGGCCCCGGCCGAGAAGGCGTAGGGAGCTCCCGCTTCAGGAAGCTTGGTTTTCCCACCCGCCCGCCCGTTCTGCCCCCCTGTGAGGGCCGACCGGCCGGGCGGGTACGGGCGCTTCACCCGGCGGGGCCCGGTGGGCGTTCCTGGGGCTCCGCCCCAGACCCCGTTCGCGCCTTGAGGGCGCTCGTCCTCAATCGCCGGACAGGCTGGATATGCCCGCACCGCACCCTGCCAGGGGCGCGAGGCTGTGACATCTTGCGGCTCCGCCGCGTGGGCGCGAGCACGGCCGGCATCCGACACCGGACCCCATCAGGGGCGCGGGGCTGTGACACCGTGCGGCTCCGCCGCGTGGGCGCGACCAGCTCACGCACCGCCCGCGGCCAACCGACTGCGTATCCAGCCCCTCCCCACTCCCAGCCACCGGCGTGCAGCCGCGCTCCCACCCCCGGAGGGTCTCGGGAAGGGGCGGGGTGGGGGAATCAACCGCCCCTGCCCCCTCAGTGCGCCGCCAGCAACTTCCGCAGCAGCGCCGACAGTTGGGCGGCCTCGTCCTCGTCCAGGGCGGACGTCAGAACCTCCGTCTGGGCGGCCAGCCCCGCCGTCACCGACTCGTCCACCAGCTTCAGACCCTTCTCCGTGAGGCTCACCCGCAGGCCCCGGCGGTCGTTCGGGTCCGGGCTGCGGGTCAGCAGGCCCGCCTTCTCCAGCTTGTCCAGGCGGCCGGTCATGCCGCCCGTCGTGAGCATCAGCGTCGCCGACAGCTGGCGCGGTGACAGCGTGTACGGATCACCCGAGCGCCGCAGCGTCGCGATGACGTCGAACTCCCCGCGCCCGATGCCGAACTTCGCGTACTCCCTGTCCATCCGGTCGCCCATCGCGCGCGCGATCCGGTAGATCCGCCCGTACACCGCCATCGGGACCGTCTCCAGGTCCGGGCGGACCACCGCCCACTGTGCGGTGATCCCGTCCACGGCGTCCGTGGGCGTGGTCCCGGACGGCGTCTCGGGCTTCGCGGAAGTCCTTGCAGAAGACCTTGCAGAAGTCATGGGGCCAGTATCCGAGGCGTTTCGGTCGCGCGCAAGAAAGTTGCTTGACGGAAAGTAGCTTGCAAGTAAGCTACTTTCCGTCAAGCAACTTCCTGGCCCGGCCGCCCGCCGCCTCGCCCCCCGTTATCCCCCGGAGCTCCCATGCGTACGTTCCGCCGCCGTACCCGCACCCCGCGCATGGCCGGCGAACGCCGGATGCTCGTCGCGATGGCGGTCGACGCGACCGGCTCCGGGATGTACGTACCGTTCAGCCTCGTGTTCTTCCGGCACGTCACCGGGCTGCCCTTCGCCACCGTCGGGCTGGTGCTCACCGTCGTGGGGCTGCTCGGGCTCGGTGCGCTGCCGCTCGCCGGGAGCGCCGTCGACCGGTACGGCGCGCACCGCGTGCAGCTCTTCCTGTACGGGGTGCGGGGCACGGGCTTCCTCCTGTACCCCTTCGCCCACTCGCTGCCCGCCTTCGCCGCCGTGGCGCTGGCCACCGCCTTCGGCGACCGGGCCTTCCCCGCCGTACAGCAGTCGCTGATCGGCGAGGTCGCCCGGGGCGCCGACCGGGACCGGCTCCAGGCCTCCTCGCGGGCCCTGCGCAACGGCGGGCTCGGCGCGGGCGCGCTCATCGCCTCGCTGATCGTCGGCTTCGCGGGGGACGCCGGGTTCACCGCGGCGGCCTGGCTGAACGCGGCCAGCTTCGCGTTCGCGGCCCTCTTGATGCGGGGCGTGCGGGCCGAGCGCCAGGCACCCGTCGAAGGCGCGGCCCGGCCGTCCGCCGGCTACCGGCAGGTCTTCGCCGACCGCCCCTTCCTCGCCCTCACCGGCGTCAACTTCCTGAACGCGCTGGGCTATTCGGCCCTCTCCGTCCTCTTCCCGCTCTACATCTCCACCTGGCTGCACGGCCCCCAGGCCATCACCGGCACCGCGTTCACGCTCAACACCGTGATGTGCGCGGCGGGCGGCGTCGTGATCGCCGCCCGGGTACGGGCCCGCGGCGCCCGGCGCACCCGCTCCGCCGCCCTCGGCTCACTCCTCTTCGCCACCGCCTTCGCCGCACAGGTCGTGCTCGGTACGGTCCGGCCCGGCTCGGGGCTCGTCCTCGGCGGCGCGCTGCTGGTCATCGTGGCGCTGTACACGCTGGGCGAACTCGTCCACAGCCCCTCCGCCGGGGCGCTGTCGGTGGCCGCCGCTCCCGAGGCGCTGCGGGGGCGCTACCTCGCGGCGTACCAGCTGTCCTGGTCGCTCGCGGCGGCCGTCGCGCCCTCGTTCTTCACCGCGCTGATCGCGGTCGACGGGCGGCTGCCGTGGGCGGTGCTGGTCGGTACGTCGCTGGTGGCGGCGGGGGTGGTGGTGCGGCTGGAGCGGGTGCTGCCGGGGGGTGCGGTGCGGGTGGCTCCGCGGGGGAGGGCGGTTGCGGGGGCGGTGCTGGTGGCTGCTCGCTGATTCCTTCCCCACCCCGCCCCTTCCCGCCGTGACATGGGTATCCACAGGAGGTCGACCCATGAACCGCAACCACCTCACCACCGTCACCCTCACCGCGCTCGCCCCCGTCTCCTGGGGCTCCACCTACTTCGTCACCACTCAACTCCTGCCCGCCGACCGGCCGTTGTTCACCGGCATGATGCGGGCGCTGCCCGCCGGGCTCGCGCTGGTCGCGTTGACCAGGCGGCTGCCCGGCGGGGACTGGTGGTGGAAGTCGGTGGTGCTCGGTGCGCTCAACATCGGGGCGTTCTTCCCGCTGCTCTTCCTCTCCGCCTACCGGCTGCCCGGCGGCATGGCCGCGGTCATCGGGTCGGTCGGGCCGCTCTGGGTGGCGGGGCTCGCCGCCGTCTTCCTCGGCGAGAGGCCCACCCTGCGGACCCTGCTCACCGGCATCGCCGCCGCGCTCGGTGTCAGCCTGGTCGTGCTGAAGGCGGCGGGGGCCTTCGACGCGGTCGGAGTGATCGCGGCTCTGGGCTCCTCCGCCTCGATGTCCGCGGGGACGGTGTTCACCAAGCGGTGGGGGAGGCCCGAGGGGGTCGGGCCGCTGGCCCTGACCGGCTGGCAGCTCACCGCGGGCGGGCTCCTCATCGCGCCGGTCGCCTTCTTCGTCGAAGGGGCGCCGCCCGCGCTGGACGGGCGCAACCTCGCCGGGTACGCCTACCTCGCCCTGGTGAACACGGCCGTCGCGTACTGGCTCTGGTTCCGCGGCATCGGCCGGATGACCGCGACGTCCGTCACCTTCCTCGGCCCGCTCTCGCCGCTCACCGCCGCCGTCATCGGCTGGGCGGCGCTCGGGCAGACGCTGGTCCCCGTCCAGCTCCTCGGCATGACCGTCGCCTTCGGCGCGACGCTGGCCGGACAGATCGCCCCGAGGAGGCCGGCGGAGGGCGCCAAATCGTTCAGTTCTGCTGAAGATAGTGACCGTAAACTTTCGATGGACGTGACTGGTTCGGCGGTGCGACGGTAAGGGCGCATCCCAGCCCCGCCGCCCCGAAACGGAGTCACCGTGACCGTCCTGGACCGAGTCCGCAGCACACCGCGCGCCACCGCCGCAACGAGGGCGGGGCAGGCCTCCGGGCTCGGGCTCGTCCTCGCGGCCGTCGCGACGGTCGTCTGGTCCGGGAGCTTCGTCGCCTCCCGGGCCCTGCACGACTCGGTGCCGCCCGTCCAGGCCGCCTTCTGGCGCTGGCTCATCGCCATCGTCGCCACGGCCCCCTTCGCCGCCCGCGAGACCTGGCGCCAACGCGCCCTGATCCGGCGCCACTTGGGCTTCCTCGCGGTCGCCTCGCTGCTCGGCATCACCGTCTACAACACCCTCGTCAACCAGGCCGGAACCTCCACCACGGCCGGCAACATGGGCATGATCATGGCCGCCTCGCCCGTCCTGATGGCCGTCCACGAACGCCTCACCGGCGGCCGGCTCGGCGCGCGGCGCACCGTCGGACTCCTCATCGCCTGCGCCGGAGTGCTGCTCCTGGTCAGCAAGGGCTCGCTCGATCTCGCCCTCGCCCCCGGCGACCTCTGGATGGTCGTGGCCGCCGTCAGTTTCGCCTCGTACAGCGTGCTGCTGCGGCGTCGGCCCGCCGAACTCGGCGGGCTCGCCTTCCTGTTCACCACGTTCGCGCTCGGCGCGCTCATGCTGGCTCCCGCGTACGGAGTGAGCCTCGCGGTCCAGGGCGGCTTCGCGGCGACGCCCGCGACCGTCGGCCCCCTCCTCTACGTCGGCGTGCTGTCCTCCGCCGTCGCCTTCTTCGCCTGGAACAAGGCGATCGCCCTGATCGGCGCCGCCCGCGCCGGAGTCGTCTACTACCTCCAGCCGGTCTGTGTGGCGCTGCTCTCCTTCGTCCTGCTCGGCGAGGCGACCGGCCCGGTGCAGCTGGTGTGCATGGCGCTGATCCTCGGCGGCGTCGTCCTCGGATCACGCAGGTGAGCCGCCCTCCGGGGGCGCCGGTATGTTGCGTCCCATGAGCGAGTGGGACATCAAGAAGCTGCACATCCTGCGGACCCTGCGCGAGCAGGGCACCGTGACCGCGACCGCCGAGGTGCTGCTCATGACGCCCTCGGCGGTCTCGCAGCAGCTGTCCAACCTCGCCAAACAGCTCGGCGTGCCACTGCTCGAAGCGCACGGCCGGCGGGTGCGCCTCACTGACGCCGCCCACCTCGTACTCCGCCACGCCGAGGCCGTCTTCGCCCAACTGGAGCGCGCCGACGCCGAGTTGGCGGGCTACCTCAAGGGCGAGGCGGGCGAGGTGCGGATCGGGGCGTTCTCGACCGCCGTGCCCGCCCTCGTCGTACCCGCCGTACAGCAGCTGCGCCGCAGCCATCCCGCTCTGGAGGTACGGGTGCGGGAGGCGGAGGCGGCCGAGGCGTACGAACTGCTCTCGGCCGGGGCGGTCGACCTCGCCCTGTCGCTCGCCGCGCACGCGCCGAGCGCCCGGGACCCCAAGTTCGCGCTCGTACCGCTGCTCACCGACCCGCTCGACGTGGCCCTGCCCGCGGGTCACCCGCTCGCCGCCGAACCGGGCCTGAGGCTCGCCGACCTCGCGCACGAGCCGTGGATCTTCGGCGGCAGCGGCCCCTGGTCCCAGATCACCACGGCGGCCTGCGAGGCGGCGGGCTTCGTACCGGAGCAGGCGCACAGCGCCGCCGGGTGGACCGCGATCCTGGCCATGGTGGAGGCCGGGATGGGCGTCGCCCTGGTGCCCCGGATGGCGGCGGCGGACCGCCGCGCGGGGGTCGTCATGCGGATACTCAGCGCGGACCAGCCCCGGCGCCACGTGGTGGCCGCGGTGCGGCGCGGGGCGGAGGAGGGCCCGGCGGTGGCCCGGGTCCTCGCCGCGTTGCGCGAGGTCGCGAACGTACGGCCCGCCGGTTAGGGACGGATGGCCCCCTCGACGTGGAGGGCGTCGAGACGCGTCAGCTCCTCGTCGGTGAGGCGCAGGGCGCCCGCCGCCACGTTGTCGACGAGGTGGTCCGGGTCGCCGGTGCCGGGGATGGCCAGCACGTGCGGGCCGCGGTGCAGCGTCCACGCCAGCCGGACCTGCGCCGCACTCACCGAGTGGGCCCGCGCGACGGCCAGCACCTCCTCGCTGTCGGCGCCGCTCGCGCCCGTCTCGCGCCCGGCCCCCGCGATCGCGTAGAACGGCACGAACGCGATCCCCCGCTCGCCGCACAGCCGCAGCATCTCCTCCTGCTCCGCGGGCGCGCCGATCCCGTACGGGTTCTGTACGCAGACGACGGGCGCGATGGCCAGGGCCTCGGCGAGGTGGCCGGGGCCGACGTTGGAGATGCCCAGGTGGCGGATGAGTCCGGCCGTGCGCAGCTCGGCCAGCGCGCCGAAGCGCTCGGCGATGGAATCGGTGCCGACGATGCGCAGGTTCACCACGTCGAGGTGGTCGCGGCCGAGCTGGCGCAGGTTCTCCTCGACCTGCCCGCGCAGTGCCTCCGGGGTCCGGGCGTGGGCCGCCCACTCGCCGTCGGGGCCCCGCGCGGGCCCGACCTTGGTGGTGATCACGAGGTCGTCCGGGTAGGGCGCGAGCGCGCTGTTGATCAGCTCGTTGGCGGAACGCAGCGGCGAGAAGTAGAACGCGGCGGTGTCGATGTGGTTCACGCCGAGCTCAACTGCCCGGCGCAGTACGGCGATTGACCGATCCCGGTCGCTCGGCAGGGCATCGGCACGCAGCGCCGCGCCCCGCTGCGGAAGGCGCATCGCGCCGAAGCCGATCCGGTTGACGGTCAGGTCGCCGAGCTTCCAGGTGCCCGCGGCAGCCGCGGTGATCGTCTGTGAGGTCATGCCGGGAGTCTCGCAGCCGGCGCCCGGAGCGACGCGAGCTGGCAACAACCTGCCGCGAGCATGACCATTCAGTAATACGGAACGGACTGTGCGGAAACTGTCGATGGACGTGAGCTGTCGGGGCGGGCGAGAGTCGTGTCATGACTTCCGCCACCGCGAACAGCGCAGCCGCAGAGGACCCGCACGCCAACGACGCCGCCCCCTACGGCGGTGGCGACCCGTACGCCGACTACCGCTCGGGTGACTTCGCCTTCACCGAGCTGGTCGACCTCGCCGACCGCCGGCTCGGGGCCGGAGTCATCGCCGCCAACGACGAGTTCTTCGCCGAGCGCGAGAACCTCCTCGTCCGCGAGCGGGCCGTCTTCGACCCGGAGCACTTCGGGCACAAGGGCAAGATCATGGACGGCTGGGAGACCCGCCGCCGTCGCGGCGGCGACGCCGGCCACCCCTTCCCCGCGCCCGAGGACCACGACTGGGCCCTGGTACGCCTCGGCGCGCCCGGCGTGATCAAGGGGATCGTGGTCGACACCGCCCACTTCCGGGGCAACTACCCGCAGCGGGTGTCGGTGCAGGCCACCTCGGTCGAGGGCTCGCCCGGCCCCGAGCGGCTGCTCGCCGACGACGTGAAGTGGGACGAGATCGTCCCGCCGACGCCCGTACGCGGCCACGCCGAAAACGGTTTTGACATCACCGCGGGGCGCCGTTACACCCACGTCCGGCTCTGCCAGCACCCCGACGGCGGCGTGGCCCGCCTGCGCGTGCACGGCGAGGTCGTCCCCGATCCGGAGTGGCTGGACACGCTGGGCACGATCGACCTCGTGGCGGCCGTCAACGGCGGTGCGTACGAGGACGCGTCCGACAAGTTCTACTCCTCGCCCACGCAGATCATCCTGCCCGGCACGTCCCGGAAGATGGACGACGGCTGGGAGAACCGCCGCCGCCGGGTCCGCGACACCAACGACTGGGTACGGTTCCGCCTGGTCGCCCAGGGCGCCATCCGCGCCGTCGAGATCGACACGGCGTACCTGAAGGGGAACTCGGCGGGGTGGATCGCGCTGAGCGGGCGCAACGGCCGGACGGGGGAGTGGTTCGAGATCATCCCGCGCACGCGCCTGCAGCCCGACACCCTGCACCGCTTCCGCCTCCCGGCGCACGCCGTCGCCACCCATGTCCGCCTGGACGCCTTCCCCGACGGCGGGGTCGCCCGCATGCGCCTGCACGGCGCCCTCACCGAGCGGGGTGCCGCCGAACTCCGCCGCCGCTACACGGAGTTGACCGCCTGACCGGGCCCCCACGGGTTTCCGCCCGGCGAACGGCTGCGCCTCGACGCCCGTCCGCCGGGCGGTTCTCATTTCCTCAGAGAGCGGGGCCCTTGAGCGCGTCGATGAATGCGCTGAACGATTCGGCCGGGATGAGCAGGGCGGGGCCGTGGGGGTTCTTGGAGTCCCGTATGGGGACGGCGCTGTGGCCATCCGCTATCTCTACGCAGCTGCCCTCGTCCGAACCGCTGTAGCTCGACTTCCGCCAACCCGTCAGCGTGGAAGCCCTGGGGATGATGTGCTCAATCGTCATCGTGTCCGTAGCCCTTCGCTGTCGCCCTTAGCAGGGCAAGTGATTCCTTCAGTGGCAACGCGTCGCTCAGCGCAAGATCGTATGTGCCCTGGAAACGTTCGACCAGCGCCGGGGAGTCGTGCACAGTTCCAGTGTGCAGCCCCTCCACGTAGGCGATAGGGGGCTGGTCCTCGAACCACATGAGCGTCACCATGCTGAGCAGCAGCGGGTGTGCGCCCGTGCTGAACGGCAGCACGTGAACGCGGATGCGTCCGGCGTCGGCCAGCTCTGTGAGATGAACGAGCTGTTCCGCCATGACGGTTGAGCCGCCGACGGGGTGGCGCAGGACGTTCTCGTCCAAGAGCGCCCATACGACGGGCGTCACCGGATCGGTGAGGATGCGGGAGCGCTCCAGACGTGTGGCGACAGCCTTGTCGCGCTCTTCGGGGCTCAACGGAGGGTATCTGACGCTCAGGACGGCACGGGCGTACGCCTCCGTCTGGAGAATGCCCGGCACGTAAGAGAGCGCGAACTCGCGGATCACCGAGGCTTGTTGCTCGAACCGCTTGGCCGTCTCGAAATGATTGGCGACCGGGCGCGCGTTCTTGTCCGGCAAAAAACTCACCAGCACATTCCCCGTGTTCAACGCCAGGTCCAGCCGTCTCGCGTCGTCCTCGGACGGCCATCGGCGGCCCGCCTCGATGTGGGCGATATGCGTGCGGCTCATGAGGGCCATGTCGGCCAGTTGCTGCTGAGTGAGACCGGCCAGTTCCCGCTGTTCCTTCAGCCACTCTCCGTAGGCCATTGCCATGGCTCAACTCCCTTGTGCGACATGCCCGTTTGGCGGTCGCTACCCCTTGGTTGAGGCGTTCATTTCCCCGGGGTGGCGGGCAAGGGTGTTCGGGGGAAGCCTCCGATGACGAGCCTGACCTACCCGCTGGTGAACGACGCCGCTTCTTCGACCAGATGCGCCGCACCGCCGAGCAGGCCCGCAACCCGGAGCTTTTTCTGCTCCGCCGCCAAGCGCTCTACCTCTGCGGCTACGACGACCGGGCCGACGCTCCTTCATGGCTCGCCCACCAGCAACGCACCGAACGCCCCGACGACTGGCTATCCGGCTGGCTCAACGCCCGGTCCGTGGCCACCGTCGCCGCCCGGCAGGGCGACCGTGACCGAATGAGCCACTTCATCGCCACCACTCTCAACAGTGACGCGGGCGAGGCAGCGAACCTCAACTACTGGGCGCTCCTCACCATCCGCCCCCATCTCCTGCGCTCCCCCACCCCGACAGGCCACGCGCTACGAAAGCGCCTGCCAGTGCTGTTGGATAGCCAGGAGTTGTCGGCGCCCGCGCGCCGGGAACTGGAAGGCATCCGGTATGCGATCCGCCTCGCCGAGGCGTGAGAGGGGACGGACCGTGGCAGACGACCTGTCCGCAGTAGCGCACTTCCTGTATGAAGCGGGCACGCTCAAGCATGCCCGCCGCACCGGCTGGTGGATGGCGGGAGTACGCGACCCGGAAAGCGTCGCCGAGCACTCCTGGCGCACTGCCCTCATGGCGACCGTCATCGCGAGACTTGAAGGCGCCGACCCCGCGCGCGCCGCACTCCTGGCCGTCTGGCACGACACCCAGGAGACCCGCACCGGCGATGTGAACCACCTCGGCAAGAAGTACTCCTCCGGCGCCTCCGATGCCCGCGCCGTAACCGCCGACCAGACAACAGGAATGCCCGATGTGCTGGCCTTGGCCGTGCGCGACCTCGTGGACGAGTACGAGGCCAAAGAATCGCCCGAAGCGCTCTGCGCCCGGGACGCCGACAAACTCGAGTGCCTGCTGCAAGGCATCGAGTACAAAGCACAGGGCTACGACAACGCGCAGCGCTGGATCGACAACAGCCGCGGACGCCTCGTCACCGAGACAGCCATGCGCCTCGCCGACGAACTTCTCGCCCAGGGCAGCCTGGACTGGCTGCACGCAGCCCTCGGCGAGAAGCAAGGCTGACAGTGCGCCTGCCGACGTCTCCGGAAGGGTGGCACCAATCCCCATCGTCCATGAGGTGAGCCTCGGCGGCCGTCGCGCCCCTGCCTATGCTGCTGCCATGGGAATGGACCTGACCCTGTGTATGGCCGATTGGGGGCGGTTGCGCGAGATTCCCGTCGAGGACCGCATCCGGGCACTGGATGAGGCGATCTGGCCGACGGGTCTCGACTACGACGACTGCAGCGCGCTCGGTTTGGCCGAGGGCTGGGTGTGGCCCCCGGACCGGGGTCCGGCGTGGTGCGCCGAGTACCGCTTCTTCTGCACCAGCGGCTCGTGCAAGCCGCATTTCCGCGCAGGCGACGGCTGGGGCGACATGCGGGTGCTTGTCGCCGCCCCCCTGCGCGAGGCGATGGACTGCTTCTTGAACGACCTGATCTGTGTGCGCGGATCCGGCCAAGGATCCCGCGCTGACCGGAGGCGGGGGCTTCTTCCCGCTCGCCACCGACCGCCGGTACCCTCGTCTGCTCCTCGTCTGCCCACCGCAGGCGGTACCCGGCAAGGCCCGTGCCTGGGAGCAGGCGGCCGGGCGCCTGGAGGAACTGCGCGGGCCCTTCGTCGCCGAGTGCGAGGGCTGGGCCGGACGCCCGGACAGCTTCGAAGAGTTCACCACGATCCTGCGTGAGTGGGGCGACGTGGTCACCGAAGCCGCCCGCCGCGGCTGGGGCCTGGTCGGCCTGCCGTAGGAGCCCCCTCAACGCGGCCACCGCAGACTCGGTCATGCGGTGACTCCCGCTCAAGCAGGGTGCCGCGCAAGGGTGTCCGAAGCGGGTGCGCGGGGCGCGGCCCCGGAAGGCCGCGCCCCGCTCAAACCGTTACGCCGCCGACGCCGCGTCCGCCGCCCGTGCTCGCAGCGCGCGGTCCACGCCCGCGCGGGACTCCGAGATCAGGCGGCGCAGGGCCGCGTTCGGCTCGGCCGTGGAGAGCCAGGTGTCCGTGGCGTCCAGGGTGTCCTGCGAGACCAGCAGCGCCGGGTACAGGCCCACCGCGATCTGCTGGGCGATCTCGTGCGAGCGGGACTCCCACACGCCCTTGACCGCCGCGAAGAACTTCGGGGAGTACGGGGCCAGCAGCTCGCGCTGATCCGACTGGACGAAGCCGGCGATCACCGCTTCCTGGACCGCGTTGGGGAGGCCCTCGTTCGCATCAGAGGCAGTGCCCTCCACCACGGACGCCCACGCCTCCGCCTTCGCCTCCGGCGTCGGACGCGCCGCCCGCGCGGTCGCCGCGTGGCGCTCGCCCGCCGCCGTCCGGTCCCGCTCCAGCTCCGCCGCGATCTCCGCCTCGTCGAGCACCCCGGTCGCCGCGAGGCGCTCCACGAACGTCCAGCGCAGCTCGGTGTCCACGGCGAGGCCCTCGATGACCTCCGCACCCGTCAACAGGCCCTGGAGCAGGTCGAGTTGCTGCGGGGTGCGGGCAGTCGCCGCGAAGGCGCGGGCCCAGGCCAGCTGGTGGTCGCTGCCCGGCGCGGCGGTGCGCAGGTGCGCCAGCGTCGCGTCCGTCCACTGGGTCAGGCCCGCGTCCCGCCACTCGGGCGCCGCGTACAGGTCGATCGCCAGCTTCACCTGGCGGTGCAGGGACTGGACGACGCCGATGTCCGACTCCTTGGCGATGCCGGACAGCACGAGCGCCAGGTAGTCGCGCGTGGCCAGTTCGCCGTCGCGGGTCATGTCCCAGGCCGAGGCCCAGCACAGGGCGCGCGGCAGGGACTCGGTGAAGTCGCCCAGGTGCTCGGTGACGACCCGCAGCGACTCCTCGTCCAGGCGGACCTTCGCGTAGGAGAGGTCGTCGTCGTTGAGCAGGACGACCGCCGGGCGCTTGGTGCCCTGCGGGAGCGGGACCTCGGTACGGGCGCCGTCCACGTCCAGCTCGATCCGGTTCGTGCGGACCAGCTTGCCCGTCTCGACCAGGTCGTAGAAGCCGATCGCGATGCGGTGCGGGCGCAGGGTGGGCTCGCCCTTGGCGCCGGCCGGCAGCGCCGGGGCCTCCTGGAGGACGGTGAAGGACGTGATGGTCCCGGCGTCGTCCACGGAGAGCTCGGGGCGCAGCACGTTGATGCCCGCCGTCTCCAGCCACGCCGTCGACCACGTCTTCAGGTCGCGGCCAGACGTCTTCTCCAGCGCGCCCAGCAGGTCGGACAGGCGCGTGTTGCCGTACGCGTGCGCCTTGAAGTAGGCCTGCACGCCCTGGAAGAACTCGTCCATGCCGACGTAGGCGACCAGCTGCTTCAGCACCGACGCGCCCTTGGCGTACGTGATGCCGTCGAAGTTGACGAGGACGTCGTCCAGGTCGCGGATGTCCGCCATGATCGGGTGCGTGGAGGGAAGCTGGTCCTGCCGGTAGGCCCACGTCTTCATCGAGTTGGCGAAGGTGGTCCACGAGTGCGGCCACTTCGAGCCGTCGGCGTACGCCTGGCAGGCGATCGAGGTGTACGTCGCGAACGACTCGTTCAGCCAGAGGTCGTTCCACCACTCCATCGTCACGAGGTCGCCGAACCACATGTGGGCGAGTTCGTGCAGGATGGTCTCGGCGCGCACCTCGTACGCCGCGTCCGTCACCTTGGAGCGGAAGACGTACTGGTCGCGGATGGTGACCGCGCCCGCGTTCTCCATCGCGCCCGCGTTGAACTCCGGCACGAAGAGCTGGTCGTACTTGGCGAACGGGTAGGCGTAGTCGAACTTCTCCTGGAACCAGTCGAAGCCCTGCCGGGTCACGTCGAAGATCGCGTCCGAGTCGAGGAACTCGGCGAGCGAGGGGCGGCAGTAGATGCCGAGCGGGACGCTCTGCCCGTCCTTCTCGTAGCTGCTGTGCACCGAGTGGTACGGGCCCACGATCAGCGCGGTGATGTACGAGGAGATGCGCGGCGTCGGCTCGAAGGCCCAGAGGTCGTCCTTGGGCTCCGGGGACGGCGAGTTGGAGATCACCGTCCAGCCGCTCGGCGCCTTCACGGTGAACCGGAAGGTCGCCTTCAGGTCCGGCTGCTCGAACGAGGCGAACACCCGGCGCGCGTCCGGCACCTCGAACTGCGTGTAGAGGTAGGCCTGTTGGTCCACCGGGTCCACGAAGCGGTGCAGGCCCTCACCGGTGTTGGTGTACGCGCAGTCCGCGACCACCTTGAGCTCGTTCGGGCCCGCTTCGAGCCCGGTCAGGGCGATCCGCGAGTCGGCGAACACGGCGGCCGCGTCCAGCGCGGTGCCGTTCAGGACGACCTCGTGCACGGTCGGTGCGACCAGGTCGATGAAGGTCTCCGCCCCGGCCTCGGCGGAATCGAAGCGCACGGTGGTGACGGACCTGAACGTGCCTCCCTCCTGCGCGCCGCTCAGGTCGAGCTCGATCGCGTACGAGTCGACAGTGAGCAGGGCGGCCCGCCGCTGCGCCTCTTCACGGGTCAGATTCGTGCCAGGCACCCGGTCATCTCCTTCAGATGCTTTCAGTTCCATCAGATCGTGACGTTCCGGCCATCCTTGCACGCAGGGTGCGCGCAGCGCGATGTCCGTTTTCCGCCGGTGAACAGGGCCGTCCACGCCCACGCTGGTGCCATGACGTACTACACCGCACGCCCCGTCGACCCCGCCGCCGTCCAGCAGCTCCGCGACACCGACGACGCCGGGCAGCCCTGCGTCCCGTACACCGCCACCGAGGCGGGCGACCTCCTGCGCTGCTGTCTGAAGCCCATGGCGGCGGGGGAGCGGGTCGCCCTCGTCTCGTACGCCCCGCTGCGCCGCTGGGCCGCCGAGACCTGGGCCAGGCCCGGTGCGTACGACGAGCAGGGTCCCGTCTTCATCCACGCCGAGGAGTGTGGCGCCCCGGCCGGCGCGGACCGCTATCCCGCCGCGCGGCCGGGCGCGCTGCGCGCCCTGCGCCGCTACGACGCCGACGGGCACATCGTCGGCGGGCGCCTCCTTACGATCCCCGATGCCGCGACTGCCGCCCTCGACGCCGCTCTCGACGAGGCCTTCGCCGACCCGGAAGTGGTGCTGGCGCACCTGCGGGCCGTCGAGTACGGCTGCTTCCTCTTCGAGGTGCGCAGGCCCTAGGGCCGACTCCGGCACCCCGGCGTCCGCCGGGACGAGGGCTTCGCCGTTGTTCCCCGGCCCGGCGCACCGAAGGGTGGGGGCATGGACGCCACCACCGAACAGCCCGCCCCCGCAGGGGCGTTGGGCCCCGCGCGCGGCCGGGCCGCCGTGCTCGTCGTCGCCGCGACCACCTTCAGCGTCGTGACCACCGAGATGCTGCCTGTCGGGCTGCTCAGCCCGGTCGCCGCCGCCCTCCACGTCTCAGAGGGGACCGCCGGGCTGACCGTCACCCTGCCGGGACTCGTCGCCGCCGTCACCGCGCCCCTGCTGCCCGCCCTGGCCGGCCGCACCGACCGGCGCTCCCTGCTCGTCGCCCTGGTGCTGCTGCTCGCCCTCGCCGATCTGGTGTCCGCGCTCGCCCCCGCCTTCGCCGTGCTGCTCGCGGCCCGCCTGGTCGTGGGGGTGTGCATCGGCGGGGTCTGGGCGATCGCGGTGGGCCTCGGACACCGGCTGGTGCCGGAGGCGGCCGTCGGACGGGCCACCGCGGTGATCTTCAGCGGGATCGCGGTGGCCTCCGTGATCGGCGTCCCGGCCGGTGCGCTCACCGGTGAACTCGCGGGCCGGCGCTGGGGGTTCGGCTTCGTCGGCCTGGTCGCCGTCGTGGTCGCGGGACTGCTGGCCGCGCTCCTGCCGCCGCTGCCCGCCGAGGCCGCGGTGCGCCCGGCCACTTCGCCGCGGCAAGCCGGGGAGGTGGTGACGGCCCTGTTCTCCGGGGTGTTCAACGCGGCGATCGCGCTGGGCGCGGCGGCCGGCGGCCTGGTCGTGGACCGGGCGGGCGAACCGGGCGTGCTCTGGCTCGGCGGAGCGCTCGCGACGCTGGCCCTCGCGGTGGCGGCGCACGCCGGTCTGCCGGAGAAGTGAAGGGGGCGGATGCCCTTGGCACCCGCCCCCTCAGCCGGGCAGGCCGAGCCCCAAAGGGGCGCGGGGAACCGCGCGACCAGCCACGCACGGCCCGCGGCCGAACGACGCGCAGACCCCAGCCGAACCAAACGCACGGCCCCCGGAGCGCTCAGCCCTTGAGCTCGGCCGCAACCAGCTCGGCAATCTGGACGGCGTTCAGCGCGGCGCCCTTGCGGAGGTTGTCGTTGGAGAGGAAGAGGGCCAGGCCGTTGTCGACCGTCTCGTCATTGCGGATGCGGCCCACGTACGAGGCGTCCTTGCCCGCCGCCTGGAGCGGGGTCGGGATCTCCGAGAGCTCGACGCCCGGGGCGTCCTTCAGGAGCTCGTACGCGCGCTGCACGCTGATCGGGCGCTCGAAGCGGGCGTTGACCTGGAGCGAGTGGCCGGAGAAGACCGGCACGCGCACACAGGTGCCGGAGACCTTCAGGTCCGGGATCTCCAGGATCTTGCGGGACTCGTTGCGGAGCTTCTGCTCCTCGTCGGTCTCGAAGGAGCCGTCGTCCACGATGCTGCCCGCGAGGGGGAGCACGTTGAAGGCGATGGGGCGCTTGTAGACGCCGGGCTCGGGGAACTCGACCGCGCCGCCGTCGAAGGTCAGCTGGTCGGCGGCCTCGGCGACCTTGCAGGCCTGGGTGTGCAGCTCGGCCACGCCCGCCAGGCCCGAGCCGGACACGGCCTGGTAGGTGGTGGCGACCATCGCGGTGAGCCCGGCCTCGTCGTGCAGGGGGCGAAGGACCGGCATCGCGGCCATCGTGGTGCAGTTCGGGTTGGCGATGATGCCCTTGGGGCGGTTCTTGATCGCGTGCGGGTTGACCTCGGAGACCACGAGCGGGACCTCGGGGTGGCCGCGCCAGGCGGAGGAGTTGTCGATCACTACGGCGCCCTGGGACGCGACCTTCTCCGCCAGCGCGCGCGAGGTGGCGCCGCCCGCCGAGAACAGCACGATGTCCAGGCCGGTGTAGTCGGCGGTGGAGGCGTCCTCGACCGTCACCCCGTCCAGGACGGTGCCCGCCGAGCGCGCGGAGGCGAACAGGCGCAGCTCGTCCACCGGGAAGGCCCGCTCGACGAGGATCTTGCGCATGACTCCGCCGACCTGTCCGGTGGCTCCGACGATTCCGACCCTCACGGTGACTCCTTAGTGCACATGTACTCCGGCGCACCCATGATGCGTCGGCTCCCGGCGGACTTGTCCAATCCATTGTCCGGGGTGTGGGACGGCTGCCCACGTATGACAAGTCCATGGCATCCGTGTGGCATCCGCCCCGAATTGCCCCAGGGAGCCGTTTTTGCTGGCTGCGGTCCTGGAATCCCGGTCGATCACCGGCCGCACCCCACCGCATTCCGGAGGATTTCCCGTGCCCGTATCCCGTCGCAGCCGGGCCATGGCGGCCCTCGCCGCCGCCCTCGGCCGCCTGTGCGTACGGGAAGCTCCAGCAGGCCGGGGTACGACGTCTCGTACCAGGACGTCACGTTCGCGGGGCGGGTGCTCGTGAAGAGCGCCCGCCCCGCCGTGTTCCTTCGCCGTGCTACTGCGTGACCTTCCCGATGATCACGTTGCCGGTGCCCGCGGCGGTGCCGCGCTCGTTCACCAGCTGCACGGTGCCGAAGAACTGGCGTCCCTCGGGAGCCGCGCCCGCCGCGACGACATCCGCCGTCACCTGCGCGGAAGCACCGCCCGCGAGCTTGACGGACTTGCTCTCGTCGACCTTGACGGTACCGAGCGAGGGCGCGAAGTACACGTCCTTGTAGTTGTACGTGGTCGACCCGGACGGGACCGCGTACCCGGCGACCTGGATCGTGTAGGTGCCCGCGGCCGGCTTGACCAGGCTGACCGACTCCTCGGAGCTGCTGGTCGTGGACTTGGCGACGACCACTCCGTCCTTGAGGACGTACAGGTCGAGGTCCGCCTTGACGTCGGAGGGTCCGCCGATGGCAACGTCGAGCCGCTCGGTGCCCGCCGGGACGGTGACCGTGCTCTCCTGCGTCTCACCGGCCTTGATGGTCGGCCTGGCGACCTTCGCGGAGCCCAGCGAGCCGCCCTTCAGCCTGCCCTGGAGCGCGGCGAAGCCGTTGGTGACGGTCCACTTGACGGGGGCCGGGGTGCCCACCTTGGCCTCGGGCACCGACTGGGTGGCCGGGTCGAAGGCGACGCCGAGCACCGACACGTCCAGCTTGAACGAGTTGTCCAGGTACGGCGAGGTACGCCGCGACTCGACCTCGATCTCCCAGACGCCGGGCTGCGGGTTCTCGTAGGAACGCAGGTCCGGGCGGCAGGTGTTGGCCGGGTTGTCGTAGTTCGGGTAGCAGTTCGGCGTCGACGTGGTGTCGAGCGCCATGCCGTACGGGTGCAGCGAGATGAACCGGGTCTGGCTGCCGGAGCGCAGCGCGCTCATGCGCACTTCCAGGTTCTTCGCGCCCGCCGGGACGGTCAGGAAGTACGACTTGGTGGAGTTGCGCTGCACCGTCGAGGAGGCCGTGAAGGTGTAGCCGGGGCCCGCGACCGGCGTCGAGACGATGACCGTGGCCATGATCTGCTGGTCGACGCCCACCGTCTTCGGGTCGTCCACCTGGAGGATCGCGCTGTGCACGCCGGCGGACTTCGGCTGTGCCTGCACCTTGATGGTGACGGGCTTGCCGAGCGGCAGGTCGACCTCGTCCTTGCCGAGCACCTTGAACGTGCCGTCGTCGTTCTTGAACGACAGCTTGTGCCTGACGTTCTTGTCCGGGCCCGTGGTGCGGGTGACCGTGACGTCGTACGTCTTCTTCTGGCCGGCCTTCAGGCCGCTCTCGCGGTCGTAGATGCCGGTGCCCACGTTCGGGGTCTTCAGGGCGTAGCTGAGCGCGCTGGAGACCGGGGCCGCCACGGTGTACTCGTGGGCCGGGGCCTGCTTCTTCGCGGTCTGCTTGATCGCGTCCCAGGCGCCCACGATGTTGATCAGGCCGGAGCCCTCCTGGTAGGCCTGAACGCCCTTGATGTGCTTGGCCGTTGACGTCAGCGCGGTGCGCAGGTCGGCCGGCGGCAGGTCGATGCCCTGCTGCTTGGCGGCGGACAGGAGCAGCGCCGCGGCGCCGGCGGCCTGCGGGGAGGCCATCGAGGTGCCCTGGAGCATCGAGTAGCCGGCCGGCAGGTTGTAGCCCGACTCCTTGACCGGGCTGCCGGGCAGCCAGGTCTGGGTGGAGTTGATGGCCGCGCCCGGGGCGGTGATGGTCGGCGTGAAGCCGCCGTCCTCACGCGGGCCGCGCGAGGAGAACGGCATCATCTGGTAGTCCGTGGACACCCCGGAGCCGTAGTTGGCGGCCCAGGTCTCCTTGGAGATGCTCGCGCCGACGGAGATGACGTGGTCGGCGAGGCCGGGGTCGCCGATGGTGTTGACGCCTGGACCGTCGTTGCCGGCCGAGATGACCATCTGGACGCCGTAGGTGTCGATGAGGCGCTTGTACAGCTCGGCGCGCGCGTTGTTGCCGTCGTTGAGCGCCGGCAGGCCGCCGATCGACATGTTGACGATGTCGACGTGGCGGTTGGTGACCAGGTCGATCATGCCCTCGGTCAGCGCGATGTTGGTGCAGCCGCCGTCCCAGTTGCAGGCGCGCGAGGAGACGATCTTCGCGCCGGGCGCGGCCCCGCTCATCTTGCCGCCGAACAGGCCGTTGGCGGAGGTGATGCCCGCGACGTGGGTGCCGTGCTCGGATTCGATCACGCCGATGTTGACGTAGTCGGAGGTGTGCCCGGCCGCGTCGTACGGGACGTTCTTGCGGATCTCGACGGTGAACGGGATGCGCTTGCTGGCCCCCGTGATCGGGTCCGTCTTGTCCTCGCCGAAGTAGCCGACCTGGAAGCCGTCCTTGTACGGCTTCATCGGCACGTCGTCGGAGAAGTCGCCGTTGCCGTTGAGGTCGACCCGGACGGTGTTGTCCGCCGGGTTGTACAGCACGCCCCAGACGTGGTCGGTCCGGCCGTCCCGGTCCAGGTCACCGGCCTCGTCGCCGCCCAGGGTGGCCTTCTCGGCGAACGAGCTGAAGTCGTACGAGCCCGCCGGCGCCTTCCACGTCTTGCCGCCCGCGGTGAACACCGGACCGGATACGGCGGTGTTCATCTTCAGCCAGGTGCCGTCGTTGTCCTGCACCGGGTCGGTCGAGGTGACCCAGTCGACGATCTTGCGCTCGCCGGTGGTGGTCTTCTGGAGCGCCGGGTGACCGAGGTCCACGCCCGAGTCCAGGATGCCGATGGTGACCCCGCGGCCGTCCGCCTCGGGGTGCTGCTTGACGAAGTCGACCGCACCCGTCTCGAAGTTCGGGTTGTACGGGTTCTTCGCGGGCGTGTCCTTGCCCGGCGCCGGGTAGCTGCCCGAAGTGCGCAGCTGCTTCGCGGACTTCGAGGTGTCGCCCGAGGGCGTCGGGTCGTCCAGCTGGATGTCCTGCTTGAGGTCGATGCCGTGCACCGAGGGCAGCTTCGCGGCCGCCTTCAGCGCGGCCTCGGCCCGTGCCATGGGCAGGGTGGCGCGGACGTAGCCGAGCTTGTCGTCCTGCTTGCCGACGGTCGCCCCCGCGACCGAGCCGAACTGCTTGCTGACGGCGGCGGTGGCGCCGGGCTGGGTGGCCACCATCACGGTGACGCTCTTCTCGCCCTTGGCCTGAGCCTCGGCGAGCCGCTGCTCGTCGGCCCTGCCGAGCTTGTTCTCGGCGGTCTTGGCCGGAGCGGTCTTCACCGGAGGCGCGGTCTGCGTTCCTCCTGGGGTGTCCCCCGTGGCGGCGGCGAAGGCGGGCGCGGCGCCCGCCGTGACGAGTGCGGCCACCAGGCCGGTCGCGGCCGCTATTCGGGCCGTGCGTCTCGCCCCGGGTATGGAGCGCTGGGATTCAGTGGTCATTCAGCATCCCTGTTATGTGGGTAAGGGTCCGGCGGTGCGAAGTCGGTTCGTATTTCGGTGCCGGATGACCGCTGAGCATGGCGTATGTGACTGTTGTTTGTGGAGAGTTGACCGTTGCATGATGTGAACATGGCGCATTTCCGCCATCGCGCGGAGCCCGCCAGTCCGGCTCGTGGTGCTGGGCGGAGGCGGGACTTCGGGGCTGTCAACCACTGCGGGGATCGTCACCGGTTAGGCTTGAGGTTGTGCACGAGAGCCACGCCTGAGGAAGGACCGGTGCCGTGACCGACCAGGACCCCCGGCCGCTGGCCGGCGAACCCCTCGCCATCGACCTGCTGAACACCCGCTGGACACACGGCGCCGACCTGCGGGACCTCCTTTCGAGCACCGAAGGACTCGCCGGATGGCTGGCCTCGGACACCGTCGTCCGCGAGCTGCGCGGGCACGAGGTGCGGGCCGACCGCGGCACGCTCGACGCCCTGCTCCAGGTCCGCGACGCGCTGGCCGCCGTCATCGACGACCCGGCCGGTCCGGCCGCGCGGCACGCCCTCAACGCCGTCCTCGCCCACGGCCGGGTGCGGTTCGCGCTGGCGGCGGACGGGCCCGTGCACGAGGTCGAGACCGACAGCCCGCGGTGGCTGCCCGCCTGGGCCGCCGCCGACAACTACCTGCGGCTGCTGGGCGAGCGCCCCGACCGCATCCGCCGCTGCGCCGGCCCGGACTGCGTGCTGCACTTCTACGACACGTCCAAGAACGGCACCCGCCGCTGGTGCTCGATGGCCGGCTGCGGCAACCGAGCCAAGGCGTCGCGGCACTACGCCCGCCACAAGCGGGACTGACGCATTTCGGGTGTCCGATTGCCGCGTCGGGTCTCAACGCCCGCGCACCCGGCCCCGTAACCTCACCAAATGAACACGGAGTTGAGGGTGGCGGCCTACGCCGTATGCGTACGGGGAACAGCGGGGGTCCAGGAGATCCTGCTGGCCCGCTGGGTGGCCAGGGACGGCACCAAGCGGTGGACGCTGCCGGGTGGCGGCATGGATCACGGCGAGGATCCCGTCGACACGGTGGTGCGCGAGGCCGACGAGGAGACCGGGTACGCCGTCGAGCCGGTCCGGCTGCTCGGCATCGACTCGATCAGCCGCCGATACCCGCGCAGACTGGGCATGTTCGCCGACTTCCAGGGGCTGCGCATCGTGTACGAGGGCCGGGTCACCGGCGGTGAACTGCGCCACGAGACCAACGGCTCCACCGACCTGGCCGCCTGGCATCCGCTCGACGCGGTGAGCAATCTGGACCGGGTCGAACTCGTCGACACCGGCGTGGAGTTGTGGCGCACCCGGCCGCCGCTCGGGAAAGTCGCAGGCTGAGAGCCGGTGTCCGAAGCCCGTCCGGATCGGGTCGCGGGCGGCGGGCCGTTCCCCTCCTGAAGGCCCGCCGCTCGCGACCCGGCTCAGCGGGGCAGCACCACCACATAGGCGGCGGGCTCCCGTTCGGTGGACGCCATCAGCGCGGTCCGCACCACGGCCGCCTGCTGCTCCAGGGACTCGCGCAGCTTCCGCGGCGTGAGGTGGACGACGGTGATCCCGATCCGCTCCAGCGTCTCGCGCTTGCGGGTGTACTCCGACCATTCCCCTAGTTCTCGGCTCCGCTCGAACCGGGGAGACCCCACGCCGTCGTCCTCCTGGCGCGGGGCCCGGGTGTCCAGCTCCAGCGCCACCGCCTGGTCGGGCCAGTACGCGTCGAGCCCGCCCAGGTGCGGGCCGCCCGGAAGCCGCAGGTCCACATTCCACAGCGGGTCCGGAAGACCGTGCTCGCGCACCATCGTGTAGAGCCGCTCCTCGGCGATCGAGCGCCCCTCGGCGAGCAGCGCGTCCACCGCGTCCACCACATGGGCCCGGCTCAGCAGTCTGGCCTGCGTCAACTCCCGTACGATCGCGGCCGGTTCGGTGTGTCCGCAGCGCACCGCCTCGGTGAGCAGACGGCGCACCGCCTGGGCGTCCGAGAGGCCGGCGACCGCGTCGGCGAGCGCCCGCGGCACCGGCGCCACCGGCACCCCGGTGATCATCTCCGCGCCGGGCATCACATGGGCCCGCACCAGCTGGACGCAGCCCGTGGAGCGCAGCCGCCGGGTGCGCGGGATCAGGACCTCGATCCGGTCGAGCGAGAGCAGCGGGGGAGCGGAGGCGAACCGGTGCAGCGCGAGCGCCGCGAGCCCGGTGACGATCGCCTGCGGCGCGGCGGTGTCGGCCTGGCCCTGCGCCGGGACGACCTTGGCGCGCCCGGCCGCCGGCCACCCCGCGTACATCAGCGCGGCATGCAGCCGCTCCTCGCTGGTGGCCGGGCCCGGGTGCAGCACGTACACCCCCGGAAGCAGCTGCTGCCACGGGCCGCCGGGCCGGCACTGGGCGGCGGTCCGCGCGGCCGAAACCCCGTGCGCGCGCAGCTGGTTGGCGGAGAGCACGCGCCGCTGGACATCGGTGAGGTGGCTCAGGGGGCGGGGGGAGAGCGGGGTGTTGTGGTTCATGCTCCGGGGTTTCCCGCAGCCGGACCGCCCGCTAACCGCTGTTACACGGCCGTCGACAAATCCGGACAACACCGTCCTAAAGTACGGGCGTTCGACTGCCGATCGGGGGGCCCGGTGCGGGCCCCCCGAACGGGCGTCAGCGCGCGGCGGCCGCCGCCGCGTCGCAGGCCTGGCCGCGCAGCGAGCGCGCCAGGTCGTCGCGGGCCTCCAGGACCAGGCGGCGCAGCGCCGGAGCCGCGTCCCGGTGCGCGGTCAGCCACGCGTCGGTCGCGTCTAGCGTCCGCTCGTCGTCCTGCAGCCCGGGGAAGAGGCCCCTGACGATGTCCATGGCGATCTGGATCGAACGCTGAGCCCACACCCGCTCGATCACCTCGAAGTACTTCGGGGCGTACGGAGCGGTCAACTCCCGCTGCGAGGGCGGGCCGAAGCCCGCGATGGTCGCTTCGACGAGCGCGTTCGAGAGCGCGTCCGACTCCACGACCTGCGCCCAGGCCTGCGCCTTGACCGCCTCCGACGGGCGGGCGGCCAGGCAGCGCACATGGTGGCGCTTGCCGGACGCCGTGTCGTCGCGGGCCAGTTCGGCGTCGATTGCCGACTCGTCCGCGACGCCGTGCGAGGCCAGCGGTTCCAGCAGCGACCAGCGCAGCTCCTGGTCGACGTCGAGACCGTCGATCTTCGCCGAGCCCGCGAGCAGCCCCTTCAGGAGCTGGAAGTCGGAGTCGGTGGTGGCCGTCGCCGCGAAGAAGCGGGCCCAGGTGAGCTGGTGCTCGCTGCCCGGTTCGGCGAGCCGCAGCTCGTGCAGGGCGCCCTCGGCGAGCAGCCGGTCGCCCTCCTCGCGCCATGCGGGCGCCGCGTAGTGCACGACCGCCGACTGGGCCCAGGCGTGCAGCATCTGGAGCACGCCGATGTCCGACTCGCGGCCCGCGTGCGCGAGGACGAGGGCGATGAAGTCGCGGGCGGGCATCAGCGCGTCCCGCGTCAGGCTCCACAGCGCGGACCAGCACAGGGCGCGCGCGAGGGGGTCGGTGATGTCGCCGAGGTGGGCGCGCAGGGTGGCGAGCGAGCCCTCGTCGAAGCGGATCTTGCAGTAGGTCAGGTCGTCGTCGTTGACCAGGATCAGATCCGGCCGCTCGGACCCGGCGAGCCCGTCCACGACGGTGCGCTGCCCTTCGACGTCGACCTCGGCGCGGGCGTAGCGCACCAGGTCGCCCGCCTCGCTGCGGTAGAGGCCCACCGCGACGCGGTGCGGGCGGAGTTCATCGCCCTCCTGGAGCACGGCGAGCTCGGTGACGCGGCCGGCCGCGTCGTAAGTGGCCACCGGAGTAAGGGAGTTGAGCCCGGCCGTCTGGAGCCAGGAACGCGACCAGGTCGCCATGTCGCGCCCCGAGACCTCTTCGAGGACCGACAGCAGGTCGCCCAGGCGGGTGTTGCCGTAGGCGTGCCGCTTGAAGTAGCGCCGCGCCCCTTCGAGGAAGGCGTCCCGCCCGACGTAGGCGACGAGCTGCTTGAGGACGGAGGCGCCCTTGGCGTACGTGATCCCGTCGAAGTTGAGCTTGGCGTCCTCCAGGTCGCGGATGTCGGCCGTGACCGGATGCGTGGACGGCAGCTGGTCGGCCCGGTAGGCCCACGCCTTGCGGTTGTTGGCGAAGGTCACCCAGCTGTTGGTGAAGCGGGTGGCCTCGGCCAGCGAGAACGAGCCCATGAAGTCGGCGAAGGACTCCTTCAGCCACAGGTCGTCCCACCACACCATGGTGACCAGGTCGCCGAACCACATGTGCGCCATCTCGTGCAGGATGACGTTGGCCCGGCGCTCGTACGCGGCCTGCGTCACCTTGCCGCGGTAGATGTACTCCTCGCGGAAGGTCACCAGGCCCGGGTTCTCCATCGCGCCCAGGTTGTACTCGGGCACGAACGCCTGGTCGTACTTCCCGAACGGGTACGGGAAGTCGAAGTGGTCGTGGAAGAAGTCCAGGCCCTGCTTGGTGACGAGGAAGACGTCGTCGGAGTCGAAGTGCTTGGCGAGCCCCTTGCGGCACATCGCGCCGAGCGGGATCTCCAGCTTGCTGCCGTCGTCGAAGGTGCGGGTGTAGGAGTCCGTGACGTAGTGGTACGGGCCCGCGACCACGCAGGTGATGTACGTCGAGATCGGCTCGGTCGCGGCGAAGCGCCACGTCCCGCCCTCCCGTCGCCCGCCACCACCCTTATTCGGAAGCGCTTCGCGCGCCCCTTCTCTTACCTGGCCGCCCGCGCCGTTGGACCACACCGTCCAGCCCTCGGGGGCCAGCGCCTCGAAGACGAAGCGGGCCTTGAGGTCGGGCTGCTCGAAGGTGGCGAACACCCGGCGCGAGTCGGCGGGTTCGTACTGGGTGTAGAGGTAGACCTCGCCGTCCTCCGGGTCCACGAAGCGGTGCATGCCCTCGCCGGTCCGGCTGTACGCGCACTGGGCGTCGACCACCAGCACGTTCTCCTCGGCCAGGTCGTCCAGCGCGATGCGGCTGCCGTCGAACACGGCTGCCACGTCGAGCGCGCGGCCGTTCAGCGTGACCGCGGTCACCGACGGGGCGATCAGATCGGCGAACGTGGCGGCGCCGGGCCGCGCCGCGCGGAACCGGATCGTCGTCAGCGAGCGGAACGTGCGGGGCCCGTCCGGGGCGTCCCCGACCGCGGACCGCAGGTCCAGGGCCACTTCGTAGCCCTCGACGGACAGCAGCTCGGCCCGCTCGCGGGCCTCGTCGCGGGACAGATTCTCACCGGGCACGGGCACTCCTTCGTGTCTCGTTCGAATGGCTTCGATCCTCCCATGCCGCCGGGGCGGTGTGCGGTGGGGGAACGCGATCGGGAACGGCGGAATGCTTTCGGCCACTGCCGGTGTTCGGCCGTACAGAAGACTTGCTTGCCCGACGTTGCCCGAGGAGAGACATGTCCGAGTCCGCCAAGACCCCCGTCGACTTCTGGTTCGACCCGCTGTGCCCGTGGGCCTGGATGACCTCGCGCTGGATGCTGGAGGTCGAGAAGGTCCGCGACGTGGAGGTGCGCTGGCACGTGATGAGCCTCGCGGTGCTGAACGAGGACCGGCTGGACGAGCTGCCCGAGGAGTACGCCGAGAACATGCGGCCCGGCGGCAAGGCCTGGGGCCCGGTGCGCGTGGTGATCGCCGCCCAGGAGCTGCACGGCGACGAGGTCGTCGGCAAGCTGTACACCGCGCTCGGCACCCGCTTCCACAACGAGGGCCTGGGCGTTGACCGCGATGCCGTCGCCGCCGCCCTCAAGGACGCGGGCCTGCCCGCCGAGCTCATCGAGTTCGCCGACCGGGACACCTACGACGCCCAGCTGCGGGCCTCCCACCAGGAGGGCATCGACAAGGTCGGCCAGGACGTCGGCACCCCGGTCATCGCGGTGCCGGGCGCCGACGGCGAGCAGATCGCCTTCTTCGGCCCGGTCGTCACCCCCGCCCCGCAGGGCGAGGCCGCGGCGAAGCTGTGGGACGGCACGCTCCTGGTCGCCGCCACCCCCGGCTTCTACGAGATCAAGCGCAGCCGCACGGCGGGCCCCGACTTCAGCAACCTCTGAGTCCCGGCACAGAAGGGCCCCCGCGAGTCACGTCCTCGCGGGGGCGCTTCCTTCATCCGCCTGCCGTCATGAAGGCTGAGAAGACGATCACGAGGCAGGACGTTCGCACGGGCCCTACGGGGCCAGGAGGAGGTTGTTGCCGGCCTGCTTGGCGGCGGCGTAACGCTTCGCCACGTCCTGCCAGTTGACGACCCGCCACATCGCCTCGATGAAGTCGACCTTCTGGTTCTTGTACTGGAGGTAGAAGGCGTGCTCCCAGGCGTCGAAGACCAGGATCGGGGTCGAGCCCTGGCCGACGTTGCCCTGGTGGTCGTAGATCTGCTCGACCAGGAGGCGGCCGCTGATCGGCTCGTAGGCGAGGACGCCCCAGCCCGAACCCTGCGTCGTCGCCGAGGCCTTGGTGAGCTGGGCCTTGAACTTGGCGAAGGAGCCGAAGGATTCGGCGATGGCGTCGGCCAACTCGCCCACCCCGTCCTTGTCCAGGGGCTCGCCGCCGCCGTCACCCGTCATGTTGTGCCAGTAGATCGAGTGCAGGATGTGGCCGGAGAGGTGGAACGCGAGGTTCTTCTCCAGGCCGTTGACCGAGCCCCAGGCATCCTTGTCGCGGGCCTCGGCGAGCTGCTCCAGGGTGTCGTTCGCGCCCTTCACGTACGCCGCGTGGTGCTTGTCGTGGTGCAGCTCGATGATCTCCGGGCTGATGACCGGTTCGAGCGCCGCGTAGTCGTACGGAAGTTCAGGAAGCGTGTAAATGGCCATGTCCGAGCCCTCCGGCGGATCACTGCAAGTTCTTATTGCAAGCTATGTGCAAGTGCACGCTATCAGCAGGAATGGGGCTTCGCAGCTAAGGGTGGGCTCAGCAAAAAGTCCTGCGTCCCGAGGCCTAGGGCCTTTGGGACGCAGGACTGTTGAGCGGGTTCGGGTCAGCCGTCCAGCGGGGTCCGGGTCGTGGTCCGCTGGCGGATGTAGCCGATCACCGCGAGGACGACGGTGAGGCCGCCCGTGTAGTAGAGCTGTACCCGGGTGCCGTCCTCGCGGGCCATCAGCACGAAGATCACCGCCATGCCGAGCAGCGCGACCCAGGTCAGCCACGGGTAGAGCCACATCTTCACGACCAGCTTCTCCGGCGCCTCGCGCTCGATGCGGCGGCGCAGCAGCAACTGCGAGGCGGCGATGAAGAACCAGACCACCAGGATGATCGCGCCGATGGTGTTCAGGAGCCACTGGAAGATGTCGTCCGGACGCCAGTAGCTCAGCAGCACGCACACGAAGCCGAACGCCGACGAGGTGAGCACGGCGACCCGCGGCACCCCGCCGGAGATCTTCCCGAGCACCTTGGGACCCTGGCCGCGCGAGACGAGCGAACCGGCCATGCGGGAGGCGCCGTAGATGTTCGCGTTCATCGCCGAGAGCAGCGCCACCAGCACCACGACGTTCATGATCTGGCCCGCGGCGGGGATGCCGAGGTGGTCCAGCGTGGCGACGTAGGGGCCCTTGGTCGCGATGTCCTTGGCGGTCCACGGCAGCAGCGTGACGACGACCGCCATCGAGCCGACGTAGAAGATCGCGATCCGCCACATCGCGGTGCGCACGGCCTTCGCGACGCCCTGGACGGGGTGTTCGGACTCGGCCGCGGCGATCGTGACCGTCTCCAGACCGCCGTACGCGAAGACGGAGGCGAGCAGTCCGACGATGAGGCCCTCGCTGCCGTTGGGCATGAAACCGCCCTGGCCGGTGAGGTTGGCCAGGCCCGGCGCGCTGGTGTCGGGCAGCACGCCGAGGATCGCCAGGACGCCGACGACCAGGAACAGCGCGATCGCGCCGATCTTCAGCGCGGCGAACCAGAACTCGAACTCGCCGAAGTTCTTCACGGCCGCCAGGTTGGTGCCGCAGAACAGCAGCATGAACACGGCCACCAGCGCCCACTCCGGGACGCCCGGCAGCCAGCCGTGCACGATGCCCGCGGCGCCGATGCCCTCCAGGCCGACGGCCACGCACAGCAGGAACCAGAACGCCCAGCCCGCGGTGAACCCGGCCCACGGCCCGATCGCCCGCTCGGCGTGCACCGAGAACGAGCCCGAGGCGGGATTGGCGGCCGACATCTCGCCCAGCATGCGCATCACGAGCATGACCAGGGCGCCGGATATCGCGTACGCGAGGATGATCGAGGGGCCCGCCGCGGCGATCGCGGTGCCGGATCCGACGAAGAGCCCGGCGCCGATGACCCCGCCGAGGGCGATCATCGAAAGATGGCGCTGCTTGAGGCCATGCGTGAGAGGTGAGTCGGTCTTCGGCCGGCTGTCGTTCGGCGCGGGCGCGGTTGTCCGAGACATGGGCATGCCCTGTTCAGTAGCTGATCCACCGGGTCGGCGGCGCGGAGCCCACAGTCTCTGTGCGGCTCCGCTCAGAGGGAACACCCGACCGGTATGCGGACACCCGACTCACACAGGGTGAAGACTCCTGTGCGTTTCGTTTACATGAACTTCACGCGCGGCGCGTGCGCAACTCCCGTACCCCCGCCACCAGAAGCACCGCCGCCGTCGCCCCCGTCGACCACAGCACCTGCGGCCGGGCGGTGTCGTCGAACAGCATCAGCACCAGGACCGCCGCCATCGCGGCGAGCGCCGCCCAGGTGAGATAGGGGAAGGCCCACATCTTCAGGGTCAGCCGCTCCGGCGTCTCGCGCTCGATGCGGCGCCGCAGCCGCAGCTGCGAGACGGCGATCAGCGCCCACACGAACAGCAGCACCGCACCGACCGCGTTGAGCATGTAGAGGAACACCGAGTCCGGCCACTTCAGGTTGAGCAGTACGGAGACGAACCCGAAGGCCACCGACGCGAGCACCGCCCGGCGCGGCACCCCGCCGCCCGACACCTTCAGCAGCCCCTTCGGCGCCTCGCCCCGCTCGGCCAGCGAGAACACCATGCGCGATGACCCGTACAGATTGGCGTTGAGGGCGGAGAGCAGCGCCACGAACACCACGATGTTCATGATCTGGCCGGCCGACGGGATGCCGATCGAGTCGAGCACCGCGACGTACGGGCTCTGGCCCGGCTTCATCGACGTCCACGGCAGCAGCGTCACGATGACCAGCATCGAGCCGACGTAGAAGAAGAGGATCCGCCACACCGCGCTGCGCACCGCGCGGCCGACCGCGCGCGCCGGGTCGTCCGACTCGGCGGCGGCGATCGTGACGACCTCCAGACCGCCGAACGCGAAGATCACCGCGAGCACCCCGGAGACCACGCCGCTCCACCCGGCCGGCAGGAAGCCGCCCCGCCCGGTCAGGTTGGACATGCCGACCGCCGACGTGTCGGGCAGCACCCCGAAGACCGCGAGCACTCCGAGCACCAGGAACGCGACGATCGCGAAGACCTTCAGGGCGGCGAACCAGAACTCGAACTCGCCGAAGTTCTTGACCGCGGCCAGGTTGGCGCCGGTGAACACCACCATGAAGATCAGCACCCAGGCCCACTGCGGCACCCCCGGCGCCCACCCGTTCGCGATCTTCGCGGCGCCGGTCGCCTCCACGGCGAGCACCACCACGAGCAGGAACCAGTACAGCCAGCCCACGCTGAACCCGGCCCAGCGGCCGAGCGCCCGCTCGGCGTGCACCGAGAACGAACCCGACGCGGGCATCGCCGACGACATCTCGCCCAGCATCCGCATGATCAGCATCGCGATCGCGCCCGCGATCAGATACGAGACGACGATGCCCGGACCCGCCACCGCGATCCCGGCGCCCGACCCCACGAAGAGCCCCGCGCCGATCACCCCGCCGAGGCCGAGCATGGTCAGATGGCGCTGCTTCAGCCCGTGCGAGAGGGGCTCCGCGGGCAAGGAGTCGTGCATGGCGCTCGTAACTTTCGATTTATGGGGAACCTACAGTCTCCCCGAGTCACGGCCCCTGGCGCAAAAGGGGCACCCAACACCATCACCGCAGTGATGAGGGTCACGCCGAGCCGTGCATGAATCCCGGCCTTTGTGCAGACCCCACCAAGCCTTCAACGCCCGCTTTGTGGACGGCTGCTGGTGATCCAGCGAGATTCGGTGGGCTAACGTCACGGTGTCCCAGCACGTCCCGCCGCCCAATACCCGCCGGAGAGTTCCGATGAGCACTGCGTCCGCCGCCGCCCCCCGCACCGGATCGGTACTCGCCGACCTGCTGCCCGCCTCCCGCACCAAGGACATCGCGCTCGTCGTCGGCGGCGCCGCGCTCACCGGTGTCGCCGCCCAGATCGCGGTGCACATCCCGGGCACGCCCGTGCCGGTCACCGGGCAGACCTTCGCCGCGCTGCTCGTCGGCGCGGGCCTCGGCGCCGGGCGCGGCTTCCTCTCGCTCGCGCTGTACGCCCTGGTCGGCATGGCCGGGGTGCCGTGGTTCGCGGGCGCCACGTCCGGCGCGGGCGGCGCCTCGTTCGGCTACGTCCTCGGCATGCTGCTCGCCTCGACGGTCGTCGGCGCGCTGGCCCGTCGGGGGGCCGACCGCACGGTGCTGCGCACGGCCGGGATCATGGTGCTCGGCTCCGCGGTCATCTACGCGGTGGGCGTGCCCTACCTCGCGGCGTCGACGGGGATGTCGCTGAGCGCCGCGGTCGCCGCCGGTCTCACCCCGTTCCTGCTCGGCGACGCCCTGAAGGCCGCGCTGGCCATGGGGCTGCTCCCCGCGGCGTGGAAGCTGATCGGCCGCCGGGCCTGAGGACCTGGGGGCGCCGCCCCCCAGACCCCGCTCGGCTACGCCGGGTTCACGTTGTAGTTGTTCCTGAAGAGGTTCGCCGGGTCGTACACCGACTTCACCGCGGTGAGCCTCTTCTCGTTCTCCTCGCCGTACAGACCCTCGGTACCGCCGAACTCCGCGTCGCCGAACGTGAAGTTGAGGGAGCGGCCCAGAGTCCACGGCTTCAGCGCGGTGAGGACCTCCGCGTGGAGGGCGCGCACGGCGGTGAGTTGATCCTCCGCGAACGGGGTCAGGACGCGCAGCAGGAAGTCCGCCTCGCGGTGCGGCACCGCGTTCGGCGCGGGCTTCGCCAGCGCGCCGCCCAGGTGGTTGAGCTGCACCACGCACATCGTGGGCGCCTCGGGCCCGGTCAGCCGCAGCGCCTGCGCCAGCGCCGCCGCAGCCACGTCGCGCAGCATCGCGCCGTTGCCGTAATAGGGGTGCGCGTGCTCCGGGTCGCGGTGGATGGACGGCGACTCGGTGTACGCCATCTCCCGCAGGTCGTCCATGATCGCGGGCCCGATCGCCCGCAGCGGAGCCACCAGCCGCTCGCCCTCCTCGGCGCTCCCGGTGAACGCCACCCGCACCGTCACCACGTACCGCCCCCGCACCGGCGCGGGCACCCACTCGGCGTCCGGCCACTGGATGGCCTGGAGCGAGGAGGTCACACTGTCCGGGATTGTCGCGGTCCAGCGCAGGTACTCCTCCAGTACGCGCTCACCGAGCCGCTCCCCGTCGAAGGCGAGCTGGCCCCCGTACAGCCGGGCCACCGGCACCAGAGCGGTCTCCAGCGCGGTCACCACGCCGAGGTTGGCGCCGCCGCCGAGCAGTCCCCAGAAGAGGTCGGGGTCGCTGTCGGCCGTCACCTCGCGCAGTTCGCCGTCCGCGGTGACGACCTCCAGGGCCCGTACGTGGTCGGCCGCGTACCCGAACTCCCTTGCCAGGATGCCGAGTCCGCCGCCCAGCGTGTAGCCGACCGCGCCGACGCTGGGCGCCGAGCCGTTCAGTGGGGCGAGCCCGTGCGGGGCCGCGGCCGCGACGACCTGCCCCCATGACACGCCCGCGCCGAGGCGTACCGTGCGTTGCCCGGCGTCGACGGCGAGGGAGTCCATCCGGCGGGTGGTGACGAGCACCCCGCCCTCGGTGCTGCCCGCGAGCCCGTGCCCGGTGGCGTGCACCCCGACGGGAAGCCCGCGCTCGGCCGCGTATCGCACGGCCCGCTGCACGTCCGCGGCGCTCTCGGCCGCGAAGACGACGGCGGGGCGCTGGGTGAACCCGAGTTGGTATCCGGCCAGTTCGGTGTCGTAGCCGCTGTCGCCGGGGTGGAACGTCTGCACGGGAAGCCCTCCGTCTGCCTGCTTGCTGGACATGGGGAGAGCTTCCCGCGAAAACCTGACACCTGCCGTCAGGTTTTTCGAACGGGCGTGTTCGTCAGATCCTGGACATCCGCCTGCGGCCCCGGGTGGTCCACCACAGCCCCGTGCCACCGGCGATCAGGAACAGCACCCCGGCCGCGGCGAGCGGCAGCACGCCGTCGTTGATGCCGGTCCTGGGCAGCTGCGGAGGCGGCGCCGGGCCGGTCGGGGACGGCGACGGCGAGGCCGTGCCCGACGGCGGGGCGGCCGGCACGTTGTCGGTGCCGAGCAGCAGCGGGGTGTCGGGCGCGTTCGGCGACGGCTTGGCCGCGCCGAACGGCACCGGGCCCTGCTGCCAGAGCACCTGGTCGCCGGTCCCCGCGGTCACCGGCAGGCAGATCTTGCCGGTCTTCGACAGGTCGTACGTCGCCGAGACGGTGTACGACCGCTCCTTGCCGGGCGCCAGATCGGAGATCGCGCAGGCGAACCCGCTGTTGGTGATCGGCTGCAGCTTGTTCTTCGGCACCGGCGCACAGCCCGTCACGCCGGTGATCCGCATGCCGTCCAGGCCGAGGACGGTCAGGGTGATCCGGCCGGTGTCCTTGCTCCCGTGGTTGACGACCTTCGCGGTGAGGGTGGTGCGGCCCGTGGCGTTGTGCACCTTGATCGTCGACGGCAGCTCGGTGGAGATCTTCACGTCCGGCGGCGCGCTCGGCCCCGGTGTTCCGCCCTGGCTGCTGCCGGGGGTCGGTCCGGCGGCCGCGGCCACGCCCGCCCCGAACGGAAATATCAATAGTGCCGCGAATGCGGTGGCGAAAAGAGATCCTTTGGATTTTCGAACGTGCATTTCCCCATCCCCTCACCCGTAGTGGGTGCGTCTCTGCGGAGAAGGGTCCCACAAGATTTCCGCCAATTATGCTGTGATGGTGTCACCGTAGTGAATCAGTCCTGGTCACAGGCGGTTCTGAGGGGGTGGGTGGTCATGCCGGGAACTCGGGGGCTATTGGTCGCTGGACGCTACCGCCTATGCGAAACAATTGGCCAGGGAGGAATGGGGCGGGTGTGGCGGGCGGCGGACGAGATACTCGACCGGCAGGTCGCCGTAAAAGAAATGCGCATCGATGACCTCGACGCGGAGGACAGCCGCGTCCGGCGCGAACGCAGCCTGCGCGAGGCCCGCGCCACCGCCCGCATCGACCACCCCAACGTGGTGCGGGTCTACGACGTGGTGGCCGAGGAGAGCGACCGGCTCTGGATCGTGATGGAGCTGGTCGAGTCCCGCTCGCTGGAGAAACTCCTGGTCGAGGAGGGGCCCGTCGAGCCCCGCGAGGCCGCCCGCATCGGGATCGGCCTGGCGGCGGCCCTTGTCGAGGTGCACGCGGTGGGCGTACTGCACCGCGACATCAAGCCCGGCAACGTCCTGCTCGCCCCGGGCGGCCGGGTCGTGCTCACCGACTTCGGCATCGCCGCCATCCAGGACACCGCGGCACTCACCGTGGCCGGCATGCTGGTCGGCTCCCCGGACTACATGGCGCCCGAGCGGGTCACCGGCAAACCGCAGGGCCCGGCCTCCGACCTGTGGTCGCTCGGCGCCACCCTGTGCGCGGCGGTCGGCGGGCGCTCCCCGTTCGCCCGCGCGACCACGATCGCCACCCTGCACGCCGTGCTCTACGAGGAGCCCGAACTCCCGGCGGCCGCAGGCCCGTTGGCCCAGATCCTCGGCGCGCTCCTGGTCAAGGACCCGCAGCGGCGGCCGGGCCTGACCGAGCTCACCACCCGCCTGATGCCGATCGCCGCGCCCCCGACGGTCCTCGCCGCGGGCCCGGCCGCGCCGCCGCATCCCCCCACCCTGGCGGTGCCCGGCGAGGCGCCACTCCGGCCGGTTCCGGTCGTCGTACGCGCTGAACTGCCGCCCCCGCCAAGGGAGTTGTCCCCTACCCCGGAACCCGCGCGGCCGGATCCGCCTGCCGGGCGTCGGCGCCGCAACCGGCTCCTGGCCGCGGCGGTTGTCGTGGTGGCGGCCGTGACCGCCGTCCTGATCGCCACCACCGTCAGTCGGCACGGCGGCGGCACCGCGAGCGGCTCCGTCAGTTCGGCGCCGCCGACCGTGGCCGGCACCTCGCGTGCCCCCTCGGCGACCCCGCCGCCCGGCTCCATCGACGAGACCGGCTTCGCCTGGATACCGCCCAAGGGCTGGACCCGTACCGCCAAGAGCCCCTCCAACGTGCACTACCACGCACCGGGCGGAAAACAGGAGATCGCCGCCTCGTACGCACTCGTACGCGGCGGCGATCTCCTGGCCCAGTGGCAGGAGGCCGAGGCGGCCTCCCACGACGTGCCGGGCTACCGGAAGATCCGGCTCGACCGGACGACCTTCCACGGACAGCCCGCCGTGGTCTGGGACTACGACTTCACCCAGAACGGCGTGCCCTGGAAGGCCCGCCAGACCGGCTTCAACGAAGGCGGCAAGTCGTACCAGGTCAACACCTGGTACCAGGCCGACACCGAACCCGCCGCCCGCGCGGCCTATGACGCGGTGACGTCTTCCTTCACCCCGCTGTAGGAGGTGGCACGGCCCGCCAGCACCTTCTCCTTGACCACCGCGATCACGACGACGATCGCCGCGACGAGCAGCGACAGGAGCACCTGCTCGCGGCCGGACTTGTCGAACAGCATGTAGACGAGGACGAAGGTGATCATCCCTGCCGTCAGCCAGGTGAGATAGGGGAAGCCCCACATCTTCACGGTGAGCTTCTCCGGCGACTCGCGCAGGATGATCCCGCGCATCCGCAGCTGGGTGAAGCAGATCACCAGCCACACGAACAGGGCGACCGCGCCGGAGGAGTTGAGCAGGAACGCGAAGACGGTGTCCGGCCACTTGTAGTTGAAGAAGACCGCGACGAAGCCGAACACGACCGAGCACAGGATCGCGACCCGCGGCACGCCCCGCCCGCTGGTGCGCGCGAAGGAGCGCGGCGCGTCCCCGCGCTCACCGAGCGAGAACGCCATCCGGGAGGCCGTGTACAGACCGGAGTTGAGGCAGGAGAGCACCGCCGTCAGCACGATCACGTTCATGATCTGGTCGGCGTGCGGGATGCCGATCGTCTTGAGCGCGGCCACATAGGAGCCGTCGGTGACGATCGAGGGGTCGTTCCACTTCAGGAGCGTGAGCACGATGAAGATCGAACCGAGGTAGAAGACCGCGATCCGCCAGATCACGCTGTTGGTGGCCTTGGTCACGGCGCGGCGCGGGTCCTCGGACTCACCGGCGGCCAGCGTCACGATCTCGCTGCCCATGAAGGAGAACACGACCATCAGCACACCGGTGAGGATCGCCCCGTACCCCTTGGGGAAGAATCCGCCTGCGTCCGTGAGGTGCGCGAAGCCCGCGCCCGGGTTGTTCGAGCCCGGCAGCACGCCGAACACCGCGAGCATCCCGATGACCACGAAGCCGCCGATCGCGACGACCTTGATCCCGGCGAACCAGAACTCGAACTCGCCGTACGAGGAGACCGAGGCGAGGTTGGTGGCGGTCAGCACGACCATCACGATCAGCGCCCAGCCCCACTGCGGGACCCCCGGCACCCAGGTGTGCAGGATCTTCGCGCCGGCCGTCGCCTCGACCGCGAGCACCACGACCCAGAAGAACCAGTACAGCCAGCCGATCGAGAACCCGGCCCAGCGGCCGAGCGCGCGGTCCGCGTACGCCGAGAACGAGCCCGACGACGGGCGGGCGGCGGCCATCTCGCCGAGCATCCGCATCACGAAGACGACCATCACGCCGACGAGTGCGTACGAGAGCAGAATGGCGGGGCCGGCCGCGGCGATACCGGAACCGGACCCCACGAAGAGGCCGGCGCCGATCACGCCACCGATGGCGATCATGGACAGATGACGGTTCTTGAGACCCGCCTGGAGGCCGTTGTGGGGGCCGCCGGGAGCGGGCGAACCGGAACCGGGGTTGCCGGGGAGGCCGTCTTCCTTGGCCAGGGTCGGCTGCGAGGTCATGGACGCTTCCTTACGTCTTCGGAGCACTCGGGTTACGAGCCCGTGCATTGAAACCCGGTCCGGTTCGGGACGGAAGACCTGAATCCGGATCGTTGTACTGGGGGTGTCCGGTGGATCAGGGTCGGATAGGGCGCGGCGGCTGGTGCGGTGCATCGCAAGGCGCCGGAGCGTCGCGATAGCGGAGCTATCGGGGCGTTTCGGCAACGCGGCGAGGTGCCGTGCCAGACGTCGCGACCCCGGCCCTGATCCACCGGACACCCCCTGGGCCGAACGACACTCGTGCGCCGGGACCGAAGTCCCGCACCCACTTCCCCCTGTCCGGCCCCGCGCATGCCACACTCGGGGGCATGCGCGTGTACCTCGGCTCCGACCATGCCGGCTTCGAACTCAAGAACCACCTCGTCGAGTGGCTCACGGCCCACGGGCACGAGCCCGTGGACTGCGGTCCGCACATCTACGACGCCCAGGACGACTACCCGCCGTTCTGCCTGCGTGCCGCCGAGAAGACGGCCGCCGACCCGGACTCGCTGGGCATCGTGATCGGCGGCTCCGGCAACGGCGAGCAGATCGCCGCGAACAAGGTCAAGGGCGTCCGTGCCGCGCTGGCCTGGAGCGAGCAGACCGCGGCGCTCGGCCGCGAGCACAACGACGCCAACGTCATCTCCGTCGGCGGCCGGATGCACACCCAGGAGGAGGCGACCAAGTTCGTCGAGATCTTCCTGAGCACGCCGTACTCGGGTGAGGAGCGCCACACCCGCCGCATCGAGATGCTGTCGGAGTACGAGAACACCGGCAAGCTCCCCGAGATCCCGGCCCACCACCCGCAGCAGGGCTGATCGCCGCTCATGCCTGAGGGGCACACGATCCACCGGCTGGCCGCCGACCACGACCTCGCGTTCGGCGGCCGGCCGCTGCGTGCCGCCAGCCCCCAGGGCAAGTTCTCGGACGGCGCGGCCCTGGTCGACGGCCAGGTCCTTCAGAGCGCAGAGGCCCACGGCAAGCACCTGTTCCTCGGCTTCGGACCGTCCGGCTGGGTCCACATCCACCTGGGCCTGTTCGGCAAGTACGGCTTCGGCGACGCACCGGCCCCGCCGGCCACCGACACCGTACGGCTGCGCCTGGTCAACGACGAGGCGTACGCGGACCTCCGCGGCCCGACGACCTGCGCGCTCATCACCGACGGCGAGAAGCGGGCGATACACGACCGGCTCGGCCCGGACCCGCTGCGCGCGGCGGACACGGGCGAGCGGGCCTGGCAGCGGATCTCCCGCAGCCGTACCACCATCGCCGCCCTGCTCATGGACCAGAAGGTCGTCGCGGGCGTCGGCAACGTCTACCGCGCCGAAGTCCTCTTCCGGCACGGCATCGACCCCTACCGGCTCGGCAAGGACCTCGGCCGTGCCGAGTGGGACGCCATCTGGGCGGACCTCGTGGAGCTGATGCGCGAGGGCGTCCGGCTCAACCGGATCGACACCGTCCGCCCCGAGCACACCCCCGAGGCGATGGGCCGCCCGCCGCGCGTGGACGACCACGGCGGCGAGGTGTACGTCTACCGCCGCGCCCACCGGCCCTGCCACATCTGTGGCGGCGAGATCCGCACCGCCGATCTCGCCGCCCGCAATCTGTTCTGGTGCCCCGGCTGTCAGAAGCCGTGAGGCAGCCAGGGCGCGAGCTCGCTGCCGAACGCCGTCGAGGCCTCGGCGAGCGCCCCCTGCCGCAGCTCGCGCACCCGGCCCGCGCCCGCGAATGAGGCCAGCGTGATCCCGCCCAGGTAGGCGGCGCCCAACTCCCGTACGGACAGCGCCAGTTCGGCCGCGTCGTCGGTCCGTACGCAGGACGCGCCCTTGGTGTCACCGGTGAGCCGCCAGCGGCCCGCGTTCCACGGACAGAAGGCGTCCTCGACCTCCAGGACCACATCGACGGGCGCCGCGTACGTACGCGCCTCCAGCGCCGCGCCGAGCTCCACGAGCCGCACGTGCAGCGCATCCCGCAGCCGCACCCCGCACCGGCGGACATCGGAGACCAGGTGCTGGAACGCGTCGTCGGCCGGCCGGCCCTTCACGCTCAGCGTGGACGTCAGATCGAGGTCGAAGAGGTACTGCCACAGCGCCCCGTACGCCGCCGGGTCCGCCGCCTCCAGATCCGCGAGCGACACCGTGCCGGCCACCCCCGTCGGCTCGCCGGTCACCGCGACCCGGTAGCGCGCGTAGCCGACCAGTTCCCCGTCCCGCTCCGCGAGCACGCACTGGAGCGGCGAGCCGCCGCCCCGCCGGGACTCCGGGTCGAGCGTCACCATCCGGTCCCAGCCCGGCAGCCTGGCGAGCCTGCCCGGCCGCCCCGGGACCAGGCGCGCGTACAGCGCCTCGCACCGCGCCAGCGACTCGTCCACCTTCGCGTACCGCAGCCGTACCTCGTCCGTGCCCGGTGGAAGGGCGAGCCGGACCCTGGCCGTGTCTATCTCGGCGGACAGCGCGAGGGTGGCGATGCCGTACCCGAACCGCCCGTAGATGGCGGGCTCGGAGGCCGTCAGGACCGCGAGCGCCTCGCCCCGCGCCCTTACGCCGTCGAGCTGGCGCCGCATCATCGACGTGAGGATGCCGCGGCGGCGGTGCGTGCCCATCACGCCGACCGCGGTGACCCCCGCGGCCGGCACCACGGCCCCGCCCGGCACGCTGATCCGGAACGGAAAGGTGCTGGTGGCCGCCACGCACACCGCGCCGTCCCACACCGCGATCGACCGCTGCGGATCGATCAGCTCGTCGCGCCACAGCTCCACTTCTTCCGGGGCGTCCGGCACGCCGCCGAACGCCGCCACGATCGCCGCGTACCAGTCGTCCCACTCGGCCGGGTCCAAAGCCCGCAGCTCCGTTGTCATATGCCCATGCCTACCAGGGAGCCGCCCCGGCGGGCGACCCGATTTCGACCGCCCTGCCCGGCTCCGTCCACGGGGGTCACCTGCGCGCGGCCCCGCGGGCTGGATAGGGTCCTGGGCAATGGCACGTGCGACGAGAGCGGACTCGTTCACCGCCCGGTGGCGCAAGGCGCTGCACCGGGTCCGTATCGCGGTGCGCAAATCCGGCGTCGACTACTTCCGCGGCGACGGCTCCGACTGGATCGCGCTGGCCGGTCTGCTCCTCACCGTCCCCGTCATCACCTGTGCCACCCTCCTCGCCCCCACGTGGTGCGCGCCCGCCGCCCTGGTCCTGCCGATCGTGGCCGGCGGGCTCCTGCTGCGGCCCGCCAACCTCCTCGGCCTGTACGCCGCGGCCGCGACCGCGCTGATCGTGGAGTCGGTGGAGCTCGGCCCGTACACCGCGGGAGCGGACCGGGTCACCCCGGGCACCGTCCTCGTGGTCGCCGCCTGCGGGCTCTTCGGCCTGCTCATCGCCCAGTTCCGGGCCCGCGTCGGAGTGCCCTGGCGGCGCGGCGGCACCATGCTCTTCGACCTGCGCGAACGCATCCGCGTCCAGAGCGCGCTGCCCCGCCTCCCCAAGGGCTGGCACCGCGAGATGGCGCTGCGCCCCGCGGGCGGCCAGTCCTTCTCCGGCGACTTCGTGGTCGCCGCCCGCACTGGCGGCGGCCGCACCCTGGAAGTCGTCCTCACCGACGTCTCCGGCAAGGGCATGGACGCGGGCTCCCGCGCGCTGCTGCTCTCCGGCGCCTTCGGCGGCCTCCTCGGCTCCCTGCCGCCGCACGCCTTCCTCCCCGCGGCCAACGGCTACCTGCTGCGTCAGGACTGGGACGAGGGCTTCGCCACCGCCATCCACCTGGTCCTGGACCTCGACTCGGGGGACTACCAGCTCCTCTCGGCCGGCCACCCCCCGGCCCTCCAGCTCCACGCGGGCTCGGGCCGCTGGCACGAACAGAGTGCCGAAGGCCCGCTGCTCGGCGTCTACGACGGTGCCGAATTCCACCCGGCCAAGGGCTCACTGGCCCCCGGCGACGTGCTGATGCTCTTCACGGACGGCCTGGTGGAGACCTCCGAACGCGACATCAGCGAGGGCATCGACCGCCTGACCGGCGAGGCCGACCGCTATGTCGCGACGGGATTCGACGGGGCGGCCTGGCACCTGATCGAGGCGGTCGCGAAGGACGTCAACGACGACCGGGCGCTGCTCCTGATCCGCAGGGAGGCGTAGGGGGTGGCCACCGCCCGCTCGCCCCGTCGTACAGTCGACGCCATGCCGATCCTCAGCCTCCCCGAAGTCGAAGCGATCGCCCGTGCGGCCCACGAGGGCCAGACCGACAAGGCGGGCCGGCCGTACGCCGAGCACCTCGCGGCGGTGGCCGAGGGCGTCCGGGTGCGGGGCGGCAGCGACGACCAGATCAAAGCGGCCTGGCTGCACGACGCGATCGAGGACGACGCGCTGTCTCCTCAGTGGCTGGATTCCGCCGAACTCCCGTACTCCGTCAAGGCGTTGGTGCTCGCGCTGACCAAACGCCCGGGGGAGCGACCGGAGTCCTACACCCGGCGCATCCTGGCCACCGAAGGCGCGCTCCTGATCAAGGAGTCCGACCTCGCGCACAACGCCGACCCGGCCCGTCTGGCCGTCCTCGACGAGCCGACCCGGGCCCGCCTGACGGCCAAGTACACAGAGGTGCGCCGCCTGCTCGGCCTTGCCGAACCGCCTGAGGCCGACTCGCGGTTGGCCTGATCCTTACCTTGGCGATTCGTCACCCGGGAACAACCACAGGGGTGTTGGTGGCACGATAGAGCTCGCGGGAGCGTGCGCGGCACGCTCCCGGGCCGGCAAGGGCGGACCGACCAAGGGTGTGTGATCAGTTGTGGCCATTTCGCTGTCAGTGGTGCTGATGTTGGCAGTCATCCTCGTGGTGCTGATCCGCGGAGGCTCCATCAAGGCCGGCCCAGCCATCGTCGCGGTACTTTTCGGCTTCTTCCTGGCCTCGACGGGCATGGCCCCCTCGATCCAGCGCTTCCTGAACTCGATAGCGGACTCGATCAACCAGATCAAGTTCTGACCCCGAGCGTCAGTCCGACCCCCGAGCGACAGGGGGCCCGGCGAACACCGCCCCGGAACGCGACCGGGGCCAGTTCAAAGGTTCTCCCTCTGACCTGGCCCCGATGCACAACAGAGCGGGCGACGGGAATCGAACCCGCGTAGCTAGTTTGGAAGACTAGGGCTCTACCATTGAGCTACGCCCGCAAGCACCGCGCCGCAGGTCGTAGCGACCGCGGCACGTAGAGCATCGTAGCGGGTCGCACCCCGGACGTGCACACCGCATCCGCGCGACGGCACCCGGGAAACAAAGCGGCCGACGTACTCCCCGCGGGCATGTACCCTACGTGTCGCACCGACGGGGTGTGGCGCAGCTTGGTAGCGCGTCCGCTTTGGGAGCGGAAGGCCGTGGGTTCAAATCCCGCCACCCCGACCAGCGTCACCGACGTGCGATCTCCGCGCACAAGATCACATTGTGGGCGGCATCCAGCTTGCGGCTACTATGCAAGCTGCGTGCCCGTGTGTCTGATGAATCCGATGTACCGGGCCCGATCCGCCGGAGACCGTCGGTCTTAGGCAGAACCCCCAAGAAGTCAGCCACAAGGAGACCGAACCGTGAAGAGCGCCGTGGAGACCCTGAACCCGACTCGGGTTCGGCTCACTGTCGAGGTGCCCTTCGAGGAGCTCAAGGACAGCCTCGACGCGGCGTACAAGAAGATCAACCAGCAGGTCACGGTCAAGGGCTTCCGCAAGGGCAAGATCCCGGCCCGAGTGATCGACCAGCGGTTCGGTCGTGGCGCCGTGCTGGAGGAGGCTGTCAATGACGCGCTTCCGAAGTTCTACACCGAGGCGATCAACGAGGCGGAGCTGAACCCGCTGGGTCAGCCCGAGGTCGACATCACCGAGCTGAAGGACGGCGAGACGCTGAACTTCACCGCCGAGGTCGACATCCGCCCGACCATCGAGATCCCGGACTACTCCGGCATCGAGGTCACCGTGGACGCCGTCGAGGTCAGCGACGAGGACGTCGAGAAGTCCGTGGAGCAGCTCCGCGAGCGCTTCGCCTCGACCTCCCCCGTCGAGCGTGCCGCCGAGGACGGCGACGTCGTCACGATCGACCTGCAGGCCAAGGTCGACGGCGAGGTCCTGGAGGACGGCGTGGCCGAGGGTGTCTCGTACACCATCGGTTCCGGCGAGCTCCTCGAAGGCATCGACGAGGCCGTCAAGGGCCTGGAGGCCGGTGGCGAGGCCACCTTCACCTCCGAGCTCAAGGGCGGCTCGGCCGAGGGCAAGGAGGCCGAGGTCACCGTCAAGGTCACCCAGGTCGCCGCCCGTGAACTGCCCGCCCTGGACGACGACTTCGCGCAGCTCGCGTCGGAGTTCGACACCCTGGACGAGCTCAAGGCCGACAGCCGCAAGCGCCTTGAGAACATGAAGCAGTACGACCAGGCCACCCAGGCCCAGGAGCGCGTCCTGGACGAGCTCCTGAAGCTGGCCGAGGTCCCGATCCCCGAGAAGCTCCTCGCGGACGAGATCCAGACCCGCAAGCACAACCTTGAGCACCACCAGCTCGGCCAGATGGGCATCGACCTCGCCAAGTACCTGGAGATCCAGGGCAAGACCGAGGAAGAGTTCACCGCCGAGACCGAGGAGCAGGCGGTCAAGGGCATCAAGACCCAGTTCATCCTGGACGAGCTCGTCAACAAGGAGAAGCTGAACGTCAACCAGGAGGAGCTCACCGAGCACCTCATGCGGCGTGCGGCCTCCTCCGGCATGAGCCCGGACCAGTTCGCCCAGGCCGTCGTCGAGGGCGGCCAGGTGCCGATGCTCGTCGGCGAGGTCGCCCGCGGCAAGGCGCTCGCCGTCGTGGTCGAGGCCGCCAAGGTCACCGACACCAACGGTGAGCCCGTGGACCTGGAGGACGACGAGGAAGAGGTCGCCGAGGCCGTCGTCGCCGCCGCCGAGGGCGAGGCCGTCGAGGTCGACGCCGCGGAGAAGACCGAGGCCTGAGCCTCACCCTGAATCCCGTGGGAGGGGCCCGTACGCAGCCGCGTACGGGCCCCTCTTCGTACGTAATTCCGGTTCAACCACCTTGCGCTCCGAGCGAACAGTTCGGGAACCGGGATGGCGTTGTCCCACCTGCGCGTTAGGGTCCATGAATACGAGGGTGGTGGAGTCTCCGAGCCGGAGCCCGAGCCCCCGGAACGAAGACGCTGAGACGGCCGAAGCCGTCAGAGACGAGCAGGTGGATACGTGACGAATCTGATGCCTTACGCCGCCGGTGAGCCGTCCTTCGGTGGTGGCCTCGGCGACCAGGTCTACAGCCGACTGCTCAACGACCGCATCATCTTCCTCGGCCAGCAGGTCGACGACGAGATCGCCAACAAGATCACTGCCCAGATGCTCCTCCTGGCCGCTGCCGACCAGGACAAGGACATCTACCTCTACATCAACAGCCCCGGCGGCTCGGTGACGGCCGGCATGGCGGTCTACGACACCATGCAGTACATCCAGAACGACGTGGTCACCATCGGCATGGGCATGGCGGCCTCGATGGGTCAGTTCCTGCTGACCGGCGGCACCGCCGGCAAGCGCTTCGCGCTCCCCAACACCGACATCCTGATGCACCAGGGCTCCGCCGGCATCGGCGGCACCGCCTCCGACATCAAGATCCAGGCCGAGTACCTGATCCGTACGAAGAAGCGCATGGCCGAGATCACCGCCGCGCACTCCGGCCAGACCGTCGAGACGATCATCCGCGACGGCGACCGCGACCGCTGGTACACGGCGGAGGAGGCCAAGGAGTACGGCCTCATCGACGAGATCATCTCCGCTGCCTCGGGCGTTCCGGGCGGCGGCGGCACCGGGGCCTGAGCCCCTGCCCGCACCGCTTCCCCCGCCCACTTGAACGCCACCAGGATGGTGAACACCCCAATGAGCAACTTCACCCCGGCCAACGCGAGCGGCCTCTACACGGGCCCGCAGGTCGACAACCGCTACATCGTCCCGCGCTTCGTCGAGCGCACCTCGCAGGGCGTGCGCGAGTACGACCCGTACGCGAAGCTCTTCGAGGAGCGCGTGATCTTCCTCGGCGTGCAGATCGACGACGCGTCCGCCAACGACGTGATGGCGCAGCTGCTGTGCCTGGAGTCGATGGACCCGGACCGCGACATCTCCATCTACATCAACAGCCCGGGTGGTTCCTTCACCGCCCTCACGGCGATCTACGACACCATGCAGTTCGTGAAGCCCGACATCCAGACGGTCTGCATGGGCCAGGCCGCCTCGGCCGCCGCGGTCCTGCTGGCCGCCGGTACGCCGGGCAAGCGCATGGCGCTGCCGAACGCGCGGGTGCTGATCCACCAGCCGTCCGGCGGCACCGGCCGCGAGCAGCTCTCCGACCTGGAGATCGCGGCCAACGAGATCCTCCGCATGCGTACGCAGCTGGAGGACATGCTGGCCAAGCACTCGACCACGCCGATCGAGAAGATCCGCGACGACATCGAGCGCGACAAGATCCTCACGGCCGAGGACGCGCTGGCGTACGGCCTGGTCGACCAGATCGTCGCGACCCGCAAGACGACGACCGCCGCGGCGGCCTGAGCCGCTTCGACGGCCTTGGCGCGGTCCACGGAGAAGTGAACCGCGCCAAGGGGGGCCCGAACGAGGGGCTCGGCAAGGTACCGTCGGTAGGGGGTCTGGGGGTGTCCCCCCGGAAAACGCAGTAGGCACCAGGAGGCGGCGCACATGGCGTCTCCCAGGCGAAGGGGAAGCACCTCGTGGCACGCATCGGTGACGGCGGCGACCTGCTCAAGTGCTCGTTCTGCGGAAAGAGCCAGAAGCAGGTGAAGAAGCTCATCGCAGGCCCCGGGGTGTACATCTGCGACGAGTGCATCGACCTCTGCAACGAGATCATCGAGGAGGAGCTCGCCGAGTCCTCCGAGGTGCGGTGGGAGGAACTTCCCAAGCCGCGCGAGATCTACGAGTTCCTCGAGGGGTACGTCGTCGGGCAGGAGCCCGCCAAGAAGGCCCTCTCGGTGGCGGTCTACAACCACTACAAGCGGGTCCAGGCCGGCGAGAACGGCGGCGGCACGGGCCGCGACGACGCGATCGAGCTCGCCAAGTCCAACATCCTGCTGCTCGGCCCCACGGGCTCCGGCAAGACGCTGCTCGCCCAGACCCTGGCGCGCATGCTCAACGTCCCGTTCGCCATCGCCGACGCCACGGCGCTCACGGAGGCCGGCTACGTCGGCGAGGACGTCGAGAACATCCTCCTCAAGCTGATCCAGGCCGCCGACTACGACGTCAAGAAGGCCGAGACCGGCATCATCTACATCGATGAGATCGACAAGGTGGCTCGTAAGAGCGAAAACCCGTCGATCACCCGCGATGTGAGCGGCGAGGGCGTCCAGCAGGCCCTGCTCAAGATCCTTGAGGGCACCACGGCCTCGGTTCCCCCGCAGGGCGGCCGCAAGCACCCCCACCAGGAATTCATCCAGATCGACACGACGAACGTGCTGTTCATCGTGGGCGGCGCCTTCGCGGGCCTGGAGAAGATCATCGAGTCGCGGGCCGGCGCGAAGGGCATCGGCTTCGGCGCGACCATCCGCTCCAAGCGCGAGATCGAGGCCAGCGACCAGTTCCAGGAGGTCATGCCGGAGGACCTGGTGAAGTTCGGGATGATCCCGGAGTTCATCGGCCGCCTGCCCGTCCTGACCTCGGTCCACAACCTCGACCGCGAGGCGCTCCTCCAGATCCTCGTCGAGCCGCGCAACGCGCTCGTCAAGCAGTACCAGCGCCTGTTCGAACTCGACGGCGTGGAGCTGGACTTCGACCGCCCGGCCCTGGAGGCCATCGCCGACCAGGCCATCCTGCGCGGCACCGGCGCGCGCGGCCTGCGCGCCATCATGGAGGAGGTCCTCCAGTCGGTGATGTACGAGGTCCCGTCCCGCAAGGACGTCGCCCGCGTCGTCATCACCGCGGACGTCGTCCGCAACAACGTCAACCCGACACTGGTCCCGCGCGAGCCGCGCATCGTGAAGAACGACGGGCGGCACGAGAAGTCGGCGTAGCCGCCAGGCGCTGCGTGGGTGTGCAAAGGCGCTCGCCGCAAGGGGTAAACCCCCTTGCGGCGAGCGCCTTTGTGTCCGCTGTCTCGTTGCGGTGGACAGATTGGTCTCGGTCAAGCCGGAACCTGCTCAAGACACTTCCATGATCCACTCTAGATTCCGAGGGGCCTGATGATCTTGTTGGGCGCGGCGGGTGTGCAGGGCACCCGATCGCTACTCATGGAGGTCGACGACGACACTGCTCAAGGTGGGGCGCGCCATCAGTGCTGCGGCCTGGTGGTCGCGGCCACCGTGGCCGTACCCCTGATGGCTGCCGGGACAGCGCATGCCACGGCCATCGTCTGCGACAACTACCTGGACCGTGCCGGATATAACGTCGGCCTCGTTCTGTAGCATGCCTGCACGATCAAGGGTTTGCCCTGGGCAAACCCCGTGTGCGTGGCGGGGAATGGTCTCCATAGGTGTGAAGCCCGACGACGCGCAAGAGGCGTGTTCCCGCGCATGAGGTGACTCGGCCGGGCCGGGCGTAGTGCACGCTCTGGAGCGCCGTTTGAGTCGCCCGGCCGACCACTTGGCGCGCCCGGCTGGACTGTCCGGGCGCCCCTTTGCTGTGTGCCGATGTACGGCTAGGCCTTCTGGCGGGCCGTGTTGTACAGCGAGGCCGTCAGCTTGGCGGCGTCGTCCTGGCTCGCGCCGCCACCAATCGCAGCCTTGCCCAGGTCCATCAGGATCACAACGCCGTACGTGCTGTAGTCGGCCCACACGCACACCGGGGCCGTGAACTCCTTGGGCCCCTTCTCCGCCGACCCGTCGCTGCCGGAGTTGGTGAACTTCATGTCCTGGCACTTCATCAGCGCGCCCGAGAACCCGGCCGGCTTGACGAGCTTGGCCGTGCCGATGAGCTGCGCTTTGATGGTCGTGCTCTTCTTGGTGTTCTCCGTGGCGTTCTGGAACGACGCGTCGATCACCTTCGCGGGGTCGCTGATCTGGCCCCAGACAGCCTGGACCTGAATCGCCTTGCTGGTCAGCGGGTTCTTGGTGTCGCCCGAGTTGTACTCGGTGGCGACCTGCTGCGGGTTCTTGACGCCGAGGCCCTCGGCCTTCTGCTTCTGCGTGTCGGTCATGGGCGTCGTCTGGTCGCCCGCGGAGGACTTCCTGTAGTCCTCGACCGTGGCGGGCAGGACGACCTTGTAGCCCTTGGTGCTGGCGGACACGTCGCTGTTGCTGGCGCCGCCGCCCTTCGTCAGGAACCACACGCCGCCGCCGATGACCGCGACCGCCACGACGACGGCCGTGATGATCACGCCGGTCTTCTTCTTCGGCGGGGCCGGCGGCATGGGCATCGGGGCGCCGTACGGAGGCTGCTGGCCGTACGGGGGCTGCTGGGGCGGCTGGCCGTAAGGCGGCTGCTGCTGCGGGTACCCATAGGGCTGCTGCGGCGGCTGCTGCCCGTACGGGCCGGGCTGCTGCGGCGGGACGCCCTGCGGCGCCTGCTGCGGGTAGCCGTAGCCGGGCTGCGGCGGACCGGGCTGCCCGTACGGCTGCTGCGGCGGCTGCTGGCCGTACGGACCGGGCTGCTGAGGCTGGCCACCGTACGGGCCCGGCTGGTTGTAGCTCATTGCTGGGTTCCCCCTAGGGATGCTTATCCGATCCAGACATCCTGACCGAAAGGGGGGTGGCCCGCAGCACCCGGGGTCCTTTGATGTCTAGCTGTTGACGACTTGTTCCTGTTCCTGCACGTACTCGTCGATCCGGCCGGAGGGATCGGTTCCGGCGGAGGCGACGAAGTGCGAACGGGCCCAGATCTGCGACACACCGCTCTGCCGCAGGGTGCGTTCAGAGGCGGCTCTGAGCTTTCTGGCCAGGTCGGGGCGGCTAGGCGGCCGGATAGCGGACCATGGCACGAATGTGGTCGGGCGCTTCTGCGAAGCCCTCGACTTCAGCATTGGCCGCCCGAGCGGCCTCCCTCAGGGAGCGCTCCGCTGGGCGCAGCATCTCGGCGGTCAGCAGCGCCCGACGGTGCAGGGTGACGAAAGCGATATGCGCCGCCAGGTCGTGGAACGAGGTGTCGGAACGGGGCCGTGAGGCCTCGATGCGCCGCTGCGGGCGCGGCCGTGGCCTCTTCGCGGGATGTTCCGCCCGCCAGGCGTCAAGCTCGGAGGGCAGCCAGGTCGGCGTCCGCCCGATTCCCTCGGTTCAAGAAGCGATCCGCGCGGCTCTCCATCCCCTTTCCCGGCCAGGCGGTTCGTGTAAGGCAGGTAATCGGAAATGGGCTTTCGTGCGGATTCCGAACCTCGGCGAGGTCAAGTTCCGGCTGTCCCGCGCCCTCGGGGGCGAAATCCGGAACGCGACGGTTCGCACGGAAGCCTCGGGGCGCTGGTACATCAGTCTCGCCGTGTGCACGCGCGATCAGACAGTCGTCGCCAACGAACTACCGCCGGTCGGCGTCGACTTCGGAGTCAGGCAGTCCGCCTACCTCTCCGACGAGGCGCAGCCACGGCTCATGCCTCGGTCGATGACCGAGGGCGAGAGGCGGCGGCTGGAAGGGCTGGAGCGGCGGAAGGCGCGGCAGATGCGTCACGCGCGCAAACACCGAGGCGGAAGGTACGGCACGCGGCCTGCGCCGTACCCTGCGCGAGATCGCTCGCCTCAAGGCCCGGCAAGCCCGTCGGAGGGTGGACTTCACCCACGAGCTCACCGCCGGCCTGGCCAAGAGCCACGGCCTGGTCGCCGTCGAGGGTCTGCGGGTGAAGGCCATGACGAAGAGCGCCAAGCGCGGTGCACAGCCCCCTTGGCGGAAGACGGGACTCAATCGCGGCATCCTCGACAACCTCCCGGGGGAGCGCCGACGGCAGCTCGCCTACAAACGCCCGATGTACGGGTCGGTGCTCGTCGCCGTGGAGGCCGCGGGCACCTCTCAGACGTGCCGGGTCTGCCACCACCGCGACCCGGCGTCCCGAACCGATCGGGACACCTTCCGTTGCACCAACTGCGGACACGTGGACGACGCCGACCACAACGCAGCCGCGGTGACGCTCGATCGCGCCCTTCGAGCGCCGGTGGGCACCGCCTTTGCCGCAGGGCACTGCGGTGAACAGCACGCACCGACCGGCCGCACCCGGCCGGTCATGCCCGGCACCAGCCGGACGCACGCGTGAACCCTTCGCGTTTCCGCCCGTCGGGAGCGAGGAATCCTCGCAGGCCGCTGCGGGGAGGATGCCAAGAAACATTCCCGTTTCATCGTGAGCTGCCACCGCCCCTAAACTGACCCCGTGACCGAGAACACTCAGCAGCAGAATCCAGCGCCCACCACCGAACTGCCGACCCAGTACGCGCCGGCCGAGGTAGAGGGGGAGCTGTACGAGCGTTGGGTAGAGCGCGGTTACTTCGAGGCCGATGCGAAGAGCGAGAAGCCCGCGTACACGATCGTCATTCCGCCGCCGAACGTCACCGGCTCGCTGCACCTGGGCCATGCCTTCGAGCACACGCTGATCGATGCCCTCACCCGCCGCAAGCGGATGCAGGGGTTCGAGACGCTGTGGCAGCCGGGCATGGACCATGCCGGTATCGCCACGCAGAACGTCGTCGAGCGGGAGCTCGCCAAGGAGGGCAAGTCCCGCCACGACCTCGGGCGTGAGGCGTTCGTCGAGCGCGTCTGGCAGTGGAAGGCGGAGTCCGGCGGGCAGATCGCCGGGCAGATGCGGCGCCTCGGTGACGGTGTCGCCTGGAGCCGGGACCGCTTCACCATGGACGAAGGCCTGTCCAAGGCCGTCCAGACCGTCTTCAAGAAGATGTTCGACGACGAGCTGATCTACCGTGCCGAGCGCATCATCAACTGGTGCCCGCGCTGTCTGACGGCCATCTCCGACATCGAGGTGGACTACCAGGACGACGACGGCGAGCTCGTCTCGATGAAGTACGGCGAGGGCGACAACTCCCTGGTCGTCGCGACCACCCGCGCCGAGACGATGCTGGGTGACACCGCGATCGCCGTCCACCCGGACGACGAGCGCTACCAGCACCTGATCGGCACCCTCATCAAGCTGCCGCTGACCGACCGTTCGATCCCGGTCGTCGCGGACACCCACGTCGACCCGGAGTTCGGCACCGGCTGCGTCAAGGTGACCCCGGCGCACGACCCGAACGACTTCGCCATCGGCCAGCGCCACAACCTTGAGTCGATCGAGGTCCTGAACGAGCGCGGCGTCATCACGGTGCACGGCCCCTTCGAAGGCCTGGACCGCTTCGAGGCGCGCTCCGCGATCGTCGCGGCCATGCGGGCCGACGGCCGGATCGTCGCCGAGAAGCGTCCGTACGTCCACTCGGTCGGCCACTGCTCGCGGTGCAAGACCACGCTGGAGCCGCGCCTGTCGATGCAGTGGTGGGTCAAGGTCGAGACGCTGGCCAAGGCCGCCGGTGACGCGGTCCGCGACGGGCGTGTCAACATCCACCCGGCCGACATGACGCAGCGGTACTTCGACTGGGTCGACAACCTCAACGACTGGTGCATCTCGCGCCAGCTGTGGTGGGGCCACCGGATCCCGGTCTGGCACGGTCCGGACGGCGAGATGGTCTGCGTCGGACCGGACGAGCAGCCGCCGAGCGGCGAGGGCTGGACCCAGGACACCGACGTCCTCGACACCTGGTTCTCGTCCGGGCTGTGGCCGTTCTCGACCATGGGCTGGCCGGAGCAGACCGAGGACCTGGCGAAGTTCTATCCGAACTCGGTCATGGTCACCGGCTACGACCTGATGTTCTTCTGGGTCGCCCGGATGATGATGTTTGGCCTGTACGTCATGGACGACGTGCCGCCGTTCCACACCATCGCGTTCCACGGCATGGTCCGCGACGAGTTCGGCAAGAAGATGTCGAAGTCGTTCGGCAACACCGTCAACCCGCTGGACTGGATGGACAAGTACGGCTCGGACGCCGTCCGCTTCACCCTGGCCAAGGGGGCCAACCCCGGTACCGACGTCCCGATCGGCGAGGACTGGGTCCAGGCGTCCCGGAACTTCGCCAACAAGATCTGGAACGCGACGCGCTTCGCGCTGATGAACGGCGCCACCGTCGAGGGTGAACTCCCGCCCGTGGAGCGGCTGTCGGCGACCGATCGCTGGATCCTGTCGCGGTTGAACAAGACCGTGGCCGAGGTCGACGCGTACTACGAGGACTACCAGTTCGCGAAGTTGAGCGAGTCGCTCTACCACTTCGCGTGGGACGAGGTCTTCGACTGGTACGTCGAGCTGTCGAAGACGACGTTCTTCGCGGGCGGCGAGCAGGCCGAGGTGTCCGGCCGGGTCCTCGGTGAGGTCCTCGACGTGATGCTGCGGGTGCTGCACCCGATCGTCCCGTTCGTCACCGACACCCTGTGGACGACGCTGACCGGCGGCGAGTCCCTCGTCGTCGCGGACTGGCCGAAGGACAGCGGCTTCCGTGACGAGGCGGCCGAGCGCGAGATCGAGCTCGTCCAGCAGGTCGTCACCGAGGTCCGCCGGTTCCGGTCCGACCAGGGTCTGCAGCCCGGCCAGAAGGTCCCGGCCGAGCTCACCCTGACCGGCACCGCGCTGGCCCCGCACGAGGCGGCCATCCGTCAGCTCCTGCGTCTCCAGCCGGCCGGCGAGGGCTTCCACGCCACCGCCTCGCTGCCGGTCGCGGGCGCCACCGTCGCCCTCGACCTGTCCGGCACCATCGACGTCGAGGCCGAGCGCAAGCGTCTGACCAAGGACCTCGCGGCGGCCGAGAAGGAGAAGGCGGACGCGAACAAGAAGCTCGGCAACGAGGCCTTCCTCGCGAAGGCCCCGGACAACGTGGTCGACAAGATCCGTACGCGGCTCGCCAAGGCGGAGGCCGACATCGAGCGGATCAGCAACCAGATCGCCGCCCTGCCGCAGGGCTGAGTCACCCGAGAAGGCCCCCGGAGCATCGCTCCGGGGGCCTTCCTCACGCGTACGTTCACCGCAGCCGGTCGCCGAACTCCGCCCACACCAGCGCCGCCACCACCGTGTACATGCCGAGCGGCACCAGCCAGTGCGGCACCCGGCGGACCCAGGAGCGGGGCCGGGCGACCTGGCGGGTCACGTACCAGAACAGCGGGATCATCACCGCCCAGACCAGCAGGCACCAGGGGCACAGCGCCCCGATGGCGTACAGGCACTGGCTGATCAGCCACACCGTGAAGGCGAAGCCCGCGGCGACGCCCGCCCAGATGCCCAGCCACAGCCACCGCGGGAACTCCGCGCCCGCCAGCAGCGCGAGCCCCAGCGCCGCGAGGGCCGCGAACGCGCCGACGCCGAGCAGCATGTCGGGGAAGCCGAGCAGATTGCTCTGCCAGGTGTCCATGACGTCGCCGCAGTTCAGTACGGAGTTGATGGAGCAGCCGGGGGTGAAGGACGGGTCCGCCAGGGTGCGGATGCGGTCGTGGGTCAGGGCGGCCGAGGCGAGCGTGCCGAGCAGTCCGCCGAGCAGCAGGAGCAGGGCGGGGCCGCGTGCGGACGGGCGGGAGGAGGGGACTGCCATACCGCCACGTTAGGGATCTTCACGGGTGCCGGGGGAGGGCCGAACGGTCCGGGGCCGCGTGCGACATATCACTAAATGTAGGCCGTTCGGCCGGGGTGTTCGGGTCGAAAGACCTTGGATGATGGAGGGCATGCACCTCACGTCCGCCACCTCCGCGCCGCGCCGCGCGCTGGCGGCGGTGCGCGCCCTCAGCGCGCGCTGGGTGGGCGAGGAGCGGGCCCTGGACGTGCTGATCGCGCTGAGCTGCTTCGGCCTGATGATCCTGGACGTGCCCGGCCTCGCCAAGGCCGACAACTCCCTCAACAGCTACACCGCGCCCCCGGTCCTCGCGCTGGGAGCCGCCACCCTGCTCTTCCGGCGCCGCTGGCCGTGGCTGCCGTTCCTGGCCGCGCTGGGCTACCTGGGCTGGCTGCACCAGCTGAACCTGGTGCAGTTCGCGCTGTACTCGCTCGGCCGCTTCCGGGGCCGACGGGCGGCGGTGCTGGCCACCGCCGGGTACATCGCGGTCGCGTACGTCCTGTTCAACCTGCCGGGCTGGCCCGACAGCCGGGGCGAGACGCTCAGTTCGTTCCTGGCGATCGTGGTGCCGGTGGGCGTGCTCGCCTCCGGGGTCGGCATCTCGGCCTACCGGCACGACCTCGTACGCGAACTGGAGGCCCAGCGGGCCGAGACCGCGGCCCTCCAGGCGGTGCAGGCCGAGCGGGTCTCGGTGGCCAGGGACGTGCACGACATGGTGGGCCGGGAGCTGACGATGCTCGCGGTGCGTTCCGAGGTGCTCGCCCTGCGGGCCAGGAACGAGCCGCACCACAAGGACTTCGAGGAGCTCGCCGACACCGCGCGCCGGGCCCACCTCATGCTGAACGAGATCATCGTCCGCCGGGCCGACCGGCGCACCGCGACGCCGGGCCTGGACGGTCTGGCCGCGCTGGCCGAGGAGAGCCGCGGCGCGGGCACCCCGGTCGGCCTCGACATCGCCGAGGCCGCGTACCGGCTGTCCCCGCTGCGCCAGGCCGCGGTCTACCGGGTGGTCCAGGAGTGCCTGACCAACGCGGTCAAGCACGCCCAGGGCGAGCCGGTCGCGGTGACGATCCGGCTCGCGGCCGGGAACCTGGTCGTCACCGTGCTCAATCCGCTGCCCCGCTCGGCGCCCGTGAAGGACCCGGTGTCCACGGGGACCGGGACCTTCTCGATGCGGGAGCGGGTGGAGTCCATGGGCGGCACCCTCGCGACGACCCGTACCGAAACGACGTACGAGGTCCGGGCGACGCTTCCGGCCGGGACGATCGGGGCGGGGGACACCCCCTAGGGGGTGTCGGGTGGGTGCCGGCCGGGAGCGCCCCTTTACGCGCTGGCCAGCAGCCGCTGCAACTGGTCGAAGTCCTCCACGCACTTGCCCGAGCCGAGCGCCACGCAGTCCAGCGGGTTCTCCGCCACGAACACCGGGATGCCCGTCGCCGAGGCCATCCGCAGGTCGAGGCCCGGCAGCAGCGCGCCGCCGCCGGTCAGCACGATGCCGTGCTCCATCACATCGCCGGACAGCTCGGGCGGGCACTCCTCAAGGGTGACCCGGACCGCCGCGATGATCGCCTCGACCGGCTCGTCCAGCGCGGCCCGCACCTCGCGCGCGGTGAGGGAGAGCGTCTTGGGCAGGCCGCCCACCTTCTCGCGGCCCCGGACGGTGAAGGTCCGCTCCTCCAGCTCCGCGTTGCCCGGCACCGGCCACGCCGACCCGATCGCGCACTTGACGTCCTCGGCGGTGCGCTCGCCTATGAGCAGCGAGTGCTCCTTGCGTACGTAATCGGTGATAGCGGCGTCCAGGCGGTCGCCGCCCACCCGCAGGGACTGCGAGGTCACGATGCCGCCCAGCGAGATCACCGCGACCTCGGAGGTGCCGCCGCCGATGTCCACCACCATCGAGCCGCGCGGCTCCGACACCGGGAGCCCGGCGCCGATCGCCGCCGCCATCGGCTCCTCGATGAGGTGCACGGCCCGCGCGCCGGCCCGCTGAGCGGCGTGCACGATCGCGCGCCGCTCCACCGGGGTCACCCCGCTCGGCACGCACACCACCATGCGGGTGCGGGGGCGGCGCCCCGGCACGGCTTTCTTCACGAAGTGGCGGATCATCTCCTCCGCCGCCTCGTAGTCGCTGATCACGCCGTCCCGCAGCGGCCGGATCGCGGTGATCGAGCCGGGCGTGCGGCCGATGGTCTCCTTGGCCTCCGTGCCGACGGCAAGGGCCGTGCGACCGCCCTCCTTCATCGCCACCACGGACGGCTCGTTGAGCACGATGCCCTGCCCTCTTGCGTACAGAAGCGTGTTGGCGGTCCCGAGGTCGATCCCTATGTCCATGATCGCCAAGTTTGCCGGGAGAGTCTGCGTACGCCGGGGGCCGAACGTCCCGAAAGGGGCGGGTCCAAGGTCCTGTCGGTGCCCCTCCGTAGACTGGCCTTGTGACCGAGCAGCCCGACCACAGTGAACCCGATGCCTTCGACGCAATCGTCGAAGCCGAGACCGACCTCCCCCAAGATCTCGAATCCGCTCGACCGGGGGAGACCCCGACCCCCGACCTGGCGGTGATCGAGGCCGGCAGCCGCACCCTGCGCGCCCACGGCGGCCTGCCCCAGGGCGAAGCCGTGCCCGCCCGGCCCGCCGACCCCGAGGTGGACGCGGCGCTGCGCGCGGTGGAGAGGGAGCTCGCGGGCCGCTGGGGCGAGACCAAGCTGGAGCCGTCGGTCAGCCGGATCGCCGCGCTGATGGACGTCCTCGGCGAGCCGCAGCGCGCCTACCCGACGATCCACATCACCGGCACCAACGGCAAGACGTCCACCGCCCGCATGATCGAGGCCCTGCTCGGCGCCTTCGAGCTCCGCACCGGCCGCTACACCTCGCCGCACGTCCAGTCGATCACCGAGCGGATCAGCCTGGACGGCCTGCCGATCCCCGCCGAGCGCTTCATCGAGACGTACGAGGACATCAAGCCGTACGTCGAGATGGTGGACGCGAAGGAGGAGTTCCGGCTCTCCTTCTTCGAGGTCCTCACCGGCATGGCGTACGCGGCCTTCGCCGACGCCCCGGTCGACGTGGCCGTCGTCGAGGTGGGCATGGGCGGCTCCTGGGACGCGACGAACGTCATCGACGCGGGCGTCGCCGTCGTCACGCCCATAGACCTCGACCACACCGACCGGCTCGGCAACACGCCCGCCGAGATCGCCGTCGAGAAGTCCGGGATCATCAAGCAGGGCGCGACCGTCATCCTCGCCCAGCAGCCCGTCGACGCGGCCCAGGTCATGCTGAAGAAGGCCGTCGAGGCCGATGCGACGGTGGCCCGCGAGGGCATGGAGTTCGGCATCGTCGCCCGCGAAGTCGCCGTCGGCGGCCAGCTCCTGACGCTGCGCGGGCTCGGTGGCGAGTACGAGGAGGTCTTCCTCCCGCTGTACGGAGCCCACCAGGCGCACAACGCGGCGGTGGCGCTCGCCGCGGTCGAGGCCTTCTTCGGCATCGGCTCGCAGCACGCCCGGCCGCTGGACATCGACACCGTCCGCAAGGCGTTCGCCTCCGTGGTCTCGCCGGGCCGCCTGGAGGTCGTGCGCCGCTCGCCGACCGTCGTCCTGGATGCCGCGCACAACCCGGCGGGCGCGCGGGCCACCGCCGACGGGCTGACCGAGGCCTTCGGCTTCTCGCGCCTGATCGGTGTGGTCGCGGCCAGCGCCGACAAGGACGTGAAGGGCCTGCTCGAAGCCTTCGAGCCGGTCTTCGCCGAAGTCGTCGTGACCGCCAACACCTCCATGCGCTCCATGGACGTGGACGAGCTGGCCGCCCTCGCCGTCGAGGTGTTCGGCGACGAGCGGGTCGTGGTCGAGCCGCGCCTGGACGACGCGATCGAAGCGGCGATCACCCTGGCCGAGGAGGAGGACGAATACGCCGGCGCGGGCGTCCTCGTCACCGGCTCCGTGTTCACGGTCGGCGATGCCCGGCTGCTGCTGAAGAGGGGCTGAAGCCGATGCGTACGCTCTGCGCGTCCACCCTGATCGGTGAGTTCTTCGTCATCGCCTTCGCGGGGCTCGTCGCCATGAAGGACCCGGACCTTGCGTCCGCCACGGTGTGGACGGTGTGCGGCATCGGCATGCTGCTCTCGGTGCTGCTGTGCGGGATGCTGGGCCGGCGCGGCGGCGTCGAGCTGGGCTGGGCGCTCCAGATCGCCCTGATCGCGAGCGGTTTCGTCGTCCCGCTGATGTTCTTCATGGGCCTGATGTTCGCGGCGCTGTGGTGGGCCTCGGTGCACTTCGGCCGCAAGATCGACGAGGCGAAGGCGAGATTCGCCGCGCAGGCGGAGGCCCAGCCGCAGTAGGGGAGTTGCCGGTGCCGGGTGCTCGACCGGCCCGGCACCCAGTCCCTCCCCGCCGCTGCGGGGGTGGTCCGGGCCATCCGTCGTGCCCGCCGTCTCGCTGGTCGCGCTCCCCGCGCACGCGGGGTATCCCGGGACCGGGTGCTTCCCGTTCAACTACACCCGGTAACCTCGGCGGACCGCACACGTTTGCCAAGGAGCCGTACACCATGACGCAGCGCACCCTCGTCCTCCTCAAGCCGGACGCCGTCCGTCGCTCGCTGGTCGGCGAGATCGTCGGCCGCATCGAGCGCAAGGCCGAATGGCGGATCACCGCGCTGGAGATGCGCACGCTGGACCGCGCCACCCTGGAAACGCACTACGCCGAGCACGTGGGCCGCCCGTTCTACGAGCCGCTGGTCGCCTTCATGTCGTCCGGTCCGGTCGTCGCCCTGGTGGTCGAGGGTGAGCGCGTCATCGAGGGTGTACGCCAGTTGGCCGGTCCCACCGACCCGATCGCGGCCGCGCCCGGTTCGATCCGTGGCGACTTCGGGACCATCGTCCGCGAGAACCTCATCCACGCCTCGGACTCCGAGGAGTCCGCGGAGCGAGAACTCAAGATCTTCTTCCCGGGCCGCGACTGAGCATTTCCTGACGAAGTGTCAGCCAAATAGCGCTCATGACCTGGGGCGACCGAAGGAATTTCGGTCGCCCTTCGGCATATGCGGGCCGACTTCGGGAACGCATCGCCCCGACACGACGTCACCATTACTGAGGTGGACCAACGCGCCGTGTCCGTGCAGGCCGGACTACGATGGGGCCTCACGCTCACAGCACCCACCTCGCCGACCTGAGAAGCCGTCAACGCTCGATTAGGGAAGGCCGGACGCATCCTCATGGGGAGCAACAAAATGTCGTTCATCGGCCGTGACATGGCTGTCGACCTCGGGACCGCCAACACGCTGGTGTACGTCAGGGGCCGCGGAATCGTCCTGAACGAGCCGTCCGTGGTCGCGATCAACACCAATACCGGCGGCATCCTGGCGGTCGGCGCCGAAGCCAAGAAGATGATCGGCCGTACGCCGGGCAACATCGTTGCCGTACGGCCGCTGAAGGATGGCGTGATCGCCGACTTCGAGATCACCGAGCGGATGCTCCGCTACTTCATCCTGAAGATCCACAAGCGCCGCTACCTGGCCCGCCCGCGCGTCGTGGTCTGTGTGCCCTCCGGCATCACCGGAGTGGAGCGCCGCGCCGTCATCGAGGCCTCGACGCAGGCCGGTGCCCGCCAGGTGCACATCATCGAGGAGCCCATGGCCGCGGCCATCGGCTCGGGCCTGCCGGTCCACGAGGCGACCGGGAACATGGTGGTCGACATCGGCGGCGGCACCACCGAGGTCGCCGTGATCTCGCTCGGCGGGATCGTCACCGCGCAGTCGATCCGGGTCGCCGGCGACGAGCTCGACAACGCGATCATCCAGCACATCAAGAAGGAGTACTCGCTCCTCCTCGGCGAGCGCACCGCGGAGCAGATCAAGATCACGATCGGTTCGGCGTACGACCTCGACAAGGACGAGCACACCGAGATCCGCGGCCGCGACCTGGTCTCCGGGCTGCCGAAGACGGTCGTCATCTCCGCCGCCGAGGTGCGCAAGGCGATCGAGGAGCCCGTCAACGCCATCGTCGACGCCGTGAAGACCACCCTGGACAAGTGCCCGCCGGAGCTCTCCGGCGACATCATGGACCGCGGCATCGTCCTCACCGGCGGCGGCGCCCTGCTGCGCGGCCTCGACGAGCGGCTGCGCCGCGAGACCGGCATGCCGATCCACATCGCCGAGGACCCGCTGGACTCCGTCGCCCTCGGATCCGGCAAGTGCGTCGAGGAGTTCGAGGCCCTCCAGCAGGTCCTCGACGCCCAGCCCCGCAGATAGCTCCCGGGCCTGCGTCCGCCGTACGGGGCACTGCCAACCCGTACGGCGGATCGTTGATATACAGATCGAAGAGATCTTGTAGATCACCCACATTCCTACGAGGAAGGCACGGCCGCCGCACGTGAGGGACACACGAGAGAGCCGGCTGCTCCTGGTGCTGCTGATCGCCGTCGCATTCGCGCTGATCACGGTCGATATCAGAGGCGGGGAGAACTCACCGGTAGCCGGCGCCCGGCAGGCCGCCGCCACGGTCTTCGGGCCGGTGGAGAACGGGGTCGCGGCCGCCGTCGACCCGATCGGCAACGCCATCGGCGCGGTACGCGACTCGGGCAAGCGGCACAACAAGATCTCCGCCCTCCAGGCCGAGAACGAGACGCTCCGCCAGAAGCTCGGCAGCGACGCCCGCAACCGCTCCCGCCTGAACCAGCTCGACGCGATGCTGAAGACGGCGGGAGACGGCCAGTACGGCATCAAGGCCGCCCAGGTCGTCGCCATAGGAGCGGCCCAGGGCTTCTCCTGGACCGTCACCATCGACGCCGGATCCAACGACGGCATCAAGCGCGACATGACCGTGCTCAACGGCGAGGGCCTGGTCGGCCGGGTCACCACCGTCGGCCCCTCTACCTCGACCGTGCTGCTCGCCAACGACCCCGACTTCACCGTCGGCACCCGCATGGAGAACAGCGACGAACTCGGCTTCGCCACCGGCCACGGCGACCGGCCGCTGTCGGTGCAGTTGCTCAACGGCAAGGCCAAGGTCAACCCGGGCGACCGCCTGGTGACCTTCGGGTCCCAGGCCGACAAGCCGTTCGTGCCGGGCGTCCCGGTCGGCGAGGTCGTCAAGGTCGACCCCTCGGGCGGCGCCCTGACCCGCACCATCTACGTCCGCCCGTTCGTCGCCTTCACCAAGCTCGACATCGTCGGCATCGTGGTCCAGGCCCCGCGCACCGATCCCCGCGACCAGGTGCTGCCCGCCAAGCCCCAGCCGACCCCGACGCCCACGGTCACCGTCACGGTCAGCCCGCCCGCCAGCCCCAACGGCCAGGGCAACGCCAGCCCCGACACGAACGCGAACGCCAATCAGAACGCGAACGCGAACCCCAACGCCAACGCGAATGCGAACGCGACCCCCAACGCCAACGCGACCCCCAACGCCAACGCGAACCCCAACGCGAACGGGAACGCCAATCCGCCTCCGAATCCCAACGGTGATCCGAACGGCAACGGCAAAGCCAACGCCAACGGCGACCAGTAGGAGCTGATCCAGATGCGTCTCAACAGGGTCATCCTCTCCGCCGCCCTGATCGTCGTCGCCCTCGTCATCCAGGTGAGCGTCCTCGCCCGCCTCCAACTCCCCGGCGCCGTACCGGACTTGATGCTCCTCACCGTGCTCGGTCTGGCCCTCGTCTACGGCCACGTCGGCGGAGCCTTCGTCGGATTCGGCGCGGGGCTGCTCGCCGACCTCGCGCCGCCCGCCGACCACGCCGCCGGGCGCTATGCCCTCGTCCTGTGCGTGATCGGCTACCTCGCCGGGCTCGCCAAGCCCGACTACGGCCGGCTGCGCTCGGCCACCGGGCCGATGCTGGTGGTGGTCGGCGCGGCCATCGGCTCGACGCTGCTGTACGCCTCGGTCGGCGCGCTCGTCGGGGACACCGCGGCCCGCCACGTCGGGCTGCCCAGCCTGCTGTTCACGGCCGCCGTGTACGACCTGCTGCTGGCGCCGTTCACCGTGCCGCTGATCATGGCGATCGCCCGGCGGGCCGAGAACGATCCGCTCGTCGAGACCACCGCCAACGGCAACCCCAAGAACAACATCACCTCCGGCTGGATCGCCGGCGGCACCGGACTGCGCATCGGCGGCCAGCGCGGCGGACTGCGCATCAAGGTCGCCAAGAACCGGGCCGCCCGAGCCGGCCGCATCAAGGGCGTCAAGCGACTGTGAACCAGGGGGTCGTCAAGGCATGAGCAACATTCCCGAGACCGGCCGCACCCCTCGGGTGCAGATCCGGCTCGTCATCATCCAGGTCCTGGTCTTCTCGCTCCTGTTCACGCTGGGCGGACGCCTGTGGTACCTCCAGATCCGCAACGGCAAGGAGTACACGGACGAGGCCAAGAACAACCACGTCCAGCAGGTCGTCCAGCCCGCCGTGCGCGGCTCGATCCTGGACGCCCGCGGGGTGCCGCTCGCCGACAACGAGACCCGCCTGGTGGTCTCCGCCTCGCGCACCGACCTGATGAAGATGCCCGACAAGGGCAAGGCCGTCCTCACCCGGCTCGCCGCAGTGCTCGGCATGAAGCCGCAGGACGTCATGGACAAGGTCAGGCTCTGCGACGCCAAGACCCCCAAGCCCTGCTGGAACGGCTCGCCCTACCAGCCGATCCCCGTCACCGACCAGGCCACCACCCAGCAGTCCCTGCAGATCCGCGAACGCTCCGAGGACTTCCCCGGCATCACCGCCGACCCCACCGCCGTGCGCCGCTACCCCGGGCCCGGCAAGTCCAACACCGCCCAGGTGCTCGGCTACCTCTCGCCCGTCACCGACGACGAGATCACCAAGGCGAAGAACACCGACTCGCCCTACCTGCGCTCCGACCAGGTCGGCCGCTCCGGCCTGGAGCGCACGTACGACAAGGCGCTGCGCGGCAAGGCCGGTGTCACCCGGTACGAGGTGGACAACCTCGGGCGGGTCATCGGGCAGGCGCAGAGCGACAAGGCGCAGCCCGGCTCGAACATCGTCACGTCGATAGACGCACGCGTGCAGGCGGTCGCCGAGTACGAGCTGGACTTCGCGATGAAGGCCGCCCGCCAGCAGTTCGACAAGATCACGAACGAGAACTACAAGGCGGACTCCGGCGCGGTCATCGTGATGGAGGCCAAGACCGGGCGGATCGTCGCCATGGCGTCCGCACCGACGTACGACCCTAACGTCTGGGTCGGCGGCATCTCCGCCAAGGACTACCAGCAGCTCACCGGCAAGGACGGCGACTACCCGCTGCTGAACCGGGCCATACAGGGTCAGGCGGCGCCCGGCTCGACCTTCAAGGTGGTCTCCACGGCCGCCGCGGTCGAGGCCGGCTACAAGTGGGACGGTGGCTACCCCTGCACCAGCTCCTACTCCGTGGGCGGGCAGGTCTTCAAGAACTTCGAGGGCGAGAGCTTCGGCCCCATCTCGCTGGGCCGCGCCCTGGAGGTCTCCTGCGACACCGTCTTCTACGGGCTCGCCGACAACGAGTGGAAGAAGGACGGCGGCATCAACCCGAAGAAGGGCCAGCCCAAGGACTACTTCTACAAGGCCGCCCACCAGTTCGGCCTCGGCAAGACAACCGGCGTGGACCTCCCCAACGAGGTGACCGGCCGCGTCCCGGACCGCCAGTGGAAGGAGAGCACCTGGCACGCCAACAGGGACTCCTGGTGCAAGACCGGCAAGAAGGACGGCACTTACGTCGAGAAGATCGCGTACGAGAACTGCCTCGAAGGCAACAAGATGCGCGAGGGCGACTCGATCAACTACGCCATCGGCCAGGGCGACACCCTCGTCACGCCGATCCAGGAGGCCATGATCTACGGGGCGATCGCCAACGGCGGCACCATGCACGCGCCGACCATCGGCAAGGCGATCATCAGCGCCGACGGCAAGACCGTCCAGGAGATCAAGCCGAAGGTCAACGGCAGGCTGCCGGTCAACCAGGCCACCCTCGACGGCTACAACAAGGCACTCGCGGGCGTCGTCACCAGCGGCACCGCCGCCTGGAAGTTCCAGGGCTGGCCGCAGGACAAGATCGAGCTGCACGCCAAGACCGGTACCGCCGAGGTCTACGGCAAGCAGACCACGTCCTGGCTCGCCACGTACTCCAAGGACTACACGGTCGTCATGACGATCGCCCAGGCCGGTACGGGTTCCGGCGCCTCCGGTGAGGCCGTGCGCAACATCTACTCGGCGATGTACGGCATCGACTCCGCAGGACACCAGGACCTCAAGCGCGCCATGCTGCCGCAGCCCGAGCAGTCCCTGCCCAAGGTCCAGGCCGACGGCTCCATCGACGCGCCGACGGTCACCGCGTACGACCCGAACGCCTACAAGGCCCCCGCGCAGCAGCCCGACGGCCAGCCCCAGCAGCCCTCCGGCCAGCCGCAGCCGCCGGACAACACGGCCACCAACACCAACGCCAACACCGACAACCGCAACCCACGGAGGGACTAGCGCCATGGCAGGCTTCTCCGTCCAGCGGTACGCCCCCGACCGGGGCGCCTTCGCCAAGCTCACCGCACGCGACTCGGTGCTGCGCAGACTCGACTGGCCGCTGCTGCTGGCGGCCCTCGCGCTCTGTCTCGTCGGCTCGCTCCTGGTGTGGTCCGCCACCCGCAACCGCACCAACATCAACCAGGGCGACCCGTACTTCTTCCTGATCCGGCACATCATGAACGCCGGCATCGGGCTCTGCCTGATGGTCGGCACGATCTGGCTCGGCCACCGCACCCTGCGCGGCGCCGTGCCCGTCCTGTACGGGCTCGCCATCCTGCTGCTGCTCGCGGTGCTCTCGCCGCTCGGCGCCACCGTCAACGGCGCGCACTCCTGGATCGTGCTCGGCGGCGGATTCTCCCTCCAGCCCTCCGAGTTCGCCAAGATCGCGATCATCCTGTGCATGGCGATGCTGCTCGCGGCCCGGGTGGACGCCGGCGACCAACTGCACCCCGACCACCTCACGGTGGTCAAGTCGCTCGGCCTCGCGGTGATCCCGATCGGCTGCATCCTGCTGATGCCCGACCTCGGCTCGACCATGGTCATCGTGGTGATAATCCTCGGCGTGCTGCTCGCCTCCGGCGCCTCCAACCGCTGGATCTTCGGACTGCTCGTCTCCGGAGTGATCGGGGCGATCCTGGTCGCGTCCCTCGGGATACTGGACAAGTACCAGATCAACCGCTTCGCCGCGTTCGCCAACCCCAAACTCGACCCGGCCGGCGTCGGCTACAACACCAGCCAGGCGAGGATCGCGATCGGCTCGGGCGGGCTGACCGGCACCGGGCTCTTCAAGGGTTCCCAGACCACCGGCCAGTTCGTCCCCGAACAGCAGACGGACTTCGTCTTCACGGTCGCCGGAGAAGAACTCGGCTTCCTCGGCGCGGGCCTGATCATCGTCCTGATCGGCATCGTCCTGTGGCGCGCCTGCCGCATCGCCCGCGAGACGACCGAGCTGTACGGCACCATCGTGGCGGCCGGCATCATCGCCTGGTTCGCCTTCCAGTCCTTCGAGAACATCGGCATGACGCTCGGCATCATGCCGGTGGCGGGCATCCCGCTGCCCTTCGTCTCGTACGGAGGCTCCTCCATGTTCGCGGTGTGGGTGGCCATAGGGCTGCTCCAGTCGATCCGGGTGCAGCGCCCGATAACGGCATAGCTGACCCGCACGCCGGACCGGCCGGAGAAATGGCTGGTCCGGCGTCCTGCCGCCGACCGGCGATCGCGTCTAGATTCTGGCCATGGCGGACACGAAGCGCGAGATCGAGCGGAAATTCGAGTTCACGGAAGCCGACGGGGACAGGACCCGGCTTCCCGATCTGACCCGGGTGCCAGGCATCGGCGCGGTGGCCGACCAGGGCGTGGTCGACCTCGACGCCGTCTACTACGACACCGAGGACCTGCGCCTGGACGCCGGCTCCGTCACCCTGCGCCGCAGAACCGGCGGATCCGACGCCGGCTGGCACCTGAAGTTCCCCGTCGCCCTCGGAATCCGCGACGAGATCCGCGCCCCGCTCTCCGACCGCCTCCCGCGCACCCTGTCCGCCCTGCTGCGCTCCCGCGTCCGAACCGCCCAACTCGTCCCCGTCGTACGGCTGTTGTCGTCCCGCGACGTACGCCACCTCCTGGCCGACGACGGCTCGCTGCTCGCCGAACTCAGCATCGACACCGTCCGCGCCGAAGGACTGCGCGAGGGCTCCTCCTCGACCGCGTGGACCGAGATCGAGGTCGAACTGGCCGACGGCGTCGAGGACGAGAGCATCCTGGACCGGGTGGAGAAACGCCTGCGCAAGGCGGGCATCCGGCCCGCGACCAGCCCCTCCAAGGTCGCCCGCGCCCTCCACGAGACGGCCCCGGCCACGCGGCACGAGCCGCCCGCGCCGACCACCGGGCCCGCCGACGGCACCGCGGGCGCCCATGTGCTCGGCTTCCTGCGCACCCAGCGCGACGCACTCGTCGCGCTCGACCCCGCCGTCCGCCGCGAACTGCCCGACTCCGTGCACCAGATGCGCGTCGCCACCCGCCGGCTGCGCAGCGCGTTCAAGACGTACGCCAAAGTCCTCGACCGGGCCGCCACCGACCCTGTCGGCGACGAACTCCAATGGCTCGCCGCCGAACTCGGCGTGGACCGCGACCAGGAAGTCCTCGCCGAGCGCCTCAAGGCCCGTATCGCCGCGCTGCCCCGCACCCTCCTGCTCGGCCCGGTCCGCGGCCGGCTGCGCATCTGGAGCACGGCCCGCCGCAGCGGCTCCCGGCGCACGACCATCGCCGTCCTCGACAGCAAGCGCTACCTCGCCCTCCTCGACGCACTCGACGCGCTGCTCGCGGCCCCGCCGCTCCTCCCCGACGCGGGCCGGCCCGTCGGCGACGTACTGCTCAAGGCCGTCCTCAAGGACTACGACCGCCTCGCGGGCCGCGTCCACACCGCGCTCGGCCTCGCCCCCGGGCACGAGCGGGACCTCGCCCTGCACGAGGCCCGCAAGGCCGCCAAGCGCGCCCGGTACGCCGCCGAGGCCGCCACCCCCGCACTCGGCAGGCCCGTCGAGAAGTTCGCCAAACGGATGAAGGCCGTGCAGACCGTGCTCGGCGACCACCAGGACAGCGTGGTCGCCCGCGACGCCCTGCGGACCCTGGCCGCCCAGGCCCACGCGGCCGGCGAGTCCGCGTTCACCTGGGGACTGCTGTACGGACAGGAGGAGGCGGCCGCGGCCGACCGAGAGCGCGAACTCCCCGAGGCCTGGGCCCGCGCGGCCGAGGCGAAGCCGGGGCTGCGGCCGGGGGCCTGACCGCGGGGAGTTCGGCGGGCAGGGGGCGGCTTCCGCTCGGGTTACGCTTGAGAGTCGCCCCCTGCCAGCCACGAAGGTCCGGAGATGTCTGCCGAATCGGTCTTCCCACAGCTCGAAGCTCTGCTCCCGCATGTGCAGAAGCCCATCCAGTACGTCGGCGGTGAGCTGAACTCCACCGTCAAGGACTGGGACAGCACGGACGTCCGCTGGGCGCTCATGTACCCGGACGCGTACGAGGTGGGGCTGCCCAACCAGGGCGTCATGATCCTCTACGAGGTACTGAACGAGCGCGAGGGCGTCCTCGCCGAGCGCACGTACAGCGTGTGGCCGGACATGGAAGCGCTCATGCGCGAGCACCGGGTGCCCCAGTTCACCGTGGACTCGCACCGCCCGCTGAAGGCGTTCGACGTCTTCGGGCTCAGCTTCTCCACCGAGCTCGGCTACACCAACATGCTCACGGCGCTCGACCTCGCGGGCATCCCGCTGGAGTCGAAGGACCGTACCGTCGAGGACCCGATCGTCCTCGCGGGCGGCCACGCGGCCTTCAACCCCGAGCCGATCGCGGACTTCATCGACTGCGCCGTCATCGGCGACGGCGAGCAGGCCGTCCTCGACATGACCGAGATCATCCGCGGCTGGAAGGCCGAGGGGTGCCCCGGCGGCCGCGAGGAGGTCCTGTTCCGCCTCGCGAAGACCGGTTCGGTGTACGTCCCCGGCTTCTACGACGTCGAGTACCTGCCGGACGGCCGCATCGCCCGTGTCGTACCGAACAAGTCGGGCGTGCCGTGGCGGGTGTCCAAGCACACCGTCATGGACCTCGACGAGTGGCCCTACCCCAAGCAGCCCCTGGTCCCGCTCGCCGAGACCGTCCACGAGCGGATGTCCGTGGAGATCTTCCGCGGCTGCACCCGCGGCTGCCGTTTCTGCCAGGCCGGCATGATCACGCGCCCCGTGCGGGAGCGAAGCATCACCGGCATCGGCGAAATGGTCGAGAAGGGCCTGAAGGCGACCGGCTTCGAAGAGGTGGGCCTGCTCTCCCTCTCCTCCGCCGACCACAGCGAGATCGGCGACATCGCCAAGGGCCTCGCGGACCGCTACACCGAGGACAAGATCGGCCTGTCCCTGCCCTCGACCCGCGTGGACGCCTTCAACGTCGACCTCGCCAACGAGCTGACCAGGAACGGCCGTCGCTCGGGCCTCACCTTCGCCCCCGAGGGCGGTTCCGAGCGCATGCGCAAGGTCATCAACAAGATGGTCTCGGAAGAGGACCTGATCCGTACCGTCGCGACCGCGTACGGCAACGGCTGGCGCCAGGTGAAGCTGTACTTCATGTGCGGCCTGCCCACCGAGACCGACGACGACGTCCTCCAGATCGCCGACATGGCGATGAACGTGATCCAGAAGGGCCGCGAGGTCTCCGGTCAGAACGACATCCGCTGCACGGTCTCGATCGGCGGATTCGTCCCGAAGCCGCACACCCCCTTCCAGTGGGCCCCGCAGCTGAGCGCCGAGGACACCGACGCCCGCCTCACCAAGCTGCGCGACAAGATCCGCGGCGACAAGAAGTACGGCCGCTCGATCGGCTTCCGTTACCACGACGGCAAGCCCGGCATCGTGGAGGGCCTGCTCTCGCGCGGTGACCGCCGCATCGGCGCCGTCATCCGCGCCGTCTACGAGGACGGCGGTCGCTTCGACGGCTGGCGCGAGCACTTCTCGTACGACCGCTGGATGGCCTGCGCGGAGAAGACGCTGCCCGCCTTCGGCGTGGACGTCGACTGGTACACCACCCGCGAGCGCACCTACGAGGAGGTCCTGCCCTGGGACCACCTCGACTCGGGCCTCGACAAGGACTGGCTGTGGGAGGACTGGCAGGACTCGCTCGACGAGACCGAGGTCGAGGACTGCCGGTGGACGCCCTGCTTCGATTGTGGGGTGTGCCCGCAGATGGACACCCACATCCAGATCGGCCCGACCGGCAAGAAGCTCCTGCCGCTGACCGTCGTCAAGTAACCGCTCGACCGCGAAGGGCCCCCTGCCGCTCGGCCGGGGGCCCTTCACGGTCCGGCAGGGAATCCGGGGTGGCGGTGGGCGCGTACTCTGGGTAGTACAACTACTGCCTCCGGCGCGGTGCCCGCCCCCGAGATCTCCTTCCGTACGACGGAGGGATGAGCCGGGTGGTGGACGGGCCGTGACCGGAGGGGCCCCACAGGACGGTGGGCGGCGCCGACCGCGCCCGCCCCGCACCGAGGAGAAGAACCACTGGGCAAGCGACAGCCCGAAGGCCCGCCGCCCGCACCTGCGGTGCAGCGCATCCGACTGCGCTACACCAAGCGCGGCCGCCTCCGGTTCACCAGCCACCGTGACTTCCAGCGCGCCTTCGAGCGGGCCCTGCGCCGCGCCGAGGTGCCCATGGCGTACTCGGCGGGCTTCACCCCGCACCCCAAGGTGTCGTACGCCAACGCCGCACCCACCGGCGTCGGCTCCGAGGCCGAATACCTGGAGATCGCCCTCACCGCACAGCGCGACCCCGAGAAGCTGCGCGCCCTGCTCGACGAGTCGCTGCCCGCCGGGCTCGACATCGTGGACGCCGTCGAGGTCCGCACCTCCGGGCTCGCCGACCGGCTGACCGCCTCCGTATGGGAGCTGCGGCTCGACGGCGTGAGCGTCGAGGCCGCCGAGAAGGCCGTCGCGACGTTCCTCGCCGCCGAGACCGTCGAGGTCCAGCGCAAGACGAAGAACGGCATGCGCACCTTCGACACCCGGGGCGCCGTCGCCGAACTCCGGGCGCTCGCTCCGCAGGCCGCCGAAGCCGCCGCGACGCCCATCGATAGGCCGGTGGGCGACGCCTGTGCGATACTGCGGCTGGTAGTGCGGCACCTGACACCTGCCGTGCGACCCGACGACGTCCTGTCCGGTCTCCAAGCTGTGGCCGACCTGGCGCCGCCGGTCCCCGCAGCGGTGACCAGGCTGGCGCAGGGGCTCTTCGACGAGGAGTCCGGCACGGTGACCGACCCGCTCGCGCCCGACCGCGAGGCAGCCCCGGCCGCTCCACAAACGGCCGCCGGGACCGTCTCTGCGACGGCGCCGGAAGGTCCCGCCGCGTAAGGGCAGTCGTTGAAGCGCAGCCCTGGCACTCGGGAGCCACCTGGGTCGGGCCGCGCACTGACCTAAAAGACTTTCGCCAGGCCGTGCGTACATCGCGCAGGGAACCGGCGAGCCAGACATATCAGCTCCCGTGCGGCGCCCGCGCCCCGGACGGCGGCACCCGCGCACATCACGCGGTACGTGCCGCCGGACCGGAAACAGGCGCGGCGCCCGGGAGCGTGACGGGAGCTACGCCCGCATGCTTGAGCAGAACGAACCCGGTACGGCCGGGGACAACACCAACAACGATCAGAACAGCCCCAGCGACACGCTGCCGCCGCGCCGCAGGCGCCGTGCGGCCTCGCGGCCCGCGGGCCCGCCGGTCGGCGCGCAGAACGCGGAGCCCGCGGGGCAGACCGCCGAGCCGGCCGCGCCGGTGGCCGTCGAGTCCGCTGCGGACGAGGCTCCCGCGCCGCGCACCCGTCGCCGTGCGACGCGCAAGGCGACGGCTCCGGCCGGTGCGCCGCAGGCCGTGGAGACCGCTGAGACCGCAGGGGTTGCAGAGGCCGTTGAGGCGCCTGCTTCGCCCGAATCCGCTGCCTCCGTCGAGTCCGCCGCGGACGAGGCTCCCGCGCCGCGTACGCGCCGTCGTGCGACGCGCAAGGCGACGGCTCCGGCCGGTGCGCCGCAGGCCGTCGTGTCCGCCGAGGCCGTCGAGACGCCCGCCCCGGTCGAGTCCGCTGCCGTGGCAGACAGTGACGAGGCCGCTCCGGCCCCGCGCACCCGTCGCCGTGCCACGCGCAAGGTGACCGCTCCGGCCGGTGCGCCCAAGGCCGCCGAAGACCTGGTGGAGGCCGCCCCGGCCCCGGTCGTCGTCGCGGCGCCCGAGAGCGTCGAGGAAGCCGCAGCCGAGGAGTCCGCCGCCCCCGCGCCGCGGGCCCGCCGCCGTGCGACCCGTAAGGCGACCGCCCCGCAGACCACGGTCGAGGCCCCGGTCGTCGCCGATGTGACCGAGCTGGACGAGGCCGAAGAGGCCGAGGAGGCCGAAGAGATCGCCGCCGTCGAGGTCCCGGTCGTGGAGGACGAGGCGCCGCGTGGCCTCCCCCGAGGCCTCAAGGGCCAGGGAGGTGCCCCCATCCGCCGCCGGGCCGCCCGGCCCGCTTCCGCCCCGCAGTTCACCCCGGTCGAGCCGGCGCCGCAGGCCGCGCCCGAGGACGAGGAGCCCACCGGCGGGCGGTCCCGCCGCCGCGCCACGCGTCCCGCCGTGGCCGTGTTCCAGGCGCCGGTCTTCACCGAGCCGATGTTCCAGACCCCGGAGACGGCTGCGGCCGCCGCTGCCGCCGCCCGCGTCGAGGAGCCCGCCGAGGCCGAGGAGGCAGCCGTCGAGGCCGCCGAGCCGGTCGCCGCCGAGCCGCAGGGCCGCTCGCGCCGTCGCCGCCGCCGTGGCGAGCCCGCCGAGCCGGTGCTCGACAAGGCCGCCGAGGAGCCGGTCGAGGAGCACGTGGAGGAGGCCGCCGAGGCCGAGGCCGACGTGGAGTCCGAGGACTCCGACGACGACCGCCCCTCGCGCCGCCGTCGCCGTGGCGGCCGTCGCCGTCGTCGCGGTGAGTCCGCCGAGGCGGAGGACGCCGCGGAGGAGCAGGCCTACGAGCCCGCCGAGCAGACCGAGCCGGTCGGGGGAGCCGAGTCCGAGGAAGAGGACGAGGAGCACGAGGACGAGGACGGCACCCCGTCCGCGGCCGGCACCAGCAGCAGCCGTCGCCGGCGCCGCCGCCGTCGCCGCACCGGCGACGCGGGCCCCGAGGGCGAGCCGGGCTCCGACGACCCGGAGCGTACGGTCGTCAAGGTCCGTGAACCGCGCCCGGCCCGCGAGCGCGCGGAGTCCACCTCCTCCGACGAGGTCCAGTCCATCAAGGGCTCGACCCGCCTGGAGGCGAAGAAGCAGCGCCGCCGCGAGGGCCGCGAGCAGGGCCGCCGCCGCGTCCCGATCATCACCGAGGCGGAGTTCCTGGCCCGCCGCGAGGCCGTCGAGCGCGTCATGGTCGTCCGCCAGCACGGCGAGCGCACCCAGATCGGCGTCCTCGAAGACAACGTGCTGGTCGAGCACTACGTCAACAAGGAGCAGGCCACCTCGTACGTCGGCAACGTGTACCTGGGCAAGGTCCAGAACGTACTGCCGTCCATGGAGGCCGCGTTCGTCGACATCGGCAAGGGCCGCAACGCCGTCCTGTACGCCGGTGAGGTCAACTTCGAGTCGCTCGGCATGGGCAACGGCCCGCGCCGCATCGAGGCCGCCCTCAAGTCCGGCCAGTCGGTGCTCGTCCAGGTGACGAAGGACCCGATCGGCCACAAGGGCGCCCGACTGACCAGCCAGGTCTCGCTGCCCGGCCGCTACCTGGTGTACGTGCCCGAGGGCTCGATGACCGGCATCAGCCGCAAGCTGCCCGACACCGAGCGCGCGCGTCTGAAGACCATCCTCAAGAAGATCGTCCCCGAGGACGCGGGCGTCATCGTGCGCACCGCCGCCGAGGGCGCGAGCGAGGACGAGCTGCGCCGTGACGTCGAGCGTCTCCAGGCGCAGTGGGCCGACATCCAGAAGAAGGCCAACCAGATCTCGACGTCGTCGCCGTCGCTGCTCTACGGCGAGCCGGACATGACCGTCCGGGTCGTCCGCGACATCTTCAACGAGGACTTCTCGAAGGTCATCGTCAGCGGTGACGAGGCCTGGGAGACCATCCATGGCTACGTCTCGCACGTCGCGCCCGACCTGGCCGACCGGCTGTCCCGGTGGACCAGCGAGGTCGACGTCTTCGCGACGTACCGGATCGACGAGCAGCTGGCGAAGGCGCTGGACCGCAAGGTCTGGCTGCCGTCCGGCGGCTCGCTGGTGATCGACAAGACCGAGGCGATGATCGTCGTCGACGTCAACACCGGCAAGTTCACCGGCCAGGGCGGCAACCTCGAAGAGACCGTGACGAGGAACAACCTCGAAGCGGCCGAGGAGATCGTGCGCCAGTTGCGGCTGCGCGACCTGGGCGGCATCGTCGTCATCGACTTCATCGACATGGTCCTGGAGTCCAACCGCGACCTGGTGCTGCGCCGTCTGCTCGAATGCCTGGGCCGCGACCGCACCAAGCACCAGGTGGCCGAGGTCACGTCGCTGGGTCTGGTCCAGATGACCCGCAAGCGGGTCGGCCAGGGTCTCCTGGAGTCGTTCTCCGAGACCTGCGTCCACTGCAACGGGCGCGGCGTGATCGTGCACATGGAGCAGCCGACCAGTGCCGGCGGCGGCGCGGGCAAGCGTCCCAAGAAGCGCGGCCGCGGCGGCGCCGAGCACGACCAGCACATCCACGAGCACGAGGCCGTCGAGATCGCGGCCGACGTCGACCACGAGGCCGTCGAGTCCGAGGCCGAGGTCGCCGCCGAGATCGCGGCACCGGTCGCTCTCGCCGAGCCGGAGTTCGTGCCCGACGAGGAGCTGTACAGCAGCGTCGCCGAGGCGGAGGCAGCGGCCCGTGGAGGCCTCCGAGGCCTCAGGGGCCAGGGAGGTACCCCCTCGCGCCGCCGGGCCACCCGCAGGGCGTCGGCTCCGGCCGGTGCGCCCCGGGCGGCGGCGGCCGAGGCCCCGGCCGCTCCGGTCGAGGAGCCGGAGGCTCCGCAGGCGGTGACGGTCGCGTCGTTCATCGAGGACGAGGCCCCGCGCGGTCGCACCCGCCGCCGCGCCACCCGCAAGGTGTCGGCCCCGGCGGGCGCGCCGAAGCCGGCCGCCGCCGAGCCGGTGGTGGTCGTGACGGAGCCCGAGCCGAAGGCGGAGGAGCCCGTGGCCGAGCAGGTCGTGGCCGTCGCCGAGCCTGTCGTCGAGGAGGCGCCCGTCGCCGCCCCGCCGCGGGCCCGCCGCCGGGCGACGCGCAAGGCGACGGCCCCGGCCGGTTCGCCGTCGGGCGCCGAGGACGCGGCGATCGTCGTGGTGGCCGCCGCCCCGGCAGCCGAGCCGGAAGCCCCGGTCGCGGAGCCCGCCGAGTCGGCGGAGCCCGCCGAGGCGGCCGCTCCGGCCAAGAAGGCGGCTCGCAAGACCGCCAAGAAGGCCACCGCGAAGAAGGCCGCCACCAAGAAGACGGCGGCCAAGAAGACCGTGGCGAAGAAGACGACCGCCAAGAAGGCCGCGGCCAAGAAGACGACGGCGGCGGCCGAGCAGCAGCAGTCCTCGGTTTCGGCGTCGACTGACAGCTGACGGCTGACGGTTGACAAATGTCGGCTGACAACTGACAACTGACAGACGACAAGGGTCAGCCGACAGCCGACAGACAGCCCCCGCTCAGCCGACGTACACCAAGCGGTAGTTGGCTGATGCAAGGCCCCAAGAGCCCGTCCCCGGAACGCCGGGGGCGGGCTCTGTCGTACGAAGGAGAGTCCGTCCCCGCATGAGTGCGATCACCAAAGCCGTCATTCCCGCCGCCGGGCTCGGCACCCGGTTCCTTCCGGCCACCAAGGCCACGCCGAAGGAGATGCTGCCGGTGGTGGACAAGCCGGCCATTCAGTACGTGGTGGAGGAGGCGGTGGCGGCGGGCCTGTCGGACGTGCTCATGGTCACCGGCCGCAACAAGCGCCCCCTGGAGGACCACTTCGACCGCAATCACGAGCTGGAGTCGGCGCTGACCCGCAAGGGTGACGCCGACCGGCTCGCGAGGGTACGGGAGTCCAGCGACCTGGCGGCCGTCCACTACGTGCGCCAGGGCGCTCCGAAGGGCCTGGGCCACGCGGTGCTGTGCGCGGCCCCGCACGTCGGCGACGAGCCCTTCGCGGTGCTCCTCGGTGACGACCTGATCGACGCGCGGGATCAGTTGCTGTCGCGGATGCTGGAGGTCCGCGAGCGCGAGGGCGGCAGTGTGATCGCGCTGATGGAGGTCGATCCGGAGCAGATCCACCTCTATGGCTGCGCGGCCGTCGAAACCACCGCCGAGAGTGACGTCGTACGCGTCACCGGGCTTGTGGAGAAGCCCGAGGCGTCCGAGGCGCCTTCCAACCTCGCCATCATCGGCCGGTACGTCCTGGACCCGGCCGTCTTCGACGTGCTGCGCACCACCGCACCCGGCCGGGGCGGCGAGATCCAGCTCACCGACGCGCTCAACCGGCTCGACACCGTGCACGGCGTCGTCTTCAAGGGGCGCCGGTACGACACGGGGGACCGGGCTGACTATCTGCGCTCCATCGTGCGTCTGGCCAGCGAGCGAGCGGACCTGGGTCCGGACTTCCGGGCGTGGCTGCGTGGTTTCGTCGCCGAGGAGTGCGGGTAATGGCGCCGGTTTGACCCGCCACGCCCGGCCCCGTAGCCTTGACCCTCGGCGTGTTTATATACGCGCCTGCCCCTGAGCACCTCACCTCCCGGTCCGCCGGGGGAGGCCCCCTGCTTTCCTGCGGGAGGGCTGGCTTCAAGGGTTCCGTATCGAGCGAGAGAGAGATCCGCGTGTACGCCATCGTGCGCAGCGGTGGTCGCCAGCACAAGGTTGCTGTCGGCGACATCGTTGAGGTTGACAAGATTTCCACTGCCAAGGTTGGCGACACGGTCGAGCTCTCGACCCTGCTCGTTGTCGACGGCGACGCTGTGACCAGCGACCCGTGGGTGCTGGCCGGTATCAAGGTCACCGCCGAGGTCGTGGACCACCACAAGGGTGCCAAGATCGACATCCTTCGGTACAAGAACAAGACCGGCTACCGCCGTCGCCAGGGCCACCGCCAGCAGTACACGGCGATCAAGGTCACCGGCATCCCCACGGCTGCGAAGTAAGGGACTGAGGAGACATGGCACACAAGAAGGGCGCATCGTCCACTCGGAACGGTCGCGACTCCAACGCTCAGCGGCTCGGTGTGAAGCGCTTCGGCGGTCAGACCGTGCTCGCCGGTGAGATCCTGGTCCGTCAGCGCGGCACCCACTTCCACCCGGGTGCGGGCGTCGGTCGCGGTGGCGACGACACCCTGTTCGCGCTGCTGCCCGGCGCGGTGCAGTTCGGCACCCACCGTGGCCGCAAGGTCGTGAACATCGTTCCGGTTGCCTGATCACTTAGGCACCCGTAGAGCGGTTTCAGCGGAGGCGGACCTCACTTCCCCCACGGGAAGCGGGTCCGCCTTTCGCGTGTTACTAGATAGACATTCCCGTACTTACTGGAGGCACACCCCATGACCACCTTCGTGGACCGCGTCGAGCTGCACGTCGCCGCGGGTAACGGAGGCCACGGCTGCGCCTCCGTTCACCGTGAGAAGTTCAAGCCGCTCGGCGGCCCGGACGGCGGCAACGGCGGCCGTGGCGGCGACGTCATCCTGGTCGTCGACCAGTCCGTGACGACGCTCCTTGAATACCACCACTCGCCGCACCGCAAGGCCACCAACGGCAAGCCCGGCGAGGGCGGCAACCGGTCCGGCAAGGACGGCCAGGACCTCGTCCTGCCCGTGCCGGACGGCACCGTCGTGCTCGACAAGAACGGCAACGTGCTGGCCGACCTGGTCGGCGAGGGCACCACCTACATCGCCGCCGAGGGCGGCCGCGGCGGCCTCGGCAACGCGGCGCTCGCCTCCGCCCGCCGCAAGGCCCCCGGCTTCGCGCTGCTCGGCGTGCCGGGCGTGGACGGCGACATCGTCCTGGAGCTCAAGACCGTCGCCGACGTCGCCCTGGTGGGCTACCCGAGCGCCGGGAAGTCCTCGCTGATCTCCGTCCTCTCGGCGGCCAAGCCGAAGATCGCGGACTACCCGTTCACCACGCTGGTCCCGAACCTGGGCGTGGTCACGGCCGGTTCGACCGTCTACACCATCGCGGACGTCCCCGGTCTCATCCCCGGCGCCAGCCAGGGCAAGGGCCTGGGCCTGGAGTTCCTGCGGCACGTCGAGCGCTGCTCGGTCCTCGTGCACGTACTGGACACCGCGACGCTGGAGTCGGAGCGCGACCCGGTCTCCGACCTCGACATCATCGAGGAGGAGCTGAAGCAGTACGGCGGCCTGGACGACCGCCCGCGCATCGTCGTCCTCAACAAGATCGACATCCCGGACGGCAAGGACCTGGCGGACATGATCCGCCCGGAGCTGGAGGAGCGCGGCTACCAGGTCTTCGAGGCCTCCGCCGTCGCCCGTACCGGCCTGAAGGAGCTGTCCTTCGCGCTCGCCGGGATCGTCGCCGAGGCGCGCGCCGCCAAGCCGAAGGAGGAGGCGACCCGCATCGTCATCCGCCCGAAGGCGGTCGACGACGCCGGATTCACCGTCGTCTTCGACGAGGCGAACGAGGTCTACCGGGTGCGCGGCGAGAAGCCGGAGCGCTGGGTGCGCCAGACCGACTTCAACATCGACGAGGCCGTCGGCTACCTCGCGGACCGCCTCAGCCGCCTCGGTGTCGAGGAGGCCCTGATGAAGGCCGGTGCCCACGCGGGCGACGGCGTGGCGATCGGCCCCGAGGAGAACGCGGTCGTCTTCGACTGGGAGCCGACGATGATGGCCGGCGCCGAGATGCTGGGCCGCCGGGGCGAGGACCACCGCTTCGAGGCACCGCGTCCCGCCGCCCAGCGCCGCCGGGACCGCGACGCGGAGCGCGACGAGGCGGAGCAGGAGTTCAAGGACTTCGGACCGTTCTAGCCGGTCGGGCCCGACGGGTGTGCGGGGCCGGTGGTTTCGGGGGCTCCCGTAGGATTCCTGCGTGAGCCAGAGTCCCACCACCCCGCACGGCGTCAGCGTCGTCGTCATCGCCTACAACGACGCCGAGCTGGTCGGTGACGCCGTTCGGTCGGCCCTCGCGCAGGGGCCGGCCGTCGCCGAGGTCGTGGCCGTCGACGACTGCTCCGGCGACGGCACCGCGGCCGTCCTGAACGCATTGGCCGCCACCGAGCCCCGGCTGCGGGTCGTACGCCGCGCGGACAACAGCGGCGGCTGCGGAACGCCCCGCAACGACGGCATCGCCGCCGCCACCGCCCCGTACGTCATGTTCCTGGACAGCGACGACGTGCTGCCCCCCGGCGCCGTCCCGGCGCTCCTGGCCGCCGCCGAGCGGCACGGCACCGACGTCACTGTGGGCCGGGCCGTGCGCCGCGAGCTGCCCGGCGGCCGCGATGTGCGCTGGCAGCCCGGCCTGTACCGGGAGGCGGCCGTGTACGAGTCGCCCGAGGCCGAGCCGAAGCTGCTCCACGACACCCTCTGCGTCAACAAGCTCTACCGGCGCGACTTCCTGAATGACCGTCAACTCCGGTTCCCCGACGGCAAGTTCGTGTACGAGGACTTCGTCTTCACGGCCCGCGTGTACGCCGCCGCGCCCCGCGTCGCCGTGGTGCCCGAGCTCGTCTACGTCTGGCATGTGCGCCGCGCCGCCGCCCAGGTCTCCATCTCGCTGGCCCGCAAGGACGTCGCCAACTGGCAGGCGCGGATCGCCGCCCACACCCAGGCCGTCGAGGCGTTCCGGGCCGCCGGCCGCAAGGAGCTCGCGGCCGCCTGCCGCACCAAGTTCATCGACTACGACCTGTGCCTGTACGCCCGCGAACTGCGGGTGCGCGACGCCGGGTACCAGGCCGACTGGTGGCGGCTGGCCCGTACCCACCTCACCGCCTTCGAGGCCGCGGAGCGGGCAGCGGCGGCCGCGCCGGCCCGCTGGATCGCCCAGGTGGTGCTCGGCGCCGAAGCCCCCCGCGACCTGGAGCGGCTCTCCCAGCTCGCCGCCGACCCGGCCCGGCTGACCCCGCCGTACGCGACCGCCGGGCCCGGCCCGGTGTGGGCCGACGATCTCCCCGACGTACCGCTCGACGGACTCGACGACCTGCCCGCGGGCCTGCTGCCGGTCACCGTCGACGCCACCTTGCTGGCTGGCCGGCGCGGCATCCTCAAGCTGCGCGTGCACGAGCTGTACGGGCGGCTCGCGGCGACCGGCGCCCCGGCGAGCGCCGACGTCGAGTTCGTGCCGAGGGACGGCGGCGAACCCGCCCTGACGCTCACCGCGCCGCTGCGCGCGGCCGAGGGGGGCTGGAGCGGGCAGGTGCCCGTGGCGCTCGCGCGGCTGGCCGCGGCGGGCGGCCGCGGCACCCAGATCTGGGACCTGAGGGTCCGGCTGAACACCCCCGCGGGTCCGGGCCCGCACACCGCGCTCCGGGCACAGCCGTCCGGACTGCGGCGCACGGCGGTCCCCGGCAGCCGGTACGGTGTTCTGCTGGTGCAGCCTTACCGGACGGCGAGCGGTTCGCTCGCGGTGCGGCTCGCACCCGGAGTGCAGGGGGCCTTCGGGGTGGTCGGCGGGAAGCTGCGCCGACTGACCCGGACAGCCCGGTCAAGGCGACGATGAGGACGTGGACACGCATATGACTTTTCTGATCACTGGCGGTGCCGGATACATCGGTTCCCATGTCGTGCGGGCCATGACGTCGGCGGGGGAGCGGGTGGTCGTCCTCGACGACCTGTCCACGGGCGACGCGGCCCGCGTGCCGCAGGGTGTGCCGCTGGTGGTCGGCTCCGTCCTGGACCGCGAGCTGCTGGACCGGACCTTCGCGGAGCACGCGATCACCGGCGTGGTGCACCTCGCGGGCAAGAAGCAGGTCGGCGAGTCCGTCGAGATCCCGCTGCACTACTACCGGGAGAACGTGTTCGGCCTGACCGTGCTCCTGGAAGCGGTCGCCGACGCGGGCGTGCGCACCTTCCTGTTCTCCTCGTCCGCCTCCGTGTACGGCATGCCCGACGTCGACCTGGTCACCGAGGACACCCCGTGCCTGCCGATGAGCCCGTACGGCGAGACCAAGCTGGCCGGTGAGTGGCTGGTCCGCGCGGCCGGCAAGGCGCACGGCATCTCCACGGGCTGCCTGCGCTACTTCAACGTGGCGGGCGCCGCCGCCCCCGAGCTCGCCGACACCGGCATCTTCAACCTCGTGCCGATGGTGTTCGAGAAGCTGGAGGACGGCGAGCCGCCGCGCATCTTCGGCGACGACTACGAGACCCCCGACGGCACCTGCGTGCGCGACTACATCCACGTCGAGGACCTCGCCGATGCCCACCTGGCCGCGGCCCGCAAGCTCGCCGAGTCCGCGCAGGCCGGCGAGTTCCGGGACCTGACCGTCAACATCGGCCGCGGCGAAGGCGTTTCGGTGCGCGAGATGGTCGACCTGATCAACGAGATCACCGGCCGGGGCATCGCCCCCGAGGTCCACCCGCGGCGCGCGGGCGACCCGGCGCGCGTGGTCGCCTCGGCCGACCGCATCGCCGAGGAACTGGGCTGGAAGGCCCACCACGACGTACGTTCCATGATCAGCTCGGCGTGGTCCGGCTGGCGCCACCACCAGGACGGCTGAGCCCGAGCCCGTACCCGTTACGCACGCAGAGTGCCCCGCCACCCGGGAAGGGTGGCGGGGCACTTCGCGTGAGGTCGGGTGCTCAGCGCCCGCGCAGCACCCGGCCCGCCCTGCGGCGCACCTGACGGGCCAGCGGCACCGGAACCGTCATCCGCAGCGGGGCGCCGGACGCGTCGGTCACCGGCACGTCCCGGCTGAACCCGCCTGCCACGAGCCGGAGTTGGAGCTCCCAGGTGCCCGGGGCGACGCCGTTGGCGGTGGCCCGCGCCGAGATGCGGCCGCCCGCGTCGACGTCGGTGGAGGTGGGCGCGGTCAGCGTGTGCCCGCCGGAGACCAGGAGCAGCCGGGCCTCGCCCCGGCCGGAGGACCAGCCCGGCACGGTGGTGCGGGCGGTGGCCTCGACCCGGCCGAAGCGGGCGCGCACCGCGGTGCCCCGGGCCGTGGTCGCGAGCAGCCTGCGGGTGTCGCCGATGTCGAGGTTCAGGTGCTGGTGGGCGGCCGAGTGGAAGAGGGCGGCGGCGCCGGGCCCGGCCTCGCCGCGGTCGACGAGGCGGGGCTCGGGCGAGACGTCGTAGCGGCTGCCCGCCGGGCGCGCCAGCCAGGCCTCCTTGTTGAGTTCGCCCGCGGTGACGGTGATCCGCATGGTCCACACGCCGTCGGGCAGCGGCCCGCCGTCGGCGGCCCGGCCGACGTCGACGGAGAGGGTGTACGTGCCGTCGTCGGCGGTCTCGGCGGGCACCCAGTACGTGTATCCCTGGCGGCGCAGCAGCGCGCCGACCTGCTGGTCGGCCGGGTCGAGCTCGCTGAGCCGGGCCGAGCCCGCGAGCCGCAGCACCGGCCCGTCCCAGGCGTAGGAGTCGACCTGCTGGACCAGCCGGATCCGGGAGGTGATGTCGTAACAGGAGTCGGGGATCGCCCGCCGCGCGTCACGGAAGTAGGGGTACGCGGCGTACGCGCGGTCGCCGTCCAGGCGTGCGGGGCCCAGGGCGTTCTCGGTGTCGGCGCGGACGATCTCGGTGAGCTCGTCCACCAGGCCGTGGCGCAGGCAGTGCACCCGAAGGCGCAGCCGGGGCGGCAGCGCCTCCATGATCCGGTCGGTGGTCCACTCGTCGAGCAGGACCCGGGCGGCCGCCGCCATCTCCTTGCGGCCGGCCTCGTCGCGGGCCAGGTACGGCTCGGCGAACATGCCGAGGATCTCGCCGTGGAAGTGACGCTCCATCAGCTTGTCGCGCTCGCGGCCGGCCGGCACCAGCTCGCCGACGGTGCGCAGGATGCCGCCGACGTAGCCGAGCTGGTCGACCCAGTCGACGTCCTGGCGGCTGGCGTTGGTGCCGTCGCCCCGGCCCTCCAGGAAGTAGCAGTCGTGGTCGGCCACCACCGAGATCTTCCTGGCGCGCAGCAGCGCGGGGACGGCGAACGGCACGTCCTCGCCGAGCAGCCGGTGCTCCACGAACCGCAGCCCGTGCTCCTCGATCAGCGAGCGGCGCCACAGCTTGTACGCGGCGAGCGTCCAGTACACCGGCGAGTCGAAGAGGTCGACCTCGGGGCTGGTGGTGCGGAAGTCCACCGGGGCGGCCCGGTCGATGCCGACGATCCGGCCGTACACGACGTCCGACTGCTCCTGGTCGGCCATCCTGACCAGCCGCTTCAGCGCGTCCGGGCCGAGGTAGTCGTCGGAGTCCAGGAAGAAGAGGTAGGTGCCGCGGGCCCGCTCGATGCCCACGTTGCGGGGCTTTCCGGCGCCGCCCGAGGCCTCCTGGTGGACCACCTGGACGTTGTCGCGGCCACGCGCCCACGCGTCGAGCCAGTCGCCGCTGCCGTCCGAGGAGCCGTCGTCGACCGCGATCACTTCGAGCTTGTGCTGCCCGATGGTCTGGCTGTCGACGGACCCGAAGCAGCGCTCCAGATACCGCAAGGTGTTGTGCACCGGCACGATCACGGTAACAACGGGGTCCATCGGCACACATCCTCGAATGGGGTCACGGCTGCGGTGTCGTCGGAGCCTCGGCTCGCGCGCCTGCGGACGCTAGCACAGCTATTCCTACTTATTGGAGGCCGCTGGCGGAGCAGTGTCAAAGGGTGTCGGTATGCGAAGTCTGTGCGGTTGCTGTGCTGGTGGGACGGGGTCGAAAGGCCCCGGCACACGTTTTGTGCCGGGGCCGCTCGGACCGTGGGACCGCACCTCGGGATGCGGCGCGGGTCAGCGCTCCAGGAACGCGAAGAGCTCCTCCCAGCGGCGGACGATCTCCTGCGTCCGGTACCGCTGGATGTTCGTGCGGGCCGCCTCGCCGAGCCGGTCGCGCAGCGCCTGGTCGGCCAGCAGGCTGTCCAGGCGGCGCGCGAAGGCGAGGGTGTTGCCGGGCGGCGCGAGCAGTCCGTCCTCGCCGTCCCGGATGATCTCGCGGATGCCGGGCGCGACGTCGAAGGCGACACACGGCACGGCCGTCGCCATCGCTTCGAGCAGCGACAGCGGGAAGCCCTCGCCGCGCGAGGCCAGCGTGAAGACCGAGCCGTCGCGCAGCGCGCCCGCCGGATCGTCGGTGCGGCCCATCCACTCCACCGAGCCGTCCAGACCGAGCTCGGTGCACTGGCGGCGCAGCGCCGCCTCGTCCGAGCCGGAGCCGTATATCCGCAGCGTCCAGCCCGGGTGCAGCGGGGCCACCTCGGACCAGGCGTCCAGAAGCAGGTCGGTGCCCTTCTCCTCGTGCAGCCGGCCGATGCTCACCACGTGCTTCCCGGTGCGCTGCGACGGCGTCTCGGGGAGGAACGGCAGCGGGTTGGGCATGAAGTCGACGTTGTCGAGCTTCTGCTGGGCCCACAGGTCGGCGTCCTCGCGGGTCAGCGCGAGCAGCCGGTCAACATCCTTGTAGTACCTCTTGACGCGCCCGAACCGGGACGACTTGCGGCAGGTCTCGAACGACTCGTGGGTCATGCCGATGACCGTCAGCGCGGACGTGTCGGCGAGCGCCACCCACTCCATCGCCCACACCTGGGTGACGATGACGACCGCGCCGGGACGGGCCCCCCGGAACATCCGGGTCAGCTTGGCCGCCTGCTCGTGCATGCCCGCGGTACGGGCGGCGCGACGGCGGTGGTCGGCCAGGTTCAGCCTGCCCTTGATGCCGTGCGGGCCGGGCACCGACGGCGGATGCACGTCGTACAGCGTCGTCGTCCCGTAGGGGAGGTCGTCGCCCAGCTCGAAGGGGTGCGAGGGCGGAGTGATGCCGACGACGTGCACCCGGTTGCCGCGGGCCGCGAACAGCCGGGCCATCTGGTGCGACCAGGTCGCGACGCCGCCCAGCTCGTTGACGGCGTTGGAGACGAAGAAGATGTCACGGCCGCCGGCACTGGCGGACTGCTCGGTCACTTACCGCTCCCGGAGGTGAAGAACTTGGCAACGATCTGCTGGGCCGCGGTGCCCTTGTCGTACTCGCCGAACTCGGCCGCGAACCGCTCCCGCGCCCCGGCGTACTCGGTGTCCGCCGACTTGAGCCCCTCCACCGCCGCGAACAGCTCGGCCTCGGTGGCGACGACCGGACCGGGCGCCTTCTCCCGCAGGTCGAAGTAGGTGCCGCGGGACTCGTCCGCGTACTCCTCGTAGTCGTACGTGAAGAAGACCATCGGGCGGTCGAGGAGCGTGTAGTCGAACATCAGCGACGAGTAGTCGGTGATCAGGCCGTCGGCGAGGACGAGCAGCGGGGAGATGTCGTAGCCGCTGGAGACGTCGATCACCTTGCCGCGCACCGACGGCGGCAGCACGACCTGGTTGAGGTAGTGCGAGCGGATCAGCAGCGTGTACTCGTCGCCGAAGCGCTCCGCGAACGCCTCGACATCGAAGGGCAGCTCGAAGCGGCGGACCGAGCCCTGCGGCGTGGCCCGGAACGTCGGCGCGTACAGCAGGATCTTCTTCGCCGGGTCGATCTTCAGGTCGGCGGCGATGGGACCGCGCTCGCGCGAGCCCGACTCGGCCTCCTTCTCGCGGGCCCTGACCAGCTCGTCGTTGCGCGGGTAGCCGGTGCGCAGCAGCCGGTCCTCGCGCAGCCGGAAGCCCTTGGCGAGGGTGCGCACATCGTGCTCGGAGCGGACCAGGAAGTGGTCGAAGCGGTCCAGGCCCTTTTGGTGCCGCTCCCGCTCCGGACGGCCGAGCACCTTCATCTGCGGCAGGTCGAAGCCCATCCGCTTGAGCGCGCTGCCGTGCCAGGTCTGGATGTACGTGGTGCCGGACCGCTTGCTCAGGGACGCCGGGAAGCCCTGGTTGTCGATCCAGAACTCGGCCTGCGCCAGCGCCCGCAGATAGGCGTAGCTCCACCGCTTGACCAGCGTGGCGTCCTTGGGGAAGCCGGTCGGCTTGGCGCCCTCGTAGGACCAGACGGCCTCGAAGTCCACGCCCTGGCGGCGCATCTCGTCGTAGATCGCCTTCGGGCTGTCGCTGAACTGCTTGCCCATGTGGCTCTCGAAGACCACCAGGCCCTTGCGGACGGGCAGCTTGCAGAGCACGTCGTGGTAGACCCGGACCTTGGTCTCGCCCGAGTTGAGGTCCTTCTTCGCCCGGCGGGCCTTGCGCAGACCCTTCTTGGCGATGCCGGCCGCCCTGCTCTGCAGCGCCTCGTCGATCAGCCCCTGGGTGCGCACGGTCACCGCGCCCGCCGCCGTCAGGACGTACGACAGGTTGCCCTTCTTGGAGACCGAGGGCTCGATGCGGTCGGAGACCAGCCGGGTCAGCCGGGGGCGGATGTGCAGCGGATGCCCGGAGTTCACATCGATGCTGCCGGCCGAGACCCGCGTGGAGACCGCGTCGCCGTCGATGTCCAGGTTGAGCCAGACGTCCCAGACCACGTCGATGATGCCCAGCGGGCGCAGCTTGCGGGCGATGTCCGCCTCGGCCTTCCAGTCCAGCGTGCGCCCCGCGTGGGTCAGCGAGGTGAGCGGGAAGCGGAAGGACTGCAGGCTGGTGCGGCGGGCCCGGAACTCCAGGGTGCCGCTCAGCTCGGCGCCGGGCTTGACGCGGCCCAGCGGGTTCACCACCGAGCCGCCCAGGCGCACCTTGCCGCGGCCGTCGTCGGCGTACGAGGTGAGGCGGTTGCCCAGGGAGAGCTTGGTCAGCGGGCGGGTGTGGTAGCCGGCCTCGGTGACGTCCAGGATGCGGGCGCCGTCCGGGTCGTCGAGGTGCTCCGCGCACCAGTAGATCCGGCCGTCCTTCTCCACCAGCGGCGCGGAGAGCTTGCCCGGACTGATCAGGGCGTCGGCCGCCGGCATCAGGTTCTGCCAGTCCTCCTGGCCGAGCAGATAGGCGCAGATCGCCTGGATGGGCTGGACCTCGGCGTACGCCTGCGGGGAGATGGTCGCCAGGTAGCTGTTGGCGAGCTCGGCGAAGTCGTGCCGGTACTCGTTGTCGAGCAGCGGCAGGTCCCGCAGATGGAGGACGAGGTCGTGCTTGAGGAACTTGACGTCCTTGCGGAACTTGAGGTCGTCGTAGCCCTTCGACGCGAGCAGCTCGTCGACGCGCCGGTGGATCTCCATGCGGTGCACGAAGTTGGCGATCTCGTGGCGCCGGTTGCTGATCGACTTCGCCGAGGCGTTCTCGACGACGTTCCAGAAGTAGACCTGGTTGGGGATCAGCGCGATCCGGCGCGCGGCGACGTAGGCCTGCGCGGAGAACAGCAGGTCCTCGTAGTGGATGCCGACCGGGAAGGTCAGGCCCTGCTCCAGCAGGAAGTCACGCCGGTAGCACTTGTTGGTGGAGAGGGTGTCGAAGACCAGCAGGTCCGGCATCTCGGTGATCGATTCGAGGGTCCGGCTCACCGAATAGATCCACGGGTACCACTCGACGGTCTTGCCGTGCCGGCTGTCGACGTGGACCCGGACGCACATGCCGGACACGAGGTCGGCGCCGGTCCGCTCGGCCGCGGCGACCATGTTCCGGCAGGCGTTCTCCTCCAGGACGTCGTCGCTGTCGAGGAATATCACGTACGTGCCGAGCGCCTCGGAGATGCCGTGGTTGCGCGGTGCGCCGCAGCCGCCGCTGTTCTGCGGCAGCTGGAATGCCCGCACCCGTCCCGGGTTGGCGGCCTGGAGCTCCTGCGCGACCTCGAAGGAGCGGTCCTTGCTGCAGTCGTCGACGATCAGGACCTCGACACTCTTGTGGGTCTGGTCCAAGACAGACTGAACGGCCGTCGGCAGTCGATCGGCATCGTTGTAGACGATGACGATCACGGAGACGTCAGGCACTGGCACCTCAATCCATTTGTGCTAATGGCATGCGCTTCAACGCTACCTGGTATTCATCCACCCCTCGGCAGCCGCCCGGGGCCCACCACCACCCGTCCGGGGGGCGGGCGCCACGGCATGTCCGGCCCGTTCGTTACGCAACCGTGAGAAACGAACGGGCAACCAAAGACCCGCCCCGGCCATCTCCCGATGAGGCGATGCCACGGGCGGTCGCCCGTCGGGAACGTCATACTTCTCCTCGAACCATGTCCATCGCCGTCACGGCAGGACGCTGCGGACGAAGCAGACACAGAGCGAGTGAACGAGAAGGCACGGTGCTGAAAACCTCCCCTCCGGGATCGGCGACGACCGAAGAGACCAGCAGCCGCCGCGGCAGGAAGATCCTCGGGGCACAGACGGTCGCCGCGACCCTGTCGGCCGTGATCTCCATGGGCGCCTACTGCCTGGCGATGGCCGTGCACGGTACGTATCCCTTCGGATCCCGTTCGCGGGCCGTCAACGACCTCGGCAACCAGTTCGTGCCGTTCCACGCGCACCTGTGGGACCTCATGCACGGGAACACCTCCGGAGACCTCGTCTTCAACTGGGGCAGCGGCTTCGGCGTGCCCTTCCTCGGGGACTTCTTCACCTACCTCATGAACCCCTTCTCCTGGCTCGTCGGGCTCTTCCCGCGCGACCAGGTGGAGATACCGGTCTTCCTCGTCACGCTGTTCAGCGTCGGCCTCGCCGCGTTCCTCATGACCGTCCTGCTCGGCCGGCTGCGCCCCGGCTCGCCCTGGCTGCGCGGACTGCTCTCGGTCGGCTACGCGGTCAGCGCCTGGATGATCTCCGACGGGTTCTCCGACCCCATGTGGATGTGGGGCCTGGCCGCGTTCCCGATGCTCGGCATCGCCTCCGACTGGTGCCTGCGCGGCCGCCACTGGATCCTCGGCACCCTCCTCGTCTTCGCCTCCTGGGCCGGCAACTTCTACATCGCGGCCATGGCCACCATCGGCATGGGCCTGGTCCTCGTCGTCCGCCTGATCCTGGAGGACACCCCCGCCCGGCAGCGCCTGAACGTCCTGGTCCGGGCCGGCACGATGACCGTGACCGGCGTGCTGCTCGCCGCGCCCGTCCTCACCGTCGGCCTCAAGGCCAGCAAGCTCTCGCAGCCCGCCCCCGACGCCACGTACAAGGGCGCGCCCCACCCCACCGACTACCTGGCCCACCTGCTGCCGGGCGGGCTGCTCACCTCCGCGCCGCAGATCTCGGTGGGCCTGCTCCCGCTGCTCCTCGTCTTCGCTTTCCCGTTCATCCGGCGGGTGCCCGGCAAGGAGCGGATCGCCTGGTGCGTGCTGCTCGTCCTGGTCGCCCTGTCCTACATCTGGACGCCGACGATCCTGCTCTGGCACGGCCTGGCCATGCCCAACGGCAGCCCGTACCGCGCCTCCATCGCCCTCACCGCGATGCTCGTGATCGTCGCCTGGCTGGCGCTGGCCCGCCGCCCGCGCCCCAAGGAGCTCCTGTACGGGGCCGGGGTGACCGCGGTCGTCGTGGCCCTCGCCGCCCGCAGCCCCTACGTCTCGCGCGGCACCTGGATCCTCACCGTCGGCGGCGGACTGCTCGTCCTGGCGCTGCTGGTGCTGCTGTACCGGTTCCGCGGCGACCGCAGGCTGCGGATCGCGGTGACCGGCGGGCTCGCCTGCACCGTGTTCCTGTCCACCGCGTACACCGTCTTCTCGGTCACCGCCATCCGCGACAGCACCGACTGGTGGCAGCCCAAGCGGACCCTCGACTCGAAGTCGCTCGCCGCCCACGACGCCGTCCGCGCCCACGACGACTGGCCCGCCACCCGCAGCGACCCCGGCCCGCACGAGTTCGCCAACAACGACCCGCTGCTGCTCGGCGGCGAAGGCGGCTCGTACTACAGCAGCTACGTCCCGGCCAAGACCGCCGAGGCCCTGCACGCCCTCGGCGCCGGCTGGTACATACAGGGCCGCCACACGCTGAGCTTCACCGACCCCGTCGGCCGCGCGATCATGGGCGTCGGCAGCTACCTGGACTGGGCCAAGAACCCCAAGGGATTCGCCGAGAAGTCCGTGCCGGCCCCGCCCGTGGTCACCCTGCGGCCCGGCACCGCCACCGACGCCGGCGCCAAGGCCCATGACACCTCGGTCTACGCCCGCCAGGAGCGCGTGCTCGGCGCCTCCGTCTACGACGTGCTCGCCCTCGCCCCCGGCGCCGGTCCGGTGCCCACCAGCAAGCCCAACGGCGACTGGCACCTGCCCGGCAACGCCAAGGGCGGCAAGTGGACGTCGTTCACCGCCACCTGCACCCCCGGCACCGAGGCCTTCTGGTACGCGCCCTGGTACGCGGGGAACATCCAGGCGCTCGGCGGGAAGTTCGCCCAGGACGGCCGCTACAACATGACCAGCAACACCCTGCTGTCGCTCGGCACCGTCCCGGCCGACGGCAAGGTCACCGTCGCGCTGGGCACCCGCAAGGCCCAGGACATCCCGAAGTTCCCGGTCGGCTGCCTGGACCGCGCCAAGCTCACCGCCGCGGTCGGGCAGCTCAAGACCAGCGCGCCCCTGGAGGTCACGGCCGGCGGCCACTCCATCGCCGCCACCTTCCGCAAGGGCACCACGGGAACCGCCGTGATCTCCACGCCCGCCGTCACCGGCTGGCAGTGCTCGGTCGACGGCGGCGCCGCCCGCACCCCCGGTACTCTTGGCGGGCTGATTGCCGTGAGTCTCGGCGACGGCGGATCCCGGGTCTCGTGCTCGTACCAGACCCCCGGGCTGGGGCCCGGACTCCTGGCGAGCGGCCTGGCCCTGGTGGCCCTGCTCGCCGTCGGGGCCGTCGGCGTGGTCCGTACCCGGTCGTCCCGTTTCTCCTCCTCCACTTCTTCTTCCAACGGAAAGCGCTGATGATGAAGCTGTCGGTCGTCGTCCCCTGTTACAACGAAGAAGCGGTCATCGACCAATTCGACGCCAAGACCCGCAGCGTGCTCGACACCCTCGCGATCGAGTACGAGATCTGCTATGTGGACGACGGCAGCCGCGACAAGACGCTCATGCACCTGCGGGACCTGGCCGAAAAGCACCCCGACGCCACCCGCTACGTCTCCTTCAGCCGCAACTTCGGCAAGGAGGCCGGCATGCTCGCCGGGCTGCGCGAGGCCACCGGCGACGCCGTGGTCATCATGGACGCCGACCTCCAGCACCCGCCGGAGCTCATCGAGCGGATGCTCGACCTCTACCAGCTCGGCCACGACCAGATCATCGCCCGCCGCACCCGCGAAGGCGACAAGAAGGTCCGCTCCGCCCTGAGCCGCCTCTACTACCACGCGGTCAACAAGTGGGTCGACGTCGAACTCACCGACGGCGTCGGCGACTTCCGCATGCTGTCGCGGCCCGCCGTGGACGCGCTGCTCTCGCTCGGCGAGTACAACCGCTTCTCCAAGGGCCTGTTCTCCTGGATCGGCTTCGACACCGTCACCTTCGACTACCAGAACGCCCAGCGCGAGGCCGGCGAGACCAAGTGGAAGTTCGGCTCCCTGCTGAACTACGGCATGGACGGCCTGATCTCCTTCAACAACCGGCCGCTGCGCATCGCGATCTGGCTCGGCATCCTGCTCGCCGGAGTCGGCGCGGCCTACGCCCTGTGGATCACCGTCGCCGCCATCGCCTACGGCGTCAGCACCCCCGGTTACGTCACCCTCGTCGCCATCATCGTCGGCCTCGGCGGCGTGCAGATGGTGATGCTGGGCCTGATCGGCGAGTACATCGGCCGCATCTACTACGAGACCAAGCGCCGCCCGCACTTCCTGGTCAAGGAGTCCCACGGCTTCCCGGGCGGGCGCGAGCGCGTCGAGCGGCGCGAGGTGCGGCGCAACGACCAGCAGCACAAGGTGATCTGATGCCCAGTCAGCTCGGGCAGGTGATCCGGTTCGGCTTCGTCGGCGGAGTCAACACCTGCACCTTCTACGCCTTCTACTGGCCGCTGCTCCACCTGGCGAAGCTGCCGTACTTCGTCGCGTACACCATCGCCTTCCTGCTCAGCATGGTCGGCTCGTTCTTCCTGAACACCTACTTCACCTACCGCACCAGGCCGAGCTGGAAGAAGTTCCTGCTCTTCCCGCTCACCAACGTCACCAACTTCGTGGTGCAGAGCGCCGGCCTGTTCGTGCTGGTGCACTGGGTCGGGATGAACAAGACGATCGCCCCGCTGGTCGCCGCCGTGGTGGCGATCCCGTTCACCTATGTGCTGTCCCGCCGGATCCTGGTGCCGGGGCAGCAGGAGACGCGCGAGCCGGAAACGGCCGAGCCGAAGATCCCGGTGAAGTAGCGGGCCCGGGGGGGGGGGGGGGGGGGGGGGGCGGGGGGCGCCCCCCCCCCCCCCCGGGGGGGGGGGGGGGGGGGGCGCCGGGGGGGGGGGCGGGGCGGCCGGCCCAACCCCCCCCGCCCGGCCCGGGCGG
>NZ_JBIWHT010000001.1:792994-889534 GCF_044764265.1 Streptomyces sp. NPDC094147 | reverse complement strand
CGCCCGCGTTTGGGGGGGGGGGGGCATCCTGGCCCCGCCGGCGCCCTAACCCCCCCCGCCCACGCGCGGTTTAATTTCGCCCCGCGGGGGGGGGGGGCCCCCCCCCCCCCCCCCCCCCCCCCTCCGCCGTGTCCGCGCTAGACCCGGCTGCCGCCGCCGCTGTCCTTCGCGGCCTGCGCCCACTCGCCGAACCGGGCGCCGGGCTTGGTCTGGCGCGTCGCGTACAGCAGGCCGTCCGTGCCGATCACCGCGAGCACGGCCCGGCCCGACGAGTCCTGCGCCGCACCCGGTATGCCCGTGAACTGCACGCCCGGACTCTCCCAGGCGGCCGACTCGTCCGAGGACGGGACCACCTGGCCCTGGTCGTTCCTGGCCGCCAGGACCAGCGACCCGCTCCGGCCGGTGAGCCGGTACGAGGACACCCGCCCGTAGCCGCCCATCGGGGTGCGCCGCGCCACCGACCAGGGCGCACCGGAAGCGGCGGGGGAGGCGACGATCACCTGCGCGGTGCCGGCCCCCCGGTAGACGATCGACGCGCCGTCCTTGCCGTCCGAGACCAGGCTCACCGCGCTGCCCGACGGCGCCAGACCGGTCGGCGCCGACAGCTTCGGCAGCGCACCGGGCGACGGCGACACCCAGTACAGAACGCTCTTGGCGATCGGAGCCGCCACATGGATCCGCCCGGCGGAGTCGCAGAGCGCGTCCACCCCCTCCACCACCAGCGGGTGCGGGGGCTGCTTGCCCGGCGGGGTGTCCAGGAGCTGCCAGGGCCCCCAGTCCTTGCCGCCCTTGCCGCTGCGCAGGTTGATCTCGCCGGCCCAGTTCCGCACCAGCACATGGACCGTGCCGTCCGGGGCGACCGCCATCGCCGGATAGCCCGTCTCCAGCGACTTCTCAGGAGCCGAATCCGGCGTACCGAGCGAGGTCCACGCGCCGAACTTCGGCACCCCGTCGGGCCCCACCCCGGTCTGCAGGACGCACACCAGCTCCTTGTGGTGCTTCTGCCCCTTGAACGGCAGCACCGTACGCGTCCCGAACAGCTGAAGCGTGCCGTCCGGGAGCCGCACGACCTCCACCTGCGGGTCGAGCGGGCCGCCCGCGCTGCCCACCGCGTCGTACGGACCGGCCCACGGACCCTTGCCCGCCGTCCGCTCCACCCAGCAGCGCACCGCGCCGTTCAGCACCGAGAACGCCGCGAGCCGCCCGTCCTTCAGCGGCGCGATCCAGCGCGGGGTGCCCGGCGCGCGGGTACGGGTACCGCGCGCCCAGCCGGCCCCGCCGCCCTTCAGCCCGTTCGGCCCCACCTTGAGGTCACCGCAGCCCGAAGCGTCCCCGCAGTCCCGGTGGTCCGCCCAGCCGTAGGCGTTGAGCAGCTGCGACGTGCGCTTGGTCGTCGCCGCGTCAAGGGACGGCGGGGTGTAGTTCGTCGGATAGCCGAAGTAGCTGGTCACCGACGCCGGACGGCCCTTGCCCGCACCCCAGTAGCGCTCCATCGCGGCCTGCATGAAGTGGGCCGACGCGGTGTGGTCCTGGTGGTCCAGATAGCTCAGCCCGCGCAGTATCGTCGGCGCGCTCATCATCGCCACCGTCTCCCGCGGCGCGTGCAGGGGAGTGGGGTCCAGGGTCCGTATCACCGTCGGATTGACCCGCGCGATCGCCGCCACCAGCGCGTCGGTCAGCTGGTCACGCGTATAGGCGCGCGGCATCCGCACCGTGCTGCCCGTGCCCGGCAGCGTCGGCAGCTGCGGGATGGCGCCCAGCCACAGCCCGCGCATGCTCACCGGACGCGGCACGCTCACATAGCGCGCCTCGCACAGCCCCATGTAGATCAGCTGGACGTTCGGGGCCGCCTGCAAGTAGTGCAGCTCGGAGCGGAACCCGGGCAGCAGCTCCACCGGCTCCACCGTCCACGGGCTGTTGTCGTCGCCCGTCGCCATCAGCGCGTGAGCGGCCCGCAGCCCGTTGATCCTGGCCCGCGCGAAACCCGGCCGGTCCGTCGGCATCGTCTTGAACTGCGGGGCCTTGCCCGGCGCGTTGCGCCCGTCCGACTCGCCGCTGGTCATGCACACCGTCACCGAAAGGGCGCCGCTGCGGATCGACTGCTCCTGATCCGGGTTCATGAAGTAGATGCCGTCGTCGGCATGCGCGAGCACATGCAGATACGCCTGGTTGGCCGCGTCCGACGCGGGCTTCCCGGTCGTCGTGCCGGTGGAGGGGTTCTGCACCCCGGACCCGCTCTGCGGTGCCAGCCACTGCCATCCCCCGTAGGCGAGAGGCGCTGCCACAAGGCCGCCACCGGCGACCTGCAACACACGTCTACGAGATGGTGACGAAGGCATCCGGCACGCTCCTTGTTGCATCCATGCGCCCCGAGTCCCCCGGGTGGCCGTCATGGAGTTGTTCGACCAGTCATCAGGAGGGAGGGCCCAACGGCTCCGGAGGTTTCACTTCAGGCGCTAAATTTGCCCGGCTGGTATGAAACCGCACGGTACGGCCGGTGTGGTCTTCAGCACTCCGCCAGGACGGCACTTCCTCACTTTTCATACTTTTTGAACTTTTGGGACTCTCTGTGTGGTCCCTGTGAGGTTGTCCGCCGATTGGAACTTCCAAGCACCGACCCGCGGACCTGACATAGATTTCACGTGTGACAGTGGCAAGGCAGCAGGTGGCACAGGCCCGCAGAATCGTCGTCAAGATCGGTTCCTCCTCACTCACCACCGCCTCCGGCGGCCTCGACGCGGACCGGGTCGACGCCCTAGTCGACGTCCTCGCCAAGGTGCGCAGCGGCGGAGAGAAGGAAATCGTCCTCGTCTCCTCCGGCGCCATCGCCGCCGGACTCGCCCCGCTGGGCCTGCGCCGCCGCCCCACGGACCTCGCCCGCCAACAGGCCGCCGCCAGCGTCGGCCAGGGCCTCCTCGTCGCCCGCTACACCGCCTCCTTCGCCCGCTACGGCGTACGCGTCGGACAGGTCCTGCTCACCACCGACGACACTAGCCGCCGCGCCCACTACCGCAACGCCTACCGCACCCTGGACCAGCTCCTCGCCATGGGCGCGCTCCCCGTCGTCAACGAGAACGACACCGTCGCCACCGACGAGATCCGCTTCGGCGACAACGACCGCCTCGCCGCCCTCGTCGCCCACCTCGTCCGCGCCGACCTGCTCGTCCTCCTCTCCGACGTCGACGGCCTCTACGACGGCGACCCGGCCAAGCCCGGCACCACCCGCATAGACGAAGTACGCGGCCAGGACGACATCGCCCACGTCCAGATCGGCACCGCCGGCAAGGCCGGAGTCGGCACCGGCGGCATGGTCACCAAGGTCGAGGCCGCCCGCATCGCCGCCGCCGCAGGCATCCCCGTCGTCCTCACCTCCGCCAGCCACGCCGCCGACGCCCTCGCCGGCCGCGCCACCGGCACCCACTTCCACCGCACCGGCCGCCGCTCCGCCGACCGGCTCCTGTGGCTCGCCCACGCCTCCACCCCCCAAGGCGCCCTCGTCCTCGACGACGGAGCCGTGCGCGCCATCGTCGAAGGCCACAAATCCCTGCTCCCCGCCGGAATCGCAGCCGTCGAGGGCGAGTTCGCCGCCGGCGACCCCGTCGAACTCCGCGACCCCCAGGGCCGCGCCGTCGCCCGCGGCCTCGTCAACTTCGACGCCAAGGAAATCCCCCAACTCCTCGGCCGCTCGACCCGCGACCTCGCCAAGGAACTCGGCCCCGGCTACGAGCGCGAAGTCGTACACAGGGACGATTTGGTCGTCCTGCACCCCTGAAACGGCTGAAAGTCCAGCCATAAGACAGACACCTTCAGGAAAACCGCCCCGCGCCCGGCCTCGGGCTGGTCAACTTTGAAGTGGGGGTACGCGCGGCCGGCAAGCCGCGCGGAACCGCACCGCATCGCACACAGCAGCACAGGAGGCCGCCGGTGAGACGAGCGCGCCCGGGGGCGGCGCCCCGAGGGACGACGGCTGAGCGGACCCTGACCAGTGTGGGGACGGGGGCCGACATCGAGCAGAGAGAGGTACCCGAAGAGCCCGGGGACACCCCCAGGCTCTGGCACATCACGCTCAGCGTCTCGGGAGCCGAGGCCCCGCTGAAAGAGGTCCGCCGCGGCCTCGAACAGCTCGCCCACGACCACCCGTTCCTGCTGACCAGCAGATACGCCAACGACCACGCCGAAATCCGCTACTGGGAAGAGGCCCGCGACCTCCACGACGCGGCCGCCGTCGCGCTGCGCCTGTGGGGCGAACACCGCTCCACCGCCAAACTGCCGCCCTGGGAGATCGTCGGCCTCGAAGTCATCGACCGCGAGACCTACCACCAGCGGCTCGCCGAAGGGTACGGCCCGCCACCGGCCGCACCCGTCGGCGTCCACCCGTTCTGACCCGCCCCCGGCACGGCCCGGGGGACCCCGGCACCGTCTCGGGGAGTGGAATCCGGGCGGAATGCCCGCCCGCCGCCCATTAGTCTGCGGACATGGCTTCGCTCTCCTCGCCCTCGTCCCCGCACTCCCCGTACGACAACATGTCCCCGGTCATCCAGACCGCCTACCGGGCGCGCGCCGCCGCCGCCGAGATCGCGCCACTTCCGCGCGCGGTCAAGGACGCCGCGCTGCTCGCCATCGCGGACGCGCTCGAAGTACGGACCGGCGAGATCATCGAGGCCAACGCCCTCGACATCGCCAAGGCCCGCGAGGCCGGAACCAGCGAAACCGTCATCGACCGCCTCACCCTCACCCCCGAGCGGATCCGCGCCATCGCCTCCGACGTACGCGACGTGGCAGCCCTGCCCGACCCGGTCGGCGAAGTCGTCCGCGGCTCCACCCTGCCCAACGGCATCGACCTGCGCCAGGTCCGCGTCCCCCTCGGCGTCGTCGGCATCATCTACGAGGCCCGTCCCAACGTCACCGTGGACGCGGCCGCCCTCTGCCTCAAGTCCGGCAACGCGGTCCTGCTGCGCGGCTCGTCATCGGCGTACGCCTCCAACACCGCCCTCGTACGCGTGCTGCGCGACGCCGTCGGCGGGGCAGGCCTGCCCGCCGACGCCGTCCAGCTCGTCCCCGGCGAATCCCGCGACTCCGTACGCGAACTCATGCGCGCCCGCGGCCTGGTGGACGTCCTCATCCCGCGCGGCGGCGCCTCCCTGATCCGCACCGTCGTCGAGGAATCCACCGTCCCCGTCATCGAGACCGGCACCGGCAACTGCCACGTGTACGTCGACGCCGAGGCCGACATCGACATGGCCGTAGCCATCCTCATCAACTCCAAGGCGCAGCGCCCCTCGGTCTGCAACTCCGCCGAGACCCTCCTCGTCCACCAGGACATCGCCGACGCGTTCCTGCCGCGCGCCCTGGACGCGCTGGCCGAGGCCGGCGTCACCGTCCACGCCGACGAGCGGGTGCGGTCCTACGCCGGCGCCTCCAAGGCCACCGTCGTCGCGGCGACCCCCGAGGACTGGGAGACCGAGTACCTCTCGTACGACATCGCCGCCGCCGTGGTCGACTCCCTGGACGCCGCGGTCGCCCACATCCGGCTGTGGACCTCCGGGCACACCGAGGCCATCGTCACCACCTCCCAGGCCGCGGCCCGCCGCTTCACCCAATTGGTCGATTCCACGACCGTCGCCGTCAACGCCTCGACCCGCTTCACCGACGGCGGCCAGTTCGGATTCGGCGCGGAGATCGGTATCTCCACCCAGAAGCTGCACGCCCGGGGCCCCATGGGCCTGCCGGAGCTGACCTCGACCAAGTACATCGTGACCGGGGACGGTCATGTCCGGTGACCGACAGCTACGTCAAGTGGCCGTTCGTCACGCTTGGTGAGTGCGGGTAACTCTCCGGCGAGGAGGGCGAGTTCGGCCACTCGCTGCCCAAAACCACCGCCCGGGGCTACCCTGAACGCGTGCCGGACGACGTAGGGGGCGAGCCGTTCCCGAACGGCTGGGAGCCCGACGACGACCGCGGAGGCGCGGACGAAGACTTCGCCTCCGTGGTGTTCGACGAGGACTTCGTACGGGCCGCCGAGATCCACGAACCCAGTGCCGTCGAGCGACTGCTCGCCGCCGCCCAGGCCCGCGCCGAAGCCGAGGCGGCCCGCGCCCGAGCAGGCGCCGGAGCCCCCGACGAGGAGCCCTACGACGAGGGGTACGGCACCTACCACCCCCGCCGCGACTCCGGCGACGTGTACGGCCCCGGACTGTGCGCCGGTGCCGAGGCGGGCCCCTACGGCCGGCACGGCGGCGTCCTGCGCCCCTACCGGGGCCGCGCCCGCTGGCACCGCCCCATCGCCTGGCTCCTCGCCGTCCTGATGGGCATCGGCATGGTCGCCCTCGCCTTCTCGGCCGTCTACCGCGGCGCCTCGTCCAGCCGCGACGAGAAGGCCCCGCCCGCCCCGGCCGCCAGCAACGTCGACACGAGCGGGGCGGTCAGCTCCGGTGCTCCGGCCAGCCCTGGCGGTCCGGTCGGTCCTGGCGGCCCCGTCAGTTCTGGCGGTCCGGTCGGTCCGCGCGGCTCTGCCAGCCCGAGCGGCTCTGGCGGTCCCTCGGCTTCGGCGGACTATGGGGCGCCGGCGGTGTCGGCTGCGCCGCGGATGCCTTAGGGGGGCCTCCCCCCCCCGCCCCCTCCCCCCGCCCCCGCCCCTCCCACCCCCACCCAGTCCCCGAGCCCCCCTGGGCACCCCCTGAACAGTGGCGTCGGAACTCGTCAGAACTTGTCGTGTACCAGCGCGTTTACCTTTCCCTCACCAGACCTACCCTGAAGGTATGGCAGGGCGTGGAGAGCCACCCGAGGGGACACCGGAGGGCCTCCCCGGCGGCGGTGAGGACGAGTACCGGTCCGTCGTCTTCGACGAATCGTTCGTCCGTGCTGCCCGCCTCCAGGAGTTCTCCGCCCAGGAGCGCATGCGCGAGCACGCGCGGGCCGTGCGTTCCCGTCCCGGCTGGTCCCTCAGAGCCACCTCCAAACCGGCCATCGTGTTGGTACTGCTGCTTCTCATAGCCTTCGGCACCGCCATCTACATGGGCATCCGGCACCCGTACCAGCCGCCGTCCACCAGCCACCCGGAGCCGGTGCGGATGACCGTGATCCCGCTGGCACCGCAGGGCCCGGTGCCGGGCGGTGACGCCGAGCAGCTCTTCGCGCGCAGCCCGGCCGCCCAGTTCCGCATCGGCGGCTCCGGGATCAACCTGCCGTCGGCCACGAAGACCACCCACTTCTCCGAGGCCCAGGTGATGACGGCCCTGTCCATCGCCAAGGACTACCTGGTCACGTCGTCCCTGGATCCCGACGTCCTCACCGGCGGCGCGGTCCGCCAGGTGCGGGTGCTGCTCAACCCCGACCTGATGGCCCAGTTCGACCAGAGCGTGGCCACACCGGCCGCCGACGGCCGGCACTCCGCCACCGGCTGGCTGGTGCGCTTCGACCCGGCCAAAGCGGCCCTGGCCGACTCCCGGATACGGGTCCAGGGCTCGATGAGCTACACCGAGCCTGGACCGGAGGCTCTCGAAGTCACCGCGGACTACGTCTTCGTGTACGCCCTGCACCCCGCCGGGAACGGCCCGCACACCACCGACGCCTCGCTGTTCACGGTCCGCCGCGAGCTGCACTTCCGCCTCGACCGCGAGGACCTGCGGCTGAACCGGACGGAGTTGCAGGCCAGCTCCGCCGAGGCCGGTCCGCAGGCCTGCTCGGCCGACGTCTCGGCCCAGCTACGCCCGCTCCTCGCGGGGGAGCGGGCCAGCACCCAGGGTCCGGCCGGAACCGACCCGTACGCGACCGGTCCCGCTCCTGAGGCCCTGTGCGGCACCCTCGCCGCGAACGCCCAGCCCTCGCCCGCCCGCTGACCGGCGGGCGGCCCCACGCTTCGACCGACCGGCGTCGGCCTTTCGGCCAACCGGCGTCGGCCCTCCCCGCCGTCCTCGGCCTTCTCGGCTCTCCTCCGCCCTCTTCAGCCCTCCTCGGCCGTCCCCGGTCAGTCCTCCCCGCGCCCGTTCTGGTCCGGCTTGCCGTCGGTGGGTCCGGCTTCCGGGCCGGCCGACCTGTCTCCGGACTCCTTTTCTCCGCCCGGCTTGTCCCCGCCCGGCTTGTCCCCGGACGGCTTGTCCGACGGACGGGTGCTCCTGCCCGTGAACGTGTCGCGCAGCTTGCCGCCCAGGTCCGCAGTGCCGCCGGCGATGTCGCCGACCAGCTTCATCAGCGGATCCTTGCTGCTCTTGACCGACTCCTTGTACGAAGCCGCCGACTCCCGGATGGAGTCGCTGACCGATGTGTCCTTGTCCTCGTCGCGGCGCGGGTAGTGACCGTCCATGATCCGCTGGTAGTCGCGGGTCTCGGCCCACTTCTTCAGTTCGGCGGCGCGCACGGTGGTGAAGGGGTGGGAGCGGGGCAGCACGTTGAGGATCTTCAGCACGGAGTCGCGCAGGTCACCGCCGCTTTCGTACTCCTCGGCCTGCTCCAGGAACGCGTCCACGTTCATCTCGTGCAGATGGTTGCCACCGGCAATCTTCATCAGCCCGCGCATCGAGGCTTGCAGATCCTGGCCCACCAGGAGTCCGGCCCGGTCGGCGGACAGCTCCGACTTGCGGAACCATTCGCGCAGCGCTGTGACGATCGCCATGATCGCGACGTTGCCCAGCGGGATCCAGGCGACCTTCAGGGCGAGGTTGGTGAGGAAGAGCAGGATGGTGCGGTACACGGAGTGACCGGACAGGGCGTGGCCCACCTCGTGGCCGACGACCGCGCGCATCTCCTCCTCGTCGAGGAGCTCGACGAGACCGGTCGTCACGACGATGATCGGCTCGTCGAGGCCGATGCACATGGCGTTCGGCTGCGGGTCCTGCGTGACGTACATCGCGGGGACCTTCTCCAGGTCCAGGATGTAACAGGCGTCCCGCAGCATGGCGTTGAGGTGCGCGAACTGGGCGTCGCCCACCCGCACGGAGTCCGAGAGGAACAGCAGCCTGAGGCTGCGCTCGGGCAGCAGTCCGCTCAGTGCCTTGAAGACGGTGTCGAAGCCGGACAGCTTGCGCAGCGCGACCAGCGCCGAGCGGTCCGCGGGGTGTTCGTAGGCCCGGGAGGAGATCCCGGGGAACCTGCGCCGCTGCCTGCTCGGCACATGGTCGTTGATGTCTTCGGTCATGGGTGCCCCCTGTCGTTCGAGTCGTCGGCCCGTCCCCCCTGACGACATCCACACTAGGCGGTGGGGCTACCGTGGCCCGGGGGCCTGTGGATAACTTTCGAGGAGACCTGCCGTGCAAGATGTCGTCACCGCTCTCGCTGCCGCCTCCGACCAGCAAGGACCGGGCAATCTGCTGCGGATCGTGCTGCTCGGCTCGATGGCCGGAGCGGCCTTGCTGGCCTGGTTGCTGCTGCGCGGATACCGCTCGAACGGCGACGACGACAGCAAGAACGACTGAGTCGGCGTGAGCGTGCTCGGGCCGCCCGCATACGATGTGCGCGAAGTGCCCGCCCCGACTCCCGGATAGGTCCTGCCGAAGATGAGCCTCCACAGCACCGCCGCCAACCTGGTCTCGCTCGCCGAAGGCGCCGAGCAGGGTGGCGGCAACCACGAAAGCCTGCAGCCCTGGATGACCGGCGGCGGCGCGCTGTTCATCCTGCTGCTCCTGCTCTGGATCACCACCCGGTTCAACCGCGACCGCTGAGCAGGGGCCGTCAGCCGGGCCAGTAGGCTCTGCACGCATGGGAGAGCAGGAAGTGCCTACCGGTCCGGTCAAGCGACGCATCGGCGTGATGGGCGGAACGTTTGACCCGATCCATCACGGACACCTCGTGGCCGCCAGTGAGGTGGCCTCGCAGTTCCACCTGGACGAGGTCGTCTTCGTACCGACCGGGCAGCCGTGGCAGAAGAGCCACAAGCTGGTCTCACCGGCCGAGGACCGCTATCTGATGACGGTCATCGCCACCGCGTCCAACCCGCAGTTCTCGGTCAGCCGCATCGACATCGACCGCGGCGGGGCGACGTACACCATCGACACCCTGCGCGAACTGCGCGACCGCAACAGCGACGCGGATCTCTTCTTCATCACCGGCGCGGACGCGCTCGGCCAGATCCTCACCTGGCGGGACGCCGAAGAACTGTTCTCGCTGGCCCACTTCATCGGCGTGACCCGGCCCGGCCACGTGTTGACGGACGATGGGCTGCCCGAGGGCGGTGTCTCACTGGTGGAGGTGCCGGCGCTGGCGATCTCGTCGACGGACTGCCGCGCGAGGGTCGCGCAGGGCGACCCCGTCTGGTATCTGGTTCCCGACGGTGTGGTGCGCTACATCGACAAGCGCCAGCTGTATCGCGGCGAGTGAGACCAGCTGTACCGCCTGTACCTCGGCGAGTGAGAGAAGGCCACCGGTGAACGACCGCCAGTACGACCCGTACGCACCCCAGGTGCAGCTGGTCGGGTACGACGAGTACGGCCGGCCGGTGTACCAGCAGGTGCAGCCGCAGCAGCAGACGTACGACCCGTACGCGCAGCCCCAGGAACCCCAGCAGCCTCAGCAGCAACAGGGGTATGGATACGACGCGTTGTACGTCCCGCAGCAGTCGACGTACGACCCCTACGCGCAGCAACAACCCCAGCAGCCCCAGCAGTTTCCGCAGCAGAATTACGGATACGACTACGCCGCCGCTCAGCAGCCTCCGGTCCAGCAGCCGCCCGTCCAGACGCCGCCCGCGCCGGAACCGGCCGCGGAGCCCGAGGCTTCTCCCGTGGTGCCCCAGCAGCGGCGGGAGGAGCGGGGTGAAGGCGGCGAACGGGACTACCGCACCGAGCAGTTCTCGTTCATCGAGGAGCCCGACGAGGACTCCGAAGACGTCATCGACTGGCTGAAGTTCAGCGAGAGCCGCAGCGAGCGACGCGAAGAGGCCAAGCGGCGCGGCCGCAACCGGATCGTCGCGCTCGTGGTGGCACTCGCCCTGGTCGCGGTGGGCGGCATCGGCTACCTCTGGTACGCCGGGAAGCTGCCCGGCCTCTCGTCCTCCTCGGCCACCAAGAAGGGCGCGACCGCCACCGGACCGCAGAAGCGCGACGTGATCGTGGTCCATCTGCACAACACCAAGGCGGGCGGCACCTCCACGGCGCTGCTCGTCAACAACGCGACCACCCAGCAGGGCACCACCGTCCTGCTGCCCAACGCGCTCGCCGTCCCCAATGACGACGGCAGCCGCACCACCCTGGGCAAGTCCGTGGACGCGGACGGCTCGCAGGGCACCCGGGACTCGATCTCCAGCCTCCTCGGCACCAAGATCACCGGAACCTGGCGCCTGGACACCCCGTACCTGGAGAACCTCGTCGATCTCGTCGGCAACATCGACATCAGTACGGATGTCGATGTCCCCGCCGCCAAGCAGGGCGGCGACCCGGTGGTGAAGAAGGGCGACGACCAGACGCTGTCCGGCCCGATGGCCGTGGCCTATGCCACCTACAAGGGCCCCGGGGAGCCGGACACCAAGCAGCTGCAGCGGTTCGGCGCGGTGATGTACGGAGTGCTGCGGAAGATCTCCGACGACCCCAAGGCGGCCACCGTCACCGTCCAGACGCTCGCGCAGATCCTCGACCCCTCCCTGCCCGAGAGCGACCTCGGCGCCTCCCTGGCCAAGCTCGCCGAGCACGCCAAGACCGGCGCGTACAAGACGGCGGTACTTCCCGTGCAGCCCGACGGCACGCTCACCCAGCAGGCGAGCGACAGTGTGGTCAAGGACATCCTGGGCGGCCAGATCGGCGGCGGCGCCGACAAGAGCACGGCGGTACAGGTCGGTGTCAAGAACGCCAGCGGCAACGCGAAGGCCACCGAATCCGCCCGGGTCGCCCTGGTCAACGGCGGCTACGCGGTCATCGACGCCGGAAGCTCCGGCACGGAGGCGGCCTCTCAGGTTCTGTACGCCGACCCGGCGCGCAAGGCGAAGGCCGTCGAGGTCGCCAAGACCCTGGGGCTGCCGGACAGCGCGGTCAAACAGGGCAATGCGGCGGCCAACGCCGATGTGTCGGTCGTCATCGGCAAGGACTACAAGCTCCAGCAGTAAGGGCTGCGAGCTCCCGCGGCGACTGCCCCGGCGTCACGCCGTCGGGGCTGTCGGCGGTCCGTGAGATCCTGGAAATCGATCTGATCCGATCTGACCGCCGACGAAAGCCTGCTTGTGACCGCCACGGACCGTTCCATCGAGCTCATCACTGCCGCCGCTCAGGCGGCCGCCGACCGGCTCGCGCACGACATCATCGCGTACGACGTCAGTGATGTGCTGTCGATCACCGACGCCTTCCTGCTCGCCTCCGCGCCCAACGACCGCCAGGTCAAGTCGATCGTCGACGAGATCGAGGAGCGGCTGAACAAGGAGCTCGGCGCCAAGCCGGTGCGCCGCGAGGGCGACCGCGACGCCCGCTGGATCCTGCTCGACTACGTCGACATCGTCGTGCACGTCCAGCACAGCGAGGAGCGCGTCTTCTACGCCCTGGAGCGGCTGTGGAAGGACTGCCCCGAGCTGCCGCTGCCCGACGACGCCATGAAGACCCGTGGCAAGGCCGCCGAGCACGCCGCGCTGACCGGCGCCGACGAGACGGACGGTGAGCTGAGCTGAACGGCACCACCAAGGGCGGCCGGGGCCGCCGCATAGTCCTGTGGCGGCACGGCCAGACGGCCTGGAACCTGGAGCGCCGCTTCCAGGGCTCCACGGACATCGAGCTGACCGAGACCGGCGTCGGCCAGGCGCACCGGGCGGCGCGGCTGCTCGCCGCGCTGCGGCCCGACGCGATCGTCTCCTCCGACCTCCAGCGGGCCGCCACCACCGCCGCCGAGCTGGCGGCCGTCACCGGCCTGCCGGTCGAGCACGACTCGGGACTGCGCGAGACGTACGCGGGCGCCTGGCAGGGGCTCACGCACGAGGAGATCGTCGCCCAGTACGGCGAGCAGTACGCCGCGTGGAAGCGCGGCGAGCCGGTGCGCCGGGGCGGCGGCGAGCTGGAGACCGAGGTCGCCGACCGGGCCGCCCCGGTCGTGCTGCGGCACGCCGACAAGCTGCCCGACGGCGGCACCCTCGTCGTGGTCAGCCACGGCGGCACCATCCGCACCACCATCGGCAGGCTGCTCGGCCTGGAGGCGCACCACTGGGAGGGCCTTGGCGGGCTCACCAACTGCTGCTGGTCCGTCCTCGGCGAGGGCGCGCGCGGCTGGCGCCTGCTGGAGCACAACGCCGGCACGCTCCCCGAGCCGGTCCTCGGCGACGACGTCTAGCCGCTGCTCAGAGGCGGTGCCGACCGGATTTCACTTTCCGGCAGGTCACAGGCTAAAGTTCTTCTTGTTCGCAGCGCAGGACCGCGGAAACGCAGCAGACAAAGCGAACAGCGGGGCTATAGCTCAGTTGGTAGAGCGCCTGCATGGCATGCAGGAGGTCAGGAGTTCAATTCTCCTTAGCTCCACAATCGGATCCCGTCCCCTCCTGGGGGCGGGATCTTCTTGTTGTCGCCGAACCCGGTCGTCTAGTTGTCGCCGCCGTACGGTCGTCACCGCCGTGCCCGGGGCGCACGCGGGGGCCGGTGCGCCGTGGGCGGGCTCCCTCGCGCCTACCGGGGCCGGCGTGCCGGGCGCAGTGGCCGGTCTCGTACGGCGACAGCACTGACCCTCTTGCGAGGGCATGGCAGAATCGGGACGGCCGGAGGGGGACGACGGACCGAACGGGAGGGAGTGCGCGATGCCCGCGAGCCGCGAAGAATTCCCGGAACCGCCCGACGGGCCGAAGGCTGCGAAGCCCAGCGCCCGCCTGAGCTGTCCCTCCTGTGGTTCCCGCCACGTCGCCCAGATGCTCGGCGACAACGGCGGAGTGTCCTACGTGTGCACGGCCTGCGGCCACAGCTGGAGCTGAACATGGGTGCACACAGGCGGAAATGTGACTGGTGCGGCAGCGGTACGCCCATCGTCAGGGACATGGATCCGGTCAACACCGACTACCAGTACTGGTGCGAGGAATGCGCGCGGGCGCTGATCATAAAGGGCGACCCGATCGAGACGTATAGGGAACTCGAAGGGGAGCCGATCTACGGCCGTCTCCTGGAGGCGCACTGCACGCTGAAGCGGTTCTACTCGTTCGCCACGGCCTGAGCGCGGCCAGCACCAGGAAGACCGTCCCGGCCAGCGGATAGAGCGCCGAGAGCGCCATCTGCCCACCGCTCTGGGCGAGTTCGGGCCTGGCCGGACCGTGCGGGACCCACCACAGGGCGTACGAACAGAAGACGCCCCCGAGCAGCGCCCAGCGCGAGCGGTCCGCGGCGAGCAGCACCACCACCGGCACGCACCACACCCAGTGGTGCGACCAGGAGACCGGGCTCACCAGCAGCGCCGTCACCGCGCACGCCATGGCCGCCCAGGCCCGCTCCCCGCGCAGTTCGGCGCGTACGGCGACGGCGAGGCCCAGCGCCGCGGCGGCGGCCGCGGCCGCCGTCCACCACAGGCCCGGGTCCCCGGTGTGCAGCAGCCTGGCGAGCACCCCGCGCAGCGACTGGTTGGCGGTGTCCTCGGCATGGCCCACCCGGCCCGCCTCGAACACCATCGACGTCCAGAAGCGCAACGAGTCGTACGGGAGCGCCACGGCGGCCGTCGCCGTGGCGGCGCAGAACGCCGCGGCGGCCCTAATGCTCATGCCGAGCGGAAAGTTCCCGGCGCCGCTCCTGGTGCGCGCGATCGCGGTGATCAGCAGGAGCAGGGCGAACAGGGCGGGTGTGAGCTTCAGCGCGGCCGCCAGGCCGATGCCGGTGCCCGCCCAGCGGTGGCCCGGTCCGCGGGTGAGGTCCCAGAGCACCGCGACGGCGAGCAGCAGATTGATCTGGCCGTAGCGCAGCGTGGTCCACACCGGCTCGCACCAGACGGCGAGCGCGGCGATCCACAGCGCGGCCCCGGGCCGGCGCGAGTCCGCGAGCCGCAGTGACAGGTGGGCCAGCGCGATGAGCAGCGCGAGGTTGGCGGCGGTGGCGAGGGTCCGCATCTCGGGGACACCGAGCAGGGTGAGCGGGGTGAACAGCAGCGCCGCGAACGGCGGGTAGGTGGTGGGCAGCTGGGCCGCGGTCGCGCGCATCGCATAGAGGTCGCCGCCGGTCCGTACGGTCCGGCCCTCGGCCCGGTAGACCATCAGGTCGATCATCGAGACCCCGGCGGCCCGCTGAGCGGCCCAGAACCCCGCGAAGGAGAGCAGGCAGACCGCGGCGGCGAGCGGTACAGGACGGCGGGCCAAGGCGAAGCGGGCGGCGGTGTGCGCGGGCGCCTTCACGGTCACGAATGCGGACGTTACCGTCCTTCTTCGTGCAGAACGGAAACCGATTTGGTGAAGCACCGGGGTGACCGTGTAATGTTCTCGATGTCGCCGGGGGAAACCGGGCGGCGGGAAAGTAAGGGGCTATAGCTCAGTTGGTAGAGCGCCTGCATGGCATGCAGGAGGTCAGGAGTTCAATTCTCCTTAGCTCCACAGTAAAGAAGGCGGGTCATCCTCATCGGATGGCCCGCCTTCTTCTTGTGTCTCCCCCTGCGCCCCTCTCCAGGTCGTCGTAATGATCAGAAGCGATCAACTCCGGCCGCTGCCAAGGGCCTTGCGGCTGATCTGGGGAAGCGCGGCCGGAGCCTGCTCGATTCGGAGCGCGAGGGCGGGACAGCGGCGCACCGCCCGTTGTGCGCGCCCCCGCAGATGCATCGGCACGGTGGCGTCCGCGACCAAGGGGTAGCCGTCGGGGCCCAGCCGGATCAGTTCGGGCACGATGTCCGCGCAGAGCCCGTGGCCCTCGCACAGCGTCCAGTCGACCAGCACCTTCTCGCCGCTCGGTACGCCCTCGTCCCGGTAGCCGGGGCCGGGCAGCGGCAGCACGCCCAGGGTCGGCCGCCCGCAGCCGCCGGCCAGTACATGGGCCGCCAGATCGTCCGTGAACGCCGCCAGCGTCGAGGCGAGGAACCGGGCCGAGCCGTCCGGATGCTTGCAGGCTCCCCGGCCCTTCACCGCCCGCGTCACCTCGCGCAGCGCCTCAAGTGCCGCCGGACCACCGCCGTTCAGCACGTCCGCGAGCCCTCCCGCGGCGGCCGGCAGGCCCAGCCGGCACGGGCCGCACTGGCCGGCCGTCTCGGCCGCCAGCCAGTTCGCGACCCGTAGCGCCTCCCCGAGCGCGCAGGTCTCCGGGCCGATCGGCAGGATCGCGCCCGCCCCCAGGGCCCCGCCGAGCGCGGAGAGCGAGGCGCGCGAGACCGCCGCGTCGTGAGCGGCCACCGAATCCAGCCAGCTGCCGTGATAGCCGCCGGTCAGTACGCCCTGGGGCAGCGCGGGCGACCCGGCCAGCTGCAGGACGTACCGCAGCGGGACCCCCGTGGGCACCTCGACGACCATCGGGCGGGCGACCGCGCCCGAGAGCGTGAGCAGGACGGTGCCGGGCTCGGTGGACTCCCCGGTGTTGCAGAAGCGGCGCGGGCCCAGCCGGGCGGCCACCGCGAGTTGGGCGTACGTCTCCGCGTTGGACAGCAGCGTCGGGGCGCCGCCGACACCCGACTCGGCGGCCCGCTCGCGGCGGCCCGGAGGGAGCGCCGGCCCGCCGTCCGCGGCCCGGACGACCGCGGACGCCTCGCCGGAGACCATGCGCTCGGGAGTGCGGACCACACGGGCGCGCAGCGGGGAGCTGCGCTTGTCGGTGAGGCTGCGTTCGGCGAAGGCCGCGCGCACGGAGGCCTCCGTGGAGTCGCGGGTGACGGCGACGACCAGGGTGCGGGCGCCGAGCGCCTCGGCGGCGAGCAGCGCGCCGTCCAGGACGAGGTGCGGGGCCCGGCACACCAGGACGGTGTCCTTGCGGCAGGCGGGCTCGCCCTCGCTCGCGTTGACGACGACGACCGGGCGTATGCCGCGCCTGATCGCGGCGGAGGCGACCGCGCGCAGTTTGCGGCCGAAGGGGAAACCGGCGCCGCCGCGGCCGCTGAGGGCGATGTCGTCGGCGAGTTGGGCCAGGCGTTCGCCGTTGATCGCCTCCAGCGGGCCGTGCACCTTGAGGTGCATCGGCAGGGCGAGGCGCTCGACGAGATCGAAGCCCGACGTCAGATGGGGCAGGCCGACGACGCGGACCTCGGGAACGTCGGGGAGGGGCGTGTTCATGGTCGTACTCCTGCTGTTGCGGGCACCGTCACGGGCGTTCTCCGGAGGCGGGGCCCGGCACGGAGTGCCAGGGCTCGCCGGCCGCCGGCGGCTGATAGGGCGCGGGCTGCACGGGGGCGGGCAGCGTCTCAGGGGGGCGCGGTGAGGGCGCGGGCCAGCGGGGCGCCGGGGGCGAGGGCGGGGCGAGGGAGACCGCGCGGTAGGCCGCCGAAATGCCGGTGCCCGCATCGCGGCGCACCTGCGGCGCGGGGGCGCGGTAGCGGGGCAGCGCCTCGTGCGGGGGCTCGTACAGCGCGGGCGTCTCGCGCAACGGCTGCGCCTCTTCGAGGGCTTCGTGCGGAGGCTGCCGGGGGGCTTCGTGGGGCGGCCGCACTCCACGTAGTGGTTGCGTCGGCTGCGCCTCATAGGCCGGCTGCGTTTCATAAGAGGGCGGCGCGGAAGGCCTCGGGGGCACGGCCTGAGGCTCGGCGGGCTCGCTTGCCGGGCGCGGCCCGTAGGAGGCGAGGCGCTCGGTGATCCGGCGCTTCACCGGCCGGGGCAGCGCGCGTACGGTGAGCGCGCCCGCAACGCCCGCCAGGCACAGGCAGTACATCGCGACCACCCAGCCGGCCGGCGGGCGCCCCGCGTACAGGCCGTGCAGCAGCGCCGAGCACCACGCCGGGTAGGCGAGCATGTGGACCGCGCGCCAGCGCCCGGCGACCCGGCCCGGAGTGGTGAACGCGCTGCGCATCGCCCCCGTCGCGGCCGCGACGACCATCAGGATCCCGGCGAGCGAACCGAAGCCGATCAGGCCCGACGTGCCGGTGATGCCGAGCCCGAAGGGGACCACGGCGCCGAGCAGGCTCACATGGCCGAGCGCGATCTTGACGGTGACGTGCAGCAGGAGGAAGCCGATCGAGGCGACGGCGGTCGCGCGGTGGACGGCCTGCGCCATGAGGCGGTGACGCGGAGTGAGGAACAGCCGGTCGGTGGCGAGCAGGCCCCAGGCGACGGAGGCGGTCAGCGAGACCAGCGACAGCACGCCGGTCGTGAAGTCCAGCGTGGCGCGCAAACCGGTGGACGAGACGAGCGCGAGGGGCGGTATGAGCAGTGCGGCGAGGCCGAGCGCGGCGGCGGAAAGGCCGCCCTTGCGGGGCGGGCGGCCCCGGGCGGGGCTCTGGGGAGGATGGTGCGGGTTGAGCGGATTGCGAGGTTTCATGGTGGGGCGACTCCGAATGGTTCGGCAAAGCGGTCCCGTGGCGGCATGCTAGGTCGCCCCATACCGGCCGGTACGGGGTTTGAGTTGTTGCCCCAGAAGAGGGCGGTACGCGGAGTAACCTCGCCCCGGCACCGCCCGCCGGTACTCCGTGCGGGGCTTGCGGGCCCTGCGGTACCCTGACGCCATGCGTGCCGTACGCCTTCTGCTTAGCGAGCCGCGCTGAACACTCCCGACCGATGAAGAGATCCGGTCGGACTCGGCGCGGCGCCCCCTCCTGTGCGAGGGGTTTTTTCGTTTGGCGATTCGATGGGCGAGTCGACGGACGAACGCTCGAAACCGCTGGCAGAGACGATCGATGGAGCTTTGAGGATCATGAGCGAGACGAATACCGCTGCCGCCGCAGAGACGGCCGCGCCGCACCGCTACACGGCGGCCATGGCCGCCGACATCGAGGCACGCTGGCAGGACTTCTGGGACGCCGACGGCACCTACGCGGCGCCGAACCCGAAGGGCGACCTGGCCGGTGACCCGGCGGTCGTCGCCCGGCCCAAGAAGTTCATCATGGACATGTTCCCGTACCCCTCGGGTGCGGGCCTGCACGTCGGCCACCCGCTGGGCTACATCGCCACCGATGTCTACGCCCGCCACCAGCGCATGACCGGCCACAACGTGCTGCACACCCTGGGCTTCGACGCCTTCGGCCTGCCCGCCGAGCAGTACGCGGTGCAGACCGGCACCCACCCCAGGGCCTCCACCGAGGCCAACATGGCGAACATGAAGGAGCAGCTGCGCCGGCTGGGTCTGGGGCACGACAAGCGCCGCTCCTTCGCGACGATCGACCCCGAGTACTACAAGTGGACCCAGTGGATCTTCCTGCAGATCTTCAACTCGTGGTACGACGCCGAGGCGAAGGCGGCCCGCCCGGTCGCCGAGCTGGTCGCCGAGTTCGAGAACGGCACGCGCCAGGTCCCCGGCGGCCGTGACTGGGCCGCGCTGAGCGCCGCCGAGCGCTCCGACGTGCTGGGCGAGTACCGCCTGGCGTACGCGTCGGACGCGCCCGTCAACTGGTGCCCCGGCCTGGGCACCGTGCTGGCCAACGAGGAGGTCACCGCCGACGGCCGTTCCGAGCGCGGCAACTTCCCCGTCTTCAAGGCCAAGCTGCGCCAGTGGAACATGCGCATCACCGCCTACGCGGACCGCCTGCTGGACGACCTGGACGCGCTGGACTGGCCCGAGGCCATCAAGCTGCAGCAGCGCAACTGGATCGGCCGCTCCGAGGGCGCCCGCGTCGACTTCAAGGTCGGCGAGCACGACGCGATCACCGTCTTCACGACCCGTCAGGACACCCTGTTCGGCGCCACCTACATGGTGCTGGCGCCCGAGCACGAGCTGATCGACACCATCGTCCCGGCCGCCTGGCCCGAGGGCACCCACCAGGTGTGGACCGAGGGGCACGCCACCCCGGCCGAGGCCGTCGCCAAGTACCGCGCGTTCGCCGCGTCCAAGTCGGACGTGGAGCGCCAGGCCGACGCCAAGGAGAAGACCGGCGTCTTCACCGGTGCGTACGCCGTCAATCCCGTCAGCGGCGAAAAGGTTCCCGTCTTCATCGCCGACTATGTGCTGATGGGCTACGGCACCGGCGCGATCATGGCCGTACCGGCGCACGACAGCCGTGACTTCGCGTTCGCGCGCGCCTTCGAGCTGCCCATGCGCTGCGTCGTGCAGCCCTCGGACGACCGCGGCACCGACGCCTCGACGTGGGAGGACGCGTTCGCCTCCTATGAGGCGAAGCTGGTCAACTCCGCCAACGACGCGATCTCCCTGGACGGCCTGGGCGTCGTCGACGCCAAGGCGAAGATCACCGACTGGCTGGCCGAGCGCGGCATCGGCGAGGGCACCGTCAACTTCCGGCTGCGCGACTGGCTGTTCAGCCGCCAGCGCTACTGGGGCGAGCCCTTCCCGATCGTCTACGACGAGGACGGCATCGCCCACTCGCTGCCCGAGTCGATGCTGCCCCTGGAGCTGCCGGAGGTGGACGACTACTCGCCGCGCACCTTCGACCCGGACGACGCCGACACCTCGCCAGAGACCCCGCTGTCCCGCAACGAGGACTGGGTCAACGTCGAGCTGGACCTGGGCGACGGCGTCAAGAAGTACCGCCGCGAGACCAACACCATGCCCAACTGGGCCGGTTCCTGCTGGTACGAGCTGCGCTACCTGGACCCGCACAACAGCGACAAGCTGGTCGACCCGGCCATCGAGCAGTACTGGATGGGCCCGCGCGAGGGTCAGCCGACGGGCGGCGTCGACCTGTACGTCGGCGGCGCCGAGCACGCCGTGCTGCACCTGCTGTACGCGCGCTTCTGGTCCAAGGTGCTGTTCGACCTGGGCCACATCTCCTCGGCCGAGCCGTTCCACAAGCTGTACAACCAGGGCATGATCCAGGCGTACGTCTACCGGGACAGCCGCGGCTTCCCGGTGCCCGCCGCCGAGGTCGAGGAGCGCGACGGCAAGTTCTTCTTCGAGGGCGAGCCGGTCAAGCGCGAGCTGGGCAAGATGGGCAAGTCCCTGAAGAACGCGGTCACTCCGGACGAGATCTGCACCGAGTACGGCGCCGACACCCTGCGCCTGTACGAGATGGCGATGGGCCCGCTGGACGTGTCGCGCCCCTGGGACACGCGTGCGGTGGTCGGTCAGTACCGGCTGCTGCAGCGGCTGTGGCGCAACATCGTCGACGAGACGACGGGCGAGGTCACCGTCACCGACGCCGAGCCCGACGAGGCCACCCTGCGCGCCCTGCACAAGGCGATCGACGGGGCCGGCGGCGACCTGGCGGGGCTGCGCTTCAACACCGCAATCGCCAAGATCACCGAGCTGAACAACCACCTGACCAAGGCGGGCGGCCCGCTGGCGCGCCCGGTCGCCGAACAACTGGTGCTGCTGATCGCTCCGCTGGCCCCGCACATCGCCGAGGAGCTGTGGCGCAAGCTGGGCCACACCGACTCGGTCGTGCACCGCGACTTCCCGGTCGCCGACCCCGCGTACGTGGTGGACGAGGCCGTGACCTGCGTCGTCCAGATCAAGGGCAAGGTCAAGGCGCGCCTGGAGGTGGCGCCGGCCATCTCCGAGGCGGAGCTGGAGAAGCTGGCCCTGGCCGACGAGGCCGTCGTCGCGGCGCTGGCCGGCGCGGGCATCCGCAAGGTGATCGTGCGGGCGCCCAAGTTGGTGAACATCGTCCCTGAATAAGGGCCGAAGCGGCACTGAGGGCTTTCCCCTACGGGCAGGTTGGGGGTTCCGATGGAACCCACGGCCTGCCCGCTGCGTTTACGGTGGAGGGGACGATGCCGACTGACCGAGGGGACGTTCATGGAAGCCGCGATCCTGATCCTGGCGCTGCTGTTCGTCGCCTTCGTGGTGCTCGGCGTGTATGTGACGGTGAAGGTGGTCGGCGCGGCCAAGCGCGGGGTGGAGCGTACGGTCACCCAGGCCCGCAGAACCGTCGAGGACACCACGCTGCGCGCCAAGAGCGTGGGGCAGATGGGCGTGGCCAGTGAGCTCGCCCAGCTGCGCCTGTCGCTGCGCACCTCGATGCGGGCCACACAGGACGCGCTGCACGCGCGCGTGGCCGAGGACGAGTCCCTGAAGGAGTCGCTGGTCCTGTTCGAGCGGCTCAGCGGGTACGGCCACGAGCTGGACGACGATCTCAAGCGCCTGGAGCGGGATCCGGACAAGCGGCGGATCGCGGAGCGGATGCCGGAGCTCCGCGAGCGCACCGAGCGGATCAGGCACTCCGCGGACTCACTGCGCTGGGCGGCGCGGGACCGGGCCCAGCAGTTCGCCGACGACGAGCTCGCCTCGCTGAGCGAGCAGATCGAGATGGAGTCGGGAGCCCTGCGCGACTGGTCGACCAAGGGGCCGACGACCGGCGCCCCGACGACCGGCTCCGCTTCCTGGAGCGACCTTTCGGGCAGCCCGCGGCAGCCGTCCCAGGAGAGCGCGGCACAGGCCCGGCCGGAGCCGCCCACCGAGACCCCTCGGCCGCTGGGCGCGGCCGAGCCCCCGGTGGCGTATCCATGGCAGAAGAACCCGCGCCCTGAAACGACGACCTGAGACGACGACCCGAGGTGACGATCCGAGACGAAACGGCAGGAGAGGACCGACCTGAGGCGACCACCTGCGACCCGAACTGATCATTCCATCGGGCCGGGCTGCCGTACGGCGGCGTCGGCGGGTAACCTCCCGCTCATGTCCCGCCATGTCGCTATCGTCACCGATTCAACGGCCTACCTGCCGCCGCAGACGATGGAGCGGCACAGCATCACCGCGGTGCCGCTGACCGTCGTCCTCGGAGACCAGGCGCTGGAGGAGGGCACCGAGATCTCGGCCCGCTCGCTGGCGCTGGCCCTGCAGAAACGCCGCTCCGTCACCACCTCCCGGCCCAGCCCCGAGGTTTTCGCGGCCCACTACCGCGCGGTCGCCGACGCGGGTGCCACCGGCATCGTCTCGCTGCACCTCTCGTCCGAGTTCTCCGGCACCTACGACGCGGCCGTGCTCGCGGCGAAGGACGCCCCCGTGCCGGTGCGGGTGGTCGACACCGGGATGGTCGCGATGGCGCTGGGCTTCTGCGCGCTGGCCGCCGCCCAGGTGGCAGAAGCGGGAGGCACGCTGGACGAGGCGGTGGCGGCGGCGGAGAAGCGGGCCGGGGAGACCTCCGCCTTCTTCTACGTCGACACCCTGGACTATCTGCGGCGCGGCGGCCGCATCGGTGCCGCGCAGGCACTGCTCGGCTCGGCCCTGGCGGTCAAGCCGCTGCTCCAGCTCGACGGCGGCCGGATCGAAATGCTGGAGAAGGTACGTACCGCCTCGAAGGCGATCGCCCGCCTTGAGGAAATCGTGGTCGACCGGGCCGGCAGCAGCCCGGTCGACATCGCGGTCCACCATCTCGCGGCCCCGGAGCGCGCCGCCGCCCTCGCCGAGCGGTTGCGGGAGCGGGTGCCGGGGCTGGTCGATCTGCACATGAGCGAGGTCGGAGCGGTGATCGGGGCGCATACCGGGCCGGGACTGCTCGGGGCCATCGTGTCGCCGCGCTGAGGGGGCGCTCGCGGTTGTGCGCGGGCGCCGATGGCCCGGCTGAGACTCGGCGCGTGCCGACGAGTTCGGGCTTCGTACGCGCCGGATGGCGGGTTGCGCCCCGCTCGAACTCACTCCCGCGAGTGACCGGGTTATCCACAACTGGCTTGTTGTCCACCGGAATTGGGCGTGCTCAGCGGGTTCGGGCGAATGTGCCTAACGTCTCGTGGCATGGCTATCCGATCACCACGCACCGCCACGAGCGGACCCGGCCGGGCCCCCGGCTCGGACGGCCGTGCCCGCAAAGGTCACGGCCGCCGCAGCCGCGATGACCAGGCCCCCGTCTCCGTACTCACCGCACGCACGCGCGCGGACGCGCTGTTCCGCCCACCGCCGACGGGCTTCCGCCCACCGCCTGCGGCATTCCACCCACCGCCGACGGACACGGCGGCCCCGCCGCACGTACCTGCCTCCCCGACGGCGTGGGTCCTCGGGCAGTCGGCGTCGCCTCCGCCCGTAACCGAGCCGCGCAAGCCGCAGGCCGCCGCTCCCGCCCCGTCGGCGGCCTTTCCTTCCCCGGGGGTGCGGGAGCGGGCGTGGGCGGCGGTGCGTGAACGGCTGCCGCTCTGGGCGCAGTCGAGGATCGGTCTCGCGCCGCGGAGCCTGGCCGCGCTGTGCCTCGTGCTGGTCGTCGCCGCCGGTTTCGCCGTCCACCACTTCTGGGCCGGTCGTCCCCAGTCCGTACGCGCTCCCGATCTGGTCGACGGACCGGCGCCGCCCTCCCCGACGACGAGTCCGGGCCGCAGCTCGGGACGGGGTACGAGAGCGGGGGAGGCGACACCCCGCCCGGTGGCCAACGCGGAGCCTTCGCCGGCCGGAGTGCTCGTGGTGGACGTCGGCGGAAAGGTGCTGCGGCCGGGTGTCTACCGCTTGCCCAACGGATCGCGCGTGACCGATGCGCTGACCGCGGCCGGGGGCGTGCGCGAAGGCGCGGACCTGGCGGGGCTCAACCGGGCGCGACTGCTCACGGACGGCGAGCAGGTGCTGGTCGGAGTCCCCGGCGCGGCGGCGCCCTCCGGGCCCGGGTCCGGATCCGGGGTCGGTTCAGGTTCCGGTTCAGGTCCGGGACGGGGATCGAGCGGGCCGGTCAGTCTCAACTCCGCCTCGGCGGAACAACTGGACGGGCTGCCCGGTGTCGGCCCCGTACTGGCGCAGCGCATCGTCGACTACCGCTCCCAGCACGGGGGCTTCCGCTCGGTCGACGAGCTGCGCCAGGTCAATGGCATCGGCGACCGCAGGTTCAACGACCTGCAACCACTGGTGCGGCTGTGAACCGCCTGGAGGTCCGCGCCGCGACCTCTGATGCGGTTGCGGACCGCCTGGAGGTCCATGCGGTCTCCGGCCACCGGCTCGGCGCGGCCAACCCGCACCGGGAGGGCCCGACCGACCTGCGCCTGATCGGCCCGGCCCTCGGCGCCTGGGGTGGCACCGCGGCCGCGCTGAACGTGTCGGCGGATTGGGCGAGTTGGAGCGCGGCGCTGTGTCTTGCGATGGCGGCCGTACTGGTGGCGCCGGTGGCTCGACGGGCGCTGGCGCAGTGGCTCTCGGGCGTACGGGTGCGGAGGGGCACACGGAGCAGAGGTAGGTCAGGTCCAAGTTCCTTAAATACAGTGGTAGTTGGGGTAAGCGGGGTCGGTGGGGTCTGGAGATATCGGGGTGCGGTGGCCGGGGTGCTGGTCTGTGTGGCGGCCGGGGCGGTGGCCGGAGGTCTGCATGCGGCGGAGGCGCGACGCGGGCCGTTGCCGGGTCTCGCGCGGGAGTTCGCGCGGGCAACCGTTGAGCTGGTGATCAGTACCGATCCACGGGCGACCCGCTCCCAGGGCTGGGGCGGCGCCTCGGTGGCGGTGGATGCGGAGGTGGAGCGGGTCCTGGGGGCGGGGGAAGGAACCGGGCGGGGCCGTACGCCGGCTGTTGGGGCGGGTGGGAGTGGCAAGCGGAACCCGGTGCCGGGCGACAGGGCGGGCGGAGGTGTTGAGCGGGGCCGTACGCCGACTGTTGGGGCGGCTGGGAGTGGCAAGCGGAACCCGGTGCCGGGCGTCGGGTCGGGTGAAGGTGGTGAGCGGGGCGGTGCGCCGGGCGTCGGGTCGGGTGGAAGAGGCGAGCGGGTTCATACGCCGGTTCTCGTGATCGCACCGGCGAGTTGGCAGGGGCTGCTGCCCTCCACCCGGGTGCGGGTGACCGCGCGGCTCTCGCCCGGCGACGGGCGGATCGCCGCCGTTCTGAAGGCGCCGAGCGGCCCACCCCGGATCATCGGGCAGCCAACTGCCATGCAGCGCAGGGCCGGTGGACTGCGGGCCGGGCTGCGGGAGGCAACCACCGGGCTCGCCCCGGATGCGCGGGCGCTGCTGCCGGGCCTGGTCGTCGGCGACACCTCCCGGTTCACGCCCGAGCTGCGCGCCGCCTTCGAGGCGACCGACCTCGCGCACCTCATGGCTGTGTCCGGCAGCAATCTGGCGATCATTCTTGCCCTGTTGATCGGACCGCCCGGACGCGCACTGCTGGCCGAGCGGGGTGGTCTCGCGCCGCGCCTCGGGATCTCGCTGCGGGCCACCGCGGTTCTCGGCGGGATCCTCACGCTCGCCTTCGTCGTGGTGTGCCGGCCGGAACCGAGTGTGCTGCGAGCCGCTGCCTGCGGGCTCGTCACGCTGCTCGCCATCGGCACCGGCCGCCGCAGATCGCTGCTTCCCGCGCTGGCCGCCGCCGTACTGCTGCTGGTGCTGTACGCGCCGGAGCTGGCCCGTAGCTATGGGTTTCTGCTCTCGGTGCTGGCCACCGGGGCGCTGCTCACGATCGCGCCGGGATGGAGCGAGGCACTGCAGCGGCGCGGGGTGCCGGCCCGGCTCGCCGAGGTACTGGGCGCGGCGGCAGCGGCGCAGGCGGTGTGCGCACCGGTGGTGGCCGTGTTCGCGGCGCGGATCAGCCTGGTCGCCGTGCCGTGCAATCTGCTGGCCGAGCCGGCGGTGGCGCTGGCGACGGTCGCGGGCTTCGCCGCACTGGCCGCGGCCCCGGTGGCGATGCCCGTCGCCGAATTCCTCGCCTGGTGCGCGGGCTGGCCCACGGGCTGGATCGCAGCGGTGGCCCGCACGGGGGCGGCCCTGCCCGGCGCGGTGTCGGGGTGGCCGGGCGGCTGGCGCGGGGGAGCGCTGCTGGCCGCGGCCACCGTGGTGGTGGTGCTCGTGGCACGGCGGCTGCCGCGGTACCCCTGGGTGGCCGCCGCGCTCGTCCTGGTCCTGCTGCTCGTCGTGCTGCGGCCCGCACCGCTCACCAGAATCGTCACCGGCTGGCCGCCGCCGGGCTGGTCGTACGCCATGTGCGACGTGGGGCAGGGCGATGCCACGGTGCTGGCCGCGGGCGCGGGGACGGCGGTGGTGATCGACACCGGGCCCGAGCCGCAGCCGGTCGACCGCTGTCTGCACGAGCTCGGGGTGACCCGGATTCCGCTGCTCCTGCTCACCCACTTCCATGCCGACCACGTGGGCGGTCTGGCAGGGGTGCTGCGGGGGCGGTCCGTCGGGGTGATCGAGACGACGGGGTTCGCGGAGCCGCCCGATCAAGCGGCGTTCGTGCGGCGGACCGCGGCGGCGGACGGGGTGCCGGTGGTCCCGGCCGGGTACGGGGAACGACGCTCCGTCGGGGGGCTCTCGTGGCAGGTGCTCTGGCCGCCGCCCGCGCCGGGGCCGGTACCGGACGGGCCGAACGACGCCAGCGTCACGCTGCTCGTCCGCACTGCCGGCGGGCTTACCCTGCTGCTGCCCGGCGACCTCGAACCACCAGCCCAGCAAGGGCTGTTGAGGAACAATCCGGGGCTGGAGCGGGTGGACGTACTGAAGGTCGCCCACCACGGCTCGGCGCACCAGGACCCCGCGCTGCTCAGCACCGTACGCCCGAGGCTGGCGCTGATCTCGGTGGGCCGGGGCAACCGGTACGGCCATCCGGCGCCGGGCACGGTCGCCGTGCTGCGGGCCCAGGGCGCGGTGGTCCTGCGAACGGACACGGACGGAGCGATCGCCGTCACGGGGGCGGGCAGCGGCCTGCGGGCGGTGCCGATAGGGCGCGGCCCGTGACGGTGCGGCCCCCCCCGTGACGGTGCGGCGGCCTGCGTCGGCGTACCGGGCCGCGCCCTCTCGGCGTACCGGCCTGCGGCGGCGTACCGAGCCGTGTCGGCCCAGGCCGCATCGGTGTACCAGCCCGGTGCGGCGGACCCGGTCGCGGCTGAGGGGCGACTCGTTTGTCGCCATGTCCCGTTACGCTGGCGGGGGTTGGGGTCCGGAGGTCCCGAGTGGCGGACGTGAGTCTCGCGAGGGAGGGACGGGGGCGGCGGGGGCGCGGCGCGGGCCGGTCGGGGCGGCTAAGCGGAATGGCCAATTCGGGCCTCTGGTGACAGGTGCCTCATCAGCGCACACGCACCGCGTTTGCCTCGAACGGCACAACAGTGATCGAATGCGTCTTCGTCAAGGGGCCGCAGACCTGCTGTGGCGAGGACGGACGAGGATGTCTGCCCCCTGCGCGGCCCGGCAGATTCTTCTTCGCACGGGGGTGCGTGCACAGTGTTCAGCCGCTGGTTCGGCAAGACCTCGACCGGTTCTCCGCTCCGTGCCGGGCCGTTGGCCGGGCTCGCGGTGCCGCCGACCGCGGGCGTGCTCAGCTGCCGGGTGCTCGACCCGGTCAGCGAGCCCGTTCCGCAGGCCGAGTTCGTGGTCAGCGACGCCTCGGGCCGCAAGGTCGTGGGCGGCGAGACCGATCCGTTCGGGACGGTGGTCACGACGGTTCCGGCGGGGGAGTACCGGCTGGCCGTCACGGCCGAGGGGTATACGCCCTTCCACGGCAACGCCACCGTCACCGCGAGCGGGCTCGCCGCGCTCGGCGATGTCACGCTCCAGGTCGCCGCCCCGCCGTCGCTGCCGGACGCGGGCGAGTGGGAGCTCGACCCCACGCACTCCCAGATCGGCTTCACCGCACGCCACATAGGACTGGCCCGGATCCACGGCCGGTTCAACACCTTCGCGGGGGCCATCCGGATCGGTGAGCGCATGGAGGGGTCCGCGATGCACGTCATCATCGACACCGCCTCCATCGACACGGGCGTCCAGATGCGCGACGACCATCTGCGGTCGGGCGACTTCCTGGACGTCGGGAACTATCCGACGATGGAGTTCTACAGCGACCGGTTCGTGCACCGGGGCGGCAGCCGGTGGGCGATCATCGGCGGGCTGACCCTGCACGGCGTGAGCCGTACGGTGACGCTGGACACGCACTACCTGGGCCTGGGCACCGGGCTCGGCGGCGAGACCCGGGGCGCCTGCCGGGCCAGTACCGAACTGCACCGCGAGGACTTCACGCTCACCTGGCAGACCATGCTGGCCCGGGGGATCGCGGCGATCGGGTCCTCGATCTCGATCGACCTGGACATCCAGGTCGTGCCGAAGAGCTGACGCCGCGGGGGAGGGACCGCGCGGGTCAGGGGGCTTCCAGCCAGCCGTCGTGCCCGGCGGCCAGATCGTCCAGGGCCGTCGGGTCCAGGCGGGCGTTCGGGTCCTCCACCACGACCAGCCACTGGGCGTCCTCGGCGTCGTCCTCGCCGGCCAGCGCGTCGCGTACGAGCTGGGGCTCCTCGGCCAGGCCGAAGAGGTCGGCCAGCTCGGTGGCCACCTCCTCGGCGGCGTCACGGTCCGGGAGTACGAGTACATGTCGGGTCACATCGTTCACCTGCCCATTCTCCGGCACGGGGGTGGTGGGGCAGGGAGCGGGCCGGGACTGTCAGTGGCCCGTGGGATGCTGGAAGGCGATGGCCACCAGGAAGAATTCCACCGACGATCCGCTCGCCCCCGTCACGCTCGCCGTGGGCCAGGAGGACCTGCTGCTCGACCGCGCCGTGCAGCAGGTGGTGGCGGCCGCTCGGGCCGCCGACTCCGACACCGACGTACGTGACCTGACCTCCGACCAGCTGCAGCCCGGCACGCTGGCCGAGCTGACCAGCCCGTCGCTCTTCGCCGAGCGGAAGGTCGTGGTCGTACGCAACGCACAGGACCTGTCCGCGGACACGATCAAGGATGTGAAGGCGTACCTCGACGCGCCTGCCGAAGAGATCACCCTGGTGCTGCTGCATGCCGGCGGCGCCAAGGGCAAGGGGCTGCTGGACGCGGCGCGGAAGGCGGGGGCGCGGGAAGTCGCGTGCCCCAGGACCACGAAGCCGGCCGAGCGGCTCACCTTCGTACGGCAGGAGTTCCGGGCGCTCGGGCGGTCGGCCACGCCCGAGGCCTGCCAGGCGCTGGTCGACTCCATCGGCAGCGATCTGCGCGAGCTGGCCTCCGCGGTGTCCCAGCTCTGCGCGGACGTGGAGGGGACGATCGACGAGGCGGTCGTCGGGCGGTACTACACGGGGCGGGCCGAGGCCTCCAGCTTCACCGTCGCGGACCGGGCGGTGGAGGGGCGGGCCGCGGAAGCGCTCGAAGCGCTGCGGTGGTCGCTGTCGACCGGGGTCGCACCCGTCATGATCACCAGCGCCCTCGCGCAGGGAGTGCGGGCGATCGGGAAGCTGTCCTCCGCGCGGGGCGGCCGGCCGGCCGATCTCGCGCGGGAGCTGGGGATGCCGCCGTGGAAGATCGACCGGGTGCGGCAGCAGATGCGGGGGTGGACGCCGGACGGGGTTTCGCTGGCCCTGCGGGCCGTGGCCGAGGCGGATGCGGGGGTCAAGGGCGGGGGGGACGACCCCGAGTACGCCCTTGAGAAGGCGGTCGTCGCGATCGCCCGAGCGGCGCGGTCGGGGCGCTAGCCCCGGGGTCCCTGGGGAGCCTCGCCCCCAAACCCCTTCGCCCCAAACCCCTTTGGGGCTGCGCCCCGGGCCCCTCAAGCCGAAGCCCCCGCTTCCGCCCCCGCTTCCGCCCCCGCTTCCGCCCCCGCTCCCGCAACGGCTATGCCGCCCTCTGCCAACTGACCGGAGGCTGATACGGCTGGCGGCGCCAGGCGGCCAGGGGGAGTACCGGGGCCAGATCGGCGGGCGGGGCCGCGGTCAGGGCGGCCAGGACTGTTGCCAGGGCGGCCAGTTCGGCGTCCGTGGGGGTGCCCTTCACCACGCGGAACAGGGGAGTGTTCGACACTCTGGGACTCCTCACTGCGGGGGGTTGCCGTGCTTGCGGGACGGCAGGTCGGCGTGTTTCGTGCGCAGCATGGCGAGCGCGGCGGACAGGACGGCCCGGGTCTCGGCCGGGTCGATGACGTCGTCCACCAGACCCCGCTCGGCCGCGTAGTACGGGTGCATCAGTTCGGACTTGTACGCCGCGATCTTCTCGGCCCGGACCGCCTCCGGATTCTCCGAACTCGCTATCTCCCGGCGGAAGATGACGTTGGCCGCGCCTTCCGCGCCCATCACCGCGATCTCGTTGGTGGGCCAGGCGTAGGTGAGGTCCGCGCCGATGGACTGGGAGTCCATGACGATGTACGCGCCGCCGTAGGCCTTGCGCAGGATCAGCGAGATGCGGGGGACAGTGGCGTTGCAGTAGGCGTACAGGAGTTTCGCGCCGTGGCGGATGATGCCGCCGTGCTCCTGCGAGACGCCGGGCAGGAAGCCCGGGACGTCGACCAGGGTCAGCAGGGGGATGTTGAAGGCGTCGCAGAGCTGGACGAAGCGGGCCGCCTTCTCGGAGGCCTCGATGTCAAGCACCCCGGCCAGGAACTGCGGCTGGTTGGCCAGGATGCCCACCACCCGGCCGTCGATCCGGGCCAGTGCGCAGATGATGTTGCGGGCCCAGTGCTCGTGGACTTCGAGCAGGTCGCCGTGGTCGACGAGCTCCTCCAGGACCTTGCGCATGTCGTACGGGCGGTTGCCGTCCGAGGGCACCAGGTCCAGGAGCACGTCGTTGCGGCGGTCGGCCGGGTCGTCGCCGGGCGGCAGCGCCGGAGGCATCTCCCGGTTGTTCGACGGCAGCATCGAGATCAGGTAGCGGACCTCGGCCAGGCAGGTCTCCTCGTCGTCGTGGACGAAGTGGGCCACGCCCGAGACTCCGGCGTGCACGTCCGCGCCGCCGAGCCCGTTCTGGGTGATCTCCTCACCCGTCACCGCCTGCACGACGTCCGGGCCGGTGATGAACATCTGCGAGGTTTCCCGGACCATGAACACGAAGTCCGTCAGGGCGGGGGAGTACGCGGCGCCGCCTGCGCACGGGCCCAGCATGACGCTGATCTGCGGGATCACGCCCGAGGCGCGCGTATTGCGCTGGAAGATGCCGCCGTAGCCCGCGAGTGCGGACACGCCTTCCTGGATGCGGGCGCCCGCGCCGTCGTTCAGGGAGACCAGCGGCGCACCGGCCGCGATCGCCATGTCCATGATCTTGTGGATCTTCGTGGCGTGGGCCTCGCCCAGGGCGCCGCCGAAGATGCGGAAGTCATGGGCGTACACGAAGACCGTGCGGCCCTCCACCGTTCCCCAGCCGGTGATCACGCCGTCGGTGTACGGCTTCTTCGCCTCCAGGCCGAATCCGGTCGCGCGGTGGCGGCGGAGCTGCTCGACCTCCTGGAAGGTGCCCGGGTCCAGGAGCAGGTCGATGCGCTCGCGGGCGGTCAGCTTGCCCTTCGCGTGCTGCGCCTCGGTCGCCTTCTCGCCGGGGCCGAGCCTGGCCTGCTCGCGCAGGACGTGCAGTTCGGCGACCCGCACGGCCGCGGTCTGCGGCGGCGGCTGTTCAGTCACGGTCACGGTCGGTCCCCTCCTGGCGCAAGGTCTCATGTGGCAACGTCTCGGGTCGCACAGTCTCGTGTGGCGAAGTCTCGGGTCGCACAGTCTGCTGATGCGCGGTGTGCGTCGCCCGCGCGCGTACCGCATCGAGCAGGCTCGCCTGCTCCAGGCACTCCCCGGCATCCGGCGACTGAGTGGCCCCGGAGCGGACCGCGCGGACGAACGCCCGGACGGTCGCGGCGACTTGGTCGTGCGGGGCCAGCGTCAGCTCGCGCGGCCCGTGCGCGTCCGTGATCCACACCGCCGGTTTGTGGTCGGCGGGCGGAGTGAACGCCGGCTCGACGCGGATCCGCCCCTCGCTGCCCCACAGTTCGTACGCCGAGCGGTACGCGTGCTCCATGCCGAAGGCCAGCTGGCCGAGGACCCCGGAGGGGGAACGGACGAGCACCGCGCCCGAGGTCTCCACCGCCGAGCCCGCCGAGTGCTCAAGCGCGGCGCCGACGATCTCCAGGCCCGCGCCGAGGAAGTACAGCGCGGCGCGCACCGGGTAGTAGCCCACGTCGAGCAGGGCGCCGCCGCCGAGTTCGGGGCGGTGCCTGATGTTCCCCGCGGGCAGCGCCGGGATGGCGAACGCGGCGCTGAACGCCCGGAGTTGGCCGATCGCGCCGCTCGCCACCAGTTCCCGTACGACCGAGTGCTGGGGATGGTGGACGAACATCACGTTCTCCATCAGCACCAGGCCCGAGGCGCGGGCGAGATCGAGCAGCGCCTCGGTGGTCTGCCGGTCGGCGGTGAGCGGCTTCTCGGCGAGCACGTGCTTGCCCGCGCGCAGCGCCCGGCCCGCCCATTCGGCGTGCAGGGAGATGGGCAGCGGGACGTAGACGGCGTCCACGTCGTCCCGTTCGAGGACCGCGTCGTACGACTCCACCGGCGCGCAGCCGAACTGGGCCGCGACCTCCCGAGCGCGGCCGCCGTCCCGGCTCGCCACCGCCGTCAGCGCGATGTCCGGGTCCGCCGCCATGGCGGGCAGCACCCGGCGGCGGGCGATGTCGGCGGTGCCGAGAACGGCGATGCGCAGGGGTCGTTCAGTCATCCGTCAGATGTCCCATGGCGTTGAGGCAGGCAAGGAGCGTCCTGGCCTGCACATTGACGTAGTGTCCGTGTTTGATCAGCGCCGTGAGCTGACTGATCGTTACCCATTGATAGCCGGTCGGTGGCTCAATAGGCGCGTCCTCCTCGTCGGCCTCGATGACCAGATAGCGGTTCTCGGCGTACAGGAACCGGCCGCCCTCCTCCGAGTGGATGGCGTCGTAGCGGATGCGCTCGGGTGCCGATTGAAGGACCAGGTCCAGGAACGGCGGGCGGACCTGGAGGCCCTCGAAGTTGTCCGGGGAGCACTGCACGGTGGGCGCCAGCTCGACCGTGTCGAGGAAGCCGCCCTCGACCTTCGCGTTGGCCAGGACGTGCAGCACGCCGTCGAACGAACGGGTCAGGAAGGCCGCGATGCCCCGGCTGCACGGCTCGATCAGGGGCTGGGTCCAGCTGGTCACCTCGCGGTTGCCGGCCTGCACCTCGACCGCGACCACGTTGAACCAGCGGCCGTCGTCCTTGCCGATGCGCGCCTCGTCGCGGGTCCAGCCGGGCACGTCGTCCAGCGGGATGCGGTCGGCCTGCACGTCGTAGCGCGAACGCTCGCAGGTGAACCAGGACAGCAGGTCCACATCGGTGAGCAGGGCGCCCGCCCGAGGATCGCGGGAGCGGGCCAGGGACTGGCTGAAATCATCCCCTGCGGGGGCGCCCGCGCTGTACGCGGGCAGACAGGCCAGGACCGTGCGCGAGTCCATGTTGACCAGGTTGTCCTGGTGCAGGAGCTCGGAAATCTGACCCAGCGTCAGCCAGCAGAAGTCCTCGTCGAGCGGCACCTCGCCGTCCACCTCGACGATCATGTTGCGGTTGCTCTTGTGGTAGAACCACGAGCCGTGCTCGGACTGGAGCACATCGGCGAGGATCCGGCCGCGTCCGGCGCCCGTGAAGTACTCGATGTACTTCACGTCGGTGCCCTGGTGGACCTTGGTGTAGTTGCTGCGGGTCGCCTGCACGGTGGGGGAGAGCTGGAGCAGATTGCGGTTGCCCGGCTCCATCTTGGCCTGCATCAGGAAGTGCAGTACGCCGTCGAACTCCTTCACCAGGATGCCGAGGATGCCCACCTCCGGCTGCTTGATGATGGGCTGGTACCACTCCTTGTGGGGGCCGTCATCGGTCGTGACGTGCAGGCCCTCCACGCTGAAGAAGCGCCCGCTGGAGTGCACCAGGTTCCCGCTGTCCGGCTCGAAGGACCAGCCGCGCAGCTTGGCGAACGGGATGCGTTCGATGCTGAAGCGGCCGGCCTTCCGGCGCTCGGCGAACCAGTGGTGGAACTCCCCGGTGGTCAGGAGCCCGCCGGTGGTGGCCGCGGACGCCGCGATCCGGTCGGCGACCGACACCGGCTCACGGGGCTTGACCACCGGCTGAAGCTCAGTCAGCTCCGCAAGTGTTGACGACATGTACGCTCTCTCCTCGTCAAGGGGGCCGTGCTGGAGGGGTGTTGGGGGACCGTCACCGACCGGCGACGAAGTCCCGGATCGAGGCCGTCATGAAGTCGGTGTGCTCGTCGGTGAGCCCCGGGTAGACGCCGATCCAGAAGGTCTGCTCGGTGATGATGTCGGAGTTGGTGAGGTCGCCCACGATCCGGTGCGGGGCGTCCACATAGGCGGGCTGACGGGTGAGGTTGCCGGCGAACAGGTTGCGGGTGCCGATCTTCCGCTCCTCCAGGAAGTTCACCAACTCCTTGCGCTGGAACGGCGCGTCGGGGGCGACGGTGATGACGAAGCCGAACCAGCTGGGCTCGCTGCCGAGCGTGGCCTCCGGCAGGATCAGGTGCGGCACGCCCTCCAGGCCCTCCCGCAGACGCTGCCAGTTGTGACGACGGGCGCGAGTGAAGTCGTCGACCTTGTCGAGCTGGGTCAGACCGAGCGCGGCCTGAAGGTCGGTGGCCTTCAGGTTGTAGCCGATGTGCGAGTAGATGTACTTGTGGTCGTACCCGGCCGGCAGGGTGCCCAGCTGGTACTGGAAGCGCTTGAAGCAGCGGTCGCTCTCGCCCGGTTCGCACCAGCAGTCCCGGCCCCAGTCGCGCAGCGACTCCACGATGCGGGCGAGCGCCAGGTTCGAGGTCAGCACGCAGCCGCCCTCGCCCATCGTCAGGTGGTGCGCCGGGTAGAAGCTGACCGTGGTCAAGTCGCCGAAGGTGCCGGTGAGTTGACCGTTGTAGAGGGAGCCGACCGCGTCGCAGTTGTCCTCGATGAGGAAGAGGTCGTTCTCCTCGGCGATCTGCGCGACCTCGGCGACCTCGAACGGGTTGCCGAGCGCGTGGGCGACCATGATGGCCCGGGTCCTGGGGCCGACGGCGGCCTTGATGCGCTCGGCGGTCGTGTTGTACGTCTTCAGCTCGACGTCCACGAAGACCGGGATGAGGCCGTTCTGCAGGATCGGGTTGACGGTGGTGGGGAAGCCCGCGGCCACCGTGATGACCTCGTCGCCCGGCTTGAGGCGGCGGTCCTCCAGGTGCGGCGAGGTGAGCGCCGACATGGCGAGCAGGTTGGCCGAGGAACCGGAGTTCACCAGGTGGGCCTTGCGCCGCTTCATGTAACGGGCGAACCGGGACTCGAACTTGCGTGAGCTGGTGCCGGCGGCGATCCGCATGTCCAGCGCCGCCTCCACCAGCGCCACCCGGTCCTCCGGCTCCAGCACCGCACCGGACGGCCAGATCTCGCTGACCCCCGGCACGAACTCGCGGGACGGCTCCTTCTCCAGGTGGTACTCCCGCACCCGATCGAGAATCCGTGCCTTGGTCTCACTCATCTTGGCTGCCTCCATGGTCGTCAGTTCGGCACGAAGCCCTCAGCGGTGACCCGACGCGGTCATCGTTGAGGGAGCGACTTGAAGGGCACTGGACAACGACTCGCGGTCCGCGGCGGCGCGGGCGTGGGCGAGCAGATCGCGCAGCGAATCGTCCAGAGTGCGCCGCGGACGCCAGCCGAGCAGGGACCGCGCGAGCGTGATGTCCATGCGCTGCCACTCGGCCTCGGGCGGCCGGCCTCCGGTGACCGCCGCCTCCAGTATCTCGGCGGACGACCCCGCGAGCTCGGTCAGTCTGGCCACCAGCGACCGTACCGAAGTCGACTGCCCGCCACCGATGTTGACGACCCGCCCGGACACATGAGAGCCGCGCGCCGCGGCGAGCGCCGCGTCGGCCACATCCCGTACGTCCACGAAGTCGCGGTGGGCGAGCAGCGGGGCGAGCCGCAGCGGATCGGGGGCGGCCGTCGCGAGATGGTGCGCCACCATGCCGAGCAGGCTCGCCCGGGGGGTGCCGGGCCCCGACACGTTCGAGATGCGCAGCACCAGGCCCGCCGCCTCGCCCGCGGCGACCGCGTCGAGCAGCGCACGGGCGCCCGCCAGCTTGGAACGGCCGTACGGAGTGACCGGCGCGGTCGGCACGTCCTCGGTGATACCGGTACGCGGCACCGGACCGTACTCGTGCACCGAACCGAGCTGGATGAGCCGCGGCCGCGCATCGAGCAGCGAGGCCGCGGACAGCAGCCGCTCCACGAGGCGGGCGTTGGCGAGGGTCATCTCGTCCTCGGTGGCCTTCCACACCGCGCCCGCCGCGTTCACCACCGCGCCCGCGCGGTGCCGCGCCAGCAGCTCGGCGATCCGGCCCGGCTCGGCCCGTACCACGTCAAGTGGGAGAAGTTCGTAGGGAGTTGAGGCGTCGGCGGCGGTGCTGCGCGCGACACCGGTCACCGTCCACCCGGCGGCGGCGAACACCTCGCAGATGTGCCGGCCCACGAACCCCGTGGCGCCGAGCACCACCACCGATCCGGCCGCGCCGCCGCCTTCGCCGTCTGCTCTTCGGTCGATCACCGACACCGTTGCTACCTCCTGTTTGCGCGGTTTGAGCGGCACTGTGGCGCGGGCCGCTCGGGGGCCGCTGGACAGGGGGTCATGCGGCGCTACCGGAACTTGAGTCGGGGCGCCTACCGTCCGGCGGCATGAGGATCGAAGAGACCGCCGTACCGGACGCGTACCGCATCATGCCGAAGCTGCTGACGGACCCCCGCGGCAGTTTCCACGAGTCGTACAGATACGACCTGCTAGCCGCCGAGACCGGGCACCACTTTGTTCCGCGCCAGGTCAACTACTCGGCCTCCGCGCGCAATACGGTGCGCGGACTGCACGGCGTGGCCATCCCGCCGGGGCAGGCCAAGCTGGTCAGCTGCGTCCGCGGGGCGCTGCTCGACGTGGTCGTGGACGTACGCGTGGGCTCCCCCACCTTCGGACAGCACGCGACCACGGTTCTCGACGCCCGGGGCGGGCGGGCCGTGTTCGTCGCGGAGGGGCTCGCGCACGGGTTCGTGGCGCTGACCGACGACACGTGCATCAGCTATCTCTGCTCGACGGAGTACGTGCCGGGTACGCAGCTGGATCTGCGGGCGTTCGATCCGGAGCTCGGGCTGCCGTGGGCGCGGTGGCTCACGGGTGAGCCGGTGCTCTCCGAGAAGGACGCGGGGGCTCCTACGGTCGCCGAGGCTGGGGAGCTCGGGTTGCTTCCTACGTATGCGCAGTGCGTTTCCCTGTACGGGAGGGGTGAGCGGGAGCAGCAGCGCGCTGCCTAGGCTCCGGGGGCTCTGCCCCCGGACCCCCGCTCCTCAATCGCCGGCAGGGGCTGGTTTTCTGCCCCCCCCGTGCTGATTCTGCCAGCGCCATTGGGCCCGCCCCCAGCGATCCGGGGCGGGCCCAATTGGCTTGCTCAGTACGTCAGTTGACGGGATCTGGTCGGGTGGATCTCCCAGGCGGTCAGTGCTGTCGACGGGGACTCCTTCCCCGTGCCGCGCGCGGCCAGGTAGCCGTCGGGGCGGATCAGGAGCCAGGTGCCCGGTGGGGCGCCCAGGTCGGTGGTCAGGTGGGCGGCCGGGTCGGACAGGGTGTCCGGGCCGGGGGTGTTGACCGTGCGGATGCGTACCGAGGGGCCGAAGTCTTCCTCGGGGGGCTCGCCGAAAGTGAGCAACAGCCATTGAGGGCGCTGGAGTTCGGCGATCAGCTCCTGCCAGCCGGGGCTGGTGGACAGCGTGGGAGCTGTTACGCGGGCCACTCGTTCACCCGGGCGGATGCCGCCCGGGGCGGGGGTCGGGTGGGCGAGCGGGCCCTCCCCGTAGCCGAGGCCCAGCGCCGACATGCCGCCCATGATCTTGCGCTGGATGCGGCCCTTGATCGGCGGCAGCGACCGCAGCACCGTGAAGGCCGCGCGCAGAGCGGCCGCCGCCTTGCGGCTGCGGAGCTGGACCAGCATCGTCGCCATCCGGGTGGTGCGCAGCAACTCCGCGCCCACCGGGACCCGTTCGGCACTGTAGGTGTCCAGGAGGGAGTCCGGCGCCTCGCCGCGGAGCACCGCGGCGAGCTTCCAGGAGAGGTTCACCGCGTCCTGGACGCCGGTGTTCATGCCCTGCCCGGAGGCCGGGCTGTGGACGTGCGCCGCGTCACCGGCGAGCAGGACCCGGCCCGAGCGCATCTGGCCGATCATGCGCTGCTGGATCGTGAACACCGAGACCCAGGACGGTGATTCGACCACCGCCGGCTTCCCCGTACCCGTGCTGATCTTCGCCGAGAAGCGCCGGGCGACCATCGCGTCGTCGCCACCGTAGGACGTCTCGGCGGTGTCGAGCAGCCGCCACTTGCCGGGCTCCGGGAACGGCACCATCATCACCGTGCCGGTGGGCGTGCGCATCCAGTGGATGCTGTCCTTCGGCAGGTCGCAGTGGACGGTCGCGTCCGCGATGAGCCAGGTCTCGCTCGACTCCCCTTCGAGTTTCAGGCCCAGCTGCTTGCGGATGGTGCTGTGGCCGCCGTCCGTGCCGACCAGCCAGTCGGCCGCCACGGTCTCGGTGCGGCCGTCGGCGTGGGTCAGGTGGGCTCGTACGCCGTCCGTGCCGTGGTTCTCGAACTCGGTGAGCCGGACGCCCCATTCGACCTCGACGCCCCGGCGGGACACCGCGTTGCGCAGCACCTCCTCGGTGATGACCTGGTCGACCATCAGCGTGAACGGGAAGCGGGTGGGCAGCCGGCTGTAGTCCGTGTCGAAGCGGATCAGGCGGCGGCCGTTCTGGTGGAGCGTGAAGTGCTCCACCCGCTGGCCGCGCGGCAGGAGTTCGTCCAGGATGCCCATCTGGTCGTACGTCTCCAGCGTGCGGGCGTGCGTGGCGAGCGCCCGGCTGGTGGTGGCCGGGCCCGGCGCCGCGTCCACGAGCCGGACCCGCACACCGTGCCGGGCCAGCTCGTGGGCGGCGCTCAGCCCGACCGGCCCGGCGCCCACGACCAGCACCTGTGGCGTGGGCGCCGATGCGTCTGGCAGCGTCACTTCTGGTCCTCCTGCGATGCGTGCTTGACCGCCTTCCACCAGCCCGGGTTGTCGCGGTACCAGGCGGCGGTCTCGGCGAGGCCGTCCTCGAAGGAGATGCGCGGCGCGTAGCCGAGCTCCTCGGCGATCTTGGCCTCGCTGAGCGAGTAGCGCAGGTCGTGGCCCTTGCGGTCGGCGACCCGGACCACCTTCGACCAGTCGTTGCCGGTCAGCTCAAGCAGGCGCTCGGTGATCTGGCGGTTGGTCTGCTCGTTGCCGCCGCCCACGTTGTAGATCTCGCCCGCCCTGCCCCTGGTCAGGACCAGCTGGATCGCGCGGCAGTGGTCGTCCACGTGCAGCCACTCGCGGATGTTGGCGCCCTCGCCGTACAGCGGGACCGTCTCGCCCTCCAGGAGGTTGGTCACGAAGCGCGGGATCAGCTTCTCGGGGTGCTGGTAGGGCCCGTAGTTGTTGGAGCAGCGGGTGATGGAGACGTCGAGGCCGTGGGTGCGCCAGTAGGCGCGGGTGATGAGGTCCGAGCCCGCCTTGGACGCGGCGTACGGGGAGTTGGGGAGCAGCGGCCACTCCTCGGTCCAGGAGCCCTCGTCGATGGAGCCGTACACCTCGTCGGTCGAGACGTGCACGACGCGCTTGGCGCCGGAGCGCAGCGCGGCCTCCATGACGTTCTGGGTGCCGCCGACGTTGGTGGCGATGAACTCGGCCGCCGATTCGAGGGAGCGGTCCACGTGGGACTCGGCCGCGAAGTGGACGACCGCGTCGTGGCCGGGGAACAGCTCCAGGAGCAGCGGCAGGTCGCAGATGTCGCCCTGGACGAAGGTGAGGCGGGGGTGGGAGGCGGGGAGGTTCTCGCGGTTGCCCGCGTAGGTCAGCTTGTCGAGGACGGTGACCTCGGCGTTCTCGTACCCCTCGTAGCCGCCCTCCAGGAGCGTGCGGACGTAGTGCGAGCCGATGAAGCCCGCGCCGCCGGTGACCAGGATCTTGTTCATGCTGCCCTTCTCCGTGGTGTTCGTCATGCCGCGACCTCCACGCGGGTGTGGTCGCCGACCACCAGGCGGTGGTGGCGGTTGGCCAGGTCGATGCCGGTGACCGCGGCGGACCGGCCGAGCAGGGAGCCGTGCAGCCCCCGTACCGCGGAGATCGTCGCGCCGTCCAGGGCGATCGAGTAGTCGAGGTGGGTGCCGGACAGGACGCAGTCCCGGCCGATGGACGTGTGCGGTCCGACGTGGCTGTCCTCCAGGACGGTGCCCGCGCCGATCACGACGGGGCCCTCCACGAAGGAGCGGGTGATCCGCGCGCCGGGCTCCACGACGACCGCGCCGATCAGCACGCTCTGGTCGTCCACCTCGCCCTCCACCCGGCGCTCGATGCCGTCCAGGAGCATCTGGTTGCACTCCAGTACGTCCTCGACGCGGCCGGTGTCCTTCCAGTACCCGGAGTACTCCTGGGCCCGGACGGTGGCGCCGCTGGTCACCAGCCACTGGATGGCGTCGGTGATCTCCAGCTCGCCGCGCGCGCTCGGCACGATCGAGCCGACGGCCTCGTGGATGGCCGGGGTGAAGAAGTAGACGCCGATGAGCGCCAGGTTGGAGCGGGGCACCGGCGGCTTCTCCACCAGCCGCTCCACCACACCGGTCGCGTCGACCTCGGCGACGCCGAACGCGCGCGGGTCCTCGACCTGGGCGACGAGCACCTGGGCGGCCGGGCGCAGCGCGTGGAACTCGGCGGCGGCCTCGGCGATTCCCTCCGGCAGCATGTTGTCGCCGAGGTACATCACGAAGTCGTCGTCGCCGAGGAAGTCCCGGGCGAGCTCGACGCACTGCGCGAGGCCCTTGGGGCTCTCCTGCGGGATGTACGTGATCTCGACGCCGAGCCGGGAGCCGTCGCCGAGCGCCTCGGCTATCTCCTCGACATGGTTGCCGACGATGATGCCGATCTCGGTGACACCGAGGTCGCGGATGTTGTCCAGAACCCGTTCCAGGACGGGCTTGTTGGCGATCGGGATGAGCTGCTTGGGCATGGAGTAGCTGAACGGGCGCAGTCGGCTACCCGTACCGCCGCTCAGAACCAGAGCCTTCATGGGGTCCTCTTCTGTCGTGGTCGACACATCAACAGGCGCATGAATGGGGGGAGTTGCACAGTGGGAGTTCAGGTCAGGCGGCGGGCACGAGCCGCACGGTCCGGGCGGGACCGCCGGCCAGGCCCTCCACGAGTTCGGCGAACTTGTCGGTGGCCTCGTGGAGCAGGGCCCCCGTGTCGGGTTCGAGCCCGGCGAAGCCGCCCGGACCCTGCCGGATGCCGCCGGCGTGCACGAAGAAGCTCTCCGCGACCGCCCTGGGCTTCATCGACATCAGTACCGGGCGCAGCCCGTAGTCGAGGGCCAGGACATGGGCGAGCGAGCCGCCGGTGGCCAGCGGCAGCACCACCTTCCCCGCCAGGGCGAACTGCGGCAGTACGTCGAGGAACGACTTCAGCAGCCCCGAGTAGCCCGCCTTGTAGACCGGGGTGGCGAGCACGATGGCGTCCGCCGCGGCGAACTGTGCGGCCGCCTCGGCGAGTTGGGGGTGGCTCAGGTCGGCCCGGAGGAGTTCGGCCGCGGGCAGGGTGCGCACGGCGAGGGTCTCCACCCGGTGCCCGCGGGCCCCCAGGCGGTCGGCGGCGAGGGTGAGTACCTGGTGGGTGCTGGAGACCGGCGACGGACTGCCGGAGACGGCGAGGATCGTCGGCATGGACAACCTCCTGGGAACGGAAGGGAGATGCTCTTGGTCAAGTCTGGACAACGGGCGGCGGGCCCGGCCGGGGTCAGGCGGCCAGCGCGGGCTCGGCCGGTGGCGAGGCCTCGCGGCGCACCGCGGCGACCCGCTCCAGGGAGGCGAGCACGAGCTCCGGGTCGGCGACGAAGTCCACCAGGCAGGCGATCTCGTCCACCCCGGCCGCACGCACCCGGCGGGCGGTCGCGGTGCACTCCTCGACCGAGCCGATCAGCGAGTTCCCGGACAGGTAGCGGTTGACGCCGAGTTCGGCGAGCTTGCGCTGGGCGCTCACCGCGGAGAGCACCTCGCGGCCCTGCTTGTTGCCGCTCATCCGGCCGCCGGCCTCGACCGCGAGGGCCTCCAGGTCGATGGCGGAGAGCAGATAGTCGCGCAGACTGCCGCCGCCCACCCGGCGGGCCTCGGCCGCGTCGTCGGCGACGTAGGTGTGCATCATCACGGTGACCTTGCCGGGACCTTCCCAGCCGGCCTCGGCGCGGGCCGCCCGGTACAGGGCGATCTTGCCGGAGAGCGATGCGACGTCCTGGTTCTCCAGGTGGGTCAGGATGTTGCAGCCGAGCCGGCCCGCCTCGCGGAAGGTGCCCTCGCTGCGCGACGCGGTCACCCACACCGACAGGTCGTCCTGCACCGGGCGCGGGAAGACGGGCAGCGTGGTCTCGGCGCCCAGCGGGTTGGGGCCGGTCCAGTGACCGGTGCGCCAGGCGGTCCGGATGTCCGTGACGTCCTTGATCATCTGCTCGCGCCGGGTCTCGTACTTCTCGGGCGCGATCACGAAGTCGTTGACGTTCCAGCCGGAGCCCACCGAGATCGCGACCCGGCCGCCCGAGATGCCGTCCACCATCGCGAAGTCCTCCACGATGCGGGCGGCCGGGTGCAGCGGGGTCACCACACTGCCGGCCCGGATCTGGATGCGGCTGGTCACCGCGGCGATGGCCGCCGAGGTCACGGCCGGGTTGGGGAAGGCGCCGCCGAAGCGGTGGAAGTGCCGCTCGGGCGTCGATACGAAACCGAAGCCCAGTTCGTCGGCGCGGCGGGCCGCGTCCAGCATCAGCCGGTACGTCTCCTGTGCCCGGTCGCCGACCGCGGCGAAGAAGAAGACGCCGAAGTCCAGCGGCTGCTCATCTGCCGGGCCGTCCGCGCCCTGGCTGCCGGTCTGCCGGGAATCCGCGTTCATGTAGCGCTGCCTCCTTCCCCGTCGGACGTCGTCGCGGCGGGGTCGTCACCATGGGGGCTTGCTGCCCGGCGACACCATGGGGCGGCCTCCTCGCAGCCCACTTGAGTCCCGGGCGGGCCGACACCGCTCCAGCACGGCTCAAGTCCCGGGCGGGCCGACACCGCTCCAGCACGGCTCAAGTCCCGTACGAGTCCGGCAAGTTGTGCTGGATCCACCGGAATGCGAGGGAGGCTCTAAGGGGGGAGGTACTCGCATGCTGCTGAGGGGCGCGGGGAACTGCGCGACCAGCCACGGATGGCCCGCAGCCGAAAACCGCACACCCGGAAGGGGTGTCCGGTGTCCACCGGCGCTCGATCCGGGGTCGAGACAACCCCCTCACGCTCAGGGTGACCAATTCCGTTCCGATGACCACGAGGTTGCTGGATGACGACTCAGACGCTGGTTGCCGCGGACACCGGCACCGACACCGTCCACGGACTGCTCGCCGCGGCCGTGGCCGCCCGGCCCGACGCTCCCGCGGTGCGCGACGCCTCGGGCGTGTGGACCTATGCGGAACTGGACGCCTGGTCACGGGCGTACGCCGACTGGCTCACCGCCCAGGGCGTGGGGCACGCGGACCGGATCCTGGTCCGCGTCGGCAACACCCGCGAATTCACCGCCCTGATGTTCGGGGCGCTGCGCCGCGGCATCGCCTTCGTACCGGTCAATCCGGCGATGAAGCGGTTCCACCTCAACACCGTCGTACCGGACTGCGACCCGGTCCTCGTGATCGGTCAGGACGCACAAGACACCGAAGTGCTAAGGGAGTTGACGGACTGTCCGGTCTTCGGGCTCGACGAGGTGCGCCGGGGCGCCGAGGCGCTGTACGAGTCCGCGCCCGCCGCGGTCGGCGAGCGGCCCGTCGCGCCGGACGACCTGGGTCTGCTCATCTACACCTCGGGCTCCACCTCGGCGCCCAAGGCCGTGGTCAGCACCCACGCCCCCATCGTCTTCGCCGCCCGCGCGATCCAGGCCCGGCTGAACTACCGCGCGGACGACGTCGTCCTGGTCGCGGTGCCGGTCTCCTTCGACTACGGGCTCTACCAGATCCTGCTGTCCGTGATCGCCGGCGCCCAGGTGGTGCTCACCTCGCCGGACCGCCACGTACGGCTGCTCTCCACCCTGCACGAGCACGGTGTCACCGTGGTGCCGCTGGTGCCCTCGCTCGGCGAGATGCTGCTCACGCTGTCGAAACGGGACCGGCGCGAGGCGCCCGGGGTGCGGCTGTTCACCAACACCGGGGCCGCACTGACCGGACCCGTCATCGCCCAGCTGCGGGCAGCGTTCCCCGGGGCCCGGGTGTCCCCGATGTTCGGCACCACCGAGTGCAAGCGCATCACCGTCCTCGAACCGGACGGCGACATCGCACGCCCCGGCTCGGTCGGCCGGGCGCTCGACGGCACCGAGGTGCTGATCCTGGACGACGACGGCCGGCTCCTGCCGCCCGGCACGGTCGGCGAGATCGCCGTGCGCGGACCGCACATCATGACCGGCTACTGGCGCGCCCCCGAGCAGACCGCCCTGCGCTTCCGCCCCGACCCGGTGACCGGCGAGGTCACCCTGCACACCGGCGACTACGGGCACCTGGACGCCGACGGGCACCTCTACTTCGAGGGCCGCCGCGACGACCTGTTCAAGCGCAAGGGCGTCCGCATGGGCACCCTGGAGATCGAGACCGCCGCCCTGGACATCGAGGGCGTCGCGGCCGCCGCCGCCCTGGCCCCGGCCGAGGGCCACGACCTCACGCTGTACGCCGTCACCGAGCTGACGGCCGACGAGGTGCTCGCGCAGCTGGCCGACCGCCTGGAGGCCGCCAAGGTCCCCGCCGCCTGCCACCTGCTGGGCGAGCTCCCGCTCACCCCGAACGGCAAGACCGACAAGCAGCGGCTGCGCCGCGAACAGAAGTGACCCGCCACCGAGTCAGTACCCCTGTGAGGAGAACCCGCCATGACCACCGCTGACGTTCAGTGGGACGCCGACTTCGAGAAGCTGCTGACCTCGGTCCTGCCGCGCAGCACGGGTTCCGGCCCGCTCGACCCGTCGCTCGACCTCAAATCCGTGGGCCTCGACTCGATGGCCACCATCGAGCTCCTGGTCCGCCTGGAGGGCGCGTACGACGTGGAGTTCCCGGAGGAGACCCTCACCGGCGCGACCTTCGCGACCCCGGCGGCGCTGTGGGCGGTACTCGACGCCCAGCGCGCCGCCGCCCACGCCTGACCGTCCCACCACGAGTTTCCACCCGCACCATCCACCCCCCCCACCCATACAAGTCCTCAGGAGGACACCATGAGCCACCTCATCATCGGTCTCGCCGTCACCGTCGCCGTCATCCTCGTCGCCAAGCTCGCCGGCGACGCCCTGAAGAAGCGCCGCGGCTGACCCGGCCGGGACGTACCAAAGGGGCCCATCGACCGCACCGGTCGGTGGGCCCCTCCGTCGTGCCCGTCCCCCCGGGTGTACGCGGCCATGAAGAAGGGCCCTTGCGTCAGGCAAGGGCCCTTGTCCATGAGGCAGTTGGGCTCAGGCGGCGGCCAGTCGCTCCAGGTCCTCGACAACGCGGGCCGGGCTCGGCATCTCCGCCATGTCGGCGCGCAGCTCCTGCGCGCACTTGAGGTGGCGGGCGTCGTCCAGGACGTCCCTGATGGCCTCGCGCACCTGGACCGGATCGTTCTGCGGGGCCGCCTCGCCGAGCACCCGGGCCGCGCCGGCCGCGGCGAGCAGCTCGGCCGAGGCGAACTGGTCCACGATCTGCGGGAGCACGACCTGAGGAAGCCCGAAGGAGCACGAGGTGAGCGTGGTGTTCGCGCCCCCGTGGTGGATCACCGCGGCGCACTCGCGCAGGATCATGTTGAGCGGCACCGGCTCCACCACCCGTACGTTGTCCGGGAGTTGGCCGAACCCCTCGTGGAAGGCGGCGTCGGCCGTCACCACCGCTTCGACGTCGCCGAGGCCGTCGAAGGCCGCGATGATCGAGCGGTACAGGCCGCTGCCGTTGAGCACCAGCGTCTGGCGGCCCAGGCACACCACGACCCGGCGCACCCCGTCGGCGGCCGGCGCCCGCAGCCATGCGGGCGCGGTGCCGGTGCCGTTGAACGGGACGTAGCCGATCGGCGCGCCGGGCGCCGCGCTCGGGTGGTGCAGCGCCGGCGGGCATGGGTCGAGCAGCAGATCGGGGTCGGGCAGGCCGTCGAGCCCGAGCCGCCCGGCGGTCCCGTGCAGGAAGTTGCGGGCCGAGGCGCGCGAGGGGCCGCTCAGCGGGTCGACGCCCCAGCGGTGCTGGACGGACGGGATGCCGAGCGCGCCCGCGACGAGCTGTCCCGCCAGCTCCATCTGCTCCGAGACGATCAGATCGGGTTTCCAGTCGCGCGCGAACTCCAGGTAGGAGCTGAGCAGATAGCGGGCGTGGGTCTCCCACAGCTTGGTCGCGCCCGCCATCTTCTCCGGCGGGGTCGGCCCCATCAGCTCCAACGGGCGTATCCCGGCCGGGAGATGGCGCTGGAGGACGTCGAGGCCGTGGAAGCGGTCGCCGATGTCGACGGCCGCGATCCCGGCGGCGCGGGCCGCGTCGGTGACGTCAGGCTGCGCGGCGACCTTCACCTCGTGACCCGCTCCCATCAGCGCCCAGGCCAGCGGCACCATGGGGGTGAAGTGGGTGGGGAAGGGGGTGCTCAGCATCAGTACGCGCATCTTCTTCGTCCTCCTCGGACTCTGGGGCGGCCTCATCGGCGGATACGTCGGCGGGATCGTCGGCGGACGAGGCGTTCACGTCCACGTCCTTCATGAGCAGCGCGGTCAGGAGCGCGAGCAGCAGCAGCCCGGCCGCGGTCAGGAACAGCGTCGAGGTGGCGTGCGCGAACGCGTCCGTCACCAGATGGCGGCGGGCCGGGGCGAGCCCGGCGAGCCGGGCCGCGGCGGCGTCGGGGTCCTGGACGCCCGAGGCCCCGGCGGCCGAGGCGAAGCGCGTGCTCAGGATCGCGCCGAGCACGGTGCCGCCGATGGTGGTGCCCAGCATGGTGGCGAACCGCGAGGTGGTGGTGACCACGCCCAACTGGTCGGTGGGCGCTGCCGATTGGGTCATGAACAGGGCGATCTGGGTGACGCCGCCCAGGCCCACGCCGAGCAGCAGGAGCAGGCCGTCGAGCTGCCAGTCGGCGGCGTCGGCCACGGTCAGGCCGAGGCCGGCGGCCGCCGCCGTCGCCGTGGCGGTGGTGGCGACCAGGACCGCCTTGCACTTCCCGGTCCGGGTGATGATCTTCCCCCAGGCGAGGAAGACCACGACCACGCCCACGGCGAGCGGGATCAGATGCAGCCCGACCGCTTCGAGGCTCACGCCCCGCACGATGTTCAGGTAGTTGATGAGGAACACCGGCAGCGAGAGCAGCGCGAACCCGCCCACGAACTGGAGGATCGCGGCCGACCGGAACACGTTGTCCTTGAACAGCGTGAGCGGCATCAAAGGGTCGGCCGCCTTCAACTGGCGTACCGCGAAGAACACGAACATCATCAGGCCGCCGTAGAAGTACGGCACCACGGGGCCCGAGAACGACTGCTGGTCGCCGAACGTCTTGACGCCGAGCAGCAGCGCGCAGGTGGCGGAGGCGACGAGGACCGAGCCGAAGATGTCGACCGGCTGCCGGGTGCCGCGCACCGGGAGCCGCAGCGCCCAGGTCACCCCGGCGAGCGCGAGCCCGGCGAGCGGCACGTTGAGCAGGAAGATCCAGCGCCAGGACAGGCTCTCGCTGATGGGCCCGCCGATCATGGGCCCGGCGATGATGCCGGCCGCGATGAGCGCGCCGCCCGCGTTGGAGCGCCCGGCCCGGGACTTGGGCGGGTACAGGGTGGCGATCACGATCAGCGTCATGCTCATCAGGCCGCCGCCGCCGAGCCCCTGCACCGCGCGGAACAGGATGAGCTGGGTCAGGGTGTGCGCGGTCGCGCACAGCGCGGAGCCCGCCAGGAACGTGGCGAGCGCCGCGAGGTAGATCCGGCGCGGCCCGTAGCTGTCGCTGAGCCTGCCGTACAGCGGCTGGGCGGCCGTCGCGGCGAGCAGATACGCGGTGATCAGCCAGGGGAAGCGGTCGATGCCGTGCGCCGGGTCGAGGTCGCGCACGATCGGCAGCACCGCCGAGGAGACGATCGAGCCGTCGAGCAGGGCCAGCGTCATGGTCGCCATCGCGCACACGATGAAGACCAGGACCTGGAGGTCGCTCATCCCGTGCGGATGGGGCTTCTTCCCTTCCTTGACGCCGGACTGGGCAGCGACTTCGGCGCTCATGCGGCCGCCACCTCCTGACGTGCAGTCAACTGCTCAAGTTGGCCGACCACTTCGGCCACCGACGGCATGGCCTCGATCTGCTCGCGTACGACTGCCGCGTCCGCGCGGTGGCCGGGCTCGTCGAGGAGCGTGGTGACGGCGGCGGCCAACCGGCCCTCGTCGTTCTGGAGTTCAGCCGAGTCCAGCGTGATACCGGCCCCCGCCGCCGCGATCCGGTCGCCCGCGACGAACGCGTCGCCGAGCTGGGGGAGCACCAGCTGCGGAATGCCGAGGGCCGCGGCCCCCAGGGTGGATCCGGCGCCGCCGTGGTGCACCACCAGGTCGCTGCCCGGGAAGAGCAGGCCGGGCGCGGTCAGGTCGGTGTACGTCATGCCCTCGGGCAGCGCGCCGATCGCCTCGCGGTGCCGCGGCGCGGCCGACACGACGGCCTCGATGCCGCCGGCCCGCGCGAGCACGTCCACGACCCGGCGCAGCAGACGCGCGCCGCCGAGCTCCAGGGTGTGCCCGCCGAGCGCGACGGCCACCCGCCGCCCCGGCGGGGTGCGGTACGCCCACGGGGTGCCGGGCTCCGCGTGCGGGACCGGGCGGACCGGGCGCGCGGCCGGGGCCTCGGTGTCGGCGAGGGCGGGCGGCGCCGGGTCGAGCAGCAGATCGGGCACCGGCACCGAGTCCAGGCCGAGCCGGGTGCACAGCGGCTCCTGGTAGAGGCGGACGAAACCGAGCATCGCGGGGGCGGTCGGGTTGACACCCCAGCGCTGCTGCACGGACGGGATGCCGAGGACCGCGCCGATGACCGACCCGGCGAACTCCATGTGCTCGGAGAGCACCAGATCGGCCCGCCACTCGCGGGCGAGCTCCAGATAGTCCGGCAGGAAGTACGGCACGTGGTTGCGCCACACCTGGGCGACCCCGCCGATCTGCTGCCGGTCCGGGCGGCCGGACACCTCGATGGGCCGAAGACCGGCGGGCCGCTTGCCGCCGCGCAGGTCCTCGGAGTGGAAGGCCTCGCCGAAGGTGACCGTGGCGAGGCCGGCCGCCTCGGCGGGCCCGGTGACATCGGGCTGGCCGGTCACCAGGATCTCGTGCCCGGCGTCGGCCAGGGCCCGGATCAGCGGGAGCAGCGGCAGGAAGTGGTTCTCGACGGGGGTGCTGATGACTAGGACGCGCATCGCAGGTTCTCCAGGTCGCGGACGACGGCGGCGGGGCTCGGCATGGCGGCGACGGAACGCGCCAGCTCGGCGGCGCCCTTCACGAAGCGCTCGCCGTCGAGCAGGGTGCTCAGGGCATCGGCGACGGTCGCCGGGTCGTTCTGTTCGTCGGCGGTGCCGAGCGAGATGGCGGCATCGGTGGCGGCGAGCAGCTCGCCGCCCGCGAACTGGTCGGCCAGCTGCGGCAGGACCAGCTGCGGCACACCGGCTCCGGTGGCCGTCATCAGGGTGTTGGCGCCGCCGTGGTGCACGATCGCCGCACAGGTGCCGAGGAAGCCGTTGAGCGGCACCGGCGGGGTCAGCCACACATTCGACGGGGCCGGACCCAGGGGCTCGATGTACTCGTCCTGGACCGTGAACACGGCCTCGATGTGCGGGAGTTCGCCGAGCGCCTCGATCATCGTGCGGAACATCGGGAGCCCGCCGAGCGCGATGGTCTGGCGCCCCATGGACACGACGACCCGGGGCTTGTCCCCGGGCCCGCGCAGCCGCTCGGGGACCGGGCCGGTTCCGTTGTACGGGACGTGCCGGATCGGGGTCGCCTTCGGGGTGCCCGGGTAGAGCAGCTCCGGCGGCGCCGGGTCGAGCACCACGTCGGGCAGCGGGAGGCCGCCCTCGATGCCGTAGCGGTCGCAGGTGCCCCGGAGGAAGTCCGCGGCGGTCTCCTGCATCAGCGGGCTCAGCGGGTCGATGCCCCAGCGGTGCGAGACCACCGGGATCCCGAGGACGCCGCCGACCAGCAGCGCCGCGTAGTCCATCTGCTCGGAGACCACCAGGTCGGGTTTGAAGAGGCGGGCCACCTCCAGATAGCGCGGGAACATGTAGCGGGCGTGCAGCACCCACACCTTGGAGCCGATGGCGATCATCTTCGGCGTGGTGGGGCCCGTCACCTCGATCGGTCGCCTGCCGGGCGGCAGCGGCGGACTCAGCAGGTCCCTGGCGTGGAACTCGCGGCCCACCGTGACCGTGCACAGGCCGGCCGCGCGGGCCGTCGGCACGATGTCGGGCTGGCCCGCGACCAGCACCTCGTGCCCGGCCCCGCGCAGCGCCCAGGCCAGCGGGACCATCGTCGTGAAGTGGGTGGACTCGGGGGTGCTCAGGATCAGTACGCGCATGAGAGGTCCTCGGGGTGGGCGGAGGCGAAGGCGCCGGCGGTGGCCGCCGGTCCGCGCCGTACCGCTGCGGTGAAGGCGGTCACGACGGCGTCCGCGACGGTCGCGGGCAGCCGGTCGGTGCGGACCGTGGCGGTCACGTCGGCGCCCGCCCCGCCGACGCGCACGTCGAGCTCCAGCTCGGTGGACATGGCGGGGCTGTCGATCCGCAGCAACTCGGCCGCGCAGTACGGGAGTTGGAGAGCGGGGTCGGGGTCGTCCTGCATCAGGAAGGTGGGCATCGAGGGCAGCGCCTCGCTGCCGCCGGACCACACCAGGATGTGGTCCAGGGCCGCGCCGCCGATCTCCTGCGCGGCCAGCGCCGCGTCCGTGCTCGCCACCGCGGCGCGCAGCATGTCGCCGTCCCGCCGCTGACCCGGCGGCCAAAAACGCAGGTAGATCAGGTCGACGCGGCAGCTGACCGCCGTGGCGAGCACTCCGCTGCCGCGCCGGGCCACCGGCACCTTGACGGTGATGTCGCCCTGCCCGCTCAGCTCGCGCAGTACGGTCGCGAACAGGGCGGCGAGCAGCGCGAACCGGGTGGTGCCGAGTTCCCGCGCCCGGGTGTCCCAGGGGGCCAGCTCGGCCCGCGGAACCGGCTGCGTACGGGCGTACTTGGGGCCCGCGGTCAGATCGCTGTCCGTCCGGCCGGGCAGCCGCAGCGGCTCCGGCTCATCCAGCAGGTCCTCCCAGAACGCGCGCTGGGCGGCGAGGTCGACCCGGGACAGCGCACGCCGGTGGTCGGCGGCGACCTCGGCCAGGGTGGCGGCCGGGGCCGGGAAGCGGGGCACGCGGCCTTCGGCGCGGGCGGCGTAGGCGAAGGACAGGTCGGCGGTGAGCACCGTCTCGGACGCGCCGTCGAAGGCGCAGTGGTGGGCCACCAGACCGAACAGGGTGCGCCCGGTGTCCCGGCTGCGCAGGGCGGCGCACCGCCACACCCGGCCCTCGGCGACGTCGAGCGGGGTGAACGCGGCAGCGAGCCACTGGCCGACGGCGGCCGACTCGTCGTCCGCGTCGGGGAGGTGGCGGAACTCCACCGGGCGCGGACGCTCCGGCACCACGGCCAGGGCCTGCTGCTCGCGGATCAGGTACTGGGCGTGCAGCGCCTGATGCCTCAACTGCACGTCACCCGCGGCCAGTTCGAGGGCGGCCCGGTCGACCGGGCCGGTCAGCCACCAGGTCAGCCGGCAGAGCCCGCCGATGCCGGTGGTGTCGTGGGCGGCGGCCCACAGGAACCCGGCCTGCTGCGGCGGCAGCGCGATCCCGCCGGGGCCGGAGCCCGACGGCTCGGCGGCCGCCTCCGCGGCGCCGCGCTCGGTGGCGTCCAGCCACTGGGCGAGCCGCGCCACCGTCGGCGTACGGAAGATCTGCGAGGGCTGCACGGCCGCGCCGAGCGCCGTGTCCAGGTGCTGGCAGAGCCGGGCCGCGTCCAGCGAACTGCCGCCGAGCTCGAAGAACGAGGCGTCGATGGGTACCGGACCGGCGTCGAGCACCGCACGGAACGCCTCGGCGACCACGGCGGCCGTGCCGTCGAGAACGGGCTCCGCGCTGTCGCGGTACGCGTGCTCGGGCTTGGCCCGCGCGGCGAGTTCGCGCCGGTCCAGCTTGCCGTTGGCCAGGAGCGGGAAGCGGTCCAGGAGGTGCACGCGGCGTGGCACCAGATACTCCGGAAGGAGCGCGGCGAGCCGCTCGCGCAGCTCGTCGGGGCCGAGCCCGTCGGCGTCCGCGCGCGTGTAGAAGAGGGCGAGGCCGTGGTAGGAGCCGTCCGGCTTGGGCATCGGCACGACCGCCGCACCCGTCACCGAGGCCACCCGCTCCACGGTCCGCTCCACCTCGGCGGGCTCGATCCGGTGCCCCCGGATCTTGATCTGCCGGTCGCCCCGGCCGGTGTAGTGCAGCACGCCCTCGGCGGTGCGGTGCCCCAAGTCGCCCGTACGGTACAGGCGTTGGCCCCCGACGGTCACGAAGACCGACTCCGTGAGCTCCGGGTTGCCGAGGTAGCCGAGCGCGAGTCCGGGACCGCCCAGGCACAGCTCGCCCGTCTCGCCGGGCGCGCAGACCCGGTCGCCGTCCAGGACCAGGACGTCGGTGTGGGCGAGCTCCGCGCCCAGCGGGACGCCCGCCGGGTCGTCGCAGTCCTCGGGGCGGACGTCGTGACAGGTGACGATCGCCCCGCACTCGACCGGGCCGTACACATTGAGCAGCCGCACGGCGGGGTGCTCGGCGAGGAAGCGGCGGATGCGGGTCGGGGCGGCCCGCTCGCCGCCGATGGCCAGCCACTTCATGCCCGCGAAGGCGGCCACGTCGGTGGTGACCAGCATGTTGAAGAGCTGCGTCGTCATGAACGCGGCGTTCACCCCGTCCTCGGCGATCAGCGCGCGCAGCGTGCGGGGCACCAGGACCGGCTCGTCGAGCAGCACCGTGGTGCCGCCGGTGAGCAGCATGCTCCAGCAGTCCAGGGTGAAGCCGTCCCAGGTCGGCGGGGCGGTCTGCGGCATCACGGTGCCGGGGCCGAGCTCGGCGAAGGTCTCCCCGTCGAAGAGCCGCACCGCGTTCTCGTGGCTGGAGACCACCCCCTTGGGGGCGCCGCTGGTGCCCGAGGTGAAGAACACCGCGCACGGGTCGCCGCCGCCCACCGCGACCGGCGCGGGGGTGAGGCCGCGCGCGGCGGTGACGGTCAGGTCCTCGGCGGGCGGCGCCCACGCGGGCACCGACCAGGGGCCGGGCCCGTCGGTGACGAGCAGCGGCGCGGCCAGCAGGCCGATCTGGCCCTCCAGGCGCTCGGCCGGCCAGCGGGTGTCGAGCACCGAATAGGCGGCCCCGCACTTGAACAGGGCGACCAGGACCGCGATCAGCGGGGCGCCGCGCTCCATGAGGACCGGCACCGCGTGCCCCGGCCGCACCCCCTGCTCCTGGAGGAGCGCCGCCAGGGTGTCGGACGCGGCGTCCAGCTCGCGGTAGGAGACCCGAACCGCACCGTGGCGTACGGCGGTTGCCCCGGGGAAGCGGCGGGCCGCGTCCTGGAACAGGGCGTGCATCGTCTCGCCCCGCGCGAACCGGGGCGCTTCGCTGCCCGGTGCGGGCGCAAGGAGTTGAACGGTCATCGTCTTCCTGGCTCCTTCGGGGTGGGAACGTCGGTGTGACCGGCTCTCACGCACTCCTCCAGGAAGCCCACGAGCTGGTCGGGCAGCGGCATCGCGTCGATCTCGGCCCGCAGGGCGCGGGCCCGCTGCCGGTAGGAGGGGCGGGCGAGCAGGTCCTGGACGGCCGCGCCGACCGCGCCCTCGGCGGCGTCGGCGGGCAGCGCCGCGCCGGCGCCGGAGGCGCGCACCAGATCGGACCAGTGCTCCTGGAAGGCGTTCTGCGGGAGCAGCAGCTGCGGCAGCCCGTGGGTGACGGCGATCAGGCCGCTGCCCACCCCGCCGTGGTGCACCAGCGCGTCGCAGTGCGCGAGCAGTACGTCGAGCGGGAAGGACTCAACCGCCCTTACGTTGTCCGGCAGTTGGGGCAGGTTCTCGGCCTGGGCCGCGGTGACCGCGAGGACCACGTCCGCGCCGAGGCCGCGCAGGCTCGCCACCACGTGGTCGCGGACCTCGTCGAGGGCGGCGGTGGTGACCCCGCCGGTCACGCACACCAGGGGCCGCTCGGAGTCCCGGTCGCCGCGCAGCCAGGCCGGCACCGCCGCCGGGCCCGCGAACGGCACGTACCGCATGTCCGCCCGGCGCACCCCGTGCGGCGGGCGCAGGCCCGGCGGGCACGGGTCGATCCACACGGAGGGGCCGACGACCGGGTCGAGGCCGAACCGCTCGAAGAGCCGCGCGTACGAGGGCCGCAGCTCGCTCTCCCGCTCGCAGTGCACGCCGAGCGAGACGCCCCAGGTGTGGCCCACGGCGGGTACCTTGACGGCCGCCGCGGCCACCAGCCCGGCCGCCGCCGCGGTGTCGTGCACCACGATGTCCGGGCGCCAGAAGCGGGCGAAGTCCACGAGGTCGTCGGTGAGGGTGTCGGCGACCGCGATCATCTTCTCCGTGAGCGCCTCGCTCAGATCCGGGGCGAGCACCGCGGCCGACTCGCCCGCGCCCTTCAACCGGCCGGGTCCCAGGCCCAGTTGGCGTGCGGCGACGGCACCCGTGACGGCGTCGTCGCCCACCGGCACCGCCACCAGGCCGGCCCGGGTCACCGGCGCCACGCACTGGGGCCGCACCGCCACCCGCACCTCGTGGCCCGCCAGCCGGCCGGCCCAGGCGAGCGGGATGATCCAGGGGATATGGGCCGGGCCGTGACCCACGAACAACACGCGCATTCAGTCGCCTCACTCCATCGCGTACGGACGCTGGCAGGGCAAGGGTCGGGGCAGCCGCTCGAATGCCACTCGCGTGACGTAGGAACGCGGAAGTGCCCGCAGGGGAGGGGGTCCCTGCGGGCACTTCCGGGGTGTCGCGCGGTGTCCGGCTCAGGCGCGGCGGCCGCCCCTGCGGTAGGCGAACGAGGCGAAGGCGGCGAGCAGCGCCGTCCACACCATGAGCACGCCGACCCCGGCGAGGGTGGGCGCCGCGCTGTCGGCGGCGTTCCAGGACAGCTGGGCGTACCGGAAGACCGGGGTGGCCCGGGACAGCGACTGCGCCCAGGAAGGGAAGTTGTCGACCGGCAGGAGCAGCCCGCCCAGCAGCGTCAGGGACAGATAGGAGACGGTGCCGGCGATCTGCGCGAGCTGGGCCTTGAAGAGGTAGCCGATGCCGATGCCGAGCATCGCGAGCGGGGCGATGCCGATCCACAGCAGGAAGAACACCGCGAGCCAGGTGCCCACGCCCAGTTCGACGCCCCGGTAGAAGACGCCGATCAGCGCGATCACGGTGATCGGCAGAATCGCCAGGCAGGTGGCGACGGCGCCGCGGGCCACCACCACCTGCACCGGGGAGAGCGGGGTGAGCCGCAGCTGGCGCAGCCAGCCGAGCGCCCGGTCCTCGGCGATGCCGGTGCCGTTGGTGATGACCACGCCGAGCGCGCCGAACGCGGCGGCGCCCACCATGGACTGGGCGAGCGACTTCTGGTCGGGGCCGCCGCCCGCGAAGGTCACGTACATGCCGACCGGCATGACGAGACTCATCATCAGGTAGCCGCCGTTGCGGACCAGCCGCAGGATTTCGAGGCGGATGTAGCCGATCATCAGTGGGTCCGTCCTTCCGGAGCGGTCTCGCGGTGGCGCGCCCGGTGGGTCAGTGCGATGAAGGCCTCCTCCAGGCCGACGCCCGAGACCTCCAGGTCGGTGAAGGCGTCCGCGCGGGACAGCGCGTGCACGGTCAGGTCGGAGTCGGTGGTGCGCAGGTGCACCCGGCCGCCGTGGAACTCCACCGAGCTGACGCCGGGGAGCAGTTCGAAGCCGTCGCGGCGGCCGTCGCGCGCCACGAAGCTGACCGTGCGGCCCTCCACCATGCTCTTGATGTGCGAGGTGGTCCCGTCGGCGACGACCTGCCCGGAGGCGATGACCACCACGCGGTCGGCGCTGTCGTCGGCCTCTTCGAGGTAGTGCGTGGAGAAGAGGACGGTGTTGCCGCGCTCCGCGTACCGGCCCATCGCCGTCCACAGTTCGCGCCGCGACTCCACGTCGAGCGCGGCGGTCGGCTCGTCCAGGACCACCAGGTCCGGGTCGCCGGCCAGCGCGAGCGCGAAGCGCACCCGCTGGGCCTGGCCGCCGGAGAGCCGGTCCACCTTCTTGTCGGCGATCTTGGTGAGTTCGGCGAGCTGGAGGATCTCGGCGAGCGGCAGCGGCTTGCGGTAGGTGCCGCGCACGAAGTCCACGAGTTCGCGCACCGAGACCCGGGGAATCATCTTCCCCTCCTGGAGCATGGCGCCCAAGTGCCCGGCGCGCATGGCCTGTTCGGGGGTCTTGCCGAACACCTCGATGGTGCCCCGGTCCTGCGGGAACAGGCCGAGCAGCATGCCGATGGCGGTGGACTTGCCGGCTCCGTTGGGGCCGAGCAGGGCGACGGTCTCACCCCGGTCGATCGTCAGGTCGATCCCGTCGACGGCGCGTACGTCTCCGTACGTCTTGACGACACCCTTGAAGACGACCGCGGGCGGGCCGTGCTGTTCTGCCATGGGGGGTGGCACCTGTTCCCTTTCCTGTGTGAGTGGACGCATGTCAGATCAGCCCTTCCAAGGTGTGGACCAGTTCCGTGGGGCCTGGCAGGCATTCGATCTCCGCGCGGACCTCCCGCGCGGCCTTGCGGTGGCGTTCGTCTTCGAGGAGACCGGCGAGGGCCTCCCTGACGAGCCGGGGGTCGTGCTGCTCGGCCTCGGTGGCGAGGCTGAGCCCGGCTCCGGACTCCTGGACGAGCCGGCCGGTGGTCTGGAGGAACGGCTTGTCGCCGGGCAGCACCAGCTGCGGCACCGCCGAGGCGAAGGACGTCATGCTGGTCCCGCTGCCGCCGTGGTGCACGGCGAGCGCCGTGTGGCGCATCACCGGGCCGATCGGGAATCGGTCCACGACCTTGACCGAGGACGGGATCCCGGCCAGCGCCGGGTGGTACTGGGCGTCGATCGGGAAGAGCACGTCCAGGCCCTGCTCGGTGCAGGCGTCCAGGACGTGCCTGAAGCCCAGCGGCAGTTCGCCGGTCTCGGCGAGCACCCGGCCGTGCCACATGCCCAGGCACAGCAGGGCTCTTGGCCGGTCGGGGCGCGCCACCGCCCAGTCGGGCAGTTCGGCGGTGCCGCAGTACGGGACGTAACGCGCCAGGAAGCCGGGGGTGTTGTCGCCCTCGGGCAGCAGCGAGGCCGGGCTCGGGTCGATGACGAGCGCCGGGTCGGGGAATCCGTCCGCCCCGAACGCGGTGCACAGATCGTGGAGTTGGACCTTCGCCCGGCGCAGCAGCGGGCTGGTGAAGTCGTCGGGGCCCCAGCGGTGGATGACGCCGGGCACGCCGAGCGCGCCGGCGACGACGAGGCCGCCGAACTCCACCGGGTCGGTCACCACCAGATCGGGCTCCCAGGCGCGGCCGAGGCTCACCAGGTCGTCCAGGTAGCCGCCGAGCCGGGTGCGCCAGCGGTCGCCGACCGCGTCCCACTCGGAGTCCGCGCGGCGGTCCATCGCCGCCCGGTCGGGCATTTGCACCGCGCCGGGCCTGGTCAGCCGCTGGCGGGTCTCGCCGCCGCCCACCAGGCGGGTGTCGAGTCCGGCGGCGGACGCGAACCTCACGAGCTCGGCGTCACCGGCCACCAGGACCTGGTGTCCGGCGGCCCGCAGCGCCCAGGTCAGCGGCACCATCGGCACGATGTGGCTGGGCACCAGGGCCGTCACCAGGACGCGCATGTCTCCTCCTGAGCCGCGATCGCGGCGACGAGTTCTTCGAGGTCGGTGACGAGCTGCTCGACCGGCGGGCAGGCGAGGATCTCGCGCCGCACGGCCGCCGCCCGGCGCCGGAACGCCGGCTCGGTGAGCAGCCGGTCCAGGGCTTCGGCGACGCTCTCGCCGGTCGCCCAGTAGCCCGGCACGCCGAGGCCGCTGCCGATCTCGGCGACGCGGTCCGCCGAGTGCGGCTGGTCGTCGTACATCGGCGTGACGAGCATCGGCGTACCGCTGCGCAGGCCTTCGCGGATGCTGCTGTGGCCGCCGTGCGTGACGAACACGTCGGCCGCCTCCAGGAGCACGCCCTGCGGGACCCACTCGGTGATCAGGCGCACATGGCCGGGTACCGGGCCGAAGTCCGCGGGGTCGCGGCCCACGCCGATCGACACGAGCGCCGTGCAGTCGGCGGCCGACACCGCCGCGATCACCGCGTGCAGCACCTCGTCGGACTTCCACGGCATCGAGGGCGCCATCGTGCCGATCGAGGCGTACACCACCGGCTTGTCCTCGGGCAGTTCGGCCAGCCACTCAAGGGCCGTGTCGTCGCTGCGGTACGGGATGGCCTGGCGGTAGTGGCGCAGCGTGCGCGGATCCAGGTCGTCGCCGGTGCAGCGGGCCGAGACCCAGCTGACCAGGAGGTGCTTGTAGGCGGTGTGGTCCAACGGGTCGGCGGGCAGGCCGAGTTCGGCCCGCAGCCTGTTCAGCCGCTCGTGCGTGACGGCGGGGGTGAGCAGATGGGTGGAGCCGCCGGCCACCGCGACGTGCGGGATGCCGAGCGCCTCGGCGGCGAGGTAGCCGCCCATCTCCTCGCCCTCGCGGACGATCAGATCGGGCCGCCAGGCGGCGGCGATGTCCAGGATGTCGCGAGCCGCGGCCAGCGCGGGCGGCCCGAGCACGCAGTCGACCAGACCCTCCTCGTAGGCCTCCTGGTCGCCCTGGAACAGCGGGACCGCCATCGCCTCGACGCAGAACGGGTCGGTCGCCCAGTCGCGGCCCGCCGGGAAGAACGCGAGCCCGTAGCTCTCGCTCTCCGCCCGCATGGACTCGTCGTCGGCGACGGCGACGGTGTGCCCGGCCCGCACGGCGGCCTGGGCCAGCGGGATCAGCAGGCGCAGATGCGACTTGCCCGCATGGGCGGTGAACAGGATGCGCACGGCGGGTCTCCGATCGAGGGGCGGGGCGGCCCGCAAGGGCCGCCCGTCGGTCATGCACCAGAGCGTGACCGGGCCCACTCGAATCCCCCTTGAGCGGTCCTGGGGGGTGTCCGGCCGGGATTTCCCGTGCCGCACTCAAGTCCTATTCGAGAGCCGGTGGCGACCTTGGGCGCATGCCGTATGCCCGATCGACTCGACCAACCCGACCGAATCGCAGAACAGGGGAGTAGCCGGATGCGCTGGAACGAGATCTATGTCGCCTCGCTCGGCAGCTGGCTGCCGGAGCCCGTCCCGGTGGCCGAGGCCGTCGCGGCCGGGGAGTGCGGACAGGAGTGGATCGACGACTTCGGGTACGAGTCGGTGCGGATCGCCCGCGAGAGCGAGGCGGAGGGATGGACCGCGCCGCCGGACATGGCCGTCGCCGCGGGCCGCACCGCCCACGAGCGCTCCGGTCTGAACAAGTCCGCGTACTCGCTGCTGCTGCACGGCAGCACCTGGTTCCAGGGCCTGGACATCTGGCCGGCCGCGTCCTACATCGCGAAGCGGACCGTCGGCGCCTCGGTGCCCGGCCTCGATGTGCAGCAGCGCTGCAACATCGGCATCAGCGGCCTCGACCTGGCCGCCGCCCACCTGAAGGCCGGCTACGGCAGGGGCAGCGCGGTCATGCTCACCACCGCCGACCGCTTCGGCGGGCCCGGCGCCAACCGCTGGCAGCTGCGGCACGGCAACGCCTACGCCGACGGCGCGACCGCCACGGTGCTGTCCACCGAGGGTGGCTTCGCCCGGCTGGTGGCCACCGCGACCGTCGCCGACAACTCCCTGGAACCGATGGCCCGCGGCGACGAGGAGTTCGGCCCGGTCTCGCGCGCCGCCGAGCGGCAGCTCGACCTCACCGCACGCGGCGACGCCCACAAGGCCGTCAGCGACGAGACCCTCACCAACATCCGCTTCGGCAAGGTCATGCAGGAGGCCAAGCAGTCGGTCCTGGACGACGCGGGCCTGGACGGCGACGACCTCGCGTACGTCGTCATCCCGTCCACCGGACGCATCCAGGGCCCCTTCCAGATCCACCACCTGCTCGGCGTCGAGGAGTCCCGCACCACCTGGGAGTTTGCCCGCCGCAGCGGCCACATCGGCGCCGGCGACTGGGCCGCCGGCCTCGAAGACCTGCTGCTCACCGGCGCGTTGGCGCCCGGTGACCACGTGATGCTCTACGGCGGCGGAGCGGGCTACACCGTCACCACCGCCGTACTGGAAATCCTGGAGATCCCGGCCTGGGCCGCCGAGCCCGCCGCGGCCTGAACCGGCCGCCCACCACAAGGAGTTGGCACACCCCATGGAGATAGTCGGCAGGGGCTTCCTGGCCGGACACCTGGCAGGCATCGGCGAACACCACCCCGACGTGGTGGCGCTGGCCGCGGGTGTCTCGGCCGCCGGTGACATCCCGCCCGAGCAGTACACCCGGGAGTCCGCCCGCCTGTACGAGGTGCTCAGGCACTGCGAGAAGCACGGCAGACGGCTGGTGTTCTTCTCCACGGCGTCCGCCGGAATGTACTCGGTGCCGGACGCCTCGCCCGGCCGCGAGGACGGACCGGTCTACCCGGCCACCCCGTACGGCCGCCACAAGCTAGCCCTCGAAGCGGTCGTCAAGTCCTCGGACGTCGAATACCTGATCCTGCGCCTGTCGCACGTCGTCGGCTTCAACCAGCCCGCCCACCAGCTACTGCCCGCCCTGGTACGGCAGTTGGTGAGCGGCCGGCTCCAGGTCTACCGCGGCGCGCAGCGCGATCTGATCGACGTCGAGGACGTCATCAAGATCGTGCACACGCTGCTGGTCGACGGCCGCACCCGCGATGTCGTCAACGTCGCGTCGGGCCACGCCCCGCACATCGAGGACGTCGTCACGCACATGGAGGGCCTGCTCGGCACCCGCGCCGAGAAGACCTATGTGGAGGCGTCCGGCGCCCAGCCCGTCTCCATCGACAAGCTCTGCCGTCTCGTGCCGCCGGTGTACGGGCTCGGCTTCGGACCCGACTACTACCGCAGGGTCCTCGACAAGTACGTGCACGCCTACGCGGACCAGCCGGTCGCCGCGTAACCCCACCCACCCCGCAGAATCGGAAGGCCACACCCATGAGCGAGAACAGCCCCGTCGTCGCCGTCGCCCACTTCGTGCTCAAGGACAAGCACAAGGCGAAGGGCGCCGAGTTCGAGAAGGCGTACCTCAAGTACAAGGAGGCCGTCGCCGCCAAGGACGGTCTGCTGCGCACCGCGCTGCTGCGCGGCATCAAGGAGCCGGACAACTTCGTCATCCTCACCTGGTGGCGGGACGCCGACGCGCACCGCACGGTGGTCGGCGACTGGCAGTTCTTCACCGCCGTGAGCAGCCGCTTCGTCTACCTCGCGTCCATCACCAGCGTGCACGGCCCGGTCCTGGCCGGCGAGGGCGCGGCCGACGGGCTCGGCGAGCTCGCGGTGCCGTCCGCGGACGCGGCCGTCGCGCTGACCACGTTCACCCTGCGCGAGGGCGCCGACCAGCAGGCCTTCGAGGCCTCCTTCCTCGGCCACCTCGCCTTCGTCAAGAGCCACGACGGCTTCCTCGGCCACCAGCTGGTGCACTCCAACCGCGAGACCGGCGCCTACGTCAACATCGGCTGGTGGAGCGGCCCGCAGTCCTACCTGCCGGTCCTGCGCAGCCCGGAGATGGCCGCGGACGCCCAGACCATGGCCGTGCACGCCGAGGTCAAGGGCGGCCTCTACAAGGCGGTCGTCGACTCGGCCCGCACGGAGGCCCTGGCCGGCTGAACCACCGCACACGAAAGGCGGGCCGGGTCTTGAAGACCCGGCCCGCCTTTCGTGTCGTACGCGCCGTACGCGCTCAGCGCGCGAAGAGCTCCTCGGCCACCTCGATCGACGGGTTGCCGAACGCGATGGTGCGCAGCACCTTGCGGTAGAGCGGCGTGTGCTTGACGACGGCCGCCAGCTTCGGGCGCACCCGCGTCGCGAAGGTGCCGGTCGACAGCATCGCCTTGGACTGGATGCCCTGGAGCCGCATCATCGTCGCGATGTCCGGGGCCCGCCGCTGCTCGAAACGGGACAGCAGCGCCGCGCTCGCGTCGCCCCGCCCGACCGACTCCACGAGCAGCGGGTGCAGCACCACCGCGTCCTGCACGGACAGGTTGATGCCCTGCGCGCCGATCGGGCTGTGGGTGTGCGCCGCGTCGCCGATCAGGACCAGGCCGTCGACGGCCCAGCGTTCGGCGCGGCCGGAGAACACGTCCAGCAGGCTGAGATCGCGCAGCGAGGTGATCTGCTCGGCGATCAGGTCCGCATAGGCGGGCACCGCCCTCGCCAGCTGCTCCTTGACGTGGTCCAGACCCTGCGCGACCACGGCCTTGTAGCCCTGGTGCGGCAGGGTCCAGCCGACCTGGATCCGGTTGGGCCAGGACCCGTACGCGAGCACCGGACTGGTCCCTGCACTCCTGAACACCCGTACGTCATGGGCGACTTCGGGCTCGTCGCTGGTCAGCTTGAACCAGAGCACGTCCTGGTCGAAGGCCTCGCTGCGGCCCGCCTCGATCCCGGCCAGCCGGCGCACCTTGGAGAACCGTCCGTCGGCGCCGACCACGACCTTGCTGTGGAAGGTGTGCCCGTCGGCGGCGACCCCGGTGATCCGGCCCCGCTCGTCGCGAAGCAGCGCGTTGACGCGGCAGCCGTCCACGTACTCGAAGTCGGTGAACTCCGCACAGTGCAGCAGGAGTTCGGTCAGCAGATGGGACTGGGGGATGGACAGCAGGTGGTCGTACGGGGCGGGCAGGGCGCGGTAGTCGATGTCGAGCAGCACCCGGTCCTGCTCCACGAGCCGGAAGCGGGAGTGCTCGTGGCAGCCGCGCGCGCGGGCCCCGGCGAGCACCCCGAGCCGGTCCAGGACCGTCATCGCGCCCGGCTGGAGGATCTCGCCGCGGAACTCCCGCTGGTGCGAGCGCGAACGCTCCACCACGGTCACCCGCACCCCGGACTTCAGCAGGAGCAGCGCCAGGGTGAGACCGGCGGGGCCCGCCCCGACGATGCACACGTCACTGCGGTGCTCCTCGTCGGCGCGGGCCCCGCCGCGGTCCTCCTCGGCGGCCGCGGTCATCGCTGCCCGGCCGACGCGAGCGCCGACCGCACGTCCGCGGTGGCCAGTTCGAGCACCCGGTCGCGTCCGGTGGCCGCCGCCGCGAGCACGTCCGCCGTCACCAGGACCCCGCCCGGCACTTCGGTCAGCCGCCACCGCCGCCGGTACAGGTCGGCCGGAGCGGGCGCGGTGAGCGGCTTCTGCACGAGGGTGTGCCCGGCGTGCTCGATCTGCACGGCCGGGGTGCCGTCCTGACTGCCGAACCAGGCGCTCTCGTCGCCGTCGCGCTGTGGCAGCGCGGCCAGGAGCCGGGCGTGCACCGAGGCGACCGAGCCGGGCAGCACCGCGCTGTCCTCGACCCGGATCACGTCCGAGGTGAGTGAACCGGGCTGCTCCGTCTTGGACTTGAGGGTGCGCATCTGGAGCCCGCCGTGCCGGTCGAGCTCGCCGGCCGTCTCCTGCGGGTCGGCGTCGGTGGTGAACCAGTGCCCGGACACCACCCGGCAGCCGCCGTCGGGTCGGGGCAGGAAGTCCCAGGTGCCGCCGAGCTCCTTGATCGGGCCCACCGAGCCCTGCTGGACGAAGTCCATGCGCAGCGCCACCGGGTCCAGGGTGCGCCGGGAGGTCCAGATGCGCAGACCGCCCTCGGGTCCCGGGCGCACCGCCCAGAACTTCACCTCGTCGTCCTGGCCGTCCTGGGAGACGAGCTCGGTGTGCGCGATCCAGGGGTAGAGCAGCGGCCAGTCGGCGACGTCCGTCAGTGCCCGGTAGACCGAGTCCGCGGGAGCGTCGATGTCGATTCCGGCGCGGGTGCGGTGGATCTCCCGGTCGGTTGTGGAAGTGGTCACGGCGGTACCTCTCAGAGAGTGGCGGGGGAGGGGGTGGCGGCGGTCCGGGCGCGGAGCATCCGGCTCAGGGTCAGCCCGGGGTCGGTGACCACGACGGGCCCGAGCGCGGCGTCGATGCGGCCGAGCAGCTCCGGGTCGAGCACGGCCCCGGCGGCCGCGAGGTTGCGTGCGATCTGCTCGGGCGCGGAGGCGCCGATGACGGCCGTGGCGACCTGGGCGTTCTGCAGCACCCAGGCCAGCGCGAGTTGAGGCATCGTCAGATTGGCTTCGCCGGCCAGCGCGGCGACCCGGCCGACGGCGGTGAGCACCTCGTCGGACAGGAAGCGGTAGCGCTGGATGGAGACGTCACCGCCCTTGGCGGCCACCGCCCGCGATCCGGCGGGCGCCTGCCGGCCCGGCTGGTACTTTCCGGTCAGTACGCCGCCGGCCAGCGGCGACCAGACCATCTGCCCGATGCCGAGCGGCGCGCAGGCCGGGACGACCTCGGCCTCGATGACCCGCCACAGCATCGAGTACTGCGGCTGGTTGGAGACCAGGACGACGCCCAGCTCGCGGGCGAGTGCGGCGGCCCGCTCGATCTCGTCGGCGGCCCACTCGGAGACGCCGACGTAGCGGACCTTGCCCGAGGACACGGCGTCCGCGAAGGCGGCCATGGTCTCTTCGAGCGGTGTCGAGTCGTCGTACAGATGCGCCTGGTACAGGTCGATGTGCCCGGTGCCGAGGCGGCGCAGCGAGGCGTCCAGGCTCTCGGCGATCCGGGCCGGCGACAGCGCGCCGGGGCCCGGCCCGCCGCCCCTGCCCACCTTGGTGCAGATCACGACGGAGTCCCGGTCGACGCCCGCGAGGGCCCGGCCGAGGTGTTCCTCGGCCCGGCCCTCGGCGTAGGCGTCGGCGGTGTCGAAGGTGGTGATGCCCGCGTCGAGCGCGGCCCGTACGCAGGCGGTGGCGGCCCGGTCGTCCAGCTGGTTGCCCGCGGTCAGCGAGTTCCCGAAGGCGACCCGGCTGACCACCGGTCCCGAGGCGCCGAGACGGCGGTACTCCATGGTGAATCCCTTCTGTTCCCTGGGGGCGCGGGCCCGTCCCGGCTCAGCCCGCGACCGGCTGACGGCTGGTCAACCGCTCGGCCAGCAGCCGCCGTTGGATCTTTCCGTTGCCCGAGCGCGGAATGGCGTCCAGGGGCATGGCGTCCCGCACGTGCTGGTAGTACGGCAGCGCGTCATTGGCCTGGGCGACGATCTCCGCGAGGTCGTCCTCGTGCGAAGGGGCGAGGACGACGAGGGCGCCCGCGACCGCGCCGTGCGCGACGTCCGGCAGCTCGACCACGACGACATCGGCGACCCGCGGGTCGCGGCGCAGGACCCGCTCCACGTCCGAGGGCGCGACCAGGAAGTTGTCGCACTTGAAGACGTCGCCCAGGCGGTCCACCAGGAACAGCCGGCCGGCCTGGTCGATCCGGCCGACATCGCCGGTGCTCAGCCAGCCGTCCGGCTCCAGACCGGTGCCGTCGGGCCCGCCCGCGTACCCCTGCATCACCTGCGGGCCGCGCAGCTGCACCTCGCCGACCGCGCCCACCGCGAGCACCGCCCGCGAGTCGAGGTCGACCACCCGGCACTCGGTCCCGGCGACCGGGGTGCCGACCGAGCCGTGCACCGGGTGGTCCGGGTCGTCGCTGTGGGTCAGCGGGGAGGTCTCGGCGAGCCCGTACCCCTGGAAGACCGGGACGCCGAACCGCTTGGACAGGCGGCGGGCGGCCGGCACCGGGAGGCCGGAGCCGCCGGAGGCGATCCGCCGCACCGACGTCATCGACACGGAGTCCAGGTCCGGGTCGGCCGCGAGGCGGGCGAGGCGGACGGGCAGGCTGTAGAGGATGGTGGCGCGGTGCCGGTTGGCGGTCATCAGCGCGGCGTACGGCTCCGGCGCGGCGCACAGCACCTGGGTGGCGCCCGCCGCGATCGCCGAGTTGAGGTGCATCGGGTGGTACGTCGGCAGGTGGTTCAGGCTCACCGTGTCGCCGTCGAGGCGGTGCGCCCGCGCGATCTGCGCCGCGTTGACCGTCACATTGCGGTGGCTGAGCCGGACCGCCTTGGGCCGGCCGGTGGTGCCGCTGGTGAACTGGAGGGCGGCGGTGTCCCGCGGCCCCCTGGCGGGGGCGGCCGGGGGCACATCGGAGGCGATCGCGGCCAGACCGTCCGTGCCCGCGCCGATCAGGACGACCTCGCGCAGCTCGGGCAGCCGGTCGCGGACCTGCTCCAGGCGCGCGCTCAGGGCCGGGTCGAGAAGGGCGACGCGCGCCCCGCCGAGACCCAGCACATGCAGCAGGTCGTCCTCGCGCAGCAGCGGGTTGACCACGGCCACGGTGTGCCCGGCCCGCACCGCCGCGTAGTACGCGACGGCGAAGTCGGGGTGCAGCACGGAGGCCACCGCCACCACCGACGGCTCGGGCGCCAGCGCCTGGAGCCCGGCGGCCACGGCGTCCACCCGGGCGTCCAGCGTGGCGTAGTCCAGCTCGATGTCGTCGGTGACGATCGCGCGGCGCCCGGGGTGGGCGGACGCGGCCCGCGCGAGCAGCTGGTCGAGGCGGTCCGGCACCTCGGGGACGGCGTCAGTCACGGAGCGCCTCCGCGTAACTGCGGGCCAGCTTCAGGGTGTTGGTGCTGTTGGTGGACAGCGCGCGGTGCACGTACGCACGCGCGTCGGCGACGGTCTTGCCCTCGCCCAGGTACTTCTCGATGGTGTCGGTCCGCAGCGTGACGGTGTGCCGGGACGTGACATCGACGCCGCCCTCGACCTCGGCAATGGTCCAGCGGCCGGTGTGCGCGGTCATCAGGCCCGGCACGGTGGTCTGCTTGTAGACGATGCGGTCCGGGGCGAAGACCACGCGGATCGACTCGGTGGTGTGCACCGAACCGTCGGCGGTGCTGGTGTCCATCGCCATCACCTGCACACCCGGCTCGTCCTCGGTGAGGTCCAGGCGCGCCACGTGCGGCAGGCGCTCGGGCCACAGGTCGGCCCGGTTCAGGAAGTCGAAGACGTCGGCGCCGTCGGCCCGCATGTGGACGGTGTCGTCGAAGGTGAAGACCAGCTCGTCCAACTGGGCGTGCCGCTCGGCGAGTTCCTTGATGTTGTTCAGCTCGGCGGCGCTGTTGCGGTCCACGGCCGCGTTGATCCAGTCGACCGCCTCGGGGGCGTTGTCGACGGCCTCGAAGTCGTGGTGCAGTTCGAGCAGCGAGGTCCCGGCGTCCACGGCGGAGACCACCCAGGCGCCGCCCATTCCGGCCACCGGCGGCGCCGAGACCTCCTGGCGGAAGTCGACGCGCAGCCGCCCGGCGTCGAAGGTGCGGCGCGAGACCCAGTTCTTGACGGCGCCGTTGGCGGTCGCCCAGATGCGGATGCGCTCCGAACCCGCGTCCCGCTCCAGGTGCTCGACGTGCACGTTGGGGCCGAAGTACTGCGGCCACTTGGTGACATCGGCGACGATCCCGTACACGACCTCGGCGGGGGCGGCGACGGCGACGCTGTGCAGGGTGTGGTGCTTCGTTCCGGTCACGGACACGGGAAATTCCTTATCTGCTGGGGGAGTTGGGGGATCCGTCGGCTCAGAAGTTGCCGAGGCCGCCGCAGACGTTGAGCGCCTGCGCGGTGATCGAGGCGGCGGTGTCGGTGGCCAGGTAGCCGACCAGACCGGCGACCTCCTCGGGGGTGGAGTAGCGGCCCAGCGGGATCTTCGAGGTGAACTTGGCGAGGATGGCGTCCTCGGAGGTGTCGTACGCCTCGGCGTAGCCCTGCCGCACGCGCTGCGCCATCGGCGTCTCCACGTAACCGGGGCAGACCGCGTTGACGGTGATCCCGGTCGGCGCGAGCTCGTTGCCGAGCGCCTTGGTGAAGCCGACCACGCCGTGCTTGGACGCGGAGTACGGGGCGCCGAGCACCACACCCTGCTTGCCGGCGGTGGAGGCGATGTTGATGACCCGGCCCCAGCCGCGCTCGCGCATGCCGCCGGCGGTGAGCACCTCGCGGGTGAGCCGGAACACGCTGTTCAGGTTGGTGTCGATGACGTCGTCCCACAGCTCGTCCGACACCTCGGCGGTCACGCCGCCGCCGCTGCGTCCCGCGTTGTTGACCAGCACGTCGACGCGGCCGTACGCGGCGACGGCGGCGGCCACCAGCTCCTTGACGGACTCGGGGCTGCGGACGTCGGCGGTCGTGCCGGAGACCTCGATGCCCTCCTCGCGGAGCTCCTTGACCGTGAGCTCCACGGACTCGGCGCCGCGCGCGCAGATGAACACCGCGAGCCCGGCCCCGCCCAGCGCCCGCGCCGCCGCGAGCCCGATCCCGCTGGTCGCCCCGGTGATGAGCGCGACCCGGCGCTCGCTCGTGTGCTTGGGCTGCGTCATACGAATCTCCTCGGATGAGTTGGTGTACGCGCCCCAAAGTGCCGAGCCCCACTCGAACGGGTATCGAGCGGGGCTGGAAGGCCCGCCCCCAGCACGCCCCCAGCCGGGTTCGAGTGGAGGGCGTGACTGTGGGGGAGCAGAAGATCCAGGAGGAGAGGACCCCCATGAGCGTCACCGAGCTGCCGCAGGCCGCCACAACCGCCGGGCTGTACACGGAGATCCAGCAGTTCTACGCGCAGCAGATGCATCTGCTCGACGACGGCCGGGTCGAGGAGTGGGCCCACACCTTCACCACCGACGGTGTGTTCGCCGCCAACGCGCAGCCCGTCCCCGCGGTCGGCCGCGCGGCCATCACCGCGGCCGCCGCCGCGGCCACCGAGGCGTACGCGAAGGCCGGTGTCCAGCGCCGCCACTGGCTGGGCATGGTCTCCGTCGAGGGCATGACCGACGGCGCCGTGAACGCCCGCTGCTACGCCCTGGTCATCGAGACCCCGCGCGGCGGCCGCCCCGAGATCAAGGCCAGCACCCTGTGCGAGGACCGCATCGTCCGGGTGGACGGCGCCTGGCAGATAGCGGACCGCCGGATCACCCGGGACGACCTGATCTGACCTCCCCCAAGAACGAGTGCCCGCACGCCATCCCCCGTCGTGCGGGCACTTCCTTGTGCGCGGACGGCCCGACTCACACCAGTTCGGGCTGCGGCTGCGGCTGCGGTTCCGCCTGCCGCACCGGTGCGGCCTCCGATTCCCACATTCTGGTGGTCCGTACGTAGGCGTACACCACCGAGGCCATCGCCAGAATGAGAAGCGGACCGGACACCCACGGATGTTCGGCCAGCTCCATCGGCAGAAAGCGATAGGACACCAGGAGCGCGGCGAAGACCGTTGCGCCGTAGGCGACCAGCTGGATTCCGGACCGGTCCCAGCCGCGTGCGAGCGAGCGCAGAGCTGCCTCGACGGTGAGCGCGAACACCACGCCGGCGATGATGTCCCCGCCGTAGTGGTAGCCGAAGCCCAGCGTCGCGCCGAGCGTGGAAATCAGCCAGAAAGCGCCCGCGCATCGCAGAATTCGTGGGCCCTTGCGGGAGTGAACGAAGATGGTGGTGGCCCACGCCGTGTGCAGGCTGGGCATGCAGTTGCGCGGGGTGAACGCGTCGAATGGCATGTGGTGCGGGGTGCTGACCGGCGGCGGTGTGTCCGGCCACAGGTCGGCCACCGGCCAGTGCCCGCCGCCGGTGCCGTAGGCGCCGGTGCCGTACGCGAAGATCGGTCCGACCACCGGGAAGATCATGTAGACGGCCGGCCCGAGCAGGCCTATGGCCAGAAACGTGCGCACCAGATGGTGGCTCGGGAAGCGGCGCTCGATGGCCACGTTGCGCAGCTGGTACAGCGCGACGACGACCGCGGCCACCGCGAGCTGGATGTAGACGAAGTCGAGAACATGGGAGCCGATCGGGCCGGTGGCCTTGACGATCCGGCCCACCAGCCACGACGGGTTGCCCAGCGCGTGATCGGCGGTCGCCATGTACTGGTCGAGCACCGTCGGGCGGGCCTTCGACGTGATGAGCAGCCAGGTGTCGCCGGTCTTGCGGCCGGCCACCAGCAGCAGGCCGAGACCGACGCCCTTCAGCAGCAGGACGCGTTCTTGGCCGGTGCGGCGCGTGACGGCGATGACCGCACAGCCCAGCATCACCCACAGCGCGCCGTTGCCGAACGTCATCTGGGCGCCGACCGCCCACCGCACCAGAAGGACGGCGATGTCGATACCGATCGCGGCACAGGCCGCGATGAACCGTTGCCGCCAGGTGAGCACCACCATCATCAACGCCATACTGGCGTACAGCAAAGGCCCCGATTTAGGGGCGAATATCACCTCTTGCGCCTGGGTGGTGATCGGCCCCGGCAGGCCGTAGTGCCGCGCGGCGATCTCCAGCGCGATGAAGAATCCGAGGGCTGTCACACCCGCCGTGGCCCACAGCATCGCCCGTGGTCGGCGCCACTCGGCGAACGTAATTCTGCGGCTTATTCGCGAAAGCACCCGCGATGCTATAGGTATCAATTGTTTGGCCGATTTGTTAGACGGTGGTGAAGGACAGGCGAAGAACAGGGGTCGCCACGAGTCCGAACATGCTATCGGAGCACTCCAGCGGGCCGAAAAATACCGAGCCCCGTCCGGCGCCGCCCAGCAAAGTTCCAGCTCCTCCGGTGCTGCCCGGCAAAAACCCAGCCTCTCCGGCGTTTGAGGAGCGGGGGTCTGGGGGCAGAGCCCCCAGCACCCTGGGCACGCGCAAACGGCCACCGCACCCCGCGAGGGATGAGGCGGCCGTCACCACAGCACGCTGAAACCTAAGCCGCCGTCGCCGTGGACATGCACTCGTTGATGAACCCCAGCAGCAGCCGGGGCGTAGCCGCCTCCGCCACCGTGTCGTCCGACAGCTGGATCCGGTAGTCCCGCTCGATGACCCCCGTCACCTGGAGGATCGCAAGCGAGTCGTAGCCGAGATCGTCGAACGGCACGTCCAGGACGTCCCCGTCCAGGTCGATCCCCTCGCCGACACCCGCGCACTCGCGCAGCAGCGTGGTCAGTTCCTTGAGATTCATGAAGCTCGCCTCTCTCATTCAGCGGTCGGGTTCAGTTCGCCGCGGTCACGACGGCCGCGGCGTTGAAGCCGCCGGTCCCGCGGGCCAGGACGAGTGCGGTACGGACCGGGCCGCGCCGGGCCCCGGTCACCAGGTCGAGCGTGTCGGCCGCGACCGGGTCGGTGACATGGACGGTCGGCGGGATCACCGCGTCCCGGATGGAGAGCAGCGCCGCCGCGAGGTCGAGCGAGGCGCCGCCGGCGGAGAGCCGGCCCGTCATGGTCTTGGGGGCCGTCACGGGCACACCGCGGGGGCCGAACAGCGCGGTCAGCGCCGCCTCCTCCTGGCGGTCGAGCTCGGGCACGCCGGACGCGTCGGCGAAGACGACGTCCACGTCCGAAGCGGTCAACCCGGCCTCGGCGAGGGCGAGTTCGGCCGCCCGGCGCAGGCCGGGTTCGCCGCCGCGGCCCGGCGCCGGGTCGAAGGTGGCGGCGTACCCCGAGAGCTGTCCGTAGATCCGGGCGCCGCGTGCACGGGCCGCCTCGGCGTCCTCCAGTACGAGGATGGCGCCGCCCTCTCCGGCGACGTAACCGGCGGCCTCGCGGTCGAACGGCAGGAACGCGCGCGCCGGGTCGGCGACGGAGCTCATCCGGCCGCCCGCGAGCTGCGCGGTCCAGCCCCAGGGGCAGACCGCTCCGTCCACCCCGCCGGTGACGATGAGCTTGCTGCCCTTGCGCAGCTGGCGGCGCGCCTGGCCGACCGCGTCGAGGCCGCCCGCCTGCTCGGTGACCAGCACCCCGCTGGGTCCGCGCAGACCGTGCCGGATGGAGATCTGGCCGGTGTTGACGGCGTAGAACCAGGCGTACGACTGGTACGCGGAGACGTACTGGCCGCCCTTGCTCCACAGCGCCTGGAGCTCGCGCTGGCCGAACTCGAAGCCGCCCGCGGAGGCCGCGGTGACCGCGCCCGCCGAGTACTCGGGCAGCTCGGCCGGGTCGGCGCCGGAGTCCTCCAGGGCCTCCTTGGCGGCGGTCAGCGCGAGCCGCGTCATGTGGTCGGTCTGCGGGAGCAGCCGGCTCGGGATGTGCTCCTCGGCGTCGAAGCCGGGCACCTCGCCCGCAAGGGTCGCCGGGTAGCCGGAGGCGTCGAAGCGGGAGACCGGGCGGATGCCGCTCTCGCCGGCCACGGTCGCCCGCCACCAGGCGTCCGTACCCAGGCCGTTGGGGGCGGTGACCCCGATCCCGGTGAACACCGCGGTACCGGAGCGCACCGCCGCCCGTTCAAGGAGCTCGCTCGTCATGCCGTCTTCCTCCGCTCGGGCTTGGTGAGCACGATCGCGCTCTGGAATCCGCCGAAGCCGCTGCCCACGCTCAGGACCGTGCTGATCTCGCGCTCGCGGGCGTGGACCGGCGTGTAGTCGAGGTCGCACTTGGGGTCGGCCTCGCGCAGATTCGCGGTCGGCGGCACCACGCCGTGCTCGATGGCGAGCGCGGACGCGGCGATCTCCAGGGAGCCGATGGCGCCGAGCGAGTGCCCGATCATCGACTTGATGGAGGAGACGGGCGTCGCGTACGCGTGGTCGCCGAGGCTCTTCTTGAACGCGGCCGTCTCGTGCCGGTCGTTCTGCAGGGTGCCCGAGCCGTGCGCGTTGATGTAGTCGATGTCGGTGCCGGGGATGCCGGCCTCTTCCAGGGCCGCGCCGATGGCCTCGGCCATCTCGGCGCCGTCGGCCCGCAGACCCGTCATGTTGTACGCGTTGGAACGCGAGGCGAAGCCGGCGATCTCGGCGTAGATGTGCGCACCCCGGGCCACCGCCTGCCCGTACTCCTCCAGGACGAACACCGCGCTGCCCTCGCCGAGCACGAAGCCGTTGCGGGACTTGTCGAAGGGCCGCGAGGCGGTCTCCGGCTCGTCGTTGCGGTTCGAGGTGGCCTTGATGGCGTCGAAGCAGGCGACCGAGATCGGCGAGATCGGCGCCTCGGTGGCCCCGGCGATCATGACGTCGGCGCTGCCCTCGCGGATCAGCTCGACGGCGTGGCCGACCGAGTCGAGGCCGGAGGTGCAGCCGGTGGAGACGACGGCCGTGGGACCCTGCGCGCCGAACTCCCAGGCCACCTCGGCCGCGAACGAGCTGGGCACGAAGTAGTCGTACAGGTGCGGCACGGCCCGCTCGTGGTCGACCAGCCACTCGGCGCCGTTGTCGCTGACCGCCGCGTACTCGTAGTCGAGTCCGGTGGTCGCGCCGACCGCGCTGCCGATGGTCACGCCGGTGCGGAACGGGTCGATGCCCGCCATGTCCAGACCGCTGTCGGTGACCGCCTCACGAGCGCCCACCAGGGCGAACTGGGCGGCCCTGTCGAGCCGCGTGGACTGCTCCTCGGTCAGCCCCTGGGCGACCGGGTCGAAGTCGACCTCGGCGGCGATCCTGGAGCGGAACGCCGAGGCGTCGAAGAGTGAGACGGCCCTGGTGGCGGTGCGTCCCGCGGTCAGCAGGGACCAGTACTCCTTGGTGCCCACGCCCCCGGGGGCGACCACACCGATTCCGGTGATGACTACGCGTCGGCTCACCTGTCCCCCTCGTTGCGTTGGTCCTGGGGGTGCGCCCCGGGAGAATGCAGCACGGCTGCGTCACCTCTCTTGTAGGTCCGCTGATGGAAGGAGTGTGGTCCCGCCCTCTTGACGCCCGCTGGACTCGCCGTCGTACTCCGCCTTGAGCGACACCCGCAGTTCGAGGGCCACCGCGCGAAGGAGTTCGGGCACGATCTGCTCGCGTACGAAGAAGTGGCCGCCGGGCAGCGTCTGGAGCCGGAAGCGGGTCACCGAGTAGTCGGCCCACTCGGCCATCTCCCACAGCGGCGCGATGGGATCGTCCCGGCCCGCGAGCGCCGTCAGCGGGGTGCCCACCGCCTTGTCGGCGTTGACCTGGCACAGCGCCTCACCGAGCCGCAGATCGTCGCGGAGCGCCGGGATCACCTGGCGCTGCCACAGCGAGCGGTCCCGTCCGGCGGCCTCCGGCGGCGCCGCCTCCAGGTCGACCAGCAGATCGATGAGGTCGTGGTCGGGCAGCCGCGCGCCGCGCAGCAGCGTGTTGCGCAGATGCGGCGGCGGTACGGCGCCGATCACCAGCCGGGCCGGCGGCAGCAGCCCGTCGTCCTCCAGGGTCCGGGTCAGCGCGTGCGCGACGAGACCGCCGAGGCTGTGCCCGTACAGGAGGTACGGGCGGTCGAGCAGCGGGGTGATCAACTCCCGCAGTTCATTCATGAGTTCGGTGGCGTCGGTGATCCGGGCCTCCTTGGCGCGCGGACCCCGGCCGGGCAGCAGCACCGGCACCACCTCGGCCGTGTCGCCGAGCACCTTCTGCCACCTGGCGAAGGAGGAGATCCCGGCGCCCGCGTGGTGGAAGCAGAACAGCCAGGGCGTCATGGTGTCCTCGCGGACCTCGCCGGCCGGTCTCATTCGTCGATCAGGGCGACGGCCCGGGTCCAGCCCGCCCCCGCTCCGGCGATCTTCACGGGGAAGCAGGACACCCGGAACCCGTGCGTGGGCAGCGTGTCGAGCTGGGCGAGCCGCTCCACCTGGCAGTACTCGCGGCGCCGGCCGGCGAAGTGCGCGGGCCACAGCACCGACTTGTCGCCGGTCTCCTGGAAGGTGCGGATCATGTGCCCGAAGGGGGCGTCCAGGCTCCAGGCGTCGGTGCCGATGACGCGTACGCCGAGGTCGAGCAGGAAGTCGGTGGCGGCGCCGTCCAGGCCCGCGAAATCGGTGAAGTACCGTGGTGTGCCCGCGTGTTGGGACGCGCCGGTGTGCAGCATCACGATGTCGAGCGGCCGCGGGGTGTATCCGATGCCGGCGATCTGCTTCTCGATGCGCTCGACCCCGATCGTGCCGGTGCCGACATCGCTGACGTCGAGCACCACGGCCGGGCGCAGGAACCAGTCGAGCGGCATCTCGTCGATGTGCCGGGGCCGCCCGTAGTCACCGACCGAGCCGTAGTGCGAGGGCGCGTCCACATGGGTGCCCGTGTGGCTGGTCAGGGTGAGGGTGTCCAGGGACAGGAGTTCGCCCCCGGGCAGGTCGGCCGGGTCGAAGTCGAGCCCGAAGTGCTCCTTCATCTCCGCCGCCATGTGCGCGGCGCCCTCGGCGGGCGTCATGATCTCGTGGACGATCGGGTCCGGCTCCCAGCCGGCCGCGTCCACGGGCGACGACAGATCGATGACTCGCAAGATAACCCCCAAGGTCGTTGGCGTCGGTCGGGGGCACTGTGCGTCCACTGCCTGGAGGCCGGATGGAGCCGCGCACGCGTCGGACCCCGCCCTGTGGGGGGAGAGGGCGGGGTCCGGACGCGTTGCTGCCGGGCGGTCCTGCCGCCCGTGCGCCGCTCAGGCGGCGAAGAGGTCGAGCACCGGGCGACGCCCGGCCAGGTGCGAGTCGAGCGCGGGGTCACCGGCCAGTACCGCGCGGTGCAGTTGCTGGAGCCGGACCGAGGGGTCCAGGCCCAGCTCGTCGGCGAGCCCGCGGCGCAGGTTCTGGAACACGTCCAGCGCCTGCCACTGCCGGCCCGACCGGTACAGCGCCACCATGCACTGGGCGTGCAGACCCTCGTGCAGCGGGTGACGGGCCGTCAGAGAGGTGAGTTCGGCGAGGAGTTGCATGTGCCGGCCGAGCCGCAGATCGGAGTCGATCCGCTGCTCAAGGACACCGAGCCGGCTCTCTTCGAGGCGTACCAGCTCGATCTCCAGAAGCGGGCCGAGCCGCACGTCCACCAGCGCCGGGCCGCGCCACATGCCGAGCGCCTCGCGGTAGAGCGCGGCGGCGCTCTCGTCGTCACCGCGCTCGGCGGCGCCGCGCCCGGTGGCCACCAGCCGGTCGTACTCGTGCACGTCGACCGCGCCCGGCGTGACTTCGAGGAGGTAGCCGCCGTGCCGGGTGGCAAGCACCTCACGCGCGGTGTAGGGGCTGTCCGGGCCGAGCGCATTCGCGATGAGGCGGCGCAGTTGCAGGATGTACGTCTGCAGGGTGGTGAGCGCGCTGCGGGGCATGTCGGCGCCCCAGATCTCCTCCATCAGCGTCGGCACGGGCATGACCTGGTTGGCGTACACCGAAAGCAGCGCCAGTATCTGCCGGGGCTTGCCGGCGCTCGGGACGACCGACGTGCCGCCCGACTCGGCCATGAGCGGACCGAGAACCTTGATCTCCATGGGATTCCTCCGGGGTCGGATCTGCCGGATGACCCGATGGATTTCGGACCCGGCGCCAAGCACCCTCAAAAACTGTCATCCCGGCCGGTTTCTCGGCAGTGCCGCGCTCCTGAACCCGGCATGTGCGTGTCCCGGTCACACGTATGAAAGTTTCATGGGCATCCCGTGACGGCGGCACTGGGGCCGAATCAGCCGACCCGGCAGAGTTCTGGACGTCGGCCCGACCAGAAGTCGAGCGCCGAGTGACAAGGCCCCTCATCCGCCCGCTAGTCAAGGGATGCCCCTCATGAACGCGAACATCAGCCGCCCCGTGTCCGGCAACGACGACCTCGTGATCGAGGAGTTCGGACAGCAGGTTTGCGCCAACCTCCTGGCCCCCGCGCTGCCTTGCTGGTTCGCCGCACAGGGTCAGGTCTCGGCCGTCGACGCCGCTCGCCTCGCTGCCTGATGGGGGCCGCGCGGGCCGCCGCCCCGCTCGTCGGGTTCAAGCCGCACCTGCGGGTCGAGCAGGTGCCCGGTGAAGCGGTGTACCTGATCTCTGACCAGCGGGTGACCGCACTGCACGGCGAGCAGATAGCCCGCCTCGCCCCGCTCCTCGACGGCACCAGACCCCTGGAGCGGATAGCCAGAGACGCCGAAGACGCGCTTCCGGCCGGGCAGGCCGCCCGCCTGGTGTCCCGGCTGACCGGCGCCGGACTGCTCCGGGGACGCGGGGAACACCCGCTCGCACCCAGGGAGTCGGCCGAGCAGGCCTACTGGGAGGCCGCCGGTCTGGACGGCGCCGAAGCGCTCGACTCCCGTACGCACCAGACGGTTTCGGCGCTCGCCGTCGGCAGCGGCGACGCCGCCGAGCTGGCCGCGTGCCTGACCGCCGCCGGACTCGCGGCGCCCCCGGACGGCGCGGAGTGGACGGCCGCCCTCACGGTGGTCCTCTGCGACGACTACCTCGACCCCGCGCTCGCCGTCGTCGACGCCGAGTTCCGTGCGGCCGGACGGCGCTGGCTGCCGGTGAAGTCCGAGGGCACCGAGGTGTGGATCGGCCCCTTCTTCGGCGACGTGGACGGGCCCTGCTGGTCCTGCCTGGCCGAACGCCTGTGGCGCTCGCGCCCGGTGGAGGCCCATGTCCAGCGCATGCTGGGCCGCTCGGGGCCGGTGCCCCGGCCCTCCTGCACACTGCCCGCGGCCCGCCTCGCCGCCCTCCAGCTGGCCGGCCTCGAAGCCGCCAAGTGGCTCTCCGGCTACCGGCACGCGAGCCAGCAGGCCCTGCGCACCCTCGACGGACTCACCCTCGCCGGTGAACTCCACCCCGTCGTACGCCGCCCGCAGTGCGCCACCTGCGGTGAGCCCGGCATGACCGCCGCCCAGGTGATGGCGCCGGTGGTGCTGCGCTCCCGCGTCAAGCGGGACACCGGCGGCAACGGCCACCGCAGCCTCACCCCGCGCCAACTCCTGGACCGCTTCGGCCACTTGGTGGATCCGGTCACCGGCCTGGTGCGCGGCATCACCCGCAACGAGTGCGGCCCCGAGTTCTTCAACTCCTTCTCCGCGGGCCTCAACCCGGCCGCGGGCGCCCAGGGCATCGGCGCCATCCGGGGCGGACTGCGCGCCTCCTGCGGCGGCAAGGGCACCACCGAGATCCAGGCCAGGGTCAGCGCGCTGGCCGAAGCCCTCGAACGCCACTCGGGCCACTTCGAGGGCGGCGAGGCCACCGTCCGCGGCAGCTACCGCGAGCTGGCCGCCGACGCCGTCCACCCCGACACCGTCCAGCTCTACGACGAGCGGCAGTTCGCCCACCGCGCCGACTGGAACGCCCGCCACGCGCCCTTCCAGCACATCGCCGACCCCTTCGAGGAGGAGGCGCCGACCGACTGGACGCCGCTGTGGTCGGTGACCGAACAGCGCCACAAGCTGCTGCCGACCGCGCTGCTCTACTACGGAGTGCCCCAGCCGCCCGGCGCCGCCACGTGCCTGGCCACCTCCAACGGCACCGCCGCCGGGGGCACCCTGGAGGACGCCGTGCTCCAGGGCTTCCTCGAACTCGTGGAGCGCGACGCGCTCGCCCTGTGGTGGTACAACCGCACCCGCCACCCCGCCGTCGACCTCGACGCCTTCGACGACCCGTGGATCACCGAACTCCGGCGCGTACACGCCTCGTTGGGCCGCGAGGTGTGGGTGCTCGACCTGACCGCCGACCTCGGCATCCCGGTCCTTGCCGCACTGTCGCGGCGTACCGACGCGGGACCCGGGCAGGCGCAGCACATCATGTTCGGCTTCGGCGCCCACTTCGACCCGGCGATCGCGCTGCGCCGCGCGCTGACCGAGCTCAACCAGATGATGCCGCACGTGGTGGCGCCCGACGGCAGCGTCTCCCGCGCCGCCACCGACGACGCGGACGTCCACGCGTGGCTGCGCACGGCCACCGTCGAGGACCACCCCTACCTGCTCCCCGCCGACGTCCCGCCGACCGGCCCCGCCACCCACCCCCACACGCCGCACGACGATCTGCGCGAGGACATCGAGACGGTCGTGGCGCTCCTGCGGAGCAAGTCGATGGAACTGCTCGTCCTCGACCAGACCCGGCCCGACGTGGGCCTGCCGGTGGTCAAGGTGGTGGTGCCCGGACTCAGACCGCACTGGGCCCGCTACGCCCCCGGCCGCCTCTTCGACGTCCCCGTACAGCTCGGCCGGCTGGCCGCGCCGACCCCGTACGAGAACCTCAACCCCGTCCCGCTCTTCCTCTGAACGCGAAGCACCCGCACCCCGACCCGCACCCCGAACGCGAACACCACACCCTGCCGGTGGAAGGACCCTCTCTCATGCGTATCGACCGCCTCGCGGCCCGTGAACTAGGCGAGTTCTGGTCGCTGCGCGAGGACGTCGCGGTCCTGCCCGGTCCGAACACGGTGCTGCGCACCCCCTGGGGGGAGCTGTGCCTGGAGCGCCCGGGGCCGCTGCTGCGCGAGGCGCTGTACCGGATGGAGCTCGGCCCGGTGTCGCTGGGCAATGTGGTGCCCGGCTTCCCGGGGTACGAGGTGCCCGAGGGCGAGTGGAACGACGCGTCGCGGGAGTTGCTCGGCGCCCTGGACTCCCTCCAGCACGTGATCGTGCGTCACCTGGCGATCGGTGCCTCGCCGCTGCTGAGCGTGGTCCCGCTGTCGCCGGCCGCCCGGTTCCGTCCGCCGCCGGCCGCCCCCGGCGCCGAACACCGGCTCCCGGCGGACGTGGTGCTGCGCAGGCCGGGATGCGATCCGGTGCTCGCGTACGAGGGCTCCGACCACCGGGTGGAGCTGCACGGACCCGACGCTGCCCGGCTGCTCCTCCATCTCCAGGGCGCGTACAGCGATTTTCGGTCACCGTTCAACGACTCGCTGCCCCCGACGGTGGTGCGGGCGGCCCGGTCGTATACGGCGGCCGCCGGAATGCTGGCCGTCCAGGAAGTGAAGGGCGGGGCCCGTCTGTGAGAACCGGTCGAGCACTACAGATTTGGGCACTGGATTACCTATGATCCGGTTCGAGACGTGCTTGTGACCGGGCACCGTTTGAACCATGGGGGACACTTGAAGGCAGCAATGGTCGGCTCGGCGGACGGGGAATCCGCCGAAGCCGTCAGTCAGGAGCTACCGCCGCGCAAGGCGATGGCCATCACCGCCGGAGTGCTGATCGGCTTCTTCGTCATCGACGGCTCCTTCGTCTGGGCGCAGCGGCCACCGGTGTGGGAGAGCGCGGTCGCCGTGCTCGCCTTCGCGGCGATCATGGGGTTGCAACTCGGCCATTCCTTCCCGTGGCTCTTTCCCCGACTGACCCAAGTGCGGTACGCGGCCTGGGTGTTCCAGATCCTGCCCACCTATCTGCCCCTTGCCCTGTTCGGCGAGGCCTGGGGAGGAATGTCGGAGTTCCTGGCCGCCTCGGCGGTGCTGGTGTTCCCGACGGCGACGGGCTGGGCGCTCTTCTCCGCCGTGATCGCCGCGGATTTCGTGGAGTTCCATCAGTACGGGCTCGCCTGGGGCGATGTCGTCTACGCCTCGATCGAGGCGATCCTCATCCCGCTCGTCCTCATCGGACTCTCCCGGATGTCCGCGATGATCAGCCAGCTGCACCGCTCCCGGGCCGAGCTCTCGCGCCTCGCCGTGGCCGCCGAGCGGCTGCGCTTCGCCCGTGATCTGCACGACGTGCTGGGCTTCAGCCTCTCCGCGATCACCCTCAAGTGCGAGCTCGCCTACCGCCTGTTCACCGACGCCCCGGCGAAGGCGCAGGAGGAGCTGACCGAGATCCTGGGTACCTCGCGCAAGGCGCTCGCCGATGTGCGTTCGGTCAGCCGCGGCTACCGGGAGATGTCCCTGTGGGGCGAGGCGGACGCGGCCGTCTCGATGCTCGGCGCGGCCGGCATCCGTACCACCGTGCACATCGACCGCCATGAACTGCCGGGCGCGGTGGACACCATGCTGGCCACGGTGCTGCGCGAGGGCCTGACCAACCTGCTGCGGCACAGCAAGGCCGAACAGTGCCAGATCACGGTCGAACGCCGGGGACGGGACATCGCCTTCACGCTGGCCAACGACGGAGTCCGCTCCGGACGGCAGCCCAAGGGCGGCCCGGACGGCGGGCTCGCCGCGCTCGACGAGCGGGTCCGGCTGGTCGGCGGCACGCTCTCCCACCGCGCCGACGACGGCTGGTTCCGGCTGTGCGTCACCGTCGCGCTGCCCGACTGCGGCGATGCGGCGGCCGGCTCGGCGCCCGCCACCGCCTGCCCGGACGACCCGGAGCAGCCGCCGGCGGCGCGGCCGCGCGGGGCGGGCCACCTGGACGTGGCGCCCAGGGACGCCAGCGCGATCACCCTCGCGGTGCTGGTCGGCTACTTCCTGGCCTGCTCGGCGGAGGGCTGGTCCTTCGCCCCGGCGGGCGGCTTCCCCCGCGGCGTGGAGCTGTGCCTGCTCGCCCTCCTCGCGCTCCAGCTGACCGAGTCCTTCCACTGGCGGTTCTCCTGGGCCGCGCGGTACCGGACGAGACTGCGGTACGGGGCGCTCGGCCTCCAGGCCGTGTTCCAGTTCCTGCCCTTCCTCGCCTTCGGCCGCGCCTGGCCGGGCATCCCCGGCTTCCTGGCGGGCTCGGCGCTCCTGGTGCTGCCCGCGGTGGCCGCCTGGCCGGCGCTGCTGATCGTCACCGCGGCCAGCGACGCCGCGCTGTACGCGTCCGGGGTACCGCTCCAGGACGTCATCTACGAGACCGCGTACACCCCGATCTGCGCCCTGGTCGTCTTCGGCCTGTCCCGCATGGCGCAGCTCGCCTCCGAACTGCACCGCTCCCGCAGCGAGATCGCCCGCCTCGCGGTGACCACCGAACGCCTCCGCTTCGCCCGCGACCTGCACGATCTGCTGGGCTTCAGCCTCTCCGCGATCACCCTCAAGTGCGAGCTGGTACGCCGCCTCGGGAGGACCAGGCCGATGCAGGCGCAGGAGGAACTCACCGAGGTGCTCCAGATCGCCCGCCAAGCGCTCGCCGATGTCCGTACGGTGGCCGACGGGCGGCAGCGGATGAGCCTCGCCGCGGAGGCGGAGAGCGCCACCGCGATGCTGGCCGGGGTGGGCATCCGGGCCACCGTGGACACCGACTGCGGAGAGCTGCCCGGCGACGTGGACACCGTGCTCGCCACCATGCTGCGCGAGGGCCTGACCAACATGCTGCGGCACAGCAGGGCCGCGCACTGCAAGATCACCGCGGAGCGCACCGCGGCCGGGGTACGCCTCACCCTCGTCAACGACGGTGTGGACGGCTGCGCCGCGCCCGGCCTCGACTCCAAGGTCAACGGGGGCAGCGGCATAGGCAATCTGACCACCCGGGTCAACGCGGTGAACGGCCGGCTGATGGCGGGAGCGCGCCCGGACGGCTGGTTCGAGCTCAGGGCCGAGGTCGAACTGCTCGCGGCGTGAGGGACCGTACCGGCAGCCCGTGCCGGGTCAAGGCCGGGGACCCTTGAGGAGCCCAGTGGAGAAACGTTTTACCCGGGACTGTGGCGGCAGCCCCGGCCCCGGTGCTCAGACCGAGTGCAGCCACCCCGCCTCACGCGCGATGCGGATCGCGTCGACGCGGTTACGCGCGTTGAGTTTGCTGACGGCCGAGGTCAGATAGTTCCGTACGGTGCCGGACGACAGGTGCAGCCGGGCCGCGATCTGGGCGGCCTCCACGCCCTCCGAGGCGATCTGGAGCACCTCCCGCTCGCGGTCGGTGAGGGGGGAGGGGCCGGAGTCGAGGGTGGCGAGGGCCAGTTGCGGATCGATCACGCGCTCGCCCGAGGCCACCTGGCGGATCGCGGCGCAGAGGCTGTCCGGATCCGAGTCCTTCGGCAGGAAACCCGATACGTGCGCGGCCAGCGCCCGTCTGAGGTTGCCGGGTCTGCCGAGGCTGGTGAGGATCAGGGTGCGGCACTCCGGCACCGCGGTGTGCAGTCCGGCGGCGGCGGTGATGCCGTCGGTGCCGGGGAGGTCGATGTCCAGGACGGCGACATCCGGCCGTATGGCCATCGCGGTCGGCACGATGTCCGTACCCGACGACAGCTCCGCGACCACTTCCAGGTCGGGCTCCAGTTCAATGAGTGACACCAATGCTTTGCGCAGCATGTGCATGTCTTCGGCGATCAGAACTCTCACCATGGCGCCCCCCGATGTGCTGGATCATGGGTCAGTTGGTAGAGATTATGCAATAGGCCGTGGCCGAGACCCGTGGCTGAGACGAATCCGGCATGTGCCGTTTCAGGAACGGTACGAACGCACCCGCATCCGTGCCTTTCAGCCACGGCCCGACCGCCGCTCCAGTGGTCGCTCCCATCCTCCCTCCACCCAGGCGCCGTCCCGGCATCCGGGGTGAAGGGAGAGGTGACGTGAACATGAACGAACACCGCAGCTCGGAAGGTGTTCTCTGACATGGCCAGCCGGAAGGAACCGGATGTTCCGGACGGCTCCGGCCGTCGCGCGAAGGGCAGCTGGCGCCGCCTCATCGGCCGCTGTCTGCGGCCCGTGGGCGAAGCCCTCATGGTCCACGGCGGTGTCGAGATGTATCTGACCGCGGCCGACGGCAACAGGGCCCGGCTGCGCTCGCTCGACAGCGGGTTCCGCCTGATGCTGCGCACCGACGCGGACGGCCCGCCGCCGGGCCACCCCGAGCGGCTGCGCCCCGACGTCCCGCTCACCCGGCAGGAACTGCTGCTCCTGCAGGACCTGCTGAACGAGGTGCCGGGACCCAGAAGATGAGCGGCCCGCCGCCCCCACAACAGTTGATCTTCAAGTACCCGTCAAGGGCCGACGCGCAGAGTGGGAGGACCAACCATCCGTCCGAGCACCAGGGAGCAGAGGATGACCCCAGCGAGGAGCTTCACGCACGCACTGGCGGCGCGGTTCGCCGACAGAGCCGAAGAGACCGCTCTGCTCTGCCTGGACGGTGACCGCGGCGCGAGCCGCCGCACCTACCGGGAACTCGACGTGCGGGCCAGGTCCGTCGCGGCCGCGCTGCTGCGCCGCCGCGCGGCCGGCGCGCCCGTACTGATCTCCATGGACGGCGGCCCGCACACCGTCGCCGCCCTCATCGGCTGCCTGTACGCGGGCGCCGTCGCCGTGCCCGTACCGCCCCCGGAGACCTCGCGCGCCGCCGCCGAACGCACCGCCGCGATCGCCGCCGAGACCGATGCCGCGATCGTGCTCACCGAGTCCGCGCACGCCCCCGAACTCTCCCGCCGCCTCGCCGACGCCGGGCGGTCCTCGGTGGTGTGCCTCGCCGTCGACTGCCTGCCCGACGACGGCGCCGACTGGCAGCCGCCCGCCGTGGCCGCCGGTGACACCGCGCTCATCCAGTACACCTCCGGATCCACCGCCGCCCCGCGCGGCGTCCAGGTCACCCACGCCAACCTCCTCGCCACCATGGAGTCCCTGCGCGGCGCGCTCGGCACCGACGAGAACGCGCGCATCGGCGGCTGGCTCCCGCTCCACCACGACCTCGGCCTGATCGGCCAGCTGCTGCATCCGCTCTGGCTCGGCGCCACCGCCGTCCTCATGCCCCAGCGCCTGTTCGCGACCGCCCCCGTGCGCTGGCTGCACGAGGTGGCCCGGCACCGCGTCACCGTCACCGCCGCCCCCGACTCCGCGTACGCCCGCTGCCTCGCCGAAGTCACCGACGACGACCTCGCGGAACTCGACCTCGGCGCACTGGCCACCTGCGTCAACGCCTCCGAACCCGTCTCCGCCGTCACCCTCACCGCCTTCGCCCGACGCTTCGCCGCCGCGGGCCTGCGCCCCGGCGCGCTCGCCGCCGGATACGGGCTCGCCGAGGCCACCCTCCTGGTCAGCCTCACCGGTCGACGCCCACCCGCGCAAACCGTGGTGGCGGCCGGAGGTCTGGAGCGCGGCGAGCTCGCCCCGCCCGAGCCGGGCCGCCCGGTGCGCACCCTGGTCGGCTGCGGACCGGCGACCGGCGTCACCGTACGCATCGTCGACCCGGAGAGCTCGGCCGTGCTGCCCGACGGATCCGTCGGCGAGATCTGGGTGCGCGGCGAAGCCGTGGCCGCCGGCTACTGGCGCCGCCCCCTGGAGAGTGCCGCCGTCTTCGGCCGCACCACCGCATCGGGCGAACACGGCTTCCTGCGCACCGGCGACCTCGGCGCGCTGCGCGACGGCGAGCTGTACCTCACCGGCCGCATCAAGGACGCCCTCCTCGTGGACGGCCGCACCCTGCACCCGCAGGAGGCCGAGCGCCAACTCGCCCAGTCCGGCGCCCCGTTCGGCTCCGCCGTGGTGCTCTCGGCGCCCGCCGACCACGAGGAGATCGTCGCCATCCAGGAGATCCGCGGCGCCGGCTGGAGCCGCGGCCAGCTCGCCGACCTCGCCGAACGCGTACGCGGCTGCCTGCGCGAGGAGTTCGGCGCCCGGCTCGGCGGAGTGGTCCTGGTCCGCCCCGGCACCGTGCGCCGCACCACCAGCGGCAAGGTCCGCCGCTCGCTGATGCGCGAGCTCTACCTGCGCGGCGAACTGCGCCCGCTGTACGCATCGGCGCCCCCGTACGCCCCGGATGGAGGCTGAGCCCATGCCCGACACCGCCGTCCGGATGGCCGACCCGGACGTACGCCACCGCGCCGAGCGGCTCGAATTCCGCTTCGGCGACCCCTGCGACCCGGCGAACCCGCTCGGCTTCCGGGCCCTGCTCGCCGCCGACGGTGACAGTGAACTGCTCGGCGCCGCCGAGGAGTTGCTCGACGAGGAGGGCTTCGGCGCCGAGCTGGTGCCGGTCGCGCTCGGCGGGCGGCTGCGCGACGCCGACCAGCTGATGCGGATGCTGCGGCCGGTATTCCGCCGCGATGTCGCCCTCGCCTTCGGGTACGGGATCACCTCGCTGTTCGCGGCCGCCCCGGTGTTCGCCGCCGGCTCGCCCGGCCAGCGCGCGAGCGTGGCCCGCCTGCTCGTCTCGGGCGGCCGCGCGGCCATCGTGCACCGCTCGCTCGCCCACGGCACCGCGATGCTGCGCGGCGAGCTCACCGCCCTGCAGTACTCGGGCGGCCATGTCCTGGACGGCCGCAAGGACGTCGTCATCAACGCCGAACGCGCGGGCGCCGTCGTCGCCTACGTCCGCACCGACCCCGCCCCCGGCCCCGCATCGCACTCCGTATTCCTCCTCGACCCGGACCAACTCCCGCCCGAAAGCGTGCGGTTGCTGCCGCGCCGCCCCACCACGGGCATGCGCGGCTGCCGCTTCGCCGGGTACGCGTTCGACGCGTGCGAGGTGCCGGGCGATGCCCTGGTCGGCGAACTCGGCGCGGGCGTACGCCTGTCACTGCGTACGTTCCAGCTCAACCGCACCCTGATCACCGGAGCGGTGCTCGCCTCGGTGGACACCGTGCTGCGCGCGGCGGTGCGCACCGCTCTGTCCGGAGGGGCCGTGGGCAGGCGCCAACGCGGGTTGCTCGCCGGGGTGTTCGCCGATCTGCTCGCGGGTGACAGCATGGCCACCGCCGTGCTGCGCGCGCTGTCGCTGCTGCCCGGCGCCGCCCATCTGGCCGCCGCCGAACTCAAATACCTCGTACCGGATCTGCTCAGGGACGACCTGGAGGAGCTGGCCACCGTGCTCGGCGCCGGCGGCTACAGCCGCGACACCGACCAGGGCATGCTCGGCAAACTGCTCCGCGATCTGCCCGCCGCCGGTCTCGGCCACGCCGGAACCGCCTCCTGCCAGGCCGTCGTGATCCCCCAACTCCCGGTCCTGGCACGGCACTTCTGGGGCCGCGAGGCCGAACCGCCCGCCGCCCTGTTCCGCACCGGCGAACCCGTACCCCACCTCGACCTCGGCGGCCTCGAAGTCGCGGGCGGCGGCGACTTCCTGGCCGCCTCCCTCACCGCCTGCGCCGCCCGCCTCGCGGACTCGGGCGACGAGGGCCCGTACGGCGAAGTGCTCCGGACGACGGCCGCCGCCTTCCACGCCGATCTGCTCGCCGTGCGCGAGGCCTGCCTCAGAATCGAACCCGGCGACCGGGCCGCCCTCGCGAGCCCCGCCACCGCCGCGCTCGCCGACCGCCACTCCGTGCTGTCCGCGGCCGGCGCGGCCCTCGCCGTGTGGGAGCACCACCGGCACACCGCCACCTTCCTGGCCGACCCCGCCTGGCTGGTGCTCGCCCTGCACCGCTACGGGCGCCGCCTCGGCCTCACCCTTCCTCCGCTGCCGCCGGACTGCGTCGACCGGGTCGCGGAGGAGCTGCTGGCGCGCTTCCGGGCCGGCCGCAGTTTCGATCTTCACGACGCTCCTCTGTCGGAAGCAGGTACCCCATGAGCCCCCTCACCAGGACGGGCATCGCCGAACCCCTTCTGATGCCGGGACCGGACAGCCCATGGAGCCGGGTGCGGCAGTCCATGGCCTGGCACGGCCATGTGGTGGTCCACGCGAGCTGGCGGGACTGGCTGCCGGCCGCCGTCGCCGACCCCCAGCTGCGCCCCCTGCTCGGCGCCCGCGACTGGCAGCGCCTCAGCGCCCTCCAGGAACCCGAGGCCCGCGACCGCTTCGCGGCATCGCGGCTCCTGGTCAAATACACCGCGGGCGCGGCCCTGCAGACCCCGCCCGAGACGGTCGAGCTCGCCTCCAAGGCGGGCGGCCGCCCCTATCTGCGCGGCTGCGACCAGATCGAGGTCAGCCTCAGCCACACCCGGGACCTGCTGGTGGTGGGGCTCAACCGGCGCGGCCGGGTCGGCGTCGACACCGAGCTCGCCGGCCGCCGCATCCAGTACTCCGCGGTCCAGCGCCATCTGTGCACCCCCGCCGAGCGCCGCTGGCTCGGCGCCCTGGACGAGGCCGAGCAGCAGCGCCGCCTGGTGCGCACCTGGACGCTGAAGGAGGCGTACACCAAGGCGCTCGGCCAGGGCATGCGGATGGGTTTCACGCAGTTCGGCTTCGACCCGGAGGCCACCACCCTGCTCACCCCGCAGGGCGAGCCCGCCTCGCACGGCGAGTGGGCGTTCTCCACCTTCGAACTCGACGGCGGCTATCTGGTGGGTGTCGCCTGCCATGACGCGGGCCTTCAGGACGAGGGCGACACGGCGGTCTCGACCATGCTGGACGAGGGTTTCCTCGGCGAGGTCGTGGACCTCGTCGGCCGCGTCCACCGCTGAAAGGCCGCGGGCAGCGCGAAGGCCCCGTTCCGTCCTGGGGAAGGACGAGGAACGGGGCCTTCGCGTTACTTCTGGATAGCGCCGCGCCCGCGTGGCGAACGCGTCCGCGCGCGGCACTGAGCTGCCGTCCGGGAGCGGTAGAGGGGCCGCTGGGTCCCGTCGGGCGGGTCGATCAGATGAAGCGGCAGGTCTTAGCCCTGAAGAGCGGCAACCTTGAGCGCCAGCGCCGACTTCTTGTTGGCGGCGGCGTTCTTGTGGATGACACCCTTGCTGACGGCCTTGTCGAGCTTCTTGGAGGCTTCGCGAACGGCCACGGTGGCCTTCTCGAAGTCGCCGGCCACGACGGCCTCGCGAGCCTTGCGGATCGCGGTCTTGACCGAGGACTTGACGGCCTTGTTACGCAGGCGCGCCTTCTCGTTCGTCTTGTTCCGCTTGATCTGGGACTTGATGTTCGCCACGAAAGAGCCTTTGCAGGTTCGATGATTCGATCTTAGGTCGTGCCACGCCGCCGCAAGGGTGACGAGACACAGCTGCCCACGTTACCAGCCGCCCCGCGACCAGCCCAAACCGAGCACAGGCCCGCAGGCGTGGGACCATAGAGGCTGCTACTTACGTATCGAACCGTCGTCGACCCGAGACGAGACGCCGCGATTCGACCGCGCGTCTCAAGAATCAGGACCCTGCGTGCCCGCGACTCCTCCCAACGTGCCCGAGCCGAGCCGTACCGACCCGGCGCTGATCCGCAACTTCTGCATCATCGCCCACATCGACCACGGCAAGTCGACCCTTGCCGACCGGATGCTCCAGCTGACCGGCGTGGTCGAGCAGCGGCAGATGCGTGCGCAGTACCTCGACCGGATGGACATCGAGCGCGAGCGCGGCATCACGATCAAGTCCCAGGCGGTCCGGCTGCCGTGGGCCCCCACCGAGGGCCCCGACCAGGGCCGGGCCCACATCCTGAACATGATCGACACCCCGGGCCACGTGGACTTCACGTACGAGGTCTCGCGCTCGCTCGCCGCCTGCGAGGGCACCGTCCTGCTTGTCGACGCCGCCCAGGGCATCGAGGCGCAGACGCTGGCCAACCTGTACCTGGCCATGGAGAACGACCTCACCATCGTCCCGGTGCTCAACAAGATCGACCTGCCGGCCGCCCAGCCCGAGAAGTTCTCCGAGGAGCTCGCGAACCTCATCGGCTGCCAGCCGGAGGACGTGCTCAAGGTCTCGGCGAAGACCGGCGTCGGCGTGGACGCGCTCCTGAACCGCGTGGTCCGCGACGTGCCCGCCCCCGTCGGCGTCGCCGACGCGCCCGCCCGCGCGATGATCTTCGACTCGGTCTACGACTCGTACCGCGGTGTCGTCACCTATGTACGTGTGGTGGACGGCCAGCTCAACAAGCGCGAGCGCATCCGCATGATGTCGACCGGCGCCACCCACGAGCTCCTTGAGATCGGCGTCTCCTCGCCCGAGATGACCCCGGCCGACGGCATCGGCGTCGGCGAGGTGGGCTACATCATCACCGGCGTGAAGGACGTCCGTCAGTCCAAGGTCGGTGACACCATCACCAGCCTGCACAACGGGGCGACCGAGGCGCTCGGCGGCTACAAGGACCCGAAGCCGATGGTCTTCTCCGGTCTGTATCCGCTGGACGGCTCCGACTACCCGGACCTGCGCGAGGCCCTCGACAAGCTCCAGCTCAACGACGCCGCCCTGGTGTACGAGCCGGAGACCTCGGCCGCGCTCGGCTTCGGCTTCCGCGTCGGCTTCCTCGGCCTGCTGCACCTGGACGTGATCCGCGAGCGCCTGGAGCGGGAGTTCGGCCTCGACCTGATCGCGACCGCCCCCAACGTGGTCTACCGGGTCGTCCTGGAGGACGGCAAGGAGGTCACGGTCACCAATCCGAGCGAGTTCCCCGAGGGCAAGATCTCGGACGTGTTCGAGCCCGTCGTGCGCGCCACGATCCTCGCGCCGAGCGAGTTCATCGGCTCGATCATGGAGCTCTGCCAGACCCGCCGCGGCACCCTGCTCGGCATGGACTACCTCTCCGAGGACCGGGTCGAGATCCGCTACACCCTGCCGCTCGCCGAGATCGTCTTCGACTTCTTCGACCAGCTGAAGTCCAAGACGCGCGGTTACGCCTCGCTGGACTACGAGCCCACCGGCGAGCAGGCGGCGAGCCTGGTCAAGGTCGACATCCTGCTGCACGGCGACAAGGTCGACGCCTTCTCCGCCGTCACGCACAAGGACGCGGCGTACGCCTACGGTGTGCGGCTCGTCGCCAAGCTGCGCGAGCTCATCCCGCGGCAGGCCTTCGAGGTGCCCATCCAGGCCGCCATCGGCTCCCGGGTCATCGCCCGCGAGACGATCCGCGCCATCCGCAAGGACGTCCTCGCCAAGTGCTACGGCGGTGACATCTCCCGTAAGCGCAAGCTCCTTGAGAAGCAGAAGGAGGGCAAGAAGCGGATGAAGATGGTGGGTTCCGTGGAGGTCCCCCAGGAGGCCTTCATCGCGGTGCTCTCCAGCGACGAGTCGGGCGGCAAGAAGAAGTAGTAGCCCCCGGTCACCGGCGGCCCGCACCGCCGCCACCGACGGACCCCCGCGCTTTCGCGCGGGGGTCCGTTCGTTATGAAACCACTCTCCGTTGCCCCTTACGCGCCGGGCGACGGCGCTCTACTCTGATCACGGCCCGATAGTTACTCGCCAGTTAAACAAGCGTCGGACAAGCCAGAGCACTCGGACCACCAGCAGTCGTGCAGCCTTGCCGCAGGCCAGCCCGGAGGACGTCGTGAGCGACACACAGACCTTGATCGAGAACCGGCCGCCGTCCGTGGCGGCCCTCTTCGTCCAGCGCGTGGACGCCACGCCCGACGCGGAGGCCTACCGCTACCCGGTCGCGGGCACGGGCCGGGCGCCCGACGAGTGGAAGTCGCTGAGCTGGGCCCAGGCCGCCGAGCGGGTCTACGCCGTCGCCGCGGGCCTGGCCGACCTCGGGGTACGGGCCGAGGAGCGGGTCGCGCTCGCCTGCTCCACCCGCGTCGAGTGGATCCTGGCCGACCTCGGGGTGATGTGCGCGGGCGCCGCCACGACCACGATCTACCCCTCCACCAACGCCGAGGAGTCGGCGTTCATCCTGGCCGACTCCGAGAGCCGGGTCCTGATCGCTGAGGACGCCGCCCAGCTGGCCAAGGCCCGCGAGCGCCGCGCCGAGCTGCCGAATCTCCAGCACGTCGTGGTCCTCGACCCGGCCGGCGCCGAGCCCGCCGAGGGCGACCCCCAGGGCTGGGTGCTCAGCCTCGCCGACCTGGAGGCCCGGGGCGCCGCCCATCTGGAGAAGAACCCCGAGGCGGTCAAGGAGCGCGTCGCGGCCATCACCGCCGACCAGCTCGCCACCCTCATCTACACCTCCGGCACCACGGGCCGGCCCAAGGGCGTACGGCTGCCGCACGACAACTGGTCGTACATGGCGAAGGCGATCGCCGCGACCGGCCTGGTCACCGCCGACGACGTGCAGTACCTGTGGCTGCCGCTCGCCCACGTCTTCGGCAAGGTCCTCACCTCCGGCCAGATCGAGGTCGGCCACGTGACGGCGGTCGACGGCCGGATCGACAAGATCATCGAGAATCTGCCGGTCGTCCAGCCGACCTACATGGCCGCGGTGCCCCGCATCTTCGAGAAGGTCTACAACGGCGTCGCGAGCAAGGCCCGGGAAGGCGGCGGGGCCAAGTACAAGATCTTCCAGTGGGCGGCCGGGGTGGCCCGCGAGTACGCGAAGGTCAGCCAGGACAACTTCCGCCGCACCGGGCGGCCCGGGGCGCCCTTCGCGCTGGCCGCCAAGCACAAGGTCGCGGACGCGCTGGTGTACAGCAAGATCCGCGAGGCGTTCGGCGGGCGGCTGCGGGCCTGTGTCTCCGGCTCGGCGGCGCTCGCGCCCGAGATCGGCTTCTTCTTCTCCGGCGCCGGCATCCACATCCTGGAGGGCTACGGCCTCACCGAGTCCTCGGCCGCCTCCTTCGTCAACCCGGGCGAGGCCTACCGCACCGGCACCGTCGGCAAGCCGCTGCCCGGCACCGAGGTGCGGATCGCGGACGACGGCGAGATCCTGCTGCGCAGCCCCGGCATCATGGAGGGCTACCACGGGCTGCCCGAGAAGACCGCCGAGGTCCTGGAGTCCGACGGCTGGTTCCACACCGGTGACATCGGCGAGCTGTCCGCCGACGGCTATCTGCGCATCACCGACCGCAAGAAGGACCTCATCAAGACCTCCGGCGGCAAGTACATCGCGCCGGCCGAGGTCGAGGGCCAGTTCAAGGCGGTCTGCCCGTTCGTCTCCAACATCCTGGTGCACGGCGCCGACCGGAACTTCTGCACCGCGCTGATCTCCCTGGACGAGCCGACGATCCTCGGCTGGGCCAAGGAGCAGGGCATCGCGGGTTCGTACGCCGAGGTCGTGGCGTCCCCCCGGACGGTCGAGCTCATCGACGGCTATGTGGCCCGCCTCAACGAGGGCCTCCAGCGCTGGCAGACGATCAAGAAGTTCCGGCTGCTTCCGCGCGATCTGGACGTGGAACACGGCGAGTTGACGCCCAGCCTCAAGCTGAAGCGGCCGGTGGTGGAGCGCGAGTACCGCCCCCTGATCGAGGAGATGTACGCGGGCGCCCGCGAGGCGTAGCGGCGTCGGGACGCGGCCGGACTCAGCGTTCCCGGCCGCATCTCAGCTCCCTCAACACCTCCTCCACGCGGACCAGTTGGCGGCGTACTTCCCTCATGTCGCCCGCCTCCTGGCGGGACAGCTCCGTCTCGATCAGGGCGAGGCGGTCGGCGATCCGGCTCAGCTGCCTCTGCTCCTGCGCGAGCAGCCGCTCCAACTGGCGGTTCTTGCGGTGCAGATCGAGGAAGACGTTGACCTTGGCGCGCAGCACCCAGGGGTCGAAGGGCTTGGTGAGGAAGTCCGCCGCACCCGTGGCGTACCCGCGGAACGCATACCCGTTGTCGGCATCCGTACCGGTCAGGAAAATGATCGGCACGTCCTTCGTCTGGTCGAGCCGTTTGATGTTGGACGCGGTCTCGAAGCCGTCCATGCCCGGCATCCGCACGTCGAGCAGCACCACCGCGAACTTCTGCCGCAGCAGTGCCTTCATCGCCTCCTCGCCCGAACGCGCCCGCACCAGCGGCTCGTTGAGGGAGCCGAGGACCGCTTCCAGGGCGATCAGGTTGTCCTCCATGTCGTCGACCAGGAGGATGCTCGCCCGGTCGCCGGACGGTGGTGCCGCTGTGCTCATGACGGGGTTCGCCTCATACGTTCGGGGGTGCGGTCGGGGTCTCCCCGGTGCCGCTCGACTGCTCCGGGAAGGAAGGCGTGGCCTCGGCCTCCTGCGATTCGCCCTCGGGGTCCAGGAGAGTGCAGGCGACCATGAGGAGCTGGTCCACGTCCACGGGCTTCGGTACGTACTCGTTGGCGCCCTGCGCGATCGACTTCTCGCGGTCGCCGGGCATCGCCTTGGCGGTGAGCGCGATGATCGGAAGGTCGGTCCACTGCGGGCTGCGCCGGATCGCCTCGATGGTCTCGTAGCCGTCCATCTCCGGCATCATGATGTCCATCAGGACGAGTTCGATGTCCGGGTTGCGCTCCAGGGCCTCGATGCCCTCGCGCCCGTTCTCCGCGTAGAGCACCGGCATGCCGACCCGGCCCAGGACGTGGGTGAGCGCGAACACGTTGCGGATGTCGTCGTCGACGATCAGGACCCGGCGGCCGGGCAGCACGTTGCCCGCGGGCCCCCGCTTCCACTCCTCCAGTTTGGTGGTGGCGGGCCAGCCGTCGTCCTGGTCGGGCAGCAGGACGTGATCGGAGGAGAGCCGGTCGGAGGCGTCGAGGGTGGCTTCCGGGTCCTGCTCGGCCTCGCTGGGCACATGGCCCGGATAGCGGACGGGGACGTACAGCGTGAAAGTGGAGCCGCTGCCCGGCTGGCTCTCGGCGATGATCCGGCCGCCGAGCAGTCCGGCGATCTCCCGGCTGATGGACAGGCCGAGGCCGGTGCCGCCGTACTTGCGGTTGGTGGTGCCGTCGGCCTGCTGGAACGCCTCGAAGATCACCGGGAGCTTCTCCGCCGCGATGCCGATGCCGGTGTCCGTGACGGCGAAGGCGATCAGGTCGTCCGCGCCGCTCAGCACGCCGTTCTCCGGGTCCTTGATGCGGTTGACGCGCAGCTCGACGCGGCCCGACGAGGTGAACTTGATCGCGTTGGACAGCAGGTTGCGCAGGATCTGCTGGAGGCGCTGTTCATCGGAGTACATCTCGCGCGGCACGTCCTCGCCGACCGACACCTCGAAGGCGAGCCCGCGGTCGATGGTGATGGGGCGGAAGGTGGCGTGGACGTAGTCGAGGAGCTTGATGAGGGGGAGTTTCTTGGGGCGTACGTCCATGCGGCCCGCTTCGATCTTCGACAGGTCCAGGATGTCGTTGATCAGCTGGAGGAGGTCGGAGCCCGAGCGGTGGATCGTGGTGGCGAACCGCACTTCCTGGTCCGAGAGATGGGAGTCCGGGTTGTCGGAGAGCAGCCGGGCGAGGATGAGCAGCGAGTTGAGGGGCGTGCGCAGCTCGTGCGACATGTTCGCCAGGAATTCGGACTTGTACTGCGACGACGTCGCCAACAGGGCTGCCTTTTCCTCCAGTTCCGCGTTCGAGCGCTGCAGCTCGGCCTGCTGGCGCTGGAGTTCGTTCGAGCGCTCCTGGAGCTGGATGGCGAGCCGCTGGGACTCGCTCAGCAGGGATTCGGTACGGGAGTTGGCGATGATGGTGTTGATCGCGACGCCGATCGTGTTCACGAACTGGTCGAAGAAGGCCAGGTGGACGTCGGAGAAACGGGAGAAGGAGGCGAGCTCGATGACGCCGAGCAGCTTGTCCTCGAAGAGGATCGGGATGATGACGACACTGGCCGGGGAGGCCTCCCCGAGCCCGGAGTTGATCTTGATGTAGTCCGGCGGGGCCTCCTCCAGGAGGATCCTCTTCTTCTCCAGGGCCGCCTGGCGGACCAGGCCGTGGCCCGGCATGCCGGTCGTGTCGACGGTCGCGCCCTGTGCCGAGCCGTACCCGGCGATGAAGGCGAGGCCCTTGGTGGAGCTGGTGGTGCGGGACGGGGCGTCGTCGCCGTCGGGGTCGGCGAGGAAGAACGCGCCGTACTGGGCGTTCACCAGCGGGGTTAGTTCGCGCAGGATCAGGTCGGCGACCTCCATCAGATCGCGGTGGCCCTGCATCAGACCGGCGAGGCGGGCCAGATTGGACTCCAGCCAGTCCTTGGCGCGGGTGGTCTCGCGGAGGTTGGACACCATGAGGTTGATGTTGTCCTTCAGCTCGGAGACCTCGCCCCGGGTCTCCACGGTGATCGAACGCGACATGTCGCCCTGGGCCACGGCGGACGCCACCTCGGCGATCGCGCGGACCTGAGTGGTGAGGTTGAGCGCGAGCTCGTTCACATTGGTCGTCAGGCGCTTCCAGGTGCCGTACACGCCCTCCACCCGTGCCTGCCCGCCCAGTTGCCCCTCGGAGCCCACCTCGCGAGCCACCCGGGTGACCTCGGAGGAGAACGAGGACAGCGTGTCCACCATGGTGTTGATGGTGGTCTTCAGCTCCAGGATCTCGCCGCGGGCGTCCACGTCGATCTTCTTGGAGAGGTCGCCCTGGGCCACGGCGGTGGCGACCTGGGCGATGTTGCGCACCTGTGAAGTCAGGTTGTCCGCCATGTAGTTGACGTTGTCGGTGAGGTCCTTCCAGACCCCCGAGACACCGAGCACCTGGGCGCGGCCGCCGAGCCGGCCGTCGGTGCCGACTTCGCGGGCCACCCTGGTTACCTCGTCGGCGAAGGCGCGGAGCTGCTCCACCATGGTGTTGACGGTGTCCTTCAGCTCCAGGATCTCGCCGCGCGCGTCGACCGTGATCTTCTTCGACAGGTCGCCGTTGGCGACGGCGGTGGTGACCTGGGCGATGTTGCGTACCTGCGAGGTCAGGTTGGACGCCATGAAGTTGACGTTCTCCGTCAGGTCGTTCCAGACACCCGCGACACCCCGCACCTGGGCCTGACCGCCGAGGTTTCCCTCGGTGCCG
>NZ_JBIWHT010000001.1:561991-792896 GCF_044764265.1 Streptomyces sp. NPDC094147 | reverse complement strand
CGACTTCGCGGGCCACCCTGGTGACTTCGTCGGCGAAGGCGGAGAGCTGGTCGACCATGGTGTTGATGGTGGATTTGAGCTCCAGGATCTCGCCCTTCGCCTCGACGGTGATCTTCTTGCCGAGGTCTCCCTGCGCGACGGCGGTCGACACGAGCGCGATGTTGCGCACCTGTGAAGTCAGGTTGTCCGCCATGAAGTTGACGTTCTCGGTGAGGTCCTTCCAGACGCCGGAGACGCCCCGGACCTCGGCGCGGCCGCCGAGGTTTCCCTCGGTGCCGACTTCGCGGGCCACCCTGGTGACTTCGTCGGCGAAGGCGGAGAGCTGGTCGACCATGGTGTTGATGGTGGATTTGAGCTCCAGGATCTCGCCCTGCGCGTCGACGGTGATCTTCTGGGACAGGTCGCCGTTGGCGACGGCGGTGGTGACCTGGGCGATGTTGCGTACCTGTGAAGTCAGGTTGGACGCCATGAAGTTGACGTTGTCGGTGAGGTTCTTCCAGACCCCGGACACGCCCCGCACCTGGGCCCGGCCGCCGAGCTGGCCCTCGGTGCCGACTTCGCGGGCCACCCTGGTGACCTCGTCGGCGAAGGCGGACAGCTGGTCCACCATGGTGTTCACGGTCAGCTTCAGTTCCAGCAGCTCGCCGGTGGCCTCGACCGTGACCGTACGGGTCAGGTCGCCGCGGGCCACCGCCGTGGTCACCGCCGCGATGTCGCGGACCTGTGCGGTGAGCCGCGCGGCCATCGTGTTCACGGCCTCGGTGACATCGCGCCAACTGCCGCTGAGGCCCTGCACCTTGGCGCGCCCGCCGAGCCGTCCCTCGGTGCCGACCTCGCGGGCCACCCGGGTCACCTCGCCGGTGAACAGCGAGAGCTGGTCGACCATCTTGTTGACCGCACCGCCCAGCCGGCGCAGATCGCCGCGCAACTGGCGGTTGCCGTCGTGCAGATCGACCCGCTGGGTCAGATCGCCGCCCGCCACCGCGTCGAGCACCCGGGTCGCGTTCGCCGCCGGCACCACCAGGGCGTCCAGCAGGGAGTTCGCATTCGCGATGCTGGCGGTCCAGGTGCCCTGCCCGGGGCTGGCCGCGAGCCGGTCGTCGAGCCGCCCGTGCCGGATCACCTCGCGGCGCACCCGGGTCAGCTCGTCGCTGAAGTGCTGGTTGCGCACCACCACTTGGTTGAAGACCGCGGCCAGGTCGGCCGGTATGCCCTCATGGACCTCCTGGAGCCGGACCCGGAAGTCTCCGTCACGCAACGCCTTCATGGCGGCAAGCAGGGGCCGAAGCTCCGAGGCCCGGACCCAGCCTCCCTCCCCGGGAGGCATAGCACTGTCTGCGTTCATCGCTGCCCACTTCGATGACTCGGCGCTTATGGCCACGCTCAGTCTGTCACTCTGTCGGAGTCGTGAGCGGCGCATCGCAAGAACCGGTCAGGAGCCGCACCGTGGGACCCCTTCCAACGCAGTGGGAGAGCGTGAACAGCCTGATTCCACCGTCCTCGCACGGCCCTTCCCCGGGCGCCGTGGCCAGGACCGCCGACGCCGCCCCGGGCCTCCCGGCGGCACCCAGGGCCCATGCGGCCGCCCGAACCCGGCTGCCCGGAAACTCGCTGGCGCCCGGGGCCGCCCGCCGGTTCGTGCGGGCCGCGCTCGCCGACTGGGCCGGGCTCGGGCCGCCGACGCCGGGCGAAGTCCCCGAATTCTCCGGCCAGTTCGCGGACGACGCGGCGGTTCTCGTCAACGAGCTGGTCACCAACGCGGTCGTGCACGCGGGCACGGCCGTCGAACTGCTCTGCCGTCTGGAGCCTGGTGCCGGGCCGGGACCCGCCGCCCTCGTCATCGAGGTGTCCGACCACCATCTCTCCCGCACCGTACGCAGTGAGCCGCGCTGCGCGCCGGACGAGCGGGCCGAGTACGAGTACGGGCGTGGTCTGCATGTCGTAGCGGCACTGGCCGAATGCTGGGGCATCACCTACCGCACCGGGCGCAAAACCGTCTGGGCCCGCCTCGCGGTGCACGGCGACGAGCAGCCCGGACCGAGCCGGGCCCCCTGCGGAGACCTCCTCCAACGCGGCCTGCGCGCGGCCGAGATACTCGCCCCGAACCCCCACCGCGGCCCGCGGCAGCACGACCCCGACTGGGTCGACCGCGGCGCCCTCTCCTTCCTCGCCGAGGCCTCCGACCTCCTTGCCGGGCAGTTCGACGAGGACATGATCGCGGCGCTCGCCGGTCAGCTCCTGGTGCCCAGGCTCGCCGACTGGTGCGCCATCTGGCTCGACGCGTGGCGCGGCCCCGGCGCCGCGCCCCGGCTGGCCCGCGTCTGGCACGCCAGGGAGTCCGCGCTCGAAGTGCTGCGGGCGACCGTCGGGAAGGAGCCGCCCCGGCTGCCCGCTTCGGTCGGTACCGGCCCCGTGCCGGTGCCCTGGCCGCGCATGGCCGGGCAGCCCCACGACGGCGCGGCCCTGGCGTACCGCCTGGTCGCGGGCGGGCGCCCAGTGGGCGTCCTGCTGCTCGGCCGGGCCGGCCTGATGCGCATGCCCGACGAAGTCACCGGCCTGATGGAGGACTTCGCGCGCCGAGTGGGCCTCGCGATCGGCGCGGCCCGCCAGTACACCCGGCAGGCCACCATCAGCCGGGTGCTCCAACGCGGCCTGTTGCCGAGCCGCGTCGCCGAGATCCCCGGCGTCGACAGCGCCCTCGTCTACCAGCCGAGCAACGAGGGCGTGGCGGGCGGCGACTTCTACGACGTGTTCCCCGGCGCCGGCGGCCGCTGGTGCTTCGCGCTCGGCGACGTCCAGGGCAGCGGCCCCGAGGCCGCGGTGCTGACCGGGCTCGCCCGGCCCTGGCTGCGACTGCTCGCCCGCGAGGGATACGCCGTGCACGAGGTACTGGACCGTCTCAACCAGCTACTCATGGACGACGCGACCGACGCGACCGACGCGACCGATGCGACCGACGCCACCGAGGCAGCCGAGGCCGCGGTCCGCCCGGCGGCGGTCGAGTCCGCCGCACCGGCCGAGCCGCAGACCCGGTTCCTGTCCCTGTTGTACGGGGAGCTCGTGCCGGACGCCGAGGGCCGGGGAGTGCGGTGCACGCTGGTCAGCGCCGGGCATCCGCTGCCGCTGCTGCTGCGCCCCGACGGCTCGGTGCGGTCGGCCGCCGCCCCGCAGATGCTGCTCGGGGTGGTCGAGGGCGCGCGGTACGAGAGCGAAACCTTCCGGATGACCCCCGGCGACACCCTCCTGTGTGTGACCGACGGGATCACCGAGCGGCGCTCGGGACCGCGGCTGCTCGACGACGGCGACGGGCTCGCCGCGGTCCTGGCCGACTGCGCGGGCCTGACCGCGTCCGGGGTGGCCGCCCGGATCAAGCAGGCGGTGTACGCGTTCGCCGAGGCCCCGCCCGCGGACGATCTCGCGCTGCTCGTCCTGAGGGCGACGTGACCGTGGCCGCGCCCGCCGTGCCGGACAATGGGGGCATGCCTTCCGTACTGCCCGATGGTGAGCCCATGCCCGAGGACGGGTCGCTGCCCCGCCACGCCCTGGAGGGCGCCGGGGAGCGGCCGCTCGGGTTCTACCTGCACGTGCCGTACTGCGCGACGCGCTGCGGCTACTGCGACTTCAACACGTACACGGCGAGCGAGCTGGTGGGCAAGGGCGGCGTCCTCGCCTCCCGGGACAACTACGCCGACATGATCGTCGAGGAGATCCGCCTCGCCAGGAAGGTGCTCGCCGACGACCCGCGCCCGGTGCGGACCGTGTTCGTCGGGGGCGGCACGCCGACGCTGCTCGCCGCGGGCGACCTGGTGCGGATGCTGGCCGCCGTACGGGACGAATTCGGCCTCGCCGACGACGCCGAGGTGACCACCGAGGCCAACCCCGATTCGGTGGACCCGGAGTATCTGGACCAGCTGCGGGCCGGCGGTTTCAACCGGGTCTCCTTCGGCATGCAGAGCGCCCGGCAGCACGTCCTGAAGGTCCTCGACCGTACGCACACGCCCGGACGCCCCGAGGCGTGCGTCGCCGAGGCGCGCGCGGCGGGCTTCGAACACGTCAACCTGGACCTGATCTACGGCACCCCGGGCGAGAGCGACGAGGACTGGCGGGCCTCGCTCGCCGCGGCCGTCGGCGCCGGGCCCGACCACATCAGCGCGTACGCCCTGATCGTCGAGGAGGGCACCCAGCTCGCCCGGCGGATCCGGCGCGGCGAGGTACCGATGACGGACGACGACGAGCACGCGGACCGGTACCTGATCGCCGACGAAGTCCTCGGCTCGGCCGGGTTCTCCTGGTACGAGGTGTCGAACTGGGCCACCACCGAGGCCGGCCGCTGCCTGCACAACGAGCTGTACTGGCGCGGCGCCGACTGGTGGGGCGCGGGTCCCGGCGCGCACAGCCACGTGGGCGGGGTGCGCTGGTGGAACGTGAAGCACCCCGGCGCCTACGCGGCTGCGCTGGCGGCGGGGCGGTCGCCCGGTGCCGGGCGCGAGATCCTGCCGGAGGAGGACCGCAGGGTGGAGCGCATCCTCCTCGAACTCCGCCTCCGCGAGGGCTGCGAGCTCACCCTGCTCCGCCCGGCGGGCCTCGCCGCGGCGGGCCGCGCGGTGGGCGAGGGGCTCCTCGACCCCGACGCCTTCGACGCCGGCCGGGCCGTTCTGACCCTGCGGGGCCGACTCCTGGCGGACGCGGTGGTCCGGGACCTGGTGGACTGACCAGGATGCCTTTTTGGCTGAGGTCCGCTGCAATTCCCAGCCTCTCCGGCGCTTGAGGAGCGGGGTCTGGGGCGGAGCCCCAGCGGCCACCGGACCGCACCCGAACCACACCCCCGGAGGGTCTCGGGAAGGGGCGGGGTGGGGAAAGGCTAGGGCACCGTAACGAAGTCGATCAGGTGCTCCACCGAGCCCAGCAGGGACGGGTCCAGGTCCTTGTAGCTGTGGACCTTCGACAGGATGTGCTGCCACGCCGCCCCCGTGTTGTCCGGCCACCCCAGCGCCCGGCACACGCCCGTCTTCCAGTCCTCGCCCCGGGGCACCCTCGGCCATGCCGCGATGCCCACCGAGGACGGCTTCACCGCCTCCCACACGTCGATGTACGGGTGGCCGACGATCAGTACGTCCGCATCCGTCACCGACGCCGCGATGCGGGACTCCTTCGAGCCCGGGACCAGGTGGTCCACCAGGACGCCGAGGCGGGCGTCCGGGCCGGGGGAGAATTCGGCGACGATCGCCGGGAGGTCGTCGATGCCCTCCAGGTACTCGACCACCACGCCCTCGATGCGCAGGTCGTCGCCCCACACCTTCTCCACCAGCTCCGCGTCGTGGCGGCCCTCGACGTAGATCCGGCCCGCCCGCGCGACCCGGGCCCGCGCGCCCGGTACGGCCAGCGATCCGGAGGCGGTGCGGGCGGGGCGCACGGGGGCGGCGGAGGGGCGTACCAGCGTGACCACCTTGCCCTCCAGCAGGAAGCCGCGCGGCGCGAGCGGGAAGACGCGGTGCTTGCCGAAGCGGTCCTCCAGCGTGACCGTCGGACCCTCGGCCGTCTTCTCACAGCGGATCACGGCTCCGCAGAACCCCGTGGAGATCTCCTCGACGACCAGATCGGCCTCCGCGGGGACCTCCGGCGCGGGGGTCTGCTTCTTCTTCCAAGGGGGCGTCAGGTCAGGGCTGTAGCTGCGCATTCGACAGAGAATACGGCGGCCCGCCCGCCCCTACGAGCCGAACCTGGCCGCGAGTTGGTCCCGCTGGGCGCGGACGAAGGCCGCGTCCACCACCGCGCCGTGCCCGGGTACGTACACCGCGTCCTCGCCGCCCAGCGACAGCAGCCGGTCCAGGGCGGCCGGCCAGCGCGAGACCACCGCGTCCCGGCCCGCCTGGGGCTCGCCCGACTCCTCGACCAGGTCGCCGCAGAAGACGATCTCGGGCGATCCGCCGCTCGCCGGGACCAGGAGCGCCAGGTCGTGACCGGAGTGGCCGGGGCCCACGTTGGCGAGCAGGACCTGGCGGCCGCCCAGGTCAAGGGTCCACTCGCCGCACACCATGTGATGCGGTCTGACCAGCAGGTCGGCGGCCTCGGCGGCGGCGTCGTCCGGCACGCCCTGGCGCGCCGCGTCGGCGCGCAGCTCGTCGCGGTCCAGGGCGCGCTCGATCCCGACCGCCCCGAACACCTCGGCGGCGGCGAAGGCCGCCGTGCCGAGGACGTGGTCGAAGTGCGGGTGGCTGAGTGCGATATGGGTCACCCGGCGGCCGAACAGGGCCTCGGCCTGCGCCCGCAGCTCGGCGCCCTCCTGGAGGGTCGAGCCGGTGTCGTACAGGAGGAGTCCGTGCTCCCCGGAGACCAGCCCGGCCGTGGCGTCCCAGCCGGGCAGGCGCCTGCGGCCCACCCCGTCACCCAGGCGCTCCCAGCCGAACTCTTCCCAATTGACGTCCATGACGCGACGCTATCCGCAATCCCCCGGTGACGTCGCACGGTAGCGTGGTCGGCCGCCCTTGCTAGGGGCGTACCGGTCGGCCGTACACTGACCGGGGGGATTGCTGGCACTCGAACACAGCGAGTGCCAAACGGATGGCAACTGGAGGTGTGCGCGATGCTCAGTGAACGCAGGCTCGAAGTGCTGCGCGCCATCGTCCAGGACTATGTCGGCACCGAGGAGCCGGTGGGGTCCAAGGCCCTGACCGAGCGGCACGCCCTGGGCGTCTCGCCGGCGACCGTGCGCAACGACATGGCGGTACTGGAGGAGGAGGGCTTCATCGCCCAGCCCCACACCAGCGCCGGCCGGATCCCGACCGACAAGGGCTACCGGCTCTTCGTCGACCGGCTCGCCGGTGTCAAGCCCCTGTCGTCGCCCGAGCGCCGCGCGATCCAGAACTTCCTGGACAGCGCCGTCGACCTGGACGACGTCGTCGCCCGTACGGTGCGGCTGCTCGCGCAGCTGACCCGGCAGGTGGCCGTCGTGCAGTACCCGTCGCTGACCCGCTCGACGGTGCGGCACGTGGAGCTCCTCTCGCTCGCCCCGGCCCGGCTGATGCTGGTGCTGATCACCGACACCGGGCGGGTCGAGCAGCGCATGGTCGACTGCCCGGCGCCGTTCGGCGACGCCTCGCTCGCGGACCTGCGGGCCCGGCTCAACGCACGGGTGGTGGGGCGCCGCTTCGCGGACGTGCCGCAGCTCGTGCAGGACTTGTCGGAGTCCTTTGAACCGGAGGACCGAGGAACCGTTTCGACGGTCCTCGCCACCCTCCTCGAAACCCTGGTCGAAGAGACCGAGGAGCGGCTGATGATCGGCGGCACCGCCAATCTCACCCGCTTCGGACACGACTTCCCGCTGACCATCAGGCCGGTGCTGGAGGCGCTGGAGGAGCAGGTCGTGCTCCTCAAGCTGCTCGGCGAGGCCAAGGAATCGGGCATGACCGTACGCATCGGGCACGAGAACAACGCCCACGAGGGACTGAACTCCACGTCCGTCGTATCGGTCGGCTACGGTTCCGGCGGCGAGGCGGTCGCCAAACTCGGCGTGGTCGGACCGACCCGCATGGATTACCCCGGAACGATGGGAGCGGTACGCGCAGTGGCACGTTACGTCGGACAGATCCTGGCGGAGTCGTAAGTGGCCACGGACTACTACGCCGTACTCGGCGTGCGCCGCGACGCATCTCAGGACGAGATCAAGAAGGCCTTCCGGAGGCTGGCGAGGGAACTTCACCCCGATGTGAACCCCGACCCCAAGACCCAGGAGCGGTTCAAGGAGATCAACGCCGCTTACGAGGTGCTCTCCGACCCGCAGAAGAAGCAGGTGTACGACCTCGGCGGCGACCCGCTGTCGTCGTCGGGCGGCGGCGGTGCCGGGGGCTTCGGAGCCGGTGGCTTCGGCAACTTCTCGGACATCATGGACGCCTTCTTCGGCACGGCCTCGCAGCGCGGCCCTCGCTCGCGGACCCGCCGCGGCCAGGACGCCATGATCCGCCTGGAGATCGACCTCAACGAGGCGGCCTTCGGCACCACCAAGGAGATCCAGGTCGACACCGCCGTGGTGTGCACGACCTGCTCGGGCGAGGGCGCCGCTCCCGGCACCTCCGCGCAGACCTGTGACATGTGCCGCGGCCGCGGCGAGGTGTCCCAGGTCACCCGGTCCTTCCTGGGCCAGGTCATGACCTCGCGCCCCTGCCCCCAGTGCCAGGGCTTCGGCACCGTGGTCCCCACCCCGTGCCCGGAGTGCGCGGGCGACGGCCGCATCCGCTCGCGCCGCACGCTCACCGTGAAGATCCCGGCCGGTGTCGACAACGGCACCCGGATCCAGCTCGCGGGCGAGGGCGAGGTCGGCCCCGGCGGCGGCCCCGCCGGCGACCTGTACGTGGAGATCCACGAACTCCCGCACGACGTGTTCCAGCGCCGCGGCGACGACCTGCACTGCACGGTCACCATCCCGATGACGGCGGCGTCGCTCGGCACGAAGGTGCCGCTCCAGACGCTCGACGGCATGGAGGAGGTGGACATCCGTCCGGGCACCCAGTCCGGCCAGTCCATCCCGCTGCACGGCCGGGGCATCACGCATCTGCGCGGCGGCGGCCGGGGCGACCTCATCGTGCACGTCGAGGTCCTGACCCCGAGCAAGCTGGACCCCCAGCAGGAGGAGCTCCTGCGCCAACTGGCCAAACTCCGCGGCGAGGAACGCCCCACGGGCCAGTTCCAGCCGGGCCAGCAGGGCCTGTTCTCCCGCCTGAAGGACGCGTTCAACGGCCGCTGAGCCGAAAGAAACGAGGAGGGGCCGGCTTTCCCGGGCAGTACCGGGAAAGCCGGCCCCTCCTCGCGATGCCGGGCGGCAAAAGTCAGCCCCTCGTGGGGGTCCCTCCCTGGCCCTTAAGGCCTTGGGGGAGTTTGCGGAGCGGGGGTTCGGGGGCGGAGCCCCCGAGCAGGGTGGTCGGCCCCACCACCCCGGGCGGAAGAGGCGATTCGGCGCGAGAGCAACCACATGGCACGATGCGGACATGGCTTTGACCGATCTCTGCCGGTATCCGATCGTGCAGGCGCCCATGGCGGGCGGCGCCTCCGGTCCGGCACTGGCCGCAGCCGTCTCCGAGGCCGGCGGGCTCGGATTCCTCGCCGCCGGGTACAAGACCGCCGACGGCATGTACCAGGAGATCAAGCAGATGCGCGGGCTGACGAACCAGCCCTTCGGAGTCAACCTGTTCATGCCCCAGGACCCGCACACCGACCCCGCCGCCATCGAGGTCTACCGGCACCAGCTCGCGGGCGAGGCCTCCTGGTACGAGACACCGCTGGGCGACGCCGACGCCGGGGGCGACGACAACTACGAGGCCAAGCTGGCGATCCTGCGCGAAGACCCGGTACCGGTGGTTTCGTTCACCTTCGGCTGCCCCGAGCGCGCGGTGCTCGACGCCTTCGCGAAGGTCGGCACGTACACGATCGTCACCGTGACCACCCCCCAGGAAGCGCAGACCGCGCAGCGGGCCGGGGCGGACGCGGTGTGTGTGCAGGGCGTCGAGGCGGGCGGCCACCAGGGCACCTACCGGGACGATCCGCAGACCGGCGGGGCCGGTATCGGACTGCTCACGCTGATCGCGCTCGTCAAGGAGACGGTCCGGCTGCCGATCGTCGCGGCGGGCGGCCTGATGCGCGGCGCGCAGATCGCGGCGGTGCTCGCGGCCGGCGCGGACGCGGCGCAGCTCGGCACGGCGTTCCTGGTCTGCCCGGAGTCCGGCGCGAACGTGCTGCACAAGCAGGCGCTGACCAACCCCCTTTTCGTCCGTACGGAGTTGACGAGGGCGTTCTCCGGGCGACCCGCGCGCGGACTGGTGAACCGGTTCATGCGGGAGCACGGACCGTACGCCCCCGCCGCCTATCCCCAGGTGCACCAGCTCACCGCGGACCTGCGCAAGGCGGCGGCCGGGGCCGGTGACGCCCAGGGGATGGCGCTCTGGGCCGGGCAGGGCCACCGGCTCGCCCGGGACCTTCCGGCCGGCCGCCTCGTCGAGGTGCTGGCCGACGAACTCGACGCCGCGGGCGCCGAGTTGACCGCGACACTGCAGAATCTGAGGAACATGAGGAGTGCGTCATGACCGCCCCGGTCTTCGTCGTCGACAAGGTGCCGGGCGGCGGCGAGTTCGTCCTGGACGGGGCGGAGGGGCGGCACGCCGTCTCCGTCAAGCGGCTGCGCGCGGATGAGGAGGTCACCCTGACCGACGGCCGCGGGACCTGGGCGGACGCCGTGGTCGTCGCCGCCGAGGGCAAGGACCGCCTGGTGGTACGGATCACCGGCGGGTGCGCGACCGAGGACGAGCCCGCGGTACGGATCACCGTGGTCCAGGCGCTGCCCAAGGGCGACCGGGGCGAGGTCGCCGTCGAGACGATGACCGAGACGGGCGTCGACGCGATCGTGCCGTGGCAGGCCGCGCGCTGCATCACCCAGTGGAAGGGTGAGCGCGGCCTCAAGTCCCTTGCCAAATGGCGCAGTACGGCCCGCGAGGCGGGCAAGCAGTCGCGCCGGGTGCGGTTCCCCGAGGTGTCCGAGGCGATGACCACCAAGCAGGTGGCGGCGCTGCTCGCCGGGGCCGACCTGGCGGTGGTCCTGCACGAGGACCGCGATTGCGCCTCCGACGCGCTGGCCACGGCCGCACTGCCCGAGCACGGCGAGATCGTCCTGGTGGTGGGCCCCGAGGGCGGCGTCTCCCCGGACGAACTGGCCACCTTCGCCCAGGCCGGAGCCAAGCCGTACCGCCTGGGCCGCAGCGTCCTGCGCACCTCGACAGCGGGCACGGTGGCAGCGGCCCTCCTGATGGGCCGCACGGGCCGCTGGTCGTAACCCCCCCCCGCATGTGACGCCCTGGGCGGGCGAAACGGCCTGCGTGGCGAACAGGGCCCTGGCGGGCAAAAGTCAGCCCCTCGTGGGGGTCCCTCCCTGGCCCTTAAGGCCTTGGGGGAGCTTGAGGAGCGGGGTCCGGGGCGGAGCCCCGTGCCCACCGGGCGGCAGCCGGAAGGGGCCGGGATGGCCACAAGGGGTCTACCGCACCCGGGTGCGACGGTGGCACCCTGGCGCTCATGGGGGCCAAGAGGTCGTACCGCCGCACCGCACACCGCACCCTGCTCGCCGCGACCGCGGCCGCGCTGGCGATCGGCGGGGCCGTCGCCTGCGACCCCGTCGGCGGGCTCAACTCCGCCGCCGTGGCGATCACCACGCAGCAGACCGCGACCACCGCGCTGGGCCACGACCACGTCGACGTGAAGTGGCTGACCTGCAACGCGAACCTCAACGGGGGCGCCGGCCCGACCCCTTCGGCGGGCAGCACCACGAAGCAGGTCGCCGACGTGAGCTGCCAGGGCGAGACCAAGGACGGCAAGAAGATCACCGTCGACGGAAAGGTCACGCAGGAGCTCCAAGGCCGTTGCGTGAAAGGCGACCTGACCGCCAAGGTCGCCGGCAGGACCGTCTTCCGCAGCAGTGTCCTGGGCAACTGCGACGCCCCCGCCCCGACCGCCGGCCCCGCGTCACCCGGCCCGCGCGGCAACCCCACGGTCACGGTGACCGTCACGGTGACGGAGTCCTTCCACGGCAAGTAGCGCGCCCTTCGGGCAAGTGGCGATCCACGTACGTAGCGCGCCCTTCGGGCAAGCAGCGGTCCGCGACGAGCAGCGCCCCTCGGGCAAGTGGCGATCCACGTACGTAGCGCACCCCTCGGGCACCCAGCGATCCACGACAAGCAGCACCCCTCGGGCAAGCAGCGATACACGCCAAGCCACGCTCCACCCCGGTGGCAGCGCTCCGCGCCTCCGCTAGAACGCGTTGAGTAGCATGCGGTTACCTGATCAACGCGACCAAGGAGGACCGGACCGTGGCCGGAGAGCCGCAGGCCGACTGCCTGTTCTGCAAGATCGTCTCGGGCGATGTCCCGGCGACCGTCGTCCGGGAGACCGCGACGACCGTCGCCTTCCGCGACATAAACCCCCAGGCGCCGAGCCACGTCCTGGTCATCCCCAAGGTTCACCACCCGGACGCCGCCTCGCTCGCCGCCGCCGAACCGGCGATCCTGGCCGACGTGGTGCGCGAGGCCGGGGAGGTCGCCCGCGAGGAGAAGGTCGACCAGAGCGGCTACCGGATCGTCTTCAACACCGGCAGCGGCGCCGGGCAGACCGTGTTCCACGCCCATGCGCACGTGCTGGGCGGACGCGGCCTCCAGTGGCCGCCCGGATAGCAGGGCGAACAGGCAACCAACCGTGTCCGTACGTGAATTGGTGGTGCTCGGCACCGCCAGCCAGGTTCCCACCCGGCACCGCAACCACAACGGCTATCTGCTGCGCTGGGACGGCGAGGGCATCCTCTTCGACCCCGGCGAGGGCACTCAGCGGCAGATGCTGCGGGCCGGGGTCGCCGCCCACGACATCAACCGGATCTGTGTCACGCACTTCCACGGCGACCACTCGCTGGGCCTGGCCGGGGTGATCCAGCGGATCAACCTCGACCGGGTCCCACACCCGGTCACCGCGCACTACCCGCTCAGCGGCGAGCACTTCTTCGAGCGGCTGCGGTACGCCACCGCCTACCGCGAGTCGGTGGCGCTCGTGCAGCAGCCGGTCGCGGGGCAGGGCGCGGTGCTGGCCGACACGGGCGCGTACGTCCTGGAGGCCCATCGGCTCTCGCACCCCGTCGAGTCGTACGGCTACAAGATCATCGAGCCCGACGGGCGGCGGATACTGCCCGCGCTGCTCGCCGAGCGCGGCATCAAGGGCCCCGACGTGGGGCGCCTCCAGCGCGAGGGCGAGCTGAACGGCGTCACCCTCGACGAGGTGAGCGAGGTCCGGCGCGGGCAGCGGTTCGCGTTCGTGATGGACACCCGGCTGTGCGCGGGCGTGCACGCGCTCGCGGACGGCTGCGACATGCTGGTCATCGAGTCGACCTTCCTGGACGGGGACGCCCAACTGGCCGCTGACCACGGTCACTTGACGGCAGGTCAGGCGGCATCGGCGGCCCGGGACGCAGGCGTACGCCATCTCGTCCTCACCCACTTCTCGCAGCGGTACTCCGACCCGGAGGAATTCGAGCGGCAGGCACGGGCCGCGGGGTTCGAGGGCGAACTGACCATCGCCGCCGACCTGGTACGGGTCCCACTCCCCAAACGCATCTCCTAGCCCCACCCCTGGAAAGACCCCCCATGCCCCTTCCCCTCCCCAAGGCCGAACTCCACCTCCACATCGAGGGCACCCTCGAACCCGAGCTGGCCTTCGAGCTCGCCGCGCGCAACGGAATCGAGCTGCCGTACGCCGACACCGAGACGCTGCGCAAGGCGTACCTCTTCGCGGACCTCCAGTCCTTCCTCAACCTGTACTACTCGCTGATGACGGTGCTGCGGACAGAGGACGACTTCGCGGCGCTCGCCGACGCGTATCTGACCCGGGCCGCCGCGCAGGGCGTGCGGCACGCCGAGATCTTCTTCGACCCGCAGGCGCACACCGCTCGCGGCATCCCGATCGGCACGGTGGTGGAGGGCCTGTGGCGGGCCCTGTCGGTCAGCGAGGAACGCCACGGCATCTCCACCCGGCTCATCCTCTGCTTCCTGCGGGACCAGCCGGCGGAGTCGGCGCTGCTCACGCTGGAGGCGGCGCGGCCGTACCTGGACCGCATCACGGCCGTGGGGCTCGACTCGGCCGAGGTCGGCCATCCGCCGGCCAAGTTCCGCGAGGTGTACGAGGCGGCCGCCGCGCTCGGGCTGCGCCGGGTCGCGCACGCGGGGGAGGAGGGGCCGCCCGCGTACATCACCGAGGCGCTCGACATCCTCGGCGTCGAGCGCGTCGACCACGGGCTGCGCGCGCTGGAGGACCCGGCGCTGGTCGCCCGGCTGGTCCGCGAGCGGATCCCGCTCACGCTGTGCCCGCTGTCCAACGTCCGCCTCCGGACCATCGACACCCTGGAGGAGCACCCGCTGCCCGCGATGATGGCGGCGGGCCTGCTGTGCACGGTCAACTCCGACGACCCCGCGTACTTCGGGGGCTATGTGGACGACACGTTCCACGCGGTGCGCGAGGCGCTGGGGCTCGACCGGGAGCGCCTGAGGGAGCTGGCGCGCAACTCCTTCGTGGCGTCCTTCCTGGACGACGACGAGGAACTGCGCGCGCGGTACTTGGCAGAGGTCGAGGCGCACGACTTCGACGCGGAGTAATCCCCCCCCACCCCGCCCCTCCCCGAAACCCTCCGGGGGCGGGGTGGGAAGAGGCTTTCTCCCGGGGGCTACGCCCCTGCGCCCCCTGCGGGGCTGCGCCCCTGCGCCCCCTGCGGGGGTGCGCTCCCGGACCCCTCTTGCGGGGCTGCGCCTTTGCACCCCTCCCGGAGGCTGCGCTCCCGGACCCCCTTTGCGGGGCTGCGCCCCTGCACCCCTTGCAGGGTTGACGCTCCCGGACCCCTCTTGCGGGGCTGCGCCCGTGCATCCCTTGCGGGGTTGCGCCCGTGCATCCCTTGCGGGGTTGCGCCCGTGCATCCCTTGCGGGGTTGCGCCCCTGCACCCCTTGCGGGGCTGCTGCGCCCTCGGACCCCCTTTGCGGGGCTACGCCCCCGAACCCCCTTTACGGGGCTGCGCCCCTGCGCTCCTGCGCCCCCTGCGGGGGCCGGCGCTCCCGGGTCTCTTGCGGGGTGGAGCCCCCGCAGCCCTCGGGGGTTCCACCCCCCCCCGGACCCCCTGTGGGGCTGTCCCAGCCCTCCGGCAGCTTTCACCCGGCAGGGGCGAAAATCCAGCCCGTCCGGCGATTGAGGACCGGGGTCCGGGGCGGAGCCCCGAAGGGGGGTTCGGGGGCGCAGCCCCCGGAGGAAGCTTCCTTCCCGCCCCCACCCCGGAGGGTTTCGGGAAGGGGCGGGGTGGGGGAAGTCAGGATGCCAGGACCTTGCGGCGCCGCCTCGCTCGGGAGCGGATCGGGATTTCCGCGACCTCCTGCTCGGGGACGCCGATCTGGGGGAGCAGCGCGCCCGCCGCCCCCACCGTCCCCGCGACCACCGCCGCCGGCGCACCGCCCCGCCGCCGGATGGACCCCGGCACCAGAGGCCGCCCGGACGTGTGCAGCGCGACCGCGGTCATCGGCGCCGCGATCAGGAGCAGCAGGCCGCACAGGACGAGCCCCATGCCCCGGTACCCCGCGTACTCCGACAGCAGGCTCCCCGTGAGCGGCCCGCAGGCCACCCCGAGCGAGGAGGCCGAACCGGCGAGCACCGCCCAGCGCCCGCGCGGGTCGAGCGAGGCGGACAGGCCGATCAGGTAGGACAGGACGACCGGGTAGAAGACGTTCCAAAGGATCTCGCCGGTCGCGAAGGACGCGAGCCCGTGCGCCGACGAACTCGCCACGACGCAGCACGCGATGACCGCCGTACCCGCCCCGATCGGCACCGCCCGCCCGAGCCGCGCGCCGAGCGCACCCGCGCCGAGCACGCCGAGCAGCCCCGCCCCCAGCGCCACCGCGAAGACCATGCCGACGGTGACCTCGGTCAGCCCGGCCTGGGTGAGCCCGATCCGCCCGCTCACCCCCCACAGCGCGTTCTGCGCGAGCGACCAGCAGAGCATCGTCGCGGCGAGCACCGTGCCGGAGCGGCGGCGCGGCAGGCGGATGCCGGAGGTCTCCACCGGACGGCTCGCGCTGTACGTGTCCGAGAGCCGGCCCGTCGCGGGCCACACCAGCGCCGCCACCACGGCGATCGCGGCGAGCGGGGTCGCATGGCCGCCGCCGAGGTGAGGGATCGTCAGATAGAGGGTGCCCGCGGTCGCCGAGACCGAGAGCAGGCCCAGCGTGGAGGCGCGGTGCGGGTCGCGCTGGGCGGCGATGCCGGCCGCGGCCACCGCCGTCGCCGTGCCGGAGCCGAGGCCGCCGACCACCGCGCCCGCCACGACGAGCGGGACCAGGGTGGTCAGCGCGGCGGCGCCGTACCCGGTGATCGCGAGGAGCAGGCCGAGCCTGGCGAGGCGGCGCGGGCCGTGCCGCTCGACCCGCGAGGCCAGCGTGAAGCCGGCCGTCGCCGAGCTCAACAGCAGGGTGGAGCCGACCAGTCCGGACTGCGCGGAGGAGAGCCCGAGGCCCGCCGAGAGGCGGCCGACGACGGTGGGAAGGAGGTACGCGGCGAGGTAACCGGCGGTGAAGACGGCGACCAGGGGCCAGGCGGCACGAGGGCGTGCGGACATGGGCGTTCCAAGGAACAGTGCCCGTGGGGCAGGGAGGCCAAAGAGGGGGGATGCGCCCGGTGTTGTGCGGGAACGCGGCCCAATTTGTATCAAGCGTCCGGAGCGCGCGAAAAGCCGGGATGGCGTGATCTGGGTCACGTTTCGTTTGGGGTGGATTCGGGTCGGGTAAACGCGCGAATTTCATGCGGGGGGAGGGGAGTTGGGGCGACCCGGCGAGGCCGCCTCACCCTTGACGCCGTATGTTCACATACCTAGTCTCCATTCTTATGGGTGGACATGGCGTGCGTGGCGTGGAGCAGGTCGGTGCGGAGAGCGTGCGAGGGGGTGAAGCGCGCCGAATCGCCGAGGTGCGGCTCACCCCCGTCCTCATCGCCGACCCCCCGCTCCTCAATGTCCAGGGCGTGCACCAGCCCTACACGCCCCGCCTGGTGGTCGAGGTCGTCACGGCCGACGGGGTGACCGGCGTCGGCGAGACGTACGGCGACACCCAATACCTCGAACTGGCCCGCCCGTACGCCGATGCACTGATCGGGCACGACATCGCCGACCTCAACGGGCTGTTCACACTGGTGAACATGATCGGGGTCGAAGACTCCCGGGTGGACGAGTCGGTCGCCGTGGGCGGACTGCGCGGTGTCCAGACCGTCGACAAACTGCGCCTGTCCGTCGTCTCCGCCTTCGAGGTGGCCTGCCTGGACGCGCTCGGCAGGATCCAGGGCGTGCCCGTCCACACGCTGCTCGGCGGCAAGGTGCGCGACAGCGTGGAGTACAGCGCCTACCTCTTCTACCGCTGGGCCGAACATCCGGGCGGCGCCGGGGAGAAGGACGGCTGGGGCGCTGCCCTCGACCCGGCCGGGATCGTCGAGCAGGCCCGCCGCTTCGTACGCGACCACGGCTTCCGCTCCTTCAAGCTCAAGGGCGGCGTCTTCCCGCCCGAGCAGGAGGTCGCCGCGATCCGCGCGCTGGCCGAGGCCTTCCCCGGGCACCCGCTCCGGCTCGACCCCAACGGCGGGTGGACGCCGGCGACCTCCCTGGAGGTCGCCGCCGAACTCGCGGACGTACTCGAATACCTGGAGGATCCGGCGCCGGGCACGCCCGCGATGGCCGAGGTGTCCCGGGGCACGGCGGTCCCGCTCGCCACCAACATGTGCGTGACGACCTTCCCCGAGATCAGGGAGGCGTTCCTGACCGACGCCGTCCAGGTGGTCCTGTCCGACCACCACTACTGGGGCGGGCTGCGCAACACCCGTGAACTCGCCGCGATCTGCCGGGTGTTCGGGGTGGGCCTGGCCATGCACTCCAACACCCACCTGGGGATCAGCCTCGCCGCGATGACCCACGTCGCGGCGACCGTCCCCAACCTCGACCACGCCTGCGACAGCCACTACCCCTGGCAGACCGAGGACGTGATCACCACGCGGCACACCTTCCACGACGGCCGTCTGCCCGTCTCCGACGCCCCCGGCCTCGGCGTGGACCTCGACCGCGAGGCCCTCGCCCGACTGCACCGGCGCTGGCTGGACGACGACGGCACGCTGCGGGACCGCGACGACGCGGCGGCGATGCGCAGGGCGCCGGGCCATACGGACTGGACGACTCCGGTACTGCCGCGCTGGTAGGGGCCGGGCACCGGGCGGCTGATGGGCCGCCGCTCGCGTACATCGGGCAGACTTGCCAGATCTGTACGCGAACGGAGAGCCCGCCGTGACGACACCACCCCGCAGAGAGCAGCCGCCCCGCCACTCGCACCACACGTACTCCCCGGCCGGTTCCGCGGACGAACGCCAGCACCTGGAGGGCTCCGACACGCCCGCCGAGCGGCGGCGGTCCTCCCGGCTCGACCCGCTCGACGGGCTGCGCGACCCGCGCGACCCGCCCTGCGACGTGTTCCTCACCGGCACGGTCTTCCTCGACATCATCTTCACCGGGCTCGACTCGGCCCCGGTGCGCGGCACCGAGTCCTGGGCGCGCGGCATGGGTTCGAGCCCCGGCGGCATCGCCAACATGGCCACCGCGCTCGCCCGCCTCGGCCTGCGCACCTCACTGGCCGCGGCCTTCGGCGACGACCACTACGGCGAATACTGCTGGGACGCGCTCGAACAGGGCGAGGGCATCGACCTGTCGCTGTCGCGCACCGTGCCCGGCTGGCACTCGCCGGTCACCGTCTCCATGGCGTACGAGGGCGAACGCACGATGGTCTCGCACGGCCACGAGGCCCCTCCCGAGCTCTCCGCGCCCACCTGCCCGCCCCGCGCGAGGGCCGCCGTCGCCTCCCTCGTACCGGGGCGCGGCGAGGGATGGATCGAGGATGCCGCGCGGGCCGGTTCGCGGGTCTTCGCGGACGTGGGCTGGGACGAAACCGGGCGCTGGGACCTGGCGGCGCTCGCGGAGCTCGAACACTGCGAGGCGTTCCTGCCGAACGCGGCCGAGGCGATGCGCTACACCCGTACCGACTGCCCGCGCGCGGCGGCCCGCGCCCTGGCCGACAAGGTGCCGCTCGCGGTGGTCACGCTGGGGCCCGAGGGCGCGTACGCCGTGGACGGCTCGACCGGTGAGACCGCGGACGTGCCCGCGATCGCCGTCGAGGCGCTGGATCCGACCGGGGCGGGTGACGTGTTCGTCGCGGGGTTCGTCACCGGCACCCTGGCCGGCTGGCCGCTCGCGGACCGGCTCGCCTTCGCGGGGCTCACGGCGGCGCTGTCCGTCCAGGAGTTCGGCGGCTCGCTGTCGGCGCCGGGGTGGGCGGAGATCGCGGGGTGGTGGGAGCGGATCCGCACGTACGAGCCCCAGAACCCCTCGGCCCTGCGCCGCTACGCCTTCCTGACCGACCTCCTGCCCGGCGCCGCCCGAACCTGGCCCCTGCGCCGAGCGGTCCCGACCATCGGCTTCCGGAGCCCGGCCTGACACTGGCCAGCGAGAAATCAGCTCTGGCCGGCAAAAATCAGCCCCTCGTGGGGGTCCGGGGGCAGAGCCCCCGGCCACGGTCCGCGGGCGAGAGGCGGCAGGGTCGGGGCTCAGCCCCGGGGAGCCAGAGCCCCCCAGACCGGGGTGGAAAACCTCTCGGCGCCGGGCGTAGCAAGTCGTACGCTTGGTTATCCAGAGGTTGTCGAGCAGCGAGAACCCTGCAACGGGAGGTATGCGCAGGCCACAGAGCCGGCCCATGACTCAGACACCCACACACCCGCAGGCGCACGCCCAGATCACCATCCCGGCCAAGCACCCCATGGTGACCATCCTGGGTTCGAGCGACTCCTTGCTGCGCGTGATCGAAACGGCCTTCCCGTCGGCCGACATCCACGTACGGGGCAATCTGATCAGCGCCGTGGGGGACGCGACGGAAGTCGCCCTCATCCAGCGCCTGTTCGACGAGATGATGCTGGTGCTCCGCACCGGGCAGCCGATGACGGAGGACGCAGTGGAACGCTCGATCGCCATGCTCCGGGCGAACGGCAGTGCAAACGGCAGCGACGGGGACGGCCACCGCGAGACGCCCGCCGAGGTGCTCACGCAGAACATCCTCTCCAGCCGCGGCCGCACCATCCGCCCCAAGACCCTCAACCAGAAGCGGTACGTCGACGCGATCGACAAGCACACGATCGTCTTCGGCATCGGCCCCGCCGGTACCGGCAAGACCTATCTCGCCATGGCCAAGGCGGTCCAGGCCCTGCAGTCCAAGCAGGTCACCCGGATCATCCTGACCCGGCCGGCCGTCGAGGCCGGCGAGCGCCTGGGCTTCCTGCCCGGCACGCTCTACGAGAAGATCGACCCGTATCTGCGCCCGCTCTACGACGCCCTGCACGACATGATCGACCCGGATTCCATCCCCCGGCTGATGGCCGCCGGAACGATCGAGGTCGCGCCGCTGGCCTATATGCGGGGCCGCACCCTCAACGACGCGTTCATCATCCTCGACGAGGCGCAGAACACCAGCGCCGAGCAGATGAAGATGTTCCTGACCAGGCTCGGCTTCGACTCGAAGATCGTCGTCACGGGTGACGTCACCCAGGTCGACCTCCCGAACGGCACGAAGAGCGGTCTGCGTCAGGTCCAGGACATCCTGGACGGCGTGGACGACGTGCACTTCTCCCGGCTCACCTCGCAGGATGTCGTCCGGCACAAGCTCGTCGGCCGTATCGTCGACGCGTACGAGAAGTACGACAGCCGGCAAGACCAGAACGGTCAGAGCGGCCGAAACGGGAAGTAGAGCAAGCGCACCATGTCGATCGACGTCAACAACGAGTCCGGAACCGAGGTCGACGAGCAGGCGATCCTCGACATCGCCCGCTACGCGCTCACGCGGATGCGGATCCACCCGCTCTCCGAGCTTTCGGTGATCGTCGTGGACGGCGAGGCCATGGAGCAGCTGCACATCCAATGGATGGACCTGCCGGGTCCGACCGATGTCATGTCCTTCCCGATGGACGAGCTGCGCCCGCCGACGAAGGACGACGAGGAGCCCCCGCAGGGGCTCCTCGGTGACATCGTGCTCTGCCCCGAGGTCGCCAAGAAGCAGGGCGAGGACGCCGAGACGCGGCACTCCATGGACGAGGAGCTCCAACTCCTCACCATCCACGGGGTGTTGCACCTGCTGGGCTACGACCACGAGGAGCCGGACGAGAAGGCCGAGATGTTCGGTCTCCAGGCGGCGATCGTCGACGGCTGGCGCGCGGAGAAGGGGATGACCGGCCCCTCCCCGGCGCCGACCGTTTCATGACCGGGCAGCTGATCGCGGGGGCCGTCGCGCTGGTCGTCGTCGCCTGGCTGGCGGCCTGCGCCGAGGCCGGAATCGCCCGTACCTCCTCCTTCCGCGCGGAGGAGGCGCTGCGGTCGGGGCGGCGCGGCAGCGCCAAGCTCGCCCAGATCGCCGCCGACCCGACCCGCTACCTCAATGTGGCGCTGCTCGTCAGGGTCGCCTGCGAGACGGCGGCCGGGGTCCTGGTCACCTACGTCTGCCTGAACGAGTTCGGCGAGACCTGGACCGCCCTGCTCGTCGCCATCGCGGTGATGGTCCTCGTCTCGTACGTAGCCGTCGGCGTCTCGCCCCGCACCATCGGGCGCCAGCACCCCCTCAACACGGCCACCGCGGCGGCGTACGTGCTGCTGCCGCTGGCCAGGATCATGGGGCCGGTCCCGCAGCTCCTGATCCTCCTCGGCAACGCGCTCACCCCCGGAAAGGGCTTCCGCAAGGGGCCGTTCGCCTCCGAGGCCGAGCTGCGGGCGATGGTCGACCTCGCCGAGCAGGAGTCGCTGATCGAGGACGACGAGCGCCGGATGGTGCACTCGGTCTTCGAGCTGGGCGACACCCTGGTGCGCGAGGTCATGGTGCCGCGCACCGACCTCGTCTGCATCGAGCGGTACAAGACGATCCGCCAGGCGCTCACGCTCGCGCTGCGGTCCGGATTCTCGCGGATCCCGGTGACCGGCGAGAACGAGGACGACATCGTCGGGATCGTTTACCTGAAGGACCTGGTCCGCAAGACGCACATCAACCGGGACTCCGAGGCCGATCCGGTCTCGACCGCGATGCGGCCCGCCGCCTTCGTGCCCGACACCAAGAACGCCGGTGACCTGCTGCGCGAGATGCAGCAGCAGCGCAGCCACGTCGCCGTCGTGATCGACGAGTACGGCGGCACCGCGGGCATCGTCACCATCGAGGACATCCTGGAGGAGATCGTCGGCGAGATCACCGACGAGTACGACCGCGAGCTGCCGCCGGTGACCGAGCTGGCGGACGGCTGCTTCCGGGTGACCGCCCGGCTCGACATCGGTGACCTGGGTGAGCTGTTCGGATTCGACGAGTACGACGACGAGGACGTGGAGACGGTCGGCGGGCTGCTCGCCAAGGCGCTCGGCCGGGTGCCGATCGCGGGCGCTTCCGCCGTCGTGGCGCTGCCGGACGGGCGGGAGCTGCGGCTGACCGCCGAGTCCCCGGCCGGCCGCCGCAACAAGATCGTCACCGTCCTCGTGGAGCCGTCGAAGCGCGCAGAGAAGGAGGGCATGGAGTGACACCGCAGCAACTGAGGGCGTTCTGCCTGGAGTTCAACGCCGTGACGGAGGAGTTCCCGTTCAACCCGGAGACCTCGGTCTTCAAGGTGCTGGGGAAGGTGTTCGCGCTCGCCGCGCTTGACGGGAAGCCGCTCACCGTCAACCTCAAGTGCGACCCGGACGACGCGGTCAGGCTGCGCGAGGAGCATGCCGCGATCGTGCCGGGCTATCACATGAACAAGCGGCACTGGAACACCGTGAGCGTGGCCGAGCTCCCGGACCGGCTGGTCCGGGAGCTCATCGAGGACTCGTACGACCTGGTGGTCGCTGGTCTGCCCAAGGCCGAGCGGCTCCGGCTCGACCGGGCCTGAGCCACCGTCTAGGCCTTCTTGCGGCCGAGACCGACCGCCACCAGGCCGGCGGCCGCGATCACGATCAGCGCGTCGACCCCGAGGACCGTGCGCACCCCGTCGAAGAGCGAGCCCTGCGTGGTGGCGAGCACGCCCAGCAGCGGGATGCCGATGGTGAGGCCGACCTGCTGGGTGGTGGTGACAAGACCGGTCGCGAGGCCCTGCTCCTCGTTCGGGACACCGCTGGTCACGGTCACGCCGTACGAGATGATCGCGCCGAGGTGGCACATGCTGGCCAGCGAGACGGCGACGGTCGCGAGCAGGGCGCCCGATTCGGCGCCGAGGCCGAGCAGGGCGCCGACGAACAGGCCCTGGCCGAGCAGCGAGCCGACGAGCACGCGCCGGGCGCCGAAGCGGCCGATGATCTTCGCGGCGAAGGTACCGGCGACGGCCGAGGCGATGCCCTGGACACCGAAGACCAGACCGGTCCGGAAGGACGACAGCTCCAGGGTCTCCTGGAGGTAGAGGGTCAGGACGAAGACGACCGTCGACATCATCGAGAAGGTGACCAGACCGCCCACATTGCCCCAGGCGACCGTGCGGCGCTTCAGCATCGGCAGGGAGACCAGCGGGGCCGAGGCCTTCGACTCGATGACCACGAAGGCGGCCAGCAGCGCGAGGCCCACGAGCAGGGTGCCCCAGACGTCCACGCCGCCGAAGCCGCGCTGCGCCGCCGTCGACAGGGCGTAGATAACGGCGAGCAGACCGCCGGTGACGGTGACGGCGCCCGGCACGTCCAGGCGCGGCCGCTCGGGGGTGCGCGACTCGGGCAGCAGCATCGGCGCCAGGACGAGGACGATCACGGCGGCCGCGGTGAGCAGACCCATCGTCGAGCGCCAGCCCAGGGTGTCGGTCATGACCCCGCCGAGGACCATGCCCACGGTGAAGCCGAGGGACATCAGGGTGCCGGAGATGCCGAGCGCCTTGTCGCGCTGCGGGCCCTCGGGGAAGGTCGTGGTCAGCAGGGCCATGCCGGTCGGCACGATGACGGCCGCGCCGAGCCCCTGGAGGGCGCGGCCGGTCAGGAAGGACGCCGGGTCCCAGGCGAGGGTGGCGAGCAGCGAGGCCGCGCCGAACAGCGCGAGGCCGGTCAGGAACAGCTTCTTGCGGCCGAAGAGGTCGGCGACGCGGCCGAAGAGCAGCAGGAAGCCGCCCGACGGCAGGGCGAACGCGGTCACCGCCCACTGGAGCGCGGACTGGCTCAGGCCCAGGTCCTTGCCGAGCGCCGGCAGCGCCACGTTCAGTACGGAGAAGTCGAGCGCCACCATGAACTGGGCGGCGCAGAGCACGAGAAGGACCAGCCTGGCCCGGCCGCTGAGCCGGGTGTCCACGGGAGAGTTCCCGGGGGAGGGGGCCACCGCGTCGGATGCGGTGACTGTCGTCTGAGTATCGATCGCCATGGCCACTACCTTCGTGGCCCGGGAATGCCCGTGGAGAGTGGGAACTTATCCTGTTGGTGGCACCACCAGGCAGCCGACAGGGGGAGTTCGTGGCTACACCGATCGACAAGCACCGCCGGAGCGAACTGCGCGAGTTCCTGATGAGCAGGCGGGCCAGGATCACCCCGGCCCAGGCCGGACTGCCCGACGGCGGGGCCCGCCGCCGCACCCCGGGGCTGCGCCGCGAGGAGGTGGCCGTGCTCGCGGGGGTCGGGGTCTCCTGGTACCAGTGGCTGGAGCAGGGCCGTGACATCACGGTGTCGCCGCAGGTCCTGGAGGCGGTCGGCCGGGTGCTCCAGCTGACCAGCGCCGAGCGCCGCCACCTGTACGTGCTCGCCGGGCTCAACCCGCCGGCGCCCGAGGTCGACCCGGCCAACACCAACATGTGCCACGGGCTGCAGCGCCTGATCGACGCGTGGATGCCGTTCCCCGCGCACATCATGGACGCGTACTGGAACACGGTGATGTACAACGACGCGGCCTCCCTGGTGTTCGGGATGCGTCCGGAGATCGTGCAGAACTGCCTGATCGCGTTCTTCACCGACCCCATCTACCGGGCCCGCTCCAAGCGCTGGGAGGAGATCGCCTGCAACGTCGTCGCCCAGTTCCGCGCGGCCTGCTCGGAGCGGCCCGACGACGAGGGGTTCCGCGCCGTCGTTGAGGAGGCGAGGGAGCTCAGCCCGGAGTTCGTGGAGCTGTGGGAGCGGCGTGACATCCAGCCCGGCGGGCAGCTCCAGAAGGAGATGGAGCACCCGCTCGTCGGCACGCTCTACGTCGAGTCGACCCAGCTGCGCGTCCCGGCCCGCCCGGACCTGGTGATCGCGCTGCACACCCCGCTGCCGAACACCGACACCGCCGAGAAGCTGGAGTGGCTGGCCTCGCCGGAGGGCCGGCGCGGTTCCATGTACCCGATCGCGGGCTAGGGAGTGTCCGCTGACCGGCCGGTGCGCCGGTGTCCCCGTCCCACTCCCTATGCTCGGGGCATGACACAGAGCACCGAACTCGACCCCGAGGACCGCAAGATCATCACGCTCGCGCGCAGCGTCCGGGCCCGCAACGGTGTGGCCGAGGGCGCCGCCGTACGCGACGAGACCGGGCGCACCTACGTCGCGGGCACGGTCGAGCTCGCCTCGCTGAAGCTCTCCGCGCTCCAGACCGCCGTCGCGATGGCCGTGGCCAGCGGCGCGAAGTCCCTGGAGGCGGCGGCCGTGGTGACCGAGGCCGAGCACCCCGCGGACGCGGACCTCGCGGCGGTACGGGACCTGGGCGGGCCGGGCACCCCGGTGCTGCTGGCCGGACCCGACGGAGAGCTGCGGCCGACCGCCGGGAAGTGACGCGCGCCGGGCGGGGCCGGGGCCGGTAACGCCCTTCCTCCCCCGCGGCATCCCGCTTCCCCCGCTTCACCCCCGCACCCCGTAAGAATCAAGGCGTTGGCCCTTGTAATCCCCGGCTGCCCGCGCATCAATGGACGACAGTCGATCCGACGGTCCGTCAGATTCGCGGGCGGACCGGCGCGGGGTGCGGAGCCGCAGCCCCGGGCCGGAGTCGGATGCGCTCCCTCCGCGCAGTTCCGCAGCCTCTGCATCGCCATGCCCGCACGCCCGCGCACCCGTGCACGTGGGCCGCCGGGGGTCAGCTGCGCGGTCGTGTGTCGATGACGCGGCAGACGATCAACTCCCTGTAACGGGAAGGGGAATCATGCGTAAGAGCACCAGCAGGCCCCTCGCGCGGGCCGCACTCGCCGCGGGGGCGGTGGCCGTGGTGGGCCTCGCGTTCGCGCCGAGCGCCGCCGCCGTCTCACCGGGCTCGGCGACCGCCACGTACGACTGCGGGAGCTGGGGCGGTGGCAGTGCCACGCTCACCGCGACCCAGAGCGGCACGGCCGCGACCATCACGCTGACCTCGGCCGTCACCACGCCGGTCGCCGTCGGCGCCAACCAGATCAACGCGAATCTGACCCTCGCGGGCGGCGCCGGGGGCACCACCGTGTTCAGCGGCCAGGCCAACCCGGCCCTGAACGCGGGCGATCCGGTCACGATCGGCCCGCTGAACGGGACCGTCGCCTCGGGTGACAGCCTCGATTCGTACCTCTCCGGCACCGCCCTGTCGATGACGATCTTCGGGGTCTCGGTGAACTGCGACGCGACGACCTCGCAGGCGCCCGGCCCGTTCGTCTTCGACTGATCCCGCACCGTGCGCGAGGAGCCGGTGCCGTCCCGGGCGGCGCCGGCTTTCGTGCTGCGGTGGTCCGGGCGCCGCGGCGTGGGCGGTGTGGCGTGAAATGCCGGGACCTTGACAGGATCTGATGGGTCATCAGTTATTGCGTCCGGATTCCATTGACTTCTTTTCGGCCTCGGCCGTCAATGGCCCCCTGTCGGCGCAGCCGAGCCGCGCTGTGCCACTTCAGGAAGGGGGGCAAGCCCATGTCCGAACGTCGAAGACGGCGTCTGGCCGCCGTATTGGGGGCGGTCGCGCTCGCCGCGGGGACCGGCGCGCTCGCCGCACCCGCGAGTGCCCTGGCCGCGACGCCCGTCGACTTCGCCACGCACTGCATCCCGCCGGCCATCGCCGGAATCCCGCCGATCGACGGCACCACGAACGCGACCATCACCGTCGACAACGCGGCGCCGAAGGTCGGCGACAAGGTCACCGTCACCTACACGGTGAACAAGCCGGCCGCGAGCAACCCGGTCGACATCAACCTCCCCGCCGACATCATGACCCCGACCGGAAAGGTCGTCCTCGCGGGCGCCCAGACCGGCACCGTGGACGTCGCGGGACCCAAGAAGAACGACCCGGTGCCCGGCAAGGGATCGTTCCCGGCGTTCTCCATGAGCGGCAGCTTCACCGCCACCAAGGCCGGTGCGATCACCCTGTCGCCCGGCGACTACAACATCCACACCAGCTACGTCATGGAGCTGGACACGCCCTGCACGGTCACCAACCCGCCCGCCCCCGTCTCCGGGACGGTCAACGCCACCGACGGCGGCGGCCAGGTCAACCAGCGCGCGATCACGGCCAGCCCGGCAGCCGGCAACGCCGGTGACCGCACGACCGTCACCGGGTCCAAGTTCACCGCGAACGCGGACGTCACCGTGGCGGGCTGGAACGGCACCGCGACCACCGGCGACAAGATGACCTTCAAGTCGGACGCCAACGGCGGCTTCACCGCCCGGCCGAAGATCACCGACCCGGCGACCACCGGGATCGTGGCCTACGAGGGAGCGGCCTGGGACCCGGCCAACGGCGCGGGCCCGGTGGCGTACAAGGTCAACAGCGGACCGCCGCCGACCGGACCGAGCCAGAAGCTCAACTCCTCGGTGAACGCGGGTACGTTGGCGATGTCCCAGGCCGGTGACACCGTCGGCCTCACGGCCGTCGACTTCGGCAAGGGCGGCGCCTCCACCGGCGATCTGAAGACGGTGACGGTCCAGGACTTCCGCGGCGGCCCCGCGGGCTGGTCCCTGACCGGCAAGGTCACCGACTTCACCGGGCCCGGCGGCTCCATCGACGCGGGCAGGCTCAGCTGGACCCCGGCCTGCGCCACCAAGCCCGGCTCCCCGTCCGTGTGCGCCGCGGGCTCGGCCGGCAGCGTGGGCAGTGCGGGCGCGACCCTCGCCTCGACCCCGAACGCGGCGCTCACCGGCGGCGAGTTCACCGTCGGCGCGAAGCTCTCGCTCGACGTCCCGGCCTTCACCGCCCCCGGCGCCTACAGCGGCGTACTGACCCTCACCCTCACCTGATGTCCACCGTGGGCCGGGCGCGCACCCGCCCCGCCCACCCGTTCCCGGGGGTCCGCACCGTGCGCAAGCTGTCCGCACTCCTCCTGGCCGGCGTGCTCGCCGTTCTCGCCGCGCCCGCCGCCCACGCCGCCGACAACGGCAACTGGTCCGTCTTCCCCACCACATCCGGCACCGCCCAGCGGCCGTACTTCTACCTCTCCGCCGACCCCGGCACCGCCCTCGCCGACAAGGTGACCGTCACCAACAAGACGGCGGCGCCGCTGAGCTTTCGGCTGTACGGGGCCGACGCGTACAACACCGAGCGCGACGGCGGGTTCGCCGTGCGCACCGAACAGGAGCGGCAGAGCGGGGTGGGCGCCTGGGTGAAACCGGCACAGAACAAGGTCACCGTCCCCGCCCGGTCCTCGGTCACGGTGCCGTTCACGCTCGCCGTGCCGCCGGACGCCGAGCCCGGGGACCACGTGGGCGCCCTGGTCGCGCTCGACGACCGGGTGGCGCCGGGTCCGGCCGCGGACGGCAAGGTCGCCGTCGGCGTCCAGCAGGCCGTGGGCGCCCGGGTCTATCTGCGGGTCGGCGGCCCGACCGTCCCCGCGCTCGCCGTCGAGGACGTCGCGCTCTCCCAGCACCGTCCGCTGGTCCCCGGCGCGGGGGAGAGCCGCACCGACATCACGTACACCCTGCACAACCGCGGCAACGTCACCCTCGACCCGAAGGTCGAGCTGAAGGCGACGGGCCTGTTCGGCCGTACGCTGCTCAGCCGTGGCCTGACCCGGATCCCCGCCGAGCTGCTGCCGGGCCAGAAGGTCAGGCTCACCGAGGCCTGGCGCGGCTCGCCCCAGCTCGACTGGGGCGACGTGAGGCTGACGGCGAGCGCGAAGGACGCCCGCGGGTCCGCGGCCGCCTCCTTCTTCGCGCTGCCGTGGCTGGCCGCGGGGATCCTGCCGGCCGCGGCGCTCGCGCTGATCGCCCGGTGGATCGTGCGGCGACGCGTCGCGGGCCAGTCGAAATAGGCCTCTCCGGAGCTTTGGGGAGCGGAGCCCCAGGGCGGCTGGGCGGCGGGGGTGCTGGGATCGGGGAGAATGGCTGGCATGAGCGCTCGTACCCCTGCCGCTGACACTGCCGCCGAGACCACCCACCGGGCCGGCTTCGCCTGCTTCGTCGGTCGCCCCAACGCGGGCAAGTCCACCCTCACGAACGCTCTGGTCGGGCAGAAGGTGGCCATCACCTCCAACCGCCCGCAGACCACCCGGCACACCGTGCGCGGCATCGTGCACCGCCCGGACGCCCAGCTGATCCTGGTCGACACCCCCGGCCTGCACAAGCCGCGCACCCTGCTCGGCGAGCGTCTCAACGACGTCGTCCGCACCACCTGGGCCGAGGTCGACGTGATCGGCTTCTGCCTGCCCGCCGACCAGAAGCTCGGCCCCGGCGACAAGTTCATCGCCAAGGAGCTCGCGGGGATCAAGAAGACCCCCAAGATCGCCATCATCACCAAGACCGACCTGGTCGACTCCAAGACTCTCGCCGAGCAGCTCATCGCCGTGGACCAGCTCGGCAAGGAGCTGGGCTTCGAGTGGGCGCAGATCGTGCCGGTCTCGGCGGTCGGCGACAAGCAGGTGCAGCTGGTGGCCGACCTGCTCATCCCGATGCTGCCGGAGAGCCCGCCGCTCTACCCGGAGGGCGACCTCACGGACGAGCCCGAGCAGGTGATGGTCGCCGAGCTGATCCGCGAGGCCGCCCTCGAAGGCGTACGGGACGAGCTTCCGCACTCGATCGCGGTCGTCGTGGAGGAGATGATCCCGCGCGAGGACCGCCCGGCGGACAAGCCCCTCCTCGACATCCACGCCAACGTCTACATCGAGCGCCCCAGCCAGAAGGGCATCATCATCGGCCCCAAGGGCAAGCGCCTGAAGGAGGTCGGCATGAAGTCCCGCAAGCACATCGAGGCGCTGCTCGGCACGCCGGTCTTCCTCGACCTCCACGTCAAGGTGGCCAAGGACTGGCAGCGCGACCCGAAGCAGCTGCGCAAGCTCGGCTTCTGACGCTCCCGGCCGTGTCCTGCGCGAACTCGCGCCATGCGACATCGCCGGCCGTGGCGAGCATCCGGCCGTACGGGCGCCCGCCGAGCGGGGTGAGCAGCAGGTCCTTGAGCGTCTGGTCCCAGGTCGTGCCGGTGAGCACCTCGACGATGCGGCCGAGCATGTTGTGGCCGAGGCTGCTGTAGGAGCAGGCGCGGCCGGACGGGCAGTCGAGGGCGACGCCCTTGGCGGCCTCGACGTGGTTCACCGCCGGGCAGTCCAACTCCCGTCAGTTCTCGGGGAGTTCGGCGATGAGGGCGGTGCCGACCGGGCGGAAACCGAGGGTGGTGTACATACGGGCCACGTCGTCGTCGCCCGCCGACAGGAACACCGTCTCCGCACCGTGGGCGCGGGCGTCCGCGATCAGGGCCGCCGTGACCGCGCGGCCCAGGCCCCTGCGGCGCGCGGACGGCAGCGTGCCGAGCCCGGCGATCTCGGTGACCGGGGCGACCGGGTTGTGCATGCCCGCGCACAGCGGCAGTCCGTCCTCGAAGGCCGCCACCACGGCCGTCCGGCCCGCGCGGATGCGCCCGGCGACCTGCTCGGCCCGGCCGTCACCGGCGCGGGCGGTGATCTCGGCGGCCAGCTCGGCCGGGCCCGCCGGGCCGACGTCCGTGCCCGGTGCGGCGAACGCGAGATGGGGTACGACCAGCGCCGCGTGCAGCAGCGGGTCGGCCGCGTCCAGGACGCGTACCAGGGGATGGGGCTCGGCGGCGGGCGCGTCCGGGTCCAGGACCATCAGCGGATGCTCGTGCACCGCGAGGCCCGACTCCTCGACCGCCGCGCGCAGCCCGGGGCTCACCTCGGCGACCCACTCGAAGGCCTCGGGCGCGCCGAGTTCGCGCTGGCGGGCCCGCACCGCGTCCACATCGGCGGCCGTCACCGGCCCGGAGCGGCCCAGTGCGGGCCGGGCGTAGAAGGGCCAGGAGGCCCCCTCCCGCACGAAGAGACTCAGCGGACCGAAGTCCTCGACGCGCGCCGAACTCCTGGGCACGGCATCGTAGTAGCGCTCGATCTCATCGAGCCGGGCGGGGCGGGGCGTCGTCATGATGCGCATCAAACCAGGAGGTCAACGAGGGCGCACCCGAGTTTCGGCGCCCCTCGGCGCCGTTACGCGCCCTCCTTCAACACCCTTGAGATCAGCTCGCGTTGGGGCTCGCTCAGGTGCGGGTCGGCGCAGTGGACCGTGCGGCCGTCCACGGTGATCTCGTAGTGGAAGCCGTCCGGTACGCCGGGTGACGGCTCGGTGCGGCCCGTGGCCAGGGCCGCCTCGGCCAGGGCCTCCCATTCGGCGGCATCGGGCCGGCCCGAGGTGTCGATCCCGGCCCGGCGCCCGATGCCGGCGAATCCTCCTGTGCGGCACACCTGGATACGCATGGCCTCTGTCTAGCAGCCCCGGCCCGGTACGTCAGGACCGCACATCGGGCCAGGGCGGTGTCAGGGGGCGCGTCAGGAGGTGGGGACGCCCACCTGCGTCCAGGCTTTCAGCACCGACTGGTACTCCTCGCCGTCCCCGTACCGCGTCCGGGCCGCGGCGGCCGTCAGCGTGGCGAAGTCCTTGAACATCGCCTGCTTGCCGAGCTGCCCGCCGGTGAGCACGTCGTACCAGATCTGCCCGGCGCGCTCCCAGGCCTTGCCGCCGAGCGCGTCGGCCAGCAGGTAGAAGGCGTGGTTGGGGATCCCGGAGTTGATGTGCACACCGCCGTTGTCGCGGCCCGTGGTCACATAGTGGTCCATCGTGGCGGGCTGCGGGTCCTTGCCGAGCACGTGGTCGTCGTACGCCGTGCCCGGCGCCTTCATCGAGCGCAGCGCGACCCCGCTGACACCCGGCGCGAGCAGCCCCGCGCCGATGAGCCAGTCGGCCTGGTGGGCGTCCTGGCCGAGGGCGTACTGCTTGACGAGTGAACCGAAGACGTCCGACATGGACTCGTTCAGGGCGCCCGGCTGGCCGAAGTAGGTGAGGTTCGCGGTGTGCTGGGTGACTCCGTGCGTCAGCTCGTGGCCGATCACGTCCACCGGGATGGTGAAGTCCAGGAAGATCTGGCCGTCCCCGTCGCCGAACACCATCTGGGTGCCGTTCCAGAAGGCGTTGTCGTAGTTGCTGTCGAAGTGGACCGACGCGTTCAGCGGCATGCCGCTGCCGTCGATCGACTGGCGGGAGTACGCCTTCAGATACAGCTCGAAGGTCGCCCCGAGCCCCGCGTACGCGCGGTTCGCGGTGGCGTCCTGGCAGGGCTGGTCGCCCTCGCCGCGCACCTGGCCGCCGGGCAGCGCGGTGCCGTGCTGGGCGTCGTAGACGGTGCGGTGCGGCTGGTCGGCGGCCGCGGGCGCGGCGAGCGGCTCGGCGCCGAGGACGGTGGTCAGCCGGCGTCCGGTGCGCTGGGCGGCGTCCGCGACGAAGGTCCGGCGGGCGATCCGTGCGAGCGCGGGGTCCTCGGCGTGGACGAGCCGGTCGAGGACGTGGGGCGGGACGATAGTGCAGAACACGGGATGGGTGGCGTCCATGCCGGGCAATGTGGCACTGGGTCATCCCGCTGTCACTACCCGCCGCCATGATGGTGAGGCGTGTTTTCCCTACGCCCTCCCGCCCGAGGTATACGTCACGTTTTGTCCGTATCGACGGCGGTGTCCCGCATACTGATACGGGACCAGCGCTCCCGGCGCCTCTCGGCTAGGCTGCGGCATCATGCGTTTCGGGCTGCTTCTCCTTAGCTGCCGCGGCGAGGGCCTGTAGTCGTAGGCCGACCCCCTCCCCGCGGGATCTGGTGTTGCGCGACAGTCGGCTGTCCCCCTTGCTGGACCCGAGGAGCCCTACGCAATGTCTGAGACGACTTTCGGCCGCCCCACTCCGGTCACCAACGCCACCCAGATGCAGCAGCCGTCCGGGATGCCGATCCACAAGTACGGCCGCTACGACGCCGTGGACATCCCCGACCGCACCTGGCCCGAGGGCCGCATCACCAAGGCCCCGCGCTGGCTGTCCACCGATCTGCGCGACGGCAACCAGGCCCTGATCGACCCGATGAGCCCGGCCCGCAAGCGCGAGATGTTCGACCTGCTGGTGCGCATGGGCTACAAGGAGATCGAGGTCGGCTTCCCGTCGTCCGGCGAGACCGACTTCAACTTCGTACGCTCCATCATCGAAGAGGGCGCGATCCCCGAGGACGTGACGATCTCCGTCCTGACCCAGGCCCGCGAAGAGCTGATCGAGCGCACCGTGGAGTCCCTGCGCGGCGCCAGGCGCGCCACGGTCCACCTGTACAACGCGACCGCCCCCACCTTCCGCCGGGTCGTCTTCCGCGGCACGAAGGACCAGGTCAAGCAGATCGCGGTGGACGGCACGCGGCTGGTCATGGAGTACGCGGACAAGATCCTGGGCGAGGAGACGATCTTCGGCTACCAGTACAGCCCGGAGATCTTCACCGACACCGAGCTGGACTTCGCGCTGGAGGTCTGCGAGGCGGTGTGCGACGTCTGGCAGCCCGAGGAGGGCCGCGAGATCATCCTCAACCTGCCTGCCACGGTGGAGCGTTCGACCCCGAGCACGCACGCGGACCGCTTCGAGTGGATGAGCCGCAACCTGTCGCGCCGCCAGTACGTGTGCCTGTCGGTGCACCCGCACAACGACCGCGGTACGGCGGTGGCGGCGGCCGAGCTGGCGATCATGGCCGGGGCGGACCGCATCGAGGGCTGCCTGTTCGGCCAGGGCGAGCGGACGGGCAACGTGGACCTGGTGACCCTGGGCATGAACCTGTTCAGCCAGGGCGTGGACCCGCAGATCGACTTCTCCCAGATCGACGAGATCCGCCGCACCTCCGAGTACTGCAACCAGATGGAGGTCCACCCGCGCCACCCCTACGCGGGCGACCTGGTCTACACCGCCTTCTCCGGCTCCCACCAGGACGCCATCAAGAAGGGCTTCGACGCGATGGAGGCGGATGCCGCCGCCGCGGGCAAGACGGTGGACGAGATCGAGTGGGCGGTGCCGTACCTGCCCATCGACCCGAAGGACGTCGGCCGCTCCTACGAGGCCGTGATCCGGGTCAACTCGCAGTCCGGCAAGGGCGGTATCGCCTACGTCCTGAAGAACGACCACAAGCTGGACCTGCCGCGCCGGATGCAGATCGAGTTCTCGAAGATCATCCAGCAGAAGACGGACTCCGAGGGCGGCGAGGTCACCCCGACCGCGATCTGGTCGGCCTTCCAGGACGAGTACCTGCCCAACCCCGAGAACCCGTGGGGCCGCATCCAGCTGCGTTCCGGCCAGACGACGACGGACCAGGACGGCCGCGACACCCTGACGGTGGAGGCGGTCGTGGACGGCGCCGACACGGTGCTGACCGGCACGGGCAACGGTCCGATCTCGGCCTTCTTCGAGGCGCTGGCCGCGACCGGGGTGGACGCGCGACTGCTGGACTACCAGGAGCACACGATGAGCGAGGGCGCGTCCGCGCAGGCCGCGTCGTACATCGAGTGCGCGATCGACGGTGCGGTGCTGTGGGGCATCGGCATCGACGCGAACACGACGCGAGCGTCCCTGAAGGCAGTCATCTCAGCGGTGAACCGCGCCGCGCGCTGAGTCTCTGCCACCCACAGTCCGCGGAGTCCCCGGAACCAGCGGGGGCTCCGCGCCGCACTGTCACAATCGCGCCATCCACCCCCCTCTCCCCCTCCCAGGGTGCTGACGCCACATCATGGATGTGGCTAACATCACGTCAACGCGGCAATGTTGCCGGAGCGTTACGGAGGTGCGCGGTGCGGCCAGCACAGGGACAGAACGGTACGAACCTGAGCGCCGGGGCGCAGTCCGGGCTCACGTCCCGCATCGGAGCCGGCCTCTGGTCCGTCCGCACCGTGTGGCGCACCGTGGGAGACGGCGAGTTCTTCTGCCCCGACTGCGGCGGCGACCGGAACTACCAGCGCCGCACCGGCCGCAGGCGCCTGACCGTCCTCGGCGTCCCGCTCGTCACCCGCGGCAGCGCGGGCCCGATGGTCGAATGCGCGGCCTGCCAGGGGCAGTTCGGTACGGAAACCCTGGACCACCCCACCACGACCCGCTTCTCGGCCATGCTCCGCGACGCCGTGCACACCGTCGCCCTCGCCGTCCTCGCCGCGGGCGGCACCTCGTCCCGTACGGCCACCGGCGCCGCCGTGGCCACCGTGCGGGCCGCCGGTTTCGAGGACTGCACCGAGGAACAGCTCGTCGCCCTCATCGAGGCGCTGGCCGCCGACACCGGCCGCTTCCTGGCCGCCCCGGCCGACGAGGCCGACCCCTGCGGCGCCGCCCTCGCCATCGAACTCCACGAGGCCCTCGAACCGCTCGCCCCGCACCTCGCCCCCGCCGGCCGCGAGTCCATCCTGCTCCAGGGCGCCCGCATCGCCCTCGCGGACGGCCCCTACAGCCCGGCCGAACGCGAGGTGCTCGCCACGGTCGGCGGCGCGCTGTCGCTCTGCGCGGACGACACCGCCCGCCTCCTCGCGGCGGCCCGCACGCCGTCCTGAACTCCAGAGCTCGCCAACTCCCGCGAGAATCAGGAGAGTTGGGGCGGCAGCCAGCCGTGCTGCACGGCCCGTACGCCCGCCTCGAACCGGCTGCGCGCGCCGAGCCGCTCCATCAGGTCCGTGGCGATCCGCCGCGCGGTGCGCTGCGACACCCCGAGCCGCTTCGCGATCGCCTCGTCGGTGTGGCCCCGCGCGAGCAGCGTGACCGTGGTGGACTCCTGCGGGCTCAGCCCCTGCTCGTCCCGCGGCGCGGCGCTCCCGAGCGGCTGGGCCCCTTCCCACACGCTGTCGAACAGCGCGCACAGCGCGGTGAGCGTGCCCTGCCCGTTGAGCACGACGGCACCGGCGGCCGTGTCGTCGCTGCTGACCGGGATCACCGCGGTGGAGCGGTCCACGATGATCATCCGGGTGGGCAGTGACGGCACCGTACGGACCTGGCCGCCGAGACCGGCGATCCAGTTGACGTAGTCGACGGTGATCTGGCTGTTGCGGACGCTGTCCAGATAGACCGTGCGCATCCGGATCCCGCGCCGCAACTGCGCCTCGTTCAGCGGCCGCGCGGCCGCGATGTTCTCCTCGGACTGCGCGCCGTTGGGTGCGAAGGTGGCGACCTCGGTACGGGTCTCACGGGCCAGTCTGGCCAGCCGGTCCCGGATCTGGTCGAGGCCGATGAGGTGCTCCACCCCCGGGCTCGTGGCCGCCGGACGCAGATCGGCGTACTCGGCGATCAACTGCGCGGCGACCGCCCGCGAGGCCTCCAGCTTCTGCTGCTGGGCGGCCAGTTCGGCCTGCTGACGAGCCATCAGGATCTCCATCCCGATGTCCGGCGAGACCGCTCTGAGCCGGCCGTGCTGCTCGGCCGACGACCGGATCAGCGCGAGTTCGCTCAGCGTTTCCAAGGCTCTTCGCACGTCCTGTTCGGGCACCCCCAGTGCCGCGACGAGTTCGGCCACTCCGCCCTGCGGATCGGCCAGCATGGCCCGGTAGACGGATTCCGCGACTGCATCGAGTCCCAACGCGGTAAGCATTCTCCAACCCCCACAAATCCTCTGAAAGATCCCCCGACCCCCCGATTTCCGATCATGCCACGGCTGCTCCACGTCAGGCATGCGCAGGGCGCCCTCCGTACTGTGTTGGACGGAAGCGGCCATGGACCGAAGGGGCCATCTCGCTTTCCTGGCAAGGGGGGATGTCCGCTTGGGAGAGTCGATTTCATGTATCTCGTGCACGCCCGACTGCTCGGTCCCCCCGGCGTCCGCCTGCCCTCCTGTGCCGTGGAGCTGGTGAACGCCGAAGCGCGCCCGCAGGACGGTCTTGAGCATGTCGCCGTCCATCCGGACGCCCAGCCGTACCCCGTGATCGGCCTGTACGTACGGGCGGAGAACCTCGATGCCGCGGAGACGCGCGCGTTCGGGGTCTGCCGACGGGTGCTGAACGACGGGGTGTTCGGCGGCTGGTCGCTGCTGACCGCCCGAGTCCCCATGGTCGACTCCTTCTACGAGGCGATGCTGTCCGCTTCCGGCACCGAGGCGTCGGACGCGGACGGAACGGGCCACCAGAAGTGAGGCCCGGACGGAAGGGGCCAAGGCCCTTTCGGGCCACCGGAAAACTCTTCCGCCCCGTCTGACCAGCGAGGAAAGTAGTTCTCGCCGGCAGGGAACACCACCCGGCAGGCAGGAACCGGAAGGCGTCACCGCGGGACGCAGACCGGTTCGGGACACCCGACTCGCCGTCAGAAGCCGGCACCGGTCGCCCAGCGGCCGTCCGGCACGAAAGGAACCGTCATGCTGCGCATCCGTCTCACCCAGGCCGCCGCGGTCGCCACCCTCGCCCCCGTCGCCGCCGTCTCCGCCCCGGCCGACTACATCTGGGGCTGACCCCGGCCGGCTCCCTAGCCGAGCCGTGCACCCACCGGGGCACACCAAGTCCGGACAGCAGCGCACTTGAGTGAAACCCCGGCCCAGGGCCCGCCCCTTCGCACCAGCTGCTCCTGCAGGGCAGCTGTAGCAGCCAGAGGCCCCGGCCGGCCCCTTTCAGGCCCCTCTGCGGCCGCCCCCCCCAGCTCTGAAGAACTTCCACAGCACCACCAAATCGAGGATCTGTCATGCCCATAACAGAAAAGAAGCCTCGCGCCGCCAAGAGAAAGGCCGCCCTCGCCGGTCTGGCCCTCGCCGGCCTCACCGCAGGCGCGCTCCCGCTCGTCGCCGCGGGCCCCGCCAGTGCCGCGTCCGTCAGTACGTGGGACAAGGTCGCCCAGTGCGAGGCGTCCGGCGACTGGACGATCGTCGACAGCACCCACCAGTACTACGGGGGCCTCCAGTTCGACCTCCAGACCTGGAACGCGTACGGCGGCCGCCAGTACGCCACGTACCCGAACCAGGCCACCAAGCAGCAGCAGATCCTCATCGGCGAGAAGGCCCTCGCGGCCGCGGGCCCCGACACCTGGCCCAACTGCGGCCGGGTCAACGGTCTCGGCACCGACACCGCCGACCCGTACCCGGACACCCCGCCCGCCCCGGTCGGTCTGGTCCAGCTGACCGCGGCCGACTTCACCGGCGACGGCAAGAAGGACATCGTCGGCGTCGAGGCCGCCACCGGAAAGCTGTGGCTCTACCCCGGCAACGGCAACGGGACCCTGGGCTCCCGCGTCCAGATCGGGTCCGGCTGGGGCGCCATGAGCAAGCTGGCCGCCGCCGACTTCACCGGCGACGGCAAAGCGGACCTCGTCGCCGTCGAGAACTCCACCGGGAACCTGTACCGCTACCCGGGCACCGGCAGCGCGAGCGGCATGAACACCCTCGGCGCCCGCGTCCGGATCGGCACCGGCTGGAACTCGATGCGTGACCTGACCGCCATGGACGTCAACAAGGACGACAAGCCGGACCTGGTCGCCGTCGACAACAACGGCGCGCTGTGGGCGTACCCGGGCAGGGGTGACGGCACCCTGGGCAACCGCACCCAGATCGGCTCCGGCTGGGGCAGCATGGCCGAACTCACCAGCCCCGGCGACCTGAACGGCGACGGCAAGGCCGACCTCGTGGCGGTGGACCCGGCCGGGAAGCTCTGGAACTACCCGGGCACCGGCTCGATCAACGGCATGAACACGTTCGGCAGCCGCGTCCAGATCGGTACCGGCTGGGACACCATGCACCAGCTCGTCGGCGGCGACTTCAACGGCGACGGCAAGGGCGACCTCGACGCGGTCCAGGCCCCGACCGGCTCCACCGGGACCTTCTACTTCTACCCCGGCAACGGCAGCGGCGGCCTCGGCGCCCGCGCCCAGATCGGCACCGGCTGGTAGCCCACCGCCCGGCCGCGCTCAAGCGCCTTCGCACCAGCACGACTTCGTACGAGCACGACCTCGTACGGCCCCAACTCGCTTACCCCGCAGCGCGGTTCACCGCGCCCTTGAACCTGGAGATCACGCATCATGTCGAAGCTCACCGGCAAGCTGAAGAAGTCCGCCGTCGCCGCCCTGGTCGCCGCCGCCGTCATCTCCGGCGTGAACATCGCAGGACCCGCCGCCGCCCCGGCCCATGCGGCCGGCACCTCCACGGTCGGCGGTTCCATCACCACCTCCGAGGTCATGTCCAGAGCGCAGAACTGGGTCGACCGCGGCATCCCGTACAGCCAGTCGTCCTACGCCACCGACCCGCAGGGCCGCACCTACCGCCAGGACTGCTCCGGCTTCATCTCGATGGCCTGGCACCTGAACACGAGCCTCACCACCTGGTCGCTGCCGAGCGTCTCGGTCCAGCTGAGCAGCTTCGACGAGCTCCAGCCCGGCGACATGCTCGACAACATAGACGCGCACGTGGTCCTCTTCGGCGGCTGGGCCGACGCCGGCCACACCACCGCCCGGATCTACGAGGAGGCCCACCCCGGCACGAACGCCCGGATCGACTCCTCCTACTACACCCGGTCCTACCTGAAGGCCAACGGCTACCGCGCCTACCGCTACGACAACATCTCGGAGTCCAGGCCGACCCCGACCGACGCGGGCATGACCAACCTGGCGGGCGGCGACTTCAACGGCGACGGCAAGGCCGACGTCATCGGGGTCGAGGCGTCCAGCGGCAAGCTGTTCTACTACCCGGGCAGCGGCGGCGGCAGCCTCGGCGCCCGCGTCCAGGTGGGCACCGGCTGGAACGCGATGAGCGAGCTGACCTCCGGCAAGTTCACCGGCTCCGGCAAGGTCGACCTGGCGGCCGTGGACGGCGACGGCGTGCTCTGGATCTACCCGGGCAACGGCGACGGCACCTTCGGCACCCGCATCAAGGCGGGCACGGGCTGGGGCTCGATGCACGACCTCGCCGGCGCCGACCTCAACAAGGACGGCAAGTCCGACCTGCTGGCCGTCGACTCCGCCACGGGCAACCTGTACGCCTACCCGGGCACCGGCAACGGCCAGTTCGGGGCGCGCGTCCAGATCGGCACCGGCTGGAACGGCATGGACCAGATCGTCAGCCCCGGTGACCTGAACAAGGACGGCAAGGACGACATCGTCGCCCGCGACGTCGCCACCGGCAACCTGTACGCCTACCCCGGCACCGGCTCGATCAACGGCAACAACACGCTGGGCGCCCGCGTCCAGATCGGCACCGGCTGGGGCGCCATGACCGACCTGGTCAGCGGCGACTTCAACGGCGACGGCGTCGGCGACGTGGACGCGGTCCAGGCCAAGGTCGGCGACACCGGCACCTTCTACACCTACCCGGGCACCGGCTCGATCAACGGCAACAACACGCTGGGCGCCCGCGCCCAGATCGGCACCGGCTGGTAGGCCGCCCGGCTCAACTCCCGTACCGCCCAAGGGCCGTCCTCGCATCACCGCGATCCGGGGACGGCCCTTCCCCGTCCCGAGCCGGCGTCCCGAGCCGGCGTCCCGTACGAGTCACGAGTCACGAGTCCGGAAGGACCAGCACCGCCATGAAGACCACACTCCGCCGAGCGGGAGGCGCCGCCGCGGCCGTGCTCGCCTCGCTCGCCGTGGGGGCCCTGGGCAGCGGCCAGGCCTCCGCCGCCACCGCCGTCCCCAACGGCGGCATCGCCACCTACAACGCGATCACCCGGATCGACGCCTCCGGCATAGGCTTCCAGTGGGACAACGGCCGCGATGCCGGCCGGGTCGCCACCTTCGAGTCCGCCAACCCGAAGCTCACCCGCACCACCGTCAACGGCCTCCTGAGCGGTTCGGCGGGCGCCATCGCGGCCCGCCCGCTGTGCCACCCCTCCGACATCACCGGCGCACAGGGCTTCTGTCCCTCCACCGAGGACGACGACACCGACAGCTGGGTGCCGCAGGGCATCACCGGATCCGGCGAGTCGCCGCAGGCCGCGACGCTGGTCAACGGCCGCAAGGTCCTCATCACCAGCGCGCACGCACCCGGCGACGCGGGGGAGCGGCTCACCTTCGCCGATGTCACCGACCCGGCCCATGTCACGTACAAACACGCCCTGTTGGTCGGTCTCTCCGCCGACAGCAAGAACTTCGCGCAGCTCACCGGGCACGCCAACAGCGTGGTCTGGTCCGGCAGCCGGCTGTACGTCGCGGCGATCGGCAGCGGCTTCGACGTCTTCGACCTCAACGACATCTGGCAGATGGACACGGCCTCCGACACGACGGTCGGCCTGGACGCCGGTGGCAGGACGCACGGCGGGGGATTCACCTACGTCCTTCCGCGGACCGGCAGTTACGCCTACACGGGTGCGGGATCGGGCTGCGGCAGCTCCGCCGGGGTCCCCGACCGGCCCTGCCTCACCTCGGCCTCGCTCGATCTGACCGGCGCCGCACCCGCGCTGGTCACCTCGGAAGGCGACGAGAACGCCACCGAGGGCAACTTCGGCCGGGCCACCGCGCCGGTCGTGCGCTGGCCCATCGACCCGGCCACCGGCAGGCTCAAGGCCGACGCGTCCGGTCACGTCACGGCGTCCGAGGCCTTCGCCTCACCGATGGGCGGCATCCAGGGCGTCGCCATGAACAACGGCCGCTTCGTCCTCGGCGGCGCCTGCCCCGAGTGGGTCTCGTCCGCCAACGGCGGTACGAACATCGCGAGTTGCCTGTACCACGCCCGCCTCAACGAGCCCGTACGCCTGGTCACGCGCACCGCGGTCAACCTGGAGAACCTCTCGTACTGGCCGGGCAGCGACCAGCTGTGGATGGTCAACGAGGCCGCGTCCGGGCGGATCGTCGTCAACACGCCGTGGCCCGACGACCCGGCCCCGGCGGGCATGGTCGACCTCACCGCCGCCGACTTCACCGGGGACGGCAAGAAGGACCTCGTGGGCATCGAGGCCGCCACCGGAAAGCTGTGGCTCTACCCGGGCAAGGGCGACGGCACCCTCGGCGCCCGCGTTCAGATCGGCTCCGGCTGGGGCGCCATGGACAAGCTCGCCGCGGCCGACTTCACCGGCGACGGCAAGGCAGACCTGCTGGCCGTCGACTCCAACTCCGGGATCCTGTACGTCTATACGGGCACCGGCACTGCCAACGGCATGAGCACCCTGGGTGCCCGCACCCGGATCGGCACCGGCTGGAACGACATGCGCGAGCTGACCGCGCTGGACGCGAACGCCGACGGCCGCGCCGACCTGGCCGCCATCGACCGTTCCGGCGCGCTGTGGGTGTACCCCGGCACCGGCTCGCTCAACGGCACCGGCACGCTCGGCTCCCGTACCCGGATCGGCTCCGGCTGGGACACCATGACCGAGCTGACCAGCCCCGTCAGGGGCGATCTGGTCGCGGTCGACCGCTCCGGCACGCTCTGGTCGTACCCGGGCACGGGCACGATCAACGGCACGGGCACGCTGGGCGCCCGCACCCGGATCGGTACGGGCTGGGACGCGATGCGCCAGCTGGTCGGCGCGGACTTCACCGGCGACGGCAAGGGCGACGTGGCCGCGGTCGAGGCGCCGCCCGGGGCGACGGGTTCGCTCTACCTCTACCCCGGCACGGGCGGCCCGGCCCTCGGCAACAGGGTGCAGATCGGAGTGGGCTGGTAACCCCGCCCCGCCCCAGAGCCCTCGCGGCGCGAAGTAATCCGCAGGGCGGGACGCATTGATGGGCTTCCGGCACATCCGCTCGAAAACGCCATCGGTTTGCGGCGTCTCGTCGATCCGCTGGGCGACGCCCAACCGCGGCTTGCGAATTGCGTGTTCGAATGGGCCGATGTGGCCGCCGGATACGAAGACCTGCGTCCCCAGGCCCGCCCGCGGGAGCCGGCCCGTCGGCCGCTGCCCGTGTCGGCCATGGTTCAACCCCCTTGCTCAGCACGGTCGTTGTGGTCCGCGCCCTCTTGTTGGCTCCCCGTCCGACTGGTCAATGTAGAGCCGCGGGGACGGCAAGGGAACAGGAGGCTTTGGCCATGGCCGTTGACCAGGAAATCGCGGAAGCGCAGTCGATCGCAGGGGAATTAAGGAATGCGCCGGCCCGGTCCGGAATTACGCTGCCCTCGCTCGGGCTCGATCCGATCTCGTACACGAACGAAAAACTGGGGCCATTGATCGACTTGGGGCGCCGCACACCGGATACTGCCCGTCGCCTGTGTTCCGTACTTCCGGAGGGAAAGCCATGACCGCACTCCCGGCCGTGGGTTCGTACGTCGTAGACACCGGGAACGGGAGACTGGGTCAGGTGATGGGGAGGGAGGGGCCGTACCTCCAGCTGCGGCCGTTCGGGGGCGGGCGGGAGTGGGACTGCCCGCCGGAGGCGGCCCGCACCGCGACGACGGCGGAACGGCTGAGCGCGGCGACGGCGTACGCCAACGCGCGGAGCCGGGGCGAAGTGCCCTGAGGGCCGCGCGGTTCCTCAGGAGCTGTCGGTGGGCTGGATGAAGGAGTCCCCGCCCGGCCCCGTCTCCTGCCCGCGCGGGGCCTTGGACGGGGCGGGGGTGGGCGGCAGCGGGGCCAGCTCGGTGCCGTTCCAGCGCAGGGTGGTGGTCGACTGGCGGTCCCGGCCGCCGGTCGGCTCGGTGATCACCAGGTCCCGGCCGAGGATCTCGGCGGTGAGCCCGGGGCGGCCCGCGTATTCGAGGACGGCGTGGGCCTGCTCGCCGGCGGCGGCGTAGACCCAGAGGATGGTGCGGCCCAAGTCGTCGTAGGCGAGGACGAGTTCGCGCTTTCCGTCACCCGTGAGATCGGCGTACGCGGGCGTACGCAACCGGCACGAGGAGCCGTCCGGGCACTCCTTGAGGCCGCTCTCCACCGCGCGGTCGGTGGCCGGGTCGGCGGCCAGCAGCCGCACCCCGTCGACCTTCGTGAGGTCCCCGTCGGGCACGGTCACCCCGGGCACCGGTTCGCGGGCGTGGAAGCCCTGGCCGGGCCGGCCGGGCACGACGCCCGGGGTGTGGTCGGGCCAGAGCGGCGAGGCGGTCGCCGACGTGGTGGGGGTGGGTGCCGGGCCGTCGTCCCGCAGGCCCTCGCCCGCCGAGCACCCCGCGAGCGCCAGCAGGGCGACCGCGCAGGCCGTCGCGCGGGCGCGGCGGCCGGTCGTGGGCAGCGGCATTCCGGTCCGTCCAGGTGGAGTGCGGGCATCGGTACACAGGGAAAGAGGGATCTGCTGGCGCAATGGTGCCCCATCCCCCTATGCGAATCCCGTGAACCACCCCGACCCCGGACCACCCGGACCCGACCGTCACCCCGCGAGTGCCTGAGCGGCAAGGGCGGCGCGGTCCGGGGTGATACGTGCCACTCCGGCGCCGATCCTGCCCGGATCCGGGCCCGCACGCCGTGTCGGGTGTCCCGTGCAGGACAATGGGCGCATGAGTCTGTTCCGTGATGACGGCATCGCGCCGCGCACCCGGCAGCCGGGTGCGGCCGACCGCGTCACGCCACGCGCCCGGCCGGACACCCGTGGGGGCGTGCGATGAGTCTCTTCCGGGACGACGGGATCGTCCTGCGCAGGCAGAAGCTCGGCGAGGCCGACCGCATCATGCTGTGCTCTCCCGGGGGGCAACCCCCGGACCCCCGGCCGGACACTCGTGGGGGCGTGCGATGAGTCTCTTCCGGGACGACGGGATCGTCCTGCGGACGCAGAAGCTCGGCGAAGCCGACCGCATCATCACGTTGCTCACGCGGGGGCACGGGCGGGTGCGGGCGGTGGCTCGGGGGGTGCGGCGGACCAAGTCCAAGTTCGGGGCGCGGCTCGAACCGTTCTCCCACGTCGACGTGCAGTTCTTCGCGCGCGGCAGCGAACTCGTCGGCCGCGGGCTCCCGTTGTGCACCCAGAGTGAGACCATCGCTCCGTACGGTGGTGGAATCGTCACCGACTACGCCCGCTACACCGCTGGTACGGCCATGCTGGAGACGGCGGAACGGTTCACCGACAACGAGGGCGAGCCGGCCGTGCAGCAGTACCTGCTCCTGGTGGGCGGCCTGCGCACCCTCGCCCGCGGCGAGCACGCCCCGCACCTCATCCTGGACGCCTTCCTGCTGCGCTCGCTCGCCGTGAACGGATACGCCCCGAGTTTCGACGATTGCGCGAAATGCGGCATCCACGGTCCCAATCGCTTCTTCTCGGTGGCCGGCGGCGGTGTGGTGTGCGGTGACTGCCGCGTACCCGGCAGCGTCGTACCCTCTGCGGAGGCCGTCGGACTGCTCAGCGCGCTGCTCACGGGGGACTGGGAGACCGCGGACGCGAGCGAGCCGAGGCATGTGCGGGAGGCGAGCGGGCTCGTATCGGCCTATCTGCACTGGCATTTGGAGCGCGGCCTGCGCTCCCTGAGGTACGTAGAGAAAACCTGAGCATCTAGGGAGAGAGCTCCACATGGCAGTACGCGGAATCCTGGGCGGGCGGTCCCGACGCGAGTACAAGACCCCCGAGCCGCACCCCTCGGGCGCGGTGCCGCCGAAGATCCCGGCCGAGCTGGTGCCGAACCACGTCGCCTGCGTCATGGACGGCAACGGCCGCTGGGCCAAGGAGCGCGGCCTGCCCCGCACCGAGGGCCACAAGGTCGGCGAGGGCGTCGTCCTCGACGTGCTCAAGGGCTGTATCGAGATGGGCGTCAAGAACCTCTCCCTGTACGCCTTCTCGACCGAGAACTGGAAGCGCTCGCCCGACGAGGTCCGCTTCCTGATGAACTTCAACCGCGATGTCATCCGGCGCCGCCGCGACGAGATGGACGAGCTCGGCATCCGGATCCGCTGGGTCGGCCGGATGCCCAAGATGTGGAAGTCGGTCGTCCAGGAGCTCCAGATCGCCCAGGAGCAGACCGTCGGCAACGACGCCATGACGCTCTACTTCTGCGTGAACTACGGCGGCCGAGCCGAGGTCGCGGACGCGGCGCAGGCCATCGCGCGCGACGTGGCGGCCGGAAAGCTCGACCCGTCGAAGGTCAACGAGAAGACCTTCGCGAAGTACCTGTACTACCCGGACATGCCCGACGTCGACCTGTTCCTGCGCCCCAGTGGCGAGCAGCGCACCTCCAACTACCTGATCTGGCAGAGCAGTTACGCCGAGATGGTGTTCCAGGACGTGCTGTGGCCCGACTTCGACCGGCGCGACCTGTGGCGGGCCTGCCTGGAGTTCGCCTCCCGCGACCGGCGCTTCGGCGGTGCCATCCCGAACGAGGCGCTGGCCGCGCTGGACAAGAGCGGCGACCTGCCCCGGCTGTGACGCGGCCCCACCCCGCCCCTTCCCGAAACCCTCCGGGGGTGGGGGTGGGGGTGGAAGAGGGAGGGGTTTGCTCGGGGGCTCCGCCCCCGAACCCCCACGGGGGCTGCGCCCCCGAACCCCCACGGGGGCTGCGCCCCCGAACCCCCACGGGGGCTGCGCCCCCGAACCCCCACGGGGGCTGCGCCCCCGAACCCCCACCGGGGCTGCGCTCCTCGTCCCCCGTGGGGTTGCGGCGTGGGTGGCTTGGCTCGTGGGTTCCGGGCTGGTGGGCGAAAATCAGCCCCTCGTGGGGGTCCCCCCTGGCCCTTAAGGCCTTGGGGGAGTTTGAGGAGCGGGGGTTCGGGGGCGGAGCCCCCGGTGGGGGCCGCAGGTCAGTGCGGGGTTGGCCCCCTACGCCCCCGCGGGGTTCGCGCACTCCGCGCACGTGCCGAAGATCTCCACCGTGTGGGCCACGTTCACATACCCGTGCTGCGAAGCGATCGACTCCGCCCACTTCTCGACCGCCGGCCCCTCGACCTCCACCGCCTTGCCGCACACCCGGCACACCAGGTGATGGTGGTGGTCGCCCGACGAGCAGCGCCGGTACACCGACTCCCCGTCGCTCGTGCGCAGCACATCCACCTCGCCCGCGTCCGCGAGGGACTGGAGCGTGCGGTAGACGGTGGTCAGGCCCACCGAGTCACCCCGGTGCTTGAGCATGTCGTGCAGTTCCTGCGCGCTGCGGAACTCGTCCACCTCGTCCAGCGCCGCGGCCACCGCGGCACGCTGCCGGGTCGACCGGCCTCGTACGGGGGCGGTATTCGACCCGCCGAGTGGCGCTGTCGTCACAGGTGCCTCCAAGCCTTGACCCGTACAAACTGTCCTGGGGCCATTGTGCCAGCTCCCGCTCAGGCCGTGACCTCGCCGACCGGAGCCTTTGCCGGTGCGGGCACGTCGAGGCCGCATTCGCCCTCGGCCTGAGCCGCCGCCCTGGCCCGCGCCCGCCGCTTGGCGAGCGGGGTCGCGAGCGCCGTCAGGACGATGAAGATCGCGATGGTGAAGAGAACGATCACGGCCCCGGGCGGCACGTCTTCGTAGTACGTCACCACCGTGCCGCTCAGCGTCACCGTCACCCCGATCGCCACCGCGATCGCGAAGGTCAGCGCGAAGCTGCGGGACAGCTGCTGGGCTGCCGCGACCGGCACCACCATCAGCGCGCTCACCAGGAGCAGGCCCACCACCCGCATGGCCACGGTCACCGTGACCGCCGCCGTGATCGCCGTCAGGAGGTTCAGGGCGCGCACCGGCAGGCCCGTCACCCGCGCGAACTCCTCGTCCTGGCTCACCGCGAAGAGCTGGCGCCGCAGGCCGACGGTCACCAGCAGGACGAAGGCCGCCAGGAAGCCGATGGCCCAGACGTCGGACTGGGACACCGTCGACAGCGAGCCGAAGAGGTACGAGTTGAGGTTCGCCGTCGAGCCGCCCGGCGCCAGGTTGATGAACAGGACACCGCCCGCCATGCCGCCGTAGAAGAGCATCGCCAGCGCGATGTCGCCGCGCGTCTTGCCGTACCAGCGGATCAGTTCCATCGTGACCGCGCCGAGGACGGAGACGAGTGTCGCCATCCAGACCGGCGAGGTCGAGAGCAGGAAGCCCAGGCCCACGCCTGTCATCGCCACATGGCCGATGCCGTCGCCCATCAGGGCCTGGCGGCGCTGGACCAGGTAGATCCCGACGGCGGGCGCGGTGATCCCGACGAGGACGGCGGCGATCAACGCCCGTTGCATGAAGGGGGAGTTCAGGAGTTCCATCATGGTCAGCTCAGCAGTCCCGTGCGTACCGGCTCGGCGGCCGTGTGCGGATGTACGTGGTCGTGGCCGGGAATGGGGTATCCCCTGCTCGAACTCTGTTGAGAGCTTGGGGAAGCGTGCTGGCCGACGGCCCTCGGCGGCGGCCCGTCGTGCACGACGCAGCCGTCGCGCAACACCACCGCCCGGTCGATCAGCGGCTCAAGGGGCCCCAGCTCGTGCAGTACGAGCAGGACGGACGCGCCCGCGGCGACCTGCTCCCGCAGCGTCGCCGCGAGGATCTCCTGGCTCTCGATGTCGACGCCCGCCATGGGCTCGTCCATGATCAGGAGTTCCGGTTCGGCCGCCAGGGCCCTGGCTATGAGGACCCGCTGGTGCTGGCCGCCCGAGAGGGCGTCCACGGAGTCCTTCGCCCGGTCGGCCAGGCCCACCGCCGCGATCGCCCGGTCGACGGCCTCGCGGTCCGCCCTGCGCAGGATCCCGAAGCGGGTCCGCGAGAGGCGGCCGGAGGAGACGACCTCGCGGATCGTGGCGGGCACCCCGCCCGCCGCGGTCGTGCGCTGCGGTACGTAGCCGACCCGCCCCCAGTCGCGGAAGCGCCGGCGCGGCGTGCCGAAGATCTCGACCGAGCCGCCGCTGAGCGGCACCTGGCCGATGATCGTCCGGATCGCGGTGGACTTGCCCGAGCCGTTCGCGCCGAGCAGCGCGACGACCTCACCGCGCTGCACGGCCAGGTCGATGCCGCGCAGGACCGGGCGCGAGCCGAGCTCGGCCGTCACCTTGGTGAGCGATATGACGGGCTCCATGGCCGGGGCCTCCAAAGCGGAAGGAAGGGGGGTCACTTGGCGCCGAGCGCCGTCGTGAGGGCCGTCAGGTTGGACCGCATCACCGAGAAGTAGTCGGTGCCCTTCGACTTGTCGGTGATGCCTTCGATGGGGTCGAGTACATCAGTCTTGAGGGAGGCGTCCGAAGCCAGCGTCTTGGCGGTCTTGTCGCTGACGAGCGTCTCGTAGAAGACGGTCGTCACGCCGTCGGCCTTCGCCATCTTCTGGAGGTCCTTGATCCGGGCCGGGCTCGGCTCGGACTCGGGGTCGAGGCCGTTGATGGCCTCCTCGGTCAGCCCGTAGCGCTCGGCGAGGTAGCCGAAGGCGGCGTGGGTGGTGATGAAGACCTTCGTCCTGGTGTTCTTGAGCGCGGCCGCGTACTCCTTGTCGAGGTCGCCGAGCTTCTTCACCAGGTCGTCGGTGTTCTTCCGGTAGTCCGCCGCGTGGGCCGGGTCGGCCTTCTCCAGGGCGGCGCCGATGCCCTGGGCGACCTCGGCGTACTTCACCGGGTCCTGCCAGATGTGCGGGTCGCTGCCGGCCTCGGCGTGGCTGTGGCCGTCGGGGCTCTGCTCGCCGGCGGCGTGGTCGTGCTCGGCGGCGTGCCCGCCCACCTCGTTGCCGTGCTGCTCCAGCTTGGTGAGCGCCGAGGCGTCGACCTTCGTCTTGACCTCGGCCTGCTTGACCGCGGCGTCCACGGCGGGCTGGAGGCCCTTGAGGTAGACGACCGCGTCGGCGTCGTTGAGCTGCGCGGTCTGCTTGGCGCTGATCTCCAGGTCGTGCGGCTCCACGCCCGGCTTCGTCAGGTTGGAGACCGAGACGTGGCTCCCGCCGATCTGCTGGGTCAGGAACTGCATCGGGTAGAACGACGCCACCACCTTCAGCTTGCCGTCCTTGTTGTCCGCGGCGGCCGAGCCCGATCCGCAGGCCGTGAGGGCGGTGAGGCCGAGGAGGACGGCGGAGGACAGGGCGGCCGTGGGTATGAGGCGTCGTACGTTCATGACATCCATTTTCAACAAAACTGGAAACGATTGTCAATAATCGGTGCCTGAGCCCCGTCGAGGGGCCTCGTGCGGGAACCGATTTGATAGAGGGGGTGCGGCCGCCGCTAATCTGAGGCCTTCGCCGTTACTGGTTAGTCCCCCTGTTCGTCGTCGTCGTAATGAAGAGAGCACCGTGGCCGCCGACAAGATCGACACCATCGTCAACCTGAGCAAGCGCCGTGGCTTCGTCTACCCGTGCAGCGAGATCTACGGAGGCCAGAAGGCCGCCTGGGACTACGGGCCGCTGGGTGTCGAGCTGAAGGAGAACCTGAAGCGCCAGTGGTGGCGCTACATGGTCACCTCGCGCGAGGACGTCGTCGGCATCGACTCGTCGGTGATCCTGGCCTCCGAGGTTTGGGAGGCCTCGGGCCACGTCGCCACCTTCACCGACCCGCTCACCGAGTGCACCTCCTGCCACAAGCGCTTCCGCGCGGACCACCTCGAAGAGGCGTACGAGGAGAAGCACGGCAAGGCCCCCGAGAACGGCCTCGCCGACCTGAACTGCCCCAACTGCGGCAACAAGGGCACCTTCACCGAGCCCAAGAGCTTCTCGGGCCTGCTCTCCACCCACCTCGGCCCGACCCAGGACACCGGCTCGGTCGCCTACCTGCGTCCCGAGACCGCGCAGGGCATCTTCACCAACTTCGGCCAGGTGCAGCAGACTTCCCGCAAGAAGCCGCCGTTCGGCATCGCGCAGATGGGCAAGTCCTTCCGCAACGAGATCACGCCGGGCAACTTCATCTTCCGCACCCGCGAGTTCGAGCAGATGGAGATGGAGTTCTTCGTCAAGCCCGGCGAGGACGAGCAGTGGCAGGAATACTGGATGGAGCAGCGCTGGAACTGGTACACCGGTCTCGGCCTGCGTGAAGAGAACATGCGCTGGTACGAGCACCCGGCGGAGAAGCTCTCGCACTACTCCAAGCGCACCGCCGACATCGAGTACCGCTTCAGCTTCGGCGGCAGCGAGTGGGGCGAGCTGGAGGGTGTGGCCAACCGCACCGACTACGACCTCTCCGCGCACTCCAAGGCCTCCGGCCACGACCTCTCCTACTTCGACCAGGAGGCCGGCGAGCGCTGGACGCCGTACGTCATCGAGCCCGCGGCCGGTGTCGGCCGCGCGATGCTGGCGTTCCTGCTCGACGCGTACAGCGAGGACGAGGCGCCGAACGCCAAGGGCGTCATGGAGAAGCGCGCCGTGATGCGCCTCGACCCGCGCCTGGCGCCGGTCAAGGTCGCCGTCCTGCCGCTGTCCCGCAACCCGCAGCTCTCGCCGAAGGCCAAGGGCCTGGCCGCCGACCTGCGGCAGAACTGGAACATCGAGTTCGACGACGCCGGCGCGATCGGGCGCCGCTACCGCCGCCAGGACGAGATCGGTACGCCGTTCTGTGTGACCGTGGACTTCGACACGCTCGACGACAACGCGGTGACCGTGCGCGAGCGGGACACGATGGCCCAGGAGCGGGTGTCCCTGGACCAGATCCAGCAGTACCTGGGCAGCAGGCTGCTGGGCTGCTAGGCGCTCCGCCGGAGGTACGGTGATCGGCTGCGGGCCGTCCGTGGCCGGGCGCGCAGTTCCCCGCGCCGCTGAGGCGCTCGCCCAAGGGCGCACGCCGAGAAGCCCCGGGTTCCTCCGCCAGGAATCCGGGGCTTCTGCCGTGTGCGGTACGGGAGTTACGGCTTGCGCAGCGCGACGACCGCGCACGCCACGGCCAGCGGCAGCTCGGCCGCCAGCGCCAGGGTCAGGGCGGTGGCGAGCTCGGCGGGCGCGGCCGTCGTCACGTCGAACCAGGCGTCCATCACCAGGAGCGCCCCCGTCGCCGCGGCCAGCTGCGCGACCCGCGGGTCGTTCCGCTTGAGCAGCACGCCCGTACCGGTCAGGCCCACCGCGAGCATCGCGTCCAGACCTATCCACGCCGTCGACCAGTTGGAGACCTCGGTGGTCTGCGGCAGCGTCTTGGCGAGCACCACCATCCACGGCACCAGCGCCACCCCGGCGCCGGTGAGGACCGTCGCGAGGCGCGGCCGGCGGCGCAGCACTCCCGAAGCGCCCGCGACGGTACGGGTCACACGGCTCGTACGGATCTGCGGGGCGACGAGAGTCATGGCGGCGGGTCTCCTTCCGGCCCGGCGGTCCGTCCGTCCGAGCACAGCAACAAGACTCGCCGCACAAGCGGCTCCGGTCAGTAACGCGGCTGTCCGAACCGGGGGTGGTGCTGGCTATACCCCCGGCCGGGCAGCAGGGTGATGGCAGCGCTCCGACCAGGCCAACTACGCTGTGGACATGGCAACTCCCGGCCCGCTGCGGCGCGCGTACGACTGGACCGCCGCGCACGCACCGTGGTCGGCGTGGGCCTGGCGCAACACCGCCCTCGTGGTGGCGGCGGTACCCCTGTCGCTGCCCGCCGCGGTCGCCCTCGCGTACACGTTCTCCAGCCCCAAGCACATCTTCCGCACGATGGCGTTCGTGCTCGTCCTGAGCCCGCTGCTCACCGTGCTCCAGCGCAGCCGCTTCTGGTCGCTCGTCGGCCTCGACATCCCGGAGATCCACTGGGCCGACCGCTGGTACCGCTGGCGCGGACTGGCCGCCCGGCTGCGAGCCGAGTCGACCTGGCGGCAGTACGGCTACCACCTGGTCATCGCCCCGCTCGCCGCGATCGGCGGCGCCCTGGTCGTGCTCGGCTGGGCCTCGGGGGCCGCCTGCACCCTCGTCGTCTCCTGGGTGTGGGCGCTGCCCGTGAAGTACCGGCCCACGGGCTGGACCGAGGCCTATGACGTACTGACCGTGCTCGGCGTCCTGCTGCTGATCGCCACGCCCTGGTTCGCCGCCCTCGTCGCCCGGCTCGACTCCGGTGCCGCCACCGTGCTGCTCGGCCCCAACCGGGCCAAGGAGCTGGAGCGCCGGGTCGAGGACCTCGCCGAGAGCCGGGCCGGCATCCTGGACGCCGCCGACCTCGAACGCCGGCGCATCGAGCGGGACTTGCACGACGGCGCCCAGCAGCGTCTCGTCTCCCTCGCCATGAACCTCGGCATCGCCCGCGCCACCCTCACCGACCTGCCGCCCGAAGCCCGCGCAGTCATCGACGAGGCCCACCGCGAGGCGAAGGAAGCCATCGAGGAACTCAGCAACCTGGTACGCGGACTGCACCCGGCCGTCCTGGAGGACCGCGGCCTGGACGCCGCGATCTCCGGCATCGCGGCCCGCGCCCCGTTCCCCGTCGAACTCACCGTGGACATGGCCGAACGGCCCTCGCCCACCGTCGAGGCCGTCGCCTACTTCGTCGTCTCCGAAGCCCTCGCCAACGTCGCCAAGCACGCCCGTGCGACGCGCTGCTCCGTCCAGGTCCGCCGCCGCGCCGAGTTCCTGACGATCACCGTCAGCGACAACGGGGTGGGCGGCGCCGACCCGGCGGGCGGCACCGGACTGATGGGCCTGCGCAAACGCGTAGGGTCGGTCGACGGGACCATCAGGATCAACAGCCCCCTCGGGGGCCCGACCGTCATCACTGTGGAGCTGCCGTGCGGGCTGTGATCGCCGAGGATTCGGTGCTGTTGCGGATAGGACTCGTCAAGGTCCTGGAAATGGCCGGATTCGAGGTCGCCGCCGAGGCCGGGGACGCCGAGAGCCTGCTCACGGCCGTCGAGGAACACCGGCCGAAACTGGCACTGGTCGATGTCCGGATGCCGCCCGGCTTCACCGACGAGGGCGTCCGGGCGGCCCTGATGATCCGTCAGCAGTGGCCGGGCACCGCCGTGTTGCTGCTCTCGCAGTACGTCGAGGAGCGGTACGCGGCCGACCTGCTCGCCACCCAGACCGGCGGCATCGGCTATCTGCTCAAGCAACGGGTCGCCGATGTCGAGGAGTTCGTGGACGCCCTGCGGCGCGTCGCGGCCGGCGGCACCGCGCTCGACCCGCAGGTCGTCGCCCAGCTGCTGCTCCGGCGCGGCGGCGGACCCGACCCGCTGGAACGCCTCACCCCGCGCGAACGCGAGGTCCTCGCGCTCATGGCGGAAGGCCGCTCCAACGCCGGAATCGCCGCCGAACTCGTCGTCAGCGAAAGCGCGGTGGCCAAACACATCAACAACATCTTCGCCAAGCTGGACCTGCCGGTCGCCGACGGCGACCACCGCCGGGTCCTGGCCGTCCTGCGGTTCCTGGACGGCGGCTCCTCGTGACCGCCACCGAGCAGCGCGCGGAGCCCCGGGCCGCGGAGCGCCCGCGCCACCGCACGGCCTGGATCGTCACCGCGTTCCTCTCCGCGCTGTTCATCGTGGCGCCGTTCGCCTTCCTGGCGCTCGCCGACGCGGTCAGCGAGACCGCCGCGTACGAGAGCCCCGGCAACGGCCGGCGCCACGCGGTCTCGGCCGTCGAGGTGGATGCCGGGGCCGCCCAGCTCACCGTCACGCCCGGCGCCGACGGAGAGGTGAAGATGGACGGCCGGCTCACCTGGTCGGTGAAGCGCCCGAAGGTCGAGGAGCAGTGGGTCGGCGACACCCTCAAGGTGCACACCCGCTGCGACGGCTTCGTGGACCGGTACGTCCAGAACTGCTCGGTCGAGCTCAACCTGACCGTGCCCGCGGGCATCCACCTCAAAGTGAGCAGCGGCTCCGGCGAGATCAAGGTCAGCGATCTGACCGGCCCGGTCGACGTCAAGGGCGGATCCGGCGGCATCAAACTGCGCGGGCTGAAGGGCACGGTCAAGGCCCGGGTCGGCTCCGGCGAACTCGAAGCCACGCAGCTCGCCGGCCCCGAGGCCGTCCTGTCGGCCGGATCCGGCACCGTGAACGCCGACTTCACCGCCCCGCCACGGCAGGTGAAGGCCTCCGCCGGATCGGGCTCCGTCTCGGTCACCGTGCCGGAGCCCGACCGCTACCGGGTGGTGGGCGGGAAGGGCTCGGGTGGCCGCAGCATCCAGAAGGAGTTGCTCGACGAGAACTCGGACCGGATCCTCGACGTCAGCAGCGGCTCCGGGTCGGTCACCGTCGGATACCCGGGCTGGTGATCTGCGGGCGGGGGCGCGGCTCGGAAGGACCCGCTAGCTCTTCAGCCCCCGCAACAGCAGGTCCACCACCGCGCCGAACTCCTCCCCGATGGAGGGGCGAGACCACTCCGCCGCGTACACCGGGTCGTGGAAGCGGCCCGTCGCGTCGAACACCGCCCTCGCCGAGACCGCGGGCGACTCGTGCGAGATGGAGAACTCCCCCCGGGCGACGCCGAGTTGGATGATCACGCGGAGCTGGTCCACCAGCTCCGCTATGTGCTCCTCCACGACCCTGCTGTTCTCCCGCAGCAGCACCTCGTACGTCTGGAACAGCTCCGGGTCGTCGCCCGCCTTGTGCAGTTTGGCCTGGAACAGCTCGCTCAGCCAGAGGTGCAGCACGACGCCCGACTCCACGTCCTGCCGGGTCGCGATGTCCCGCAGCAGGTCCGTCGAACGGTTCAGCCAGCGCTCGGTGACCGCCTCGCGCAACGCGGCCTTGGTACGGAAGTGGCGGTAGACACTGCCGTGGCTCACCCCGAGCTGGCGCGCGACGTCGACGACCGTGGCCTTCGCCGGGCCGTGGCGGCGCAGCACCTCCTCGGTCGCGACGAGGATGCGCTCGGCGGTCAGTGGTTCCGTACTCATGACCATGACGTTACCTGCCCCTCAGGACGGCCCGCCGAGCCTGTGGACAACTCCCGGACGGGGGTGGGAGCAGCGGTCAACGGCCCGTGCCCGCGGGCTCAGTGCTCGCTGTCCAGGTGGGCCATCTGGGCCTGCGGGTAGCGGTCGCCGGCGGCCGCGCCGGGCGGGACCGCGGCCTCGATCGCGGCGAGGTCGTCGGCGCCGAGCTCCACGTCCAGCGCGCCGAGCGCCTCGGTCAGCCGGTCCCGGCGGCGCGCGCCGACCAGCGGCACGATGTCCTCGCCGCGCGCGAGCACCCAGGCGATGGCGATCTGCGCCACCGAGACGCCCTTCCGCTCGGCGATCTTCCGCAGCGCCTCGACCAGATCGAGGTTGTGCTGGAGGTTCTCACCCTGGAAGCGCGGGCTCATGCCGCGGAAGTCGCCCGCGGCCAGCTGCCGGTCCCGCGAGAAGTGCCCGCTGATCAGACCGCGCGAGAGCACTCCGTACGCGGTGACGCCGATGCCCAGCTCGCGGGCGGCCGGCAGGATCTCGTCCTCGATGCCGCGCGAGATCAGCGAGTACTCGATCTGGAGGTCCGAGATCGGGGCCGTGGCGGCGGCCCGGCGCAGCGTGGCCGCGCCGACCTCCGAGAGCCCGATGTGCCGTACGTGTCCGGCCTCGACGAGCTCGGCGATGGCGCCGACGGTCTCCTCGATCGGCACATCCGGGTCGATCCGGGCGATCCGGTAGATGTCGATGTGGTCGACGCCGAGGCGCTGGAGGGAGTACGCGGCGAAGTTCTTCACCGCGGCAGGCCGGCCGTCGTACCCGGACCAGCCGCCCTGCGGGTCGCGCAGGGCGCCGAACTTCACGCTGGTCAGCGCCTGCTCCCGGGCCGCGGGGGCGGTGCGCAGCGCCTCGCCGATCAGCATCTCGTTGTGGCCCATCGCGTAGAAGTCGCCGGTGTCGAGAAGCGTGATGCCGGCGTCGAGCGCAGCATGGATCGTGGCGATGGACTCGCCCCGGTCCGCCTCGCCGTACAGGGCCGACATGCCCATGCAGCCGAGGCCGAGTGCGGAGGTACGGGGGCCGGTGGTGCCGAGGGTGCGGGTTCGCATGAGGGCTCCTTGGTGGTGGGGTGTGGCCCATCCACCATGACATGACAGCTGACAGATTTCAATATTTGTCATCTGTCATGCGTGGTGGTCCTGTCCGGCACACCGGAAATTTGGTACGAGCACCCCCCGATCTCCGGGTACCGTCGCCCTCATGGCTAAGAGGAACAACCTGCTCGGTGTCGGTGGACAGCGAAAGAAGGTGTCTCGCAACGGAGACCAGGGCTCGGTCCAGGGGAGTGCGGCCGACCGCAAGGCGGCCGTGGACAAGAAGGAGGAGCTGCTGCGCAAGATGCGCGAGCGCGCCAACCCCGCGGCGGAGTCGAGCGAGAGCTGATCCGAATGCGCCGAAGGGCCCGGACCGTGCCATCTGGCACCCGGTCCGGGCCCTTCGCCGTATCCGCCGCTCACCCCTCCCCGGGCTCACCGCATGACGCGCGGCAGCCGCAGGCTCAGCAGCGCCGTCAGGGCGATCATGCCGAGCTGTACGAGCAGCGTGACGACGAGCGCGTCGCGCATGCCCACCGAGGGGGAGAGTGCCAGGAAGAGGCTGCCCAGGGTGGCGACGCCGAGGGCGAGCGCCGACTGCTGGGTGGTGACCACCACTCCGCTGCCCACCCCGGCCCGGTCGGCCGGTACGTCGGAGAGCATCAGCCGGATGAGGACCGGCAGTTGGAGGCCCTGGCCGAGTCCGGCGATCGCGACGCCGGGGGCGAGTTCGGCGATCGTCAGGCCCGACCAGTCGCGCCACACGGTCAGCACGACCAGGGCCACGCCCACCGCCTGGAAGACGCCGCCCGCGGTCACGATCCGGGTGCCGAACCGGCCGATGAGCCGGGGCCCGGCGAGCGAGGCGGCGAAGAAGGCGAGCGCCATCGGCACGAGGGCGAGACCGGCGTCCACCGGGCCCATCCGCAGGCCCTGCTGCAGCACCACCGCGATCACGAACATGAAGCCGCTGAAGCCGACCGAGAACGGCAGCACCATCACCAGACCGCGCCGCAGCGAGTCCATTTCGAGCAGGCTCGGCGGCACCAGCGGAGTCTGCCCGAGCCGGTCGGCGCGCCGCTCCACCAGGAAGAACGCGATGGCCGCGAAGGGGAAGACGCCCAGTGACACCCAGGTCCACAGCGGCCAGCCCGCCGCCCGCCCCTCGGTCAGCGGCAGCAGCAGCGAGAGCAGGGACACCGCGAGGAGCAGCGTGCCGGGTACGTCAATGGTGGCCGGGCGGTCCGAGCGGGTCTCCGGCACCGAGCGGACCGTGAGGAACAGGCCGAGGACGGCGACCGGCACGTTCACCAGGAAGACCGCGCGCCATCCGGACCCGGCCACGTCGGCCGCGACCAGGACACCGCCGAGTATCTGCCCGGCCACCATGGACAGCCCCGCGGTCGCCCCGTACAGGCTCATCGCCCTGGCCCGGCGCGGGCCCTGGGTGGTGGCCTGGATGGTGGCAAGGACCTGCGGCATCATCAGCGCGGCCGCGGCACCCTGTGCCACCCGCGCCCCGACCAGCGTCCAGGCGCTGGGCGCGAGGCCGCAGGCGAGCGAGGTGAGGCCGAAGGCCGCCATGCCGATCAGGAAGAGCCTGCGCCGGCCCGCCATGTCGCCGAGGCGCCCGCCGAGCACGAGCAGGACGGCGTAGGCCACGCCGTATCCGGCGACCACCAGCTCCAGCATGGCCGGGCCCGCGGCGAGGTCGCTGTCCATGGAGGGCAGCGCGACGTTGACGATGAAGAAGTCGATCAGCGGCAGCGCCGCGCCGAGCAGCACCGTGAACAGCCCGAGCGGGCCGATCACTGCCCCATGTCGGTTGACCGGGACCGAAGTTGTGGAATGGTTGGAGATCGTCCGTACCGTTGTTTCGCTCACGCAGAAGACGATCCTCCACTCCTCAGCCTGGTACCAGAGTCTCCTTATCCTGGTAGAAGCACTACCTGGCAACCGGCTGACAACGGCTCGCGGGTGGGGCACTCTGAAGTCATGACCACTGTGGCCACGGCGAGCGACGTCCGCCGCCATGAGCTGGCGGAATTCCTGCGCAGCCGCCGCGAGCGCATCACCCCCGAGCAGGTCGGCCTGCCGCGCGGCCGGCGCCGGCGTACCCCGGGGCTGCGCCGCGAGGAGGTCGCGCAGCTCTCCGCGGTCGGTGTGACCTGGTACACCTGGCTGGAGCAGGCCCGCGACATCCAGGTCTCCCCGCAGGTCCTCGACGCGCTGGCGCGAGCCCTGCTGCTCGACCACAGCGAGCGCAGCCACCTCTTCGCGCTGGCCGCCGCCCTCGACCCGGCGCCGAACACGGCCTGCCCGAGCGTGACCCCGGCGCTGCGCGCGATGCTCGACCAACTGGGTCCGATCCCGGCCTGCGTCCAGAACAGCCGGTACGACATCCTCGCGTACAACAAGACGTACGGACGGCTGCTCTGCGATCTCGACGCGCTGCCGCCCGAGGACCGCAACTGCATGTGGCTGGCCTTCACCAACCCCGAGTGGCGGGGCTCGGTCGTCGACGTCGCCGAGACGAACCGGGTGATGGCGGCCAAGTTCCGCGCCTCGATGGCCGAGCACCTCGCCGAGCCGGCCTGGAAGGCGCTGCTGGCCCGGCTGGAGTCCGCCTCGCCGGAGTTCCGCGAGATCTGGGCCCGGCACGAGGTGGTCGGCCAGAGCGGCAAGCTGAAGTACCTGCGCAACGCGCACGTCGGCCTGCTGTACGTGGAGCACAGCAATCTGTGGCTCGGCCCGTCGGCGGGTCCGCGTCTGGTGACGTACGTACCGCTGGACGAGGAGAGCCGCCAACGCCTGGAGAAACTCCAGGAGTTGACGCAATCCGGTCAGGCGTTGGCGTCCGCCGGGGTCTGAGCGGCCGGGGCCTCCAGGCGTTCGGCGGTCCGCCGCGCCGACTCGCGCGCCCACCGCCCGCTGGTCGCGAGCCCCACGCACAGCACGCTCAGACCGCAGCCGGTGATGATCCACCAGGCGGGCCGGGCGGCCCCGGTGAAGGCGTCGGCGTACCCGCCGGACGCCGCGCCCGCCATGCCGCCCGCGAGCACCGCACCGATCACGGCGACGCCCAGGGTCTGGCCGATCTGGCGGCTGGTGGAGGCGACCGCGGCGGCCACGCCCGCCTGGGAGCGGGGCATTCCGGAGACCGCGGTGTTGGTGATGGGCGCGTTCACCATGCCGAAGCCGAGGCCGAACAGGACGTACCCGGTGAAGAGCAGTGCCGTGGTGTGCTGGGCGTCGAGGGCCGCGAACAGCAGCCCGCTGGCGGCCATCGCGATCCCTGCGATCAGCAGCGACAGACGCGGCCCCCGGCTGCCGACCAGGCGTCCCGACAGCGGCGCGCAGACGAAGGTCAGGGCGGCCATCGGCAGCATGTAGAGCCCGGCGTTCAGGGCGCTCAGACCGCGGGCGTTCTGGAGGTAGAGGGTGTTGAGGAAGAGGAACCCGCTGAGCGCGGCGAAGGCCGAGACCGCTATGACGGTGGCGCCGCTGAACGGGGCGCTGCGGAAGAAGCGCAGATCGATGAGGGGTTCGGCCCGCCGGGGCTCGTACAGCAGGAGGCCCGCGAGAGCGGCTGCCGCGATCGCGGTGAAGGCCAGGATCAGCGGCGAGTCCCATCCGGCGCTGGGCACCTCGATGATCGCGTACGTCAGTGAGCCGAGCAGCGCGATGACCAGGAGCTGGCCGACCGGGTCGGGGCGGCGCGGCTTGGGGGCGCGCGACTCGGGAACGTAGCGCCAGGTCAGGAAGAGGGCGAGCAGGCCGACCGGCAGGTTGAGCCAGAAGATCGAGCGCCAGCCCACCGATTCGACGAGGACGCCGCCGACGATCGGGCCCGCGGCCATCGAGATGCCGACGACACCGCCCCAGACGCCGATGGCGCGGGCGCGTTCGCGCGGGTCGGTGAAGGTGTTGGTGATGATCGACATGGCGACGGGGTTGAGCATCGAGCCGCCGACCGCCTGCACCATCCGGAAGGCCACCAGGGACTCCAGATCGGGGGCCAGCGAGCAGAGCACCGAGCCGATGGTGAACAGGACGAGACCGGCCTGGAAGACCTTGCGGCGGCCGATCCGGTCGGCGGTCGAGCCCGACAGCATGAGGAGCGAGGCGAGGACGAGGGTGTACGCGTCGATCGTCCACTGCATGCCGGAGACGCCGGCGTGCAACTCCCTCTGCATGGAGGGGAGGGCGACGTTGAGGACGGTGTTGTCGAGGCTGACGATCAGCAGGCTCATGCAGCAGATCGCCAGGATGAGCATCCGTCGGCGGTGGGTCGGATCGGACATGGCTTCGATAGTACGCCTAACTAATGACTCCTGGGGCGGGCCGCAGCCATGGGTGACAATGAACAGATGACCACGCTCTCCATCGGCCCGCACACCGTGCAGCCGCCCGTGGTGCTCGCACCCATGGCCGGCATCACCAACGCTCCGTTCCGCACCCTGTGCCGCGAGTTCTCCGGCGGCAAGGGCCTGTTCGTCAGCGAGATGATCACGACGCGGGCGCTGGTCGAGCGCAACGAGAAGACCATGCAGCTCATCCACTTCGACGAGGCCGAGACCCCGCGCTCGATCCAGCTGTACGGAGTGGACCCGGTCACCGTCGGCAAGGCCGTCCGCATGATCGTGGACGAGGACCTGGCCGACCACATCGACCTCAACTTCGGCTGCCCGGTCCCCAAGGTGACGCGCAAGGGCGGCGGCTCGGCCCTGCCCTACAAGCGCCCGCTGCTGCGCGCGATCCTGAACGAGGCCGTCTCCAACGCCGGGGACCTGCCGGTCACGATGAAGATGCGCAAGGGCATCGACGACGACCACATCACCTACCTCGACGCGGGCCGGATCGCCGTCGAGGAGGGCGTCACCGCGATCGCCCTGCACGGCCGCACCGCCGCCCAGCACTACGGCGGCACCGCGGACTGGGAGGCCATCGCGCGCCTCAAGGAGCACGTCCCGGAGATCCCGGTGCTCGGCAACGGCGACATCTGGTCCGCCGAGGACGCGCTGCGCATGGTCAAGGAGACCGGCTGCGACGGCGTCGTGGTCGGCCGCGGCTGCCTCGGGCGGCCCTGGCTCTTCGGCGACCTGGTGGCCGCTTTCGAGGGTACGGATTCCTTCGCGCGCCCCATGCTGCGCACGGTCTCCGAGGTGATGCTGCGGCACGCGACGCTGCTCGGCGAGTGGATCGGCGACGAGACGCGCGGCGTGATCGACTTCCGCAAGCACGTCGCCTGGTACCTCAAGGGGTTCGCGGTCGGTTCGCAGCTGCGCAAGAGCCTGGCGATCACCTCCTCCCTGGACGAGCTGGGCGCTCAGTTGAGCGAGCTGGATCTGGACCAGTCGTGGCCGGACGGCGCCGACGGCCCGCGCGGCAGAACGTCCGGAAACAATCGGGTCGTCCTGCCGGACGGCTGGCTGAAGGACCCGTACGACTGCTCCGGGATCAGCATGGAAGCCGAGCTCGACACCTCCGGCGGCTGACTTCGGCGTACGCTGATGGCTCCGGATCCCTGGATTTCTGATCGATCAGACGCGTGATTCTCGCCACCCCTGATAGGGGTTGCGCTCAGATGAGCGGATCGCGGGTGGCTGCATCTCTGAAAGGGGTGGCACTGAGTGCCACCCCTTTGATGTTCAGAAGCTGAAATCAGATGCGCCAGTGCTTGCTCAGGTGAGCGCGCATTTTGGGGCGTGTCCGACATTGACTCTTCAAGAGTTGAACGGACACGGTTAAACCTGGTTACGCGTCAGTCACTTTCGATCTGGTGGCGGACGAGTGGTTAAGCCCCCGTGACGCACAAGTGGACGTACCCAGACACCTTCGATCTGGGTATGTTCCTCGCCGTCAGGGCAGCCACCATGCCGTTCGCGGATTCGAGGAGTCGAGACCCGTGTCGGAAGACAAAGACCTCCAGCACACCCAGAAGTTCGTCTACGACTTCACCGAGGGGAACAGGGACCTCAAGGACCTTCTCGGCGGGAAGGGCGCGAACCTCGCCGAGATGACCAATCTCGGCCTCCCGGTCCCGCCCGGGTTCACGATCACCACCGAGGCGTGCAAGGTCTACCTCGACAGTGGCGACGAGCCCGCCGAGCTGCGCGACGAGGTGAGTGCACACCTCGACGCCCTCCAGCAGGCGATGGGCAAGAAGCTCGGCCAGGCCGACGACCCGCTGCTGGTCTCCGTCCGCTCGGGCGCCAAGTTCTCGATGCCGGGCATGATGGACACCGTCCTCAACATCGGGCTCTCCGACGAGTCGGTGGCCGGCCTCGCCGTCCAGGCCGGCGACGAGCGCTTCGCCTGGGACTCCTACCGCCGCCTGATCCAGATGTTCGGCAAGACCGTGCTCGGCGTGGACGGCGAGCTCTTCGAGGAGGCCCTCGACGACGCCAAGGCCGCCAAGAAGGTCACCGTCGACACCGACCTCGACGCGGGCGACCTGAAGAAGCTGGTCAAGCAGTTCAAGAAGATCGTCAAGACCGAGGCCGGGCGCGACTTCCCGCAGGACCCGCGTGAGCAGATGGACCTCGCGATCCGCTCGGTCTTCGAATCGTGGAACACCGACCGCGCCAAGCTGTACCGCCGCCAGGAGCGCATCCCCGGTGACCTGGGCACCGCGGTCAACATCTGCTCGATGGTCTTCGGCAACCTCGGCCCGGACTCCGGCACCGGCGTCGCGTTCACCCGCGACCCGGCCTCAGGTCACCAGGGCGTGTACGGCGACTACCTGCAGAACGCGCAGGGCGAGGACGTCGTCGCGGGCATCCGCAACACCGTGCCGCTGGCCGAGCTGGAGTCGATCGACAAGGCGTCGTACGACCAGCTCATGCAGATCATGGAGACCCTGGAGACCCACTACAAGGATCTCTGCGACATCGAGTTCACCATCGAGCGCGGCCAGCTGTGGATGCTCCAGACCCGGGTCGGCAAGCGCACCGCCGGTGCCGCCTTCCGGATCGCCACGCAGCTCGTGGACCAGGGCCTGATCGACGAGGCCGAGGCGCTCCAGCGCGTCAACGGCGCCCAGCTCGCCCAGCTGATGTTCCCGCGCTTCGACGACAACGCCAAGGTCGATCAGCTCGGGCGCGGCATCGCCGCCTCGCCGGGCGCGGCCGTCGGCAAGGCCGTCTTCGACTCGTACACCGCGATCAAGTGGTCGCGCTCGGGTGAGAAGGTCATCCTGATCCGCCGCGAGACCAACCCGGACGACCTCGACGGCATGATCGCCGCAGAGGGCATCCTGACCTCGCGCGGCGGCAAGACCTCGCACGCCGCCGTGGTCGCGCGCGGCATGGGCAAGACCTGTGTCTGCGGCGCCGAGGAGCTCGAAGTCGACACCAAGCGGCGCCGGATGACCGCGCCCGGCGGTGTGGTCGTGGAAGAGGGCGACCTCGTCTCCATCGACGGCTCCACCGGCAAGGTCTACCTCGGCGAGGTCCCGGTCGTGCCGTCCCCGGTGGTCGAGTACTTCGAGGGCCGCATGCACGCGGGTGCCGACGACGCCGACGAGCTCGTCGCCGCCGTGCACCGGATCATGGCGTACGCCGACCGGGTACGCCGACTGCGGGTACGGGCCAACGCCGACAACGCCGAAGACGCCCTGCGCGCACGGCGGTTCGGGGCCCAGGGCATCGGCCTGTGCCGCACCGAGCACATGTTCCTCGGCGAGCGGCGCGAGATGGTCGAGCGGCTGATCCTCGCCGACACCGACGACGAGCGCGAAATGGCACTCAGTGCCCTGCTCCCGCTCCAGAAGAAGGACTTCGTCGAGCTGTTCGAGGCGATGGACGGACTCCCGGTCACCGTCCGCCTGCTGGACCCGCCGCTGCACGAATTCCTGCCCGACATCACCGAGTTGTCGGTCCGCGTCGCGCTGGCCGAGTCCCGCAGGGACGCCAACGAGAACGACCTGCGCCTGCTCCAGGCCGTGCACAAGCTGCACGAGCAGAACCCGATGCTCGGTCTGCGCGGCGTGCGCCTGGGCCTGGTCATCCCGGGTCTGTTCGCCATGCAGGTGCGGGCGATCGCCGAGGCGGCCGCCGAGCGCAAGAACGCCAAGGGCGACCCGCGCCCCGAGATCATGATCCCGCTGGTCGGCACGGTCCAGGAGCTGGAGATCGTACGCGAGGAGGCCGACCAGGTCATCGCCGAGGTCGAGGCCGCCACCGGCACCGAGCTCAAGCTGACCATCGGCACCATGATCGAGCTGCCCCGCGCCGCCCTGACGGCCGGTCAGATCGCCGAGGCCGCCCAGTTCTTCAGCTTCGGCACCAACGACCTCACCCAGACGGTCTGGGGCTTCTCGCGCGACGACGTGGAGGCCTCGTTCTTCACCGCGTACCTGGAGAAGGGCATCTTCGGGGTCTCGCCGTTCGAGACCATCGACAAGGACGGCGTCGGCTCGCTCGTGCGCTCCGCCGTGCAGGCCGGCCGCGCGACCCGCCCCGACCTGAAGCTCGGCGTCTGCGGCGAGCACGGCGGCGACCCCGAGTCGGTGCACTTCTTCCACGAGGTGGGCCTGGACTACGTGTCCTGCTCGCCGTTCCGCATCCCGGTCGCCCGCCTCGAAGCGGGCCGGGCGGCGGCGGAGTCCAAGGGCAGCGACTCCCGATAGAGCCCCGGAGCCGCCGCCGGGTCCCCGACCCTCAACACCGATCCGGCGGCGGCTCCGGAACACCAAGAAGGGGCGGCACCCTGTGCGGGGGTGCCGCCCCTTTCGTGTTGTACCTGTCGGCCGGTCCGGAGCGCCGGTAAGTGTTCGCCGCGTGCGATCGCTGTACCTGCGGCAGGTGTGCGGGCGCTTAATCCCTGTTGAATGGCGGACAATTAACGGGGTGGTGGCCGGAAATGCAGAGTGCGGTTCACGGATCCCCACCCGCGAACCGCACTCTGTCAACCGCGTCGAGCACGGAGCCGCCACCTACGCCCACCGCCGCCAGACGCTGTGAAGCCCCCCACGGTCTTCGCAGAATCTTTCCGGTCGGCTCGGTGTCGTGCCCGACGAGGTACAGCTTTCCCTCCTCAGGGCCCTGTCCGCGAGGCCTTTCAACTGTGGCTGAAAGGCCCGTGGTCACGGGTAGTGACGGGAGGCATACTCAGTCGAGTCGGGCGGGGGATCAATTGCGGCTGCAACACAAGGCAACAAGTTGCAACACACTGGACAAGTGGGGTTTCCGTGCTGCGCATTCATTTCACCGGCGAGGATCTGGCCCGGCTCCGTATGGCACCGGGTCCCGACACGCTGTGGGAAACGATTCTCAGCTTTCATCGCTTAAGGGACCGGCGGGGCGCCACCGTATTCGGTGAATGGCGACAGGAAACTCGCGCCCGGTTGGGCGGAGAAACCCGATTGCTCTCCGCGATCGTTCCGTGTCGGGGATATTTCCCCGACTTCCTCACGCCGCCCCAGGGGCCGCATTCCCTGGAATCCGGTCTGGAGCGAATTCGCGCGACCGGCCCCGAACGGCTGAACGAAGAACTCTCCCGGCTTCCCGGCGGCCGCCCGACGAACGGCTGGGCGGCCGCTCTCGCCGACGGAGCGAGCGGTCAACTCGGGCGCCTGGCCGACATGTTGGGCGCCTATCACCAGGCGGCCGTCTCCCCGTACTGGGCGCACATACAGACCCGCGTCGACGCCGACCGGGCGGCCCGCGGCCGGGCGCTGCTCGACGGCGGCGCCGGCGAACTGCTCGCCTCGCTGCCGCCGATGCTGCGCTGGCGCGCCCCGGTCCTGGAGGCCGACTACCCGGTGGACCGCGAACTGCACCTGGACGGACGGGGGTTGCTGCTCCAGCCGTCGTTCTTCTGCCGCCGCACCCCGGTCGCCCTCCAGGACCCCAAGCTGCCGCCGGTGCTCGTCTACCCGGTGACGCACACCCAGGCGCCGTACGAGTCCCCGCCGGGCCCCGACCGCGGCTCCTCGCTCGGCCGCCTGGTCGGCCACACCCGCTCCAGCGTGCTCCAGTCCATCGGTAACGGCTGCACCACCAGTGAACTCGCCCGCAGGGCGGGCGTTTCGCTCGCCTCCGCCAGCCAGCACGCCGGCGTCCTGCGCGACGCCGGCCTCCTGGTCACGCTGCGGCACGGCAACTCCGTATTGCATACGCTGACCCCGCTCGGCAACGCCCTGCTGTGCGGGGCGCCGCCGCGCGGGCCCCACCGGCGTCAGTCGTCGATCCCCGAGCGCTCCACGCCGGCCACGATGTAGCGCTGGAGCAGCAGGAAGACCAGGACCAGCGGGACGATCGACACGGCGGCGGCGACGAACAGCTCGTGCAGGTTGACCACTTGGGCGGTGGTGAAGGTGGAGAGCGCCACCTGCACCGTCCAGGAGTCCCGGTCCTGGCCGATGACCAGCGGCCACAGAAATGAATTCCAGGCGCCGATGAACACAATGGTGCCGACGGCCGCGAAGACCGGGCGCGCATTGGGGACGACGATCCTCCAGTACGTACGCCAATAGCCGAGTCCGTCGACGCGGGCCGCATCCTCCAACTCCCGTGGAAATCCTGTGAAGTACTGGCGGAAGACGAAGCACGCGAAGCCGGAGAACAGGGTGGGGATGATCAGGCCGCGCAGGCTCGACACCCAGCCGAGGGAGGAAACGAGAACGAAACTTGGTACGAACGTGACCGCCGCGGGAACCATCAGCGTGCCGATCACCACGTAGAAGACCTGGTTGGCGAAGCGGTACGGGATACGGGCCAGACCGTACCCCGCGAGCGAGGCGAACAGCAGGGTGCCGACCGTCGTGGCGAGGGCGATGAGCGCCGAGTTGAGCAGCGAGCGGGCCATCGGGACGGCCGGGTCGGCGAAGACTTCGCACAGGTTCGACCAGCGCAGGGTGGACGGGAAGAACGTCCACCCGGGCGAGGTGATGTCCTGCTCGGTCGAGAGTCCGTTGCGCACGAGCAGGTAGAAGGGGACGAGGAAGAGCAGCGCGAGAGCGACCAGGACGACCCCGCGCAGGGCGCGGCCGGCCCGGACGAGGGCGTCGTCGGGCCCGGGGCGGGGGAGCGGCGGGCGGGTGCGGCGCGGTGCGGTTCGGGGGCGGGGGTCTGCGCGGCGTGCGGTCATGCGTCGGCCTCCTTGCGGCCGAGCCCGAACCAGCGGGCCTGGAACACCGTCACCACCGCGATGATGAGCGCGAGGATCACCGCGCCCGCGCTGCCCATCCCCAGGTTCTGCCCCTGGCCGAGAGCGGTGTAGTAGAGGTAGACCAGCGGCGGGCGGGCGTAGGGCGGATAGCCGCGGGAGTCCGAGAGCAGGTTGTAGAACTCGTCGAACGCCTGGAAGGCGTTGATGACCAGGAGCAGCACCACCGCGATCGAGGTGGTGCGCAATTGGGGGAAGGTGATGTGGCGGAACACCTGCCAGCCGGGCCGCGCGCCGTCGACCGCCGCCGCCTCGTACAGGCGGGGGCTGATCCGCTGGAGCCCGGCCAGGAACAGGATCATGTAGAACCCGGCCTGGAGCCACAGCCGTACGGTCACGATGACCAGCCAGTACCAGGGCGGGTGCGTGGTGGAGAGCCAGGCCGTCTGGTCGGCGCCGAACCATCCGAGCACGGTGTTGGCGAGCCCGAACCGCACGCCGTTGAAGATCGACAACTTCCAGATCAGCGTGGCGACTACGTACGAGCAGGCCGCGGGCAGGAAGAACACCGAGCGGAAGAAGGCCTGGAAGCGGCGGGTCCGGTTCACCATCAGCGCGAGGGAGAGCGCCAGCGCGTAGGTCGCGGGCACGATGAACAGCGAGAACACCGCGAACGTGGCCAGGCTGGAGGTGAACGCGCCGTCGCGGAGCATCGCCGTGTAGTTGTCGAAGCCCACGAAGTCGGTGGGCGAGACCGTGTTGTGGGCGTCGAAGAAGCTGAGGTAGACGCTCCACAGCAGCGGGACGTAGGTGAAGAGGGCGAGCCCGGCGGCGAAGGGGCCGACGAAGATCCAGAACCAGAGGGTGTTGTCCGAAATCCGTCTACGCATGACTGTCAGCTGTCCTCTGTCAGCGCTTCTTCACCCGCTGAAGTTCGTCATTGGTCTTTCGGATGACGGATTTCAACTCGCTGTCAGGGCTGGCGCCGTCCTTGATGATCCGGCTCAGCGCGTCCTGGTAGGCGGTCTGAAGCGTCGGCGTCCACAGCAGGGGCTGCGCGTAGCCGTCGTCCGTCGCGTACTTCACCACGTCGGCCGCCGCGCCCTGCCGCAGCTTGGCCGCCTTCTTGGCGAGCGAGAGCCGGGCCGGGATGTGGAAGCCGTAGGAGAGCGCGAAGTCCTCCTGGAAGTCGGTCCGTTCCACCCATAGCCACTTCAGGTAGGCCTTCGCCTCGGCCTGGTGCTTCGAGCGGGTGGACACCGCGGCCGCGTACGCGCCGACCGGGACCGAGGGCTTTCCGCTCGGCCCGTCCTTGGGGAAGGGCAGCACCCCGAAGTCGTCGCCGAGGGCCTTCTGCACGGCGGGCAGCGCCCACAGCCCCGACCACTGCATCGCCGTGAGCCCCTGGACGAACGCCGAAGGGTCCGACCAGTCGGTGGGCGCGCCGAGCAGCAGCGACTTGTCGGCGTACAGCCGGTGCAGCTTGCCGAGGGTGCGGGCGGCGGCCGGGTCGTCGAAGCCCGCCCTGCCGTCTGCGGTGACCAGGCTCAGCCCGGCCGCGTACAGCGGCGTACCGCCGAGCACGCCGGCCCCGCCGTCGTTGCCGAGGAAGAGCCCCTTGACCTGGTTGCGCGTCAACGCCTTGGCCGCGTCGACGAGTTCGTCCAGCGTGCCGGGCGGCTGGACACCCGCCTCCCTGAGGAGGCTCTTGCGGTAGTAGAGCAGCTGCGTGTCGATGACCTGCGGGATGCCCCAGATCTTCCCGCCGTACGTCTTCGGCGCGAGCACGGCCGGGTTGAAGTCGTCCTTCACCCCGTCGAACAGGGTGGTGAGATCGGCGACCTGGCCGCCCTGGATCTGGTCCAGGGTCGGCCCGTTGACCTCGAAGACGTCCGGGCCGGAGGAGGTGAGCAGCGCGGCGGCGGTCTGCTGGTCGTAATTGCCGGGCCGCCACTGGAGGGTGACCTTCGCCTTGTCGTACGCGGCCGCGTACCGGCGGACGGCGGCCTCGGTGCCGGGCTCCCCGTACTGGTGGTACCAGTGGTCGAGGCTGACCTTCCCGTCCGGCGAACTTCCCTTGTCCCGGCCGGTGTTGGAGCCGCACGCGGTGAGCAGGCCGAGTGCGGCCCCGGTGCCGAGCAGTGTCCGACGGCTGATCGTCATGGCGTACGCCCCCTGTTCGTCATCCCGCTGTACGGCTCAACGATCAACCATGCAGCGGGATTACGACAGCGATATTGCGGCGTTGTGTCGGCATGCCGGGCCCGGCGCCCGGGTGGTCAGGCCTCGCCGCGGTTGGCCGGCGGGCCGAGCCGGAAGCGCAGGCGGCAGATCACCGCGTCGGTGTCCTTGCGGACGGCGTGGGCCAGTACCGCGCCGCGCTGGTTCTGGAGCACCCGCTGCCAGATGTGCGCGGGCTCCACCTCCGGTATCAGCACGGTGACGCGGGTGCGCGGGTGGTAGGTGTGGACACGGCTCACATAGTCGGCGACGGGGCGGCCGAGCGTGCGGTGCGGGGAGGTCAGCTCGACCAGTTCCACCCCCGGGTTCCACAGCTCCCAGTCGCGGCGCAGCGCCTCGGTGGCGCGCCGGTCCTCCTCGTCGGGGTGGCTGACGGTCACGGCCCGCACCTCGTCGCCCAGGGACACCGCGGCGTTCAGCGCCTCGCAGGTCAGCCGGGACAGGTGAGAGACCGGCACGATCACCAACGACCGGTCGCGGCGCGGCGGTTCGGGCACCCGGCCGAGGCCGAGCCGCTCGCCGATCCGCCCGTACGCCCGGTGCACGGCCTCGAAGGCGAGCACGATCAGCGGCAGCGCGACGACGATCAGCCAGGCGCCCTCGGTGAACTTGGTGGCGGTGACCACGACCGCCGAGATGCCGGTGAGGACGGCGCCGAAGCCGTTGAGCAGGGCCTTCCACTGCCAGCCGGGGGAGCGTTCCAGGCGCCAGTGGATCACCATGCCGGTCTGGCAGATGGTGAAGCCGACGAAGACGCCGATCGCGAAGAGCGGGACCAGGGTGTTGGTGTCGCCGCCGGAGAAGACCAGGAGCGCCGCGGAGACGGCGGCGAGGGCGAGGACGCCGTGCCGGTGCACCTGCCGGTCGGCCTTGAGGCCGAAGACGTGCGGCAGGTAGTTGTCGCGGGCGAGCAGCGACATGAGGACGGGCAGCCCGCCGAAGGAGGTGTTCGCGGCCAGCGCGAGCAGGACGACGGTGGCGAACTGCACCACGTAGAAGGCCCAGTTGTGGCCGAGGGAGGCGTCCGCGAGCTGGGCGAGCACGGTGACGCCCTCGACCGGCTGGAGGTGGAAGCGGCCGATGAGCACGGAAAGCCCGATCAGCATGACCCCGAGCAGTGCGCCGAGGGCCACCTCGGTGCGCTGGGCGCGCTTGGCGGCGGGGGCGCGGAAGGACGGCACGGCGTTGGCGACGGCCTCGACACCGGTCAGCGCGGAACAGCCGGACGCGAAGGCCTTGAGCAGCAGCAGCGCGCCGACACTGGTGGCGTTGCCCGCGAGGACGGAGGCGTGCCCGTCGGCGGTGTACGTGGAGGCGGGGGCCGACCGGAACAGACCGACGACGACGATCGCGAGGATCGAGGCGATGAAGACGGCGGTCGGGATGATGAAGGCCTTCGCCGAGTCCACGATTCCGCGCAGATTGACGGCGGTGACCAGGACGAGCACACCGAGGCAGATGAGCAGCCGGTCGCCGTAGAGGCCGGGGAAGGCGGAGGTCAGCGCGGCCACACCGGCCGTCACGGACACGGCCACGTTCAGGACGTAGTCGAGGATCAGCGAGGCGGCGGCGACCAGGCCGGTGCGGGCGCCCAGATGGCGGCGGGCCACGGCGTAGGAGCCGCCGCCGTTCGGGAAGGCCGCGATGACCTGGCGGTAGGAGGCGACCAGCACCGCGAGCAGGCCGGCGATGGCGAGCGTGACGGGAAGGGTGAAGCCGAGCCCGTACGCACCGGCCGCGGCCAGGACCAGGACGATGGCCTCCGGCCCGTACGCCACGGAGGCCATCGCGTCGAGGGAGAGCGCGGCGAGGCCCTGGGTGGCGGTGAGCCGGGTCCGGTCGGTGGCGCCGGCTCCGGGAGGTTCTTCGGGGGCCGCGTCGCTGACGACGGCCTTCGACGTGGTGAGCATGCGCCCCAGCGTGCGGCCCGCGCCGACGCCTGCCATCCCGCCTTGGCGCGACCTTGGCGGCCGTTCTCCGCATCTATACGAGATCTTGACGGGCGTGCCGTCCCGGGGCCTCGGGTGCACCGCCGGGGGACCTCTGCGGGCGCCCGAAAAACAAACCCGGGCGCGGCGATGAGTTTTCCTGCGGGCCGCCGTCTACCCCTCGTAAGCAACGCCACCACGTACGAGGGAGCGCCTCATGCCCACCATGATCTTCGTGAATCTGCCGGTGAAGGACCTGGACCGCTCGAAGGAGTTCTTCGGGAAGCTGGGCTACTCCTTCAACCCCCAGTTCACCGACGAGAACGCCGGCTGTCTGGTCATCAGCGACACCATCTACGCCATGCTGCTGACCGAGCCCTTCTTCAAGGGCTTCACGAAGCGGCAGATCGCCGACACCGCGACCACCGTCGAGTCGATCGTCTGCCTCAGCGCGGACAGCCGTCAGGACGTCGACCGCCTGGTCGACACCGCGCTGGCCTCCGGCGGCTCGCCCGCCAACGACACCATGGAGCAGGGGCCCATGTACGGCCGTTCCTTCCTGGACCCCGACGGCCACCACTGGGAGGTCATGTACATGGACCCGGCCGCGGTCAACGCCTGAGGATCAGGGCGCGGCGTACGTCACGCCGGTGAGCTGTTCGGAAGCCACCCACAGGCGTTCACCGGCGACGTCGTCCAGCGTCCACTTGGCCCGCCAGGACCTGGCGGGCGCGCCGCGCCACATGAACAGCGACGGGCCCGTGAACGAGTCGGGCCGCACCCCGGGCGCGGTCGCCGCGTACAGCGTGGGCAGCGCCCCGGCCTCGGCGGGCTGGGCGATGACGCGGTTGCCGAGCCCGGCGAGCCGCTCGGCGGCCCTGCGGCCCTCCATCCGTACGCCCTGCGTCTGGAGGTTGGTCGCGGCATAGCCGGGGTGCGCGGCCGCCGCGACGACGTCCGAGCCCTCCGCCCGCAGCCGCCGCGCCAGCTCGTGGATGAAGAGCAGGTTGGCGGTCTTGGACCGGCCGTAGGCGACCCAGCGCCGGTAGCGGCGCTCGCTGTTGAGGTCGCCGAGGTCGATGTCGGCCAGCGCGTGCAGCCCGCTGGACACGCTCACCACCCGCGCCGCCCCGGCCGCCCGCAGCCGGGGGAGCAGCAGCCCGGTCAGCGCGAAGTGCCCGAGGTGGTTGACGCCGAACTGCGTCTCGAACCCGTCGGCGGTCTTGCGGTACGGGAGCGCCATCACGCCGGCGTTGTTGACGAGCAGATCGATCCGCTCGTACGGGAGTGCCGCCGCGAACTCCCGTACCGAGCCGAGGTCGGCCAGGTCGAGCCGCCTGAACTCGGCCTCCGCGCCCGGGACTTCGCTGGTGATGCGGTCCTCGGCCTCCTTGCCGCGCGCCTCGCTGCGACAGGCGAGCACCACCCGTGCGCCACGGCGGGCCAGCTCGCGCGCCGTGACCAGACCGATGCCGCTGTTCGCCCCGGTGACGACGGCCGTGCGGCCGCTCTGATCGGGGATGTCCTGAGCACTCCAGCCCTGAGTCATGGACCCACCGTACCGCTCGGTATGGCGGGTGAGCAGGGCGGGGAAGCGGGGGCGCGCGGGTCAGGCGGAGGCGCCGCCGTCGATGACCAGGTCCGTCCCGACGACCGAGGCGGCGTCGTCGGAGGCCAGGTACAGCACGGCGGCGGCGGCCTCGGCCGTGGTGGACACCCGGCCGAGCGGCGCGGCCTCCTTCATGCGGACCGCGCGCTCGGCCTCGGTCTCGCCGGGCAGCAGCGACATCGTGGTGTCGACGGGTCCCGGGCTCACCGCGTTGATCCGCACGCCGTCCTGGATGTGGTCGAGGGCGGCGCCCCTGCTCAGGGCGCTGACGGCGGCCTTGGACGCGGCGTACGCGGCCAGCCCCGGGCGGCGCCGGTGGGCGCCGATGTTGGAGGCGATGTTGACGATGGCGCCGCCGGACTCCTGGGTGCGCATCTGGGCGATCTCCGCCTGGAGTGCGTGGAGGACACCGGTGACATTGACGGACATCAGCGTCTGCCAGTCGTCGTCCGACAGTTCAACGACGGGGGCACCGCCACGGAAGACACCGGCGTTGTTGACCGCCACATCGAGCGAGCCGAACCGTTCGACCACGGCGGCCACCAGCGCGCGTACGGCGGCGGAGTCGGACACATCGGCGGTGAACGCGGTCGCCGTGCCGCCCGCTTCCTCGATCAGGGCGACCGTCTGGGCGAGGGTCGAGGCCGTGCGCCCGGCCACGGCGACCCGGGCTCCCTCGGCGGCGAAGGCGAGCGCGACGGCCCGGCCGAGACCGGAGCCGGCACCCGTGACGAGAACGGTCCTGCGGTCGAAACGAACAGACATGATTCTTGACCAATCGTTCTGTTATGAAGGCATGGAAATGAGCAGGGGGCGGTGATCCGCCCGGCGGGCCGGTGGTCAGTCGAGCAGGGTCAGGATCTGTTCGGCCGCGTCCCGCACGCGGCCCGGGTCGCCGGACGCCTTGCCGACCACCCGCATGCCCTGGAGGGACACGAGCAGCGTCCGGGCCAGCCCGCGCGGATCGCGGTCCGCCGCCAGCTCGCCCTGGGCCTGGGCCCGCGCGAGCGCCGAGTGCAGCAAGGTCTCCATGTGCTCCCAGCTGAGCTCGACCCGGCGGGTCGCCGCGGTGTCGTGCGGGCCCAGCTCGGCGGCGGTGTTGGTGACGAAACAGCCGGTCAGGCGGGATTCGCAGGCCGTCGACTCGTGGGCGAAGCGCCGCACGACCGCGCGCACGGCGGGCAGTGCGGGGCCGGGCCCGGACAGCTCGGTGAGCAGTTCGGGATCGCGGTGCTCGGCGTAGCGGTCGAGGGCCTTCAGGTACAGCTCGCGCTTGTTGCCGAACGTCGCGTAGATGCTGGCGCGGCCGATGCCGAGGTGCTCGACGAGATCCGCCATCGACGTCGCCTCGTAGCCGCGCCGCCAGAACAGCTCCAGGGCTGACTGCAGCGCGGCGTCCGGGTCGAATTCCTTGGTCCTGGCCACGGACAGGACAGTAGATTCAATTGGAACGATCGGTCAAGTACACCTCGACGGCCTGTGCGTCGTCGTCCAGGCACCGTCCGGTTTCCAGGTCGAAGCGGTGTTTGAGGAGCGGCGAGGCGACATAGGGGCGGCCCTCCGGGGTCGCGCCGATCAGGCCGCGCGAGAGGACATAGGCGCCGGTGAACGGGTCGCGGTTGTCGATCGCGTACGTACGGCCGCGGCGGTCGGTGAAGACGGCGGCCTGCCGGCCGTCCGGGAGCAGGGCCGCGACGCCCCGGCCGGGGGTGAGCCGGGCGGCCTCGCAGACCGCGAACCAGCCTTCGTCCAGCTTGAGTTGGAGCGTGGTCATCGGGTGGCTCCCAGGGTGAGGAGGGGGAGTTCGGGCTTGATCTGGTCGCGCTCGGGGACGAACCGGACCGAGGGGTCGGGCGTGCCGGGCGCGTTGACGAAGGACACGAAGCGGGCGAGGCGCTCCGGGTCGTCCAGGGTCTCGGCCCACTCGTCGCGATAGCCCGCCACGTGCGCGGCCATCAGGGCCTCCAGCTCGGCGCAGATGCCGAGCGAGTCGTGCACGACCACGTCCTTGATGTGGCCGAGGCCGCCCTCGATCCGCTCCAGCCAGACCGAGGTGCGCTCCAGGCGGTCGGCGGTGCGGATGTAGAACATCAGGAATCTGTCGATCAGCCGGACCAGTTCGTCATCGTTGAGGTCCTGCGCCAGCAGATCGGCGTGGCGCGGGCTCGCGCCGCCGTTGCCGCCGACGTACAGGTTCCAGCCGTTGGCGGTGGCGATCACGCCGAAGTCCTTCGACTGGGCCTCGGCGCACTCGCGGGCGCAGCCGGAGACCGCCGACTTCAGCTTGTGCGGCGAGCGCAGACCCCGGTAGCGCAGCTCCAGGTCGATCGCCATCCGCACCGAATCCTGCACCCCGTAGCGGCACCAGGTCTGCCCCACGCACGACTTGACCGTCCGCAGCGCCTTCCCGTACGCGTGCCCCGATTCGAAACCGGCGTCCACCAACCGGGTCCAGATGGACGGGAGTTGGTCGACCCGGGCGCCGAAGAGGTCGATGCGCTGACCGCCGGTGATCTTCGTGTAGAGGCCGAAGTCCCGGGCCACCTCGCCGATCACGATGAGCTTCTCGGGGGTGATCTCGCCGCCCGGGACTCGGGGCACGATCGAATAGGAGCCGTTGCGCTGCAAGTTGGCCAGGAAGTGGTCGTTGGTGTCCTGGAGGGCCGCCTGCTCGCCGTCCAGGATGTGGCCGTTCCCGAGGGCGGCCAGGATCGAGGCGACGGCGGGCTTGCAGATCTCGCAGCCCTCACCGCCCTTCGCCGCCTCGCGCCCGTGTCCGTCGAGGAGTTCGGTGAACGAGGTGAGGCGCAGGGTGAGCGCGATCTCGTACAGCTCCTGGCGGCTCTGCGCGAAGCAGCCGCACAGCCCGCCGTCGCCGGACCGGGGAAGCAGCAGCCCGATGGTCTTGACGCAACTGCCGCAGCCGGTACCGGCCTTGGTGCACCGCTTGACCTCGGGCAGCGTCGAGCAGGCGGTGATGGCGCCCTTGGTGACGTTGTGGCAGGAGCAGATGACCGCGTCGTCGGGCAGCGCGTCCGGGCCGAGTGCGGCCGGTGCGCCAAGACCCGCCGGAAGGACCAGCTGCTCGGCGGAGACCGGCGGAACGTGCCCGGTCAGCGGGCGCAGCATGCTGTACGCGTCCGCGTCGCCGACCAGGACGCCGCCGAGCAGGGTGCCCTCGGCCGACATCACCAGCTTCTTGTAGATCCCCGAACGCGAGTCGGAGTAGACCACGTCAAGGCAGCCCTCGGCCGTGCCGTGCGCGTCGCCGAACGATGCCACGTCGACGCCGAGCAGCTTGAGCTTGGTCGACAAGTCGGCCCCGGTGAAAGCCCGTCCGGCGCTCGCGGTGATCGCGTCGGCGGCCGTCTCCGCCATCTCGTAGCCGGGCGCGACCAGGCCGTACACCCGGCCGTCGGCCGCCAGCGCGCACTCGCCGATCGCGAACACCGAGGGGTCCTCGGTCCTGCACCGCTCGTCGACGACGATGCCGCCGCGCTCGCCCACCGCGAGCCCGCAGTCGCGGGCCAGCTGGTCGCGGGGGCGGACACCGGCCGAGAAGACCACCAGGTCGGTCGAGAGATGCGAGCTGTCAGAGAGCGTCATTCCATTGACGCGGCCCTCGTCATCGGCGGTGATCTCCTGCGTACCGACACCCGTGTGCACGGTGAGGCCCATGTTCTCGATGGTGCGCAGCAGCGCGGCCCCGCCGCCCTCGTCCACCTGCACCGGCATCAGCCGGGGCGCGAACTCCACGATGTGCGTGTCCAGGCCGATCCCGCGCAGCGCGCCGGCCGCCTCCAGACCGAGCAGCCCGCCGCCGACCACCGCGCCGGTCGTCGCGGTCTTCGCGTACTCCTCGATGGCGAGCAGGTCCTCGATCGTGCGGTACACGAAACAGCCGTCGGCGTCCTTGCCGGGCACCGGCGGCACGAACGGGTAGGAGCCGGTGGCCAGGACGAGCGTGTCGTAGGAGAAGGTCCGGCCGGAGCGTGCGGTGACCGTGCGCGCGGCCCGGTCGACGGACTCGGCCGGGTCGTCCACATACAGCTCTATGCCGTTCCGGCGCATGAAGTCGTCGGGTACCAGGCTGAGTTCGTCGGGCGTGGTCCCCTCGAAGTACGAGGTGAGGCGGACCCGGTCGTAGGCGGGGCGGGGCTCCTCGCACAGCACGACCACCCGGGCCCGCCCGGTCGCGCCGCGCTCGGCGAGCGCCTCCAGGAAGCGCTGGCCGACCATGCCGTGGCCGACGACCACGATCGTGGAAAGGTGTTCGGTGGGCACGTCAGGAACCTCCGTCGTGGGTGAGCAGGTGGAGCAGGGGTGCGTCCGGTAGGGGCTCGTCGCCCTCCCAGGTCCGGGCGAGCGCCCCGACCGCGCCGAGATCGCCGAGGAGCACGCCCCCGACGAGGCGGCCGCCGCGCACGACGACCTTGCGGTAGGCGCCCCGGGTCGCGTCCGCGAGCTGGGCCACGTCGTCGCCGGGGCGGGGCGTGGGCTCGCCGAACGCGGCGAGGTCCAGCGGGCGCGGTCCGCCCAGGGTGAGCCGGGTCAGACCGCGGGTGCCGGGGTAGCGGCCGCGCCCGGTGGCGAGCAACTCGCCGAGCGCGTCGGCCTGTTCGAGCGCCGGGCCCGCGAGCCCGTACACCGAGCCGCGGTGCTCGGCGCAGTCGCCGACGGCGTGGATGTACGGATCGGAGGTGCGCAGCTCGTCGTCCACGACCACGCCGTGGCGTACGTCGAGCCCGGCGGCCAGCGCGAGACCGGTGCGGGGGCGGACCCCGCAGGCCAGCACGACGAGCTCGGCGGCCAGCACGAATCCGTCGGCGAGCTCGACATCGGTGCCGCCGGGCCCGGTCAGACCGCGCACCCGGCACTCGGTGTGCACCTCCACGCCGAGCGCTTCGAGGTGGCTTCGGACGAGGGCCGATGCGGCCGCGTCCAGCTGACGCTCCATCAGCCGCTCGCCCTGCTGGGCGAGTACGACCTGCGCGCCGCGCTCGGCGAGCGCCCGTGCGGCCATCACGCCGAGCAGCCCGCCGCCGATGACCACCGCGGGAGTGCCCTCGCCGGCCTTCTCGCGCAGGGCGAGCGCGTCGTCCAGGGTGCGGAAAGGGTGCACGCCGTCGGGCAGACGGCCCTCGCGCAGGCCCCTGAGCGGGGGCAGCACCGGGTTCGAGCCGGTCGCCAGGACCAGGCGCCCGTACGGCACCGCGCCGCCGTCGTCGCAGTGCACCACGCGGGCGGCGCGGTCGATCCGCACTGCCCGTACGCCGCGCCGCACCGGCACCGGGGGCAGCGCGATCACCTCGGGCCCGTACCGTCCGGCGAGCACCTCCGCGAGGAGCACCCGGTTGTACGGTGCGTGGGTCTCCTCGCCGATGACGGTCACCGGGACATGCCGGGCCAGGCGGGCACCCGCTGTGCCGCCGCCGATCACCACGATGTCCGTACTCATGTGCCCAGCGTGCGCGGCGGCTGTTACCCGGCCGCATCCCGCCGATTTCCACCGGGGAACCTTGAGCTCAGCGGGGTGGGGAGCGGGGTGTGAGGGGTGCCTTGTCCGGTGGTCGGCCCATCCTCACCCGGGTCCTCGCCACCGGCCCGTTCGGCGCGGTGACTGCACCCCGCCGCACCCGCCGCACCCGCCGCAGGGTGCTGCTCCTGGCGGGCGGCCCCGACCGGACCCCCGCGGCCGCAAGCTCTGATCTGGCTCAAGCATCCAGAAAGTAATGGACGCCTCCGCTCGCCGCTCCTTAGGGTCGCGATCATGCCTGACATATCGCTGACCATGCTCATCGTGCTCTGCCTTGCCGCGGGGGCGGCCGGCTGGATCGACGCGGTGGTCGGCGGCGGCGGACTGCTCCTGCTGCCCGCCCTGCTGCTCGGCCTGCCGCACGTCCCGGCCGCGCACATCCTCGGCACCAACAAGGCCGTCTCCATCGTCGGCACCTCGGGCGCCGCCGTGACGTACGCGCGCAAGGCGCCGGTGAAGGTGAAGACGGCGGTACGGATCGGGCTCGCGGCGCTCGCGGGGTCCATGACCGGCGCGTTCTTCGCGGCCGGCATCAGCAGCGCGGTGCTGCGGCCGGTGATCCTCGTCGTCCTGGTCGGCGTCGCCGCGTTCGTCATGCTCAAGCCCGCGTTCGGTACGGGGGCTGGTGGGCAGACCGTCACGCGGGCCCGTACCGTCACCGCGATCGTCCTCGTCGGCGGGGGCATCGGTCTCTACGACGGGCTCTTCGGGCCGGGTACGGGAACCTTCCTGGTCCTCGCGCTCACCGCCGTGCTCCACCTCGACCTGGTGACCGCGAGTGCCACGGCGAAGATCGTGAACGTCTGCACCAACGCGGGTGCGCTCGCGATGTTCTCCTACCAGGGCAATGTGATGTGGCAACTGGCCGCGATCATGGCGGTGTTCAACCTCGCGGGCGGCATGCTGGGGGCGCGGATGGCGCTGAGGAAGGGAAGCGAGTTCGTCCGCGGGGTGCTGCTCGTCGTCGTCTTCTCGCTGGTCGCGAAGCTGGCCTTCGACCAGTGGAACGCGTAGTCGCTCCGCTGGGGGGGGGCGGCTGGGGGGCTGTTTTGGTGCGGGCCGTACGTGGCTGGTCGCGCAGTTCCTCGCGCCCCTTGAGTGTGTGGTGTCTCGCTGGGTGTGTGGGTGGGCTGGTTGGCTGCGGGGCGTACGTGGCTGGTCGCGCAGTTCCTCGCGCCCCTTGAGTGTGTGGTGCCTGGCAGGGTGTGTGGGTGGGCTGGTTGGCTGCGGGGCGTGTGTGGTTGGTCGCGCAGTTCCTCGCGCCCCTTGAGTGTGTGGTGCCTGGCAGGGTGTGTGGGTGGGCTGGTCGGCTGCGGGGCGTACGTGGCTGGTCGCGCAGTTCCCCGCGCCCTTTTGGGGCGCTGCCCTTGCCGGACCTCCATGCGCCCCTTAGAGCGCCGGCGGCTCGGTTGCTCCGGTCAGGTGGGCGAAGACGACCACGTTGCCTCGGTAGCCGGTCTTCTTCGAGAAGCCGCCGCCGCAGGTGATCAGCCGCAGCTCCGGGCGCGCGGCGGCCCCGTACACCTTGGCGTCCGGGAACGCGTCGCTCTCGTACACCTCGATCGCGTCCACGCCGAACACCGCGGTCCGCCCGTCCTTGCGCACCACCTCCACCCGGTTGCCCTTCTTCAGCGCACCGAGCGCGTAGAAGACGGCGGGGCCGCGCGAGTCGTCGACGTGGCCCGCCATCACGGAGGTGCCCCGGACGCCCGGCGCGGTGCCGTTCTTGTACCAGCCCGCCATATTCGTGTTCCCCGGCGGCGGCACCTCCAGGCTGTGGTCGGGGCCGAGCCCGAGCCCCATCACGGGCGCGTCGACGCGGATCGCGGGGATCTTGATGCGTACGGGTTCGGAGGGCGGCAGGCCGTCGGCCGGCGGGGATCCGACCGCGGACCCGGCCGGGGCCTCGGCTGCCGGTCCGGTACGGCCCGACGCCGGGCCCGCGGGACCCGCCGGGCCCGCCGCGAACGCCTCGGCCGCCGACGGCTGCGGAGGCTCCTCGGACTCGAAGCCCCGCTCGATCAGCCAGAGGCCGACGAACGCGGCGGTCACCATCAGCCAGCCCGCGCTGCGCCGTGCGCTCTGGGCCGACAAGGGCGGTCAGCCCCGGCCCTGCGCGCCGCTCGCCCGGCGACGCAGCAGCCAGGTGCCGCCCACGGCGGCCACGGCCAGAACCGCCACGCCCGCCGCGATCTCGGTGGTGTCGGGGCCGATGCTGCCGCCGACCCCGGTCCTCACATGACCCCGCGGGTCGTTCCCCCACCCGCCCTTGTCGTGCTCCCACTGGTCGTTGCCGGACCAGGACTTGTCGTGCTCCCGCTGGTCGTTGCCCGACCCGCCCTTGTCGTGATCTCGCTGGTCGTTGCCGGACCAGGACTTGTCGTGGTCCCGTGGGTCGTTCCCCCACCCGCTCTTGCTGTCCCGGCCCCGCGTATCGCGGTCGCCACCGCCGGTGACCGTCAGCTGCGCCTCGACGGACTTGCCGTTCTCGCAGCTCACGCTGATCCGGAAGCTTCCCGCGCGGGCGTGCGACGGCACCTGGAACTGCCCGGCGAGCACGTCCTTGTGCGTGGAGGCCGTCATCTGGAAGTCGCCCGCGCTCACCGCGTTCGCATCGCCCTTGGCCCGCGAACCGGACCCGCAGGCAGTGGTGTTCGCGGTCACCGTCGTGCCGGGCGAGGCGCTGGTCGGCCAGAGTCGCAGCGAACCGCCCTGCTCATTGTCGGCGTACGCGAGCGAACCCGCCGGGCCCAGCACGGTGGCGGTCGCCAGCAGGGCACTGGTCACGAGTCGGGCAGTACGCATGGGTCCTCCGGGGGCGGCGCGGCATCGGGCTTCTGCCTCCGACCTAACTGGGGGACCGCCTGCGCCGCCCGTCGGCGGGGGACGAAAGGGTGACGGAGGGCGGGCCGTACGGGTGATCACCACCCGGTTGCCCGGCCGTGTCGGACGACAGGCCGACGGTTGGCAGCAGTCGTCCCCCGTCGACCTGTCACTCGTCAGCCGTTGGGCCGCCCCCCACACCACCCAGTCTCAGACAACATCCCAAGGCGCCTCCTCATAGGCGCGCCACACCACCTTCATCAGCTCCGCGTCCACCGCGAACTCGCGCTCGTCGATGCGGCCGACCGGGGCGATTCCGCGGGAGTTGGTGACGAAGGCCGCGCTGTACGTGTCGAGGGCGGACAGGGTCACTTCGCGGTGGGCCGACTTCAGGCCGTACTCCGCGAGGCGGGGTTCGAGTACCGCCATGGTGATGCCGAGCAGTGCGGGTCGGTTCGGCCAGACCACTGAACTGCCGTCCCAGAAAGCGATGTTGGTGATCGCACCCTCCGCGACGACCCCGCCCGGTCCGGTCAGCAGCGCCTCGGTGAAGCCCTGGCGTTCGGCGAGGCGGCCGTAGTAGGCCTGGGCGAAGCCGCCGAGATGCTTGATGTGGGCGACCGGGCGCTCGTACGGCACCGAGAGCAGGGACTGGGCGCTGGACGGCATGTCGACGGGCTCGTTCACGACGACCATCGGGGTGGGCGCCTCGGCGGGGCCGTACACAGAGACCCGTACCGCCGCGTCGGACCGGCCGCAGGCGGTGAGTGCCTGCCGCACCAGGGAGCGGACGCGTTCGCCGTCGAGGGCCGGGCCGAACAGTTCGCGGGTGGCCCGGTCGAGGCGGGTGAGGTGATGGGCGAGGCCGCGGACCCGCCCGCCGCGCACCTGCATGGCGGTGAAGTGTCCGTAGCCACCGGTCAGCGCGGGGACGAGGAGGTTCTCGGCGTCGGCGGGGCGGCCGTCGATCTCGACGTACGGAAGTGTCATGGGCTTCAAGATAGTTCGCCGTCGGCCGGGCTTGACCTCAACCAGGCTTGAGGTTGGAAGCTTCTCGGCATGGACATCACCACAGCCGAGCAGGCTGCTCTCAAGGTCACCGTCATCGTCGCCTCCAACCGCGAGGGCCGGTTCGCACCGGTCGTCGCCGACTGGTTCCTCTCCCGGGCCCGCGAGCACGCCGGGCTCGACATCGAGGTGCTCGACCTCGCCGAGGCCGAGCTGCCGACCGCCATCTCGCACCACCCGTCCCCCGCGGTAGCGGCCCAACTCTCCGTCATCACACCGAAGTTGGCGGACGCGGACGCCTTCGTCGTGCTCACCCCGGAGTACAACCACTCCTTCCCCGCCTCGGTCAAGAACCTCATCGACTGGCACTTCGTCCAGTGGCAGGCCAAGCCGGTCGGCTTCGTCTCGTACGGCGGGATCTCCGGCGGCCTGCGGGCGGTCGAGCAGCTGCGCCAGGTGTTCGCCGAGATGCATGCCGTCACCGTCCGGGACACGGTCAGCTTCCACAACGCGCACGGCCTCTTCGACGAGGACGGCGAGCACCGCGAGCCCTCGCAGGCCGACGCCGCCGTGAAGAAGATGCTGGACCAGGTGGCCTGGTGGGCGCAGGCGCTGCGGGACGCCAAGAAGGCCCGCCCGTACGCAGGTTGAGCGACCCGGGCGGAAGCCGTCAGGCGGCGGGCAGGGTGACCACGGCCAGCGCGCCGCCGTCCGCCGCGTTGCGCAGCGCGACCCGGGCGCCGATGACCTGTGCCTGGCCCGTCGCGATGGTCAGTCCGAGCCCCGTGCCCTGGCCGCGCTCCTGGACGCCCGTCACAAAGCGCTGCGGGCCGTCCCGCAGCAGGCATTCGGGGAACCCGGGGCCGTGGTCCCGGACGCTGACCGAGGTGCCGTCCACGGCCACCTCGACCGGGCCGGAACCGTGCCGCCTGGCGTTGGCGACGAGGTTGGCCACGATCCGTTCGAGGCGGCGCGCGTCGGTGCGGACCAGGGTGTCCGGGCGGCCGGTGCCGGCGGACCCGTCCGTTGCGTCGGCGCCCTCGGGGCCGCACAGGGCCCGCTCCGGGTACGCCAACTCCACGGCCATCCCGCACCGTTGGAGTATCCCCTCCACCGTCGCGTCCAGCGGCAGGACCTCCAGGTGGGGCTGCTCCGCGTTCGCGTCGAGCCGGGCGACCTCAAGGAGGTCCTCGGTCAGGGTGCGCAGCGCCGCGACCCGGTCGCGCACCAGCTCGGTCGGGCGGCTCGGCGGCAGCAGCTCGGCGGCGGTGTGCAGCCCGGTCAGCGGGGTGCGCAGCTCGTGCGCGACGTCCGCGGTGAAGCGCTGCTCGGCCTCCAGGCGTCGTTGCAGCGACGCGGCCATCGTGTCGACCGCGCAGGCCAGCTCCGCCACCTCGTCCTGCCGTCCGACCGGGTCCGACTGGCCGATCCTGGCGTCGAGTTCGCCCCGGCTGATCCGGCGCGCGGTGGCCGCGGCGGTGCGCAGTTCACGGCTCAGCCGGCTGGCGAGCCCGGCGCCGCCGAGCGCCGCGAGACCGACCACGACGGCGCCCCACGCCACCAACTGGCTGTCCAGCTCGTGGAGTTCGTCCCGCTGGGCGTCCAGCGGCTGCCGTACCGAGAGCACCCGGTCGCCCACGGGCCGCGCGGCCCACACGGCCGGGCGCGGACCCTCCAGGTCCAGATAGGTGCTGCGCCGCCCGGCGTGCGCGGACTTCCGCAGCGGCTCGGGCAGCTCCGGGTGGTCGATGGCGGCCTCCGTGTCCCCGCGGTCGACCTGGCCGGTCAGCTCGTACAGCTGACGTACGCGGATGAGCTGGGCGGTGGCCGATTCGCGGGCCGTCGAGGCGACTTGGGCGGTGCGGGACTGGTGGATGAGGAGGCCGATGGTGACGGCCACCAGGGCGCAGCCGATCGCCAGGAGCGCGGCGATCTTCCAGCGCAGGCTGAGGCCCCGGGTCAGGGCGCGGGCGCGGCTGAGCATGCGGCGGGGGCGGGGAGCGGGGGTCACGAGGTGGTCCTCGGCGTCTTCGGGCCGCCCGTCCTCGCCGGGCCGGGAGTCCTGCGCGGCTCCGGGGTTCCGCCTTCGTCCGCCGCGCCCGGGGTGCCCGGGGGCCTCGGCCCTATCTCCTTGTACGTCTTGATGTCGCTCACCGGTGACAGCCGCACCCCGTCCCAGCGGTAGCGGACCGCCTGTTCCGCGCCGTCGTCCGCCGCGCCGCGCGTCACCAGGTCGGTGCCGACGGCCTCCACGGCCAGGCGGCTGCCGCCGGTGAGCAGGATCGGGACGACCCTCGCGTCCCGGACCGTGTAGACGATCACGACCGTGCGGTGGTTCTCCAGGTCCGCCGAGATGATCAGCTCCGGCGAGCCGTCGCGGCCCGTCAGGTCGTGCAGGACCGGCGGGCGGAGTCCGGGCCGTCCCGGGCGGTCGATCATGGGCAGCCGGGCGAGGCTCTTGGCACGCGGGTCTGCCTTGATGATCTCCATCGGGTCCATGCCGCGCAGCCCGTCCTTCGGCACCTTCAGCGCCTCGGTGAGCGGCGAGGGCGGGTCCGCCTGTCCGGACGCCATCAGGCCGTTGCGCTTCACATCGTTCTCGTACCAGTCGGGCCACAGCTGCTGGGGCCGCGGCTGGAGGGCGACCGTGGAGGCGCGGCCGCCCTCTTCGAGGCCGGACCGCGTGCCGCAGCCGGACGCGGCGAGCGCCACCGCGGCGATGCCGAACGCGACGACGCCCGCGACGGCGGCCGCGCGGAGAATCCGGAAGGTCTGGATCATGATGGAGTGCCGGGGTCGGGAGGACGGCCGGGATTCGGGCCGCGTCCCTCGACACTAGGAACGCATCATCACGGAAACCGGGACAACACGTAACAGCCGTGCGTACGCTCCGCCCCAGCCGGCGGGTTCGGGACCAAGGGCCCGGCCGGAGGACTCTGCACATCCCGGCCGGACTCGGCCGTATGACCGAGGGAGGAAGCCGTGTCATCGTCCGAACCGCCGACCGTGCCGACGGAGGCGGGCGCCGCCGCCCGACCGACCTGGAGCACGGCCGGGACGGCCGCCGGATGAGCCCCGCCGCCGAGCCCCCGCTGCCCTTCTTCGTGTACGGCACGCTCCGTCCCGGCCAGCGCTACTACCGGCGCTTCCTGGACGGCCGTACGGTGTCCGAGCGCCCGGCGCTGCTCACCGGCGCCCTCCTGTACGACGGCCCCGGCTATCCGTACGCCATAGCGGGGGACGGCACGATCACCGGCACCCTCATCGAGGTCGACCCCGCCGATCACGCCGAACTCCTCGCCGCACTCGATGAGTTGGAGGGATACCTCGGCCCCGGCCACCCCCGCAACACCTACGACCGGCTGGTGCGCGAGGTGCTGGCCGAGGGGCGCCGCGTACGGTGCCTGACCTATCTGGCCGCGCCCCGTCTCGCTCGCGAACTGTGGGCGAGAGGCACCCCGATCCCCGGCGGCGACTGGCTCACTCCGCCCGCTCCACGCGTACCGCGCACACCTTGAACTCGGGCATCTTCGAGACCGGGTCGAGGGCCGGGTTCGTCAGGTTGTTGGCCCGGCCCTCGCCCGCCCAGTGGAACGGCATGAACACCGTGTCCGAACGGATGGCGGCGGTGACCCTGGCCGGGGCCGTGGCCCGGCCGCGCCGGGAGGTCACCGTCACCGGATCGCCGTCGGCCACCCCGACCCGGGCCGCGAGCAGCGGATGCAGCTCGACGAAGGCGCCGGGCGCGGCCGCGTTGAGTTCGGCCACCCGCCTCGTCTGCGCGCCCGACTGGTACTGGGCGAGGACCCGGCCCGTGGTGAGCACCACCGGGTAGTCGGCGTCGGTCTCCTCGTCCGGGCCCCGGTGTACGACCTCCACGAACCTGGCCCGGCCGTCCTCGGTCGCGAACCGGTCGAGGAAGAGCCGGGGCGTGCCGGGATGCCCTTCCCCGGGGCACGGCCAGAACACCCCGTCCTCGGCCTCGATCCGGGCGTAGCTGATGCCCGAGTAGTCCGCCGCCCCGCCCGCCGAGGCCTGCCGCAGCTCCTCGAACACCTCCTCCGGATCGACCGGGAACCCCTTCGCCGCCGAGTCCGAACCGAGCGACTCGGCAAGGGAGTTGAGCACCTCAAGGTCGCTGCGTACGCCCACCGGTGGTGTCAGGGCGGCCCGGCGGAGCAGCACCCGCCCCTCCAGATTGGTCGTCGTGCCCGTCTCCTCCGCCCACTGCGTCACCGGAAGCACCACGTCCGCGAGCTCGGCGGTCTCCGAGAGCACCACGTCCGCGACGGCCAGGAAGTCCAACTCCCGCAGCCTGCCCTCCACATGGGACGCGTGCGGCGCCGACACCACCGGGTTCGACCCCATGACGAGCAGCGCCTTCACCTCGCCGCCCAGCGCGTCGAGCAGCTCGTAGGCGCTGCGTCCCGGCCCCGGCAGCGCGTCCGGGTCGACGCCCCACACCCCGGCCACATGGGCCCGCGCCGCCGGGTCGGTGAGCTTGCGGTAGCCGGGCAACTGGTCGGCCTTCTGGCCGTGTTCGCGGCCGCCCTGCCCGTTGCCCTGGCCGGTCAGACAGCCGTACCCGGACAGCGGGCGCCCGGCCCGGCCGGTCGCGAGGCAGAAGTTGATCCACGCGCCGACCGTGTCGGTGCCCTTGGCGTGCTGCTCGGCGCCGCGCGCGGTCAGCACCATCCCGTCCGGCGCGGCGCAGAACATGGCTGCCGCTTCCCGGAGTTGGGGCACCGGCACCCCCGTCATCCGCTCCACCAGCTCCGGCCAGTGCGCCATCACCCCGGCCCGCGCCGCCTCCCAGCCCGCCGTCCGCTCCCGTATGAACTCCTCGTCCACGCGACCCTCGGCCACCACCAGGTGCAGCAGGCCGAGCGCGAGGGCGAGGTCGGTGCCGGGGCGGGGGGCCAGATGCAGATCGGCCTGCTCGGCGGTCTTCGTGCGGCGCGGGTCGACGACGATCAACTTGCCGCCGTTCTCCCGCAGTTCCCGCAGATACCGCAGCGCGGGCGGCATGGTCTCGGCGAGGTTCGAGCCCGCCAGGATCACACAGCCGGTCCGCGCCACGTCCGCCAGCGGGAACGGCAGCCCCCGGTCCACACCGAACGCCCGCTGGTGGGCGGCGGCCGCCGACGACATGCAGAACCGCCCGTTGTAGTCGATCTGCGAGGTCCCGAGCACCACCCGGGCGAACTTCCCCAGCGCGTACGCCTTCTCATTGGTCAGCCCGCCGCCGCCGAACACCCCGACCGCGTCGGCCCCGTACTCCCGCCGTACGGAGCCGAGCCGCCCGGCGACCAGACCCAGGGCCTCCTCCCAGCCGGCCGGTTCGAGCCGGCCGGTGGCGGGGCGGCGGATCAGCGGCCCGGTCAGCCGGGCCCCTGGGGAGAGCAGCGCGGGCGCGGTGCGCCCCTTGCCGCAGAGCGCGCCCCGGTTCACCGGGAAGTCGCGCTCGACCACTTCGAGCCCCCCGTCCGCGCCGGGTGCGGCCCGCAGCCCCATGCCGCACTGGAGCGAGCAGTACGGGCAGTGGGTGGCGGTCGCGGCGGCGGGGGAGTCCAGGAGCATCCCGCCAGTCTGGGACGGCCGTGTTACGCCCGCGCCCACCGGCGGTTACGCGCCGGGTGCGGCGGCCTCATCCCGGCCACCGCGGCCCGGTGAGGGTGCGTCCCGGCGGGGCTGGACGCAGGCTCTCAGCCCGCCAGCGCGCGGGCGACGCCGGGCTCCTTCGGTCCGAGGAAGGTCGGATCGGGCTGGAACACCGCGTCCACCGCGGCCTTCCCCGCGGCGAACACCTCCCGTACCCCGCCGTAGTACCAGGTCGCGTCGTGCGCGGCAGCGACGCCGACGCCGTACGACGTGACACCCGCGGCCTCGCACAGCGCGACCGCGCGCCGGATGTGGAAGCCCTGGCTCACCAGGACGGCCCGGTCCACGCCGAAGATCCGCTTGGCCCGCGCGCAGGAGTCCCAGGTGTCGAACCCCGCGAAATCGCTGACCACGCGCCGGTCCGGCACCCCGTGCTGGACGAGATAGGCGCGCATCGCGTCGGGCTCGTCGTACTCGGCGCGGCCGTTGTCCCCGGTGACCAGGACCGCCTTCACCTTGCCCGCACGGTACAACTGCACAGCCGCGTCAAGGCGGTTGGCGAGGTACGGCGACGGCTTGCCCTCCCACAGGCCGGCCCCGAACACCACGGCGACCCCGGACGCCGGAGCGTCGGCCACCGTGCCGATCCGGTCGCCGGTGGTCGCGTACATCCAGGTGGCGGGCGCGAGCGCGAGCACGCACCCGGCCACGACGGCCTGCACGAGCCGTCGCCGGCCGGCCCGGGTGCGCGGCAGACACGGTCGCTTCAGTCGGATGCGCGGCACTTCGGTTCCCCCTGGTGATCTCCGTGGGTGTACGACGGGACGGACGCGGCGGCCACCCACGCCGGTTCGCCGCACCGCCCGCATCCGTACAGCTCTGTGACATGACCACGTCCGCACCCCCGGCCCGCCGCCCCCGTGAGGCCATGGAAAACACCTGTCACCGGCGCGCAACGGCCCGGCAACGTGCGCCCGGCAGGATCGGTCCATGACGGAGACGGATCGGTCCCATGCGCAGACGGAGACGAGCCAGTCCCTGCCGCTCGACACCACCGCGCAGCTCCTCACCCGCATCACGGCCCAACTGGGCAGTCAGCTCAGCCGCGTACGACTGAACGGAACCCGCGCCCCCATGCCCCCCACCGGCCGCCCCGCCCTCGTCGCCGTCGCGCACGGCAGCCGCGACCCCGGCGCGCTGCGGACGGTCACCGCGCTCCTGGAGCGGGTCCGCGAATTGCGGCCGGGCCTCGACGTCCGCCTCGGCCACATCGAGATCGACCGCCCGCTGCTCACCGACACGCTGGCCGGGCTGCGCGGAGCGGCCGTCGTCGTGCCGCTGCTGCTCGGCCGGGGCCACCACGTCAAGCACGACATCCCCGGGGCCCTCGCCACCGCGGGCAGCCATCTGCGGACGTGGACGGCGGCCCCGCTCGGCCCGCACCCGCTGCTCGTCGAGGCGCTGTACGGGCGGCTCGTGGAGGCGGGCTGGCACCTCGACGCCCGGACGGTACGCGGCGCCGGGGTCGTGCTGGCCGCCGCCGGATCCCGCGACCCGGACTCGGCCGCCGACACCCGGCGCACCGCCCGGCTGCTGAGCGAACGCCTGGGCGGCGTTCCGGTGCTGCCCGCGTACGCCTCTGCCGCATCGCCCACCGTGCCCGAGGCGCTGCGCGCACTCGCCGCGCGCGGCAGAAACCGGGTCGCCATCGCCTCGTACTTCACCGCGCCGGGATGTTTCGCGGCCCAGAGCGCGGCAAAGGCGCCGTGGCTCGCCGCCGCCCCCCTGGGTGCGCATCCGGCCATGGCCAGGCTCGTCCTGCACCGGTACGAGGAGGCGCTGGCGCGGCCGGCCGCGCCGATGCTCCGCGGCACGGCGCTCGTCCCGGCCTGAGCAGCGGCAGGGAAGCACGGCCCGAGAAGCGGTCTCGGGGCGGCCCGAAGTTCGGTCCGCGGCGTGGCCCGAGCGCGGCTGGAAAGGCCGGCCTCGACGGCCGCTTGAGTCCGCTTGTCAGTGACTCCGTTTACTGTCGGTGCATGGAGTTCTACGCCGAGGCCGACACTGAGCGGTGGGCCGCCGAGCCCGACAAGCGGCCCGGCCGCACCGCCTTCCAGCGCGACCGCGCGCGCGTGCTGCACTCGGGGGCACTGCGCCGCCTGTCCGGCAAGACCCAGGTCGTCACCCCGGGCTCTCGCAGTCAGGTCTGGGACGCCAGCCCGCGCACCCGCCTCACGCACTCGCTGGAGTGCGCCCAGGTCGGCCGCGAGCTGGGCGCCGCCCTCGGCTGCGACCCGGACCTGGTCGAGGCCGCCTGCCTCGCCCACGACATGGGCCACCCGCCGTTCGGGCACAACGGCGAGCAGGCGCTCAACGACTTCGCCAAGGACATCGGCGGCTTCGAGGGCAACGCCCAGTCACTGCGCCTGCTCACCCGCATCGAACCGAAGCGCTTCGTGCGCTCCTCGGTCACCGGAAAACCCGTCAGCGTCGGCCTCAACCTCACCCGGGCCGCCCTGGACGCCGCCACCAAGTACCCCTGGGCGCGCGGCGGCCACCCCACCGACGAGACCTCGGTGAAGTTCGGGGTCTACGAGGACGACCTGCCGGTCTTCGAATGGGTCCGGGAGGGCGCCATGCCCTACCGCACATGCTTCGAGGCCCAGGTCATGGACTGGTCCGACGACGTGGCGTACTCGGTGCACGACTTCGAGGACGGACTGCACGCCGGCCACATCGACCCCCGCGCCCTCTTCTCCGAGACCGAGCGGGCCGCCATCTGGCGGGTGGCGATCGGCAGATACGTACCGCGGGACACCGATCCGCAGGAGCTGACCGAGGCTCTGGAGCGGCTGGTCCAGCGGGAGTGGTGGCCGCGCGGCTACGACGGCTCGGCGGTCGCCCAGGCCCGCCTCAAGGACGCCACCAGCCAGCTCATCGGCCGGTTCTGCCTGGCCGCCGAGGGCGCCACCCGCGCCGCGTTCGGCTCCGGGCACCTGATGCGGTACGGGGCGGAGCTGGTCGTCCCGCGCGAGACGCGCACCGAATGCGCCGTGCTGAAGGCCGTCGCCGACCGCTACGTGATGCAGCGCGACGAACAGGAAAGGCTCCGAGCCGACCAGCGCACCGTCCTCGCCGAGCTCGCCGACGCGCTGACCGCGCGGGCCCCCTTCGAAGGCCTGGACCCGCAGTTCCGCGCGCTGTACGACGAGGCCGACGACGACCGCACGAAGAAGCGCGTGATCGTCGACCAGATCGCCTCGCTCACCGACGCGGCGGCCCGCTCCCTGCACTCCAGACTCACCGTGCACCACCGGTAATCCAGGCCGACCCGGCGCCCCAACGGAGCAAGCCCCCTTCCCCCATCACGCTCCGTGCGGGACGCTCGCAGATGGCGGCAGCGCAACAAGGAGGCATCAAGTGGTCGACGCAGATCGGACATTCGTCATTGTCGGAGGCGGTCTCGCGGGGGCGAAAGCCGCCGAGACCCTCCGCTCGGAGGGCTTCAACGGGCGGGTGATCCTCATCGGCGACGAGCGCGAGCACCCCTATGAACGACCGCCCCTGTCCAAGGGTTTCCTGGCCGGCAAGGAGGAGCGCGACAGCGTCTTCGTGCACGAGCCGGCCTGGTACGCGCAGGCCGACATCGAGCTCCATCTCGGCCAGACCGTCACCGCCATCGACCGCGCCGCCAAGACGGTACGGCTCGGCGACGGCACGCTCATCCAGTACGACCGGCTGCTCCTGGCCACCGGCGCCGAACCGCGCCGCCTGGACATCCCCGGCACGGGCCTGGCCGGCGTCCACCACCTGCGCCGCCTCGCCCACGCCGAGCGGCTGAAGCACGTCCTGAAGGCGCTCGGCCGCGACAACGGCCACCTCGTCATCTCGGGCGCCGGCTGGATCGGCCTGGAGGTCGCGGCCGCCGCCCGCGGGTACGGCGCGGAAGTCACCGTCGTCGAGCCGGAGCCCACCCCGCTGCACAACGTGCTCGGCCCCGAGCTCGGCCAGCTCTTCGCCGACCTGCACGCCGAGCACGGCGTCCGCTTCCACTTCGGCGCCCGCCTCACCGAGATCACCGGCCAGGACGGCATGGTCCTGGCCGCCCGCACCGACGACGGCGAGGAACACCTGGCGCACGACGTGCTCGCCGCGATCGGCGCCGCCCCGCGCAGCTCGCTCGCCGAGACGGCCGGCCTCGCCATGGTCGACCGCGCGCACGGCGGCGGCATCGCCGTGGACGGCTCGCTGCGCACCTCCGACCCGGACATCTTCGCGGCAGGCGACGTGGCCGCCGTCCACCACCCGCTGCTCGACATCCGGCTGCGCGTCGAGCACTGGGCCAACGCGCTCAACGGCGGGCCGGCCGCCGCCCGCGCCATGCTGGACCAGGACGTGACCTACGACCGCGTCCCCTACTTCTTCTCCGACCAGTACGACCTCGGGCTCGAATACTCGGGCTGGGCGCCGCCCGGCTCGTACGACCAGGTGGTGATCCGCGGGGACGCGGGCAAGCGCGAATTCATCGCGTTCTGGCTGAAGGAGCGCCGGGTGCTCGCCGGGATGAACGTGAACGTGTGGGATGTCACAGAGCCGATCCAGGCCCTGATCCGGTCCGGGGCGCAGGTGGACACCGAGGCGCTGGCCGATCCGGCGGTCCCGCTCGCCTCCCTCGCTCTTTGATGTCACACCGTCCCCGTAGACTTCATGCGTGGCAGGCAGGATCAACGATGACGACGTGAAGGCGGTCCGGGACGCGGTCCCGATCGACGCCGTCGTGTCCGAGTACCTCCAGCTGCGCAACGCGGGGGGAGGCAACCTCAAGGGCCTCTGCCCCTTCCACGACGAGAAGTCCCCGTCCTTCCAGGTCAGCCCGAGCAAGGGTCTCTTCCACTGCTTCGGCTGCCAGGAAGGCGGCGACACGATCGCCTTCATCCGGAAGATCGACCACCTGTCGTTCTCCGAGGCGGTCGAGCGGCTCGCCGCCACCGCGGGCATCACGCTCCGCTACGAAGAGGGCGGCTACAACCCCGCGCACCAGCGCGGCGAGCGCATCCGCCTGGTCGAGGCGCACAAGGCCGCCGCCCAGTTCTACATCGAGCAGCTCGACAGCCCCGAGGCCGAGATCGGCCGCACGTTCCTCGCGGAGCGCGGCTTCGACCAGGCCGCCGCCGCCCACTTCGGCGTCGGCTACAGCCCGGCGGGCTGGGACCATCTGACGCGGTATCTGCGCGGCAAGGGCTTCAGCGACAAGGAGCTGCTGACCTCGGGCCTCGCCCAGGAGAGCCGCCGCAACCCCATCGACCGCTTCCGCGGCCGCCTGATGTGGCCGATCCGCGACGTCTCCGGCGAGGTGGTGGGCTTCGGCGCGCGCAAACTGCGCGACGACGACAACGGCCCGAAGTACCTGAACACCCCCGAGACGCCGATCTACAAGAAGTCGCAGGTCCTGTACGGAATCGACCTCGCCAAGAAGGAGATCGCCAAGAGCAGCCGCGCGGTCGTGGTCGAGGGCTACACCGACGTCATGGCCTGCCATCTGGCCGGTGTCACCACCGCCATCGCGACCTGCGGCACGGCCTTCGGCGGCGACCACATCAAGATCCTGCGCCGCCTGCTGATGGACAACGGCTCGGCCCGCGTGATCTTCACCTTCGACGGCGACGCGGCCGGCCAGAAGGCGGCCCTGCGCGCCTTCGAGGACGACCAGAAGTTCGCCGCCGAGACGTACATCGCGATCGCCCCCGACAACATGGACCCCTGCGATCTGCGCCTCGCCAAGGGCGACGAGGCGGTCGCGGACCTGGTCCAGCCCCGTACGCCGCTGTTCGAGTTCGCGATCCGCCAGATCGTCCGGCGCTACGACCTGGAGACCCCGGCCGGCCGGGCCGCGGCCCTCGACGAGGCGGCCCCCATCGTCGCCCGCATCAAGAACGTCGCCTCCCAACACGAGGTCGCCGTCCAACTCGCCGGAATCCTCGGCATCCTGGACACCCAGTTCGTGGTGAAGCGGGTCGCCCAGCTCGCCCGCTGGGCCCGCGACCGCGGCGGCAAGGGCCCCGCGCCCACGGGCCACCGTCAGCAGCAGTACGAGAGCGCCGCCCCCCGGGCAGCCGCCCCCGGCCCCGCGCTGAACCTGCGCAGCCCCGCCCACCGCACCGAACGCGAGCTGCTCAAGCTGGCGTTGCAGCACCCGCACCTGGTGTCCCCGGCCTTCGACGCGTACGGCAGCGACGAGTTCACGGCCCCGCCGTACGCGGCGGTCCGCCAGTGCATCCAGGAAGCGGGCGGCGCCACCGACGCCCCCTCCGACTACCTCCCGGCCGTCATGGACCGCGCCCCCAACGACGTGGTCCGCGCCCTGGTCACCGAGCTCGCCGTGGAAGCCGTCCACGCCCGCACGGTGGACGAGGCGTACGCGGGGGAGCAGTTGGTGGCCGTTCGCCGCCGGGCCGTCGACCGCCGCCTCCTGGACATCCAGGGCACCCTGGCCCGCCTGGGCCAGAACGGCGACCCGGCCCAACTGGCCGCCGTCCAGAACGAGTTGTGGGTCCTCCAGCAGTACGGCCAGGCCCTGCGCAACAAGGGCGCGGCAGCCCTCTAGGGGGTCCGCTCAGAGGCGGCGGCATATCCGCCCGGGTAATCACCCGGTCACGCACCGGCTTCAAAAAGTCACCGCACGCCCGTCGCGTCGATCATGTGTCGTACCCCACACTGGGTTGCGGTGCCTGAGTCCTCGGAGCGCGGCCGGTCCACCCATGACGGTGGGCCCCTCACCCCCGCGGATCCGCTCATCGTGTACGGGACGGAAAGCGGTCCGGCCGCCTCCGTCCCGCTGCCGCACGCCCCCGATCCGGCAGCGATCACCCTGGAGGTCGCCCCCGTGCAGACCCAGACCCTGACCGACAACGACGTCGTCACGGCCGTACCCCCGCAGTCGCGGGCCGTACACCACCCGGAGGCGGAGCCGTCCGGCCCGGCCGCCGGGCCCGAACAGGTCGCCGAGGAAGAGGCCCCCGAACCACCCGACCCGCGGCCCGGCCGCGCGGATACCGGTGGCCCCTCCTCCGACCTCTTCCGCCAGTACCTGCGCGAGATCGGCCGCATTCCGCTGCTCACCGCCGCCGAGGAGGTCGAACTCGCCCGGCGCGTGGAAGCGGGCCTCTTCGCCGAGGAGCGGCTGAGCACGGCATCCGACCTGGACTCCCAACTCGCCGTCGATCTCGACAAGTTGGTCGTCATGGGCCGGATGGCCAAGCGCCGCCTCATCGAAGCCAATCTGCGCCTGGTCGTCTCCGTCGCCAAGCGGTACGTGGGGCGCGGGCTCACCATGCTCGACCTGGTCCAGGAGGGAAACCTCGGACTGATCAGGGCGGTCGAGAAGTTCGACTACGCGCGCGGCTACAAGTTCTCGACGTACGCGACCTGGTGGATCCGGCAGGCCATGTCGCGCGCGCTGGCCGACCAGGCCCGCACCATCCGCGTCCCCGTCCACGTGGTCGAACTCATCAACCGCGTGGTGCGCGTCCAGCGCCGGATGCTCCAGGAGCGCGGCTACGAGCCGACGCCCGAAGAGGTCGCCGCCCACCTCGACCTGACCCCGGAACGGGTCGGCGAGGTCCTGCGCCTGGCCCAGGAACCGGTCTCGCTGCACGCGCCGGTGGGGGAGGAGGACGATGTCGCGCTCGGCGATCTCATCGAGGACGGCGACGCCGCGTCCCCCGTCGAGTCCGCCGCCTTCCTGCTGCTGCGCGAGCACCTGGAGGCCGTGCTCTCCACGCTCGGCGAACGCGAACGCAAGGTCGTCCAGCTGCGCTACGGGCTGGCCGACGGCCGCCCCCGCACGCTGGAGGAGATAGGCCGCATCTTCGGCGTGACGCGCGAACGCATCCGCCAGATCGAGTCCAAAACCCTCAACAAACTCCGCGACCACGCCTTCGCGGACCAGCTCAGGGGCTACCTGGACTGAACGGAAAGGGGCCGGTGCGGATCCCGCACCGGCCCCGACTGCCCCACCGATCAGTCGACTTCGGCGACCGCCTGGGCGAACTGGGCCGCGTACAGGCGCGCATACGCCCCCTGAGCCGCCAACAGCTCGTCATGCGTGCCCTGTTCGACGATCGAGCCGTTCTCCATCACCAGGATGACGTCCGCGTCCCGGATGGTGGAGAGCCGGTGCGCGATGACGAACGACGTACGCCCGTGGGCGAGGCGCGCCATCGCCTTCTGGATCAGCACCTCGGTACGGGTGTCGACCGAGCTCGTCGCCTCGTCCAGGACCAGGATCACCGGGTCGGACAGGAACGCCCGCGCGATGGTGATGAGCTGCTTCTCACCCGCGCTGACCCCGGTGCCCTCGTCGTCGATGACGGTGTCGTAGCCCTCGGGGAGCGTCCGGATGAACCGGTCGGCGTGGGCCGCCTTCGCGGCCGCTTCTATCTCCTCGCGCGTGACCTCCTTGGCGGCGCCGTACGCGATGTTGTCCGCGATCGAGCCGCCGAACAGCCAGGTGTCCTGGAGCACCATGCCGATGCCGGAGCGCAGCTCCTCGCGGGTCATCCGCGCCGCGTCCACCCCGTCCAGGGTGATGCGGCCGCCGGTGACCTCGTAGAACCGCATGAGCAGGTTCACCAGTGTCGTCTTGCCGGCGCCCGTCGGGCCGACGATCGCGACCGTGTGACCCGGCTCCACCTTCAGCGAGAGGTCCTCGATGAGCGGCTTCTCCGGCTCGTACCGGAAGGACACCTTCTCCAGCGCGACCGCGCCGCGCAGCTGGTCGGGGCGCTGGGGCGAGGACGCGTCCGGCGCCTGCTCCTCGGCGTCGAGCAGCTCGAAGATCCGCTCGGCCGAGGCCACCCCCGACTGCACCAGGTTCGCCATCGAGGCGACCTGGGTCAGCGGCATCGAGAACTGCCGCGAGTACTGGATGAAGGCCTGGACGTCACCGATGGACAGCGATCCGGTGGCGACCCGCAGACCGCCGACCACCGCCACCAGGACGTAGTTCAGGTTGGACACGAACATCATCAGCGGCTGCATGACGCCGCTGTTGAATTGCGCCTTGAACGAGGCCTCGTACAGCGCGTCGTTCTGCTCGGCGAAGGCGTTCGCCGACTCCTGCTGGCGCCCGAAGACCTTCACCAGGGCGTGCCCGGTGTACATCTCCTCGATGTGCGCGTTCAGCTTGCCCGTCGACTTCCACTGCTGGACGAACTGCGGCTGCGAGCGCTTGCCGACCCTCGTCGCCACGACCACCGACAGCGGCACCGTGACCAGCGCCACCAGCGCGAGCAGCGGCGAGATCCAGAACATCATCACCAGCACGCCGACGATGGTCAGCAGCGAGTTGATGAGCTGGCCCATCGTCTGCTGCATCGTCTGGGAGATGTTGTCGATGTCGTTGGTCGCGCGGCTGAGCACCTCACCGCGCTTGGCCTTGTCGAAGTACGACAGCGGAAGCCGCGACAGCTTCGTCTGGATGTCCTCGCGCATCCGGAACACGGTCTTGTTGATGGCCCGGTTGGAGAGCCGGGTCGCCACCAGCATCATCAGCCCGGCGCCGACGTACACCGCGAGCGCGGCGAGCAGCACTCCGCCGACCGCGTGGAAGTCGATGCCGCTGCCCGGGGTGAAGTCGACCCCCGAGAGCATGTCGGCGAGCGAGCCCTGGCCCTTGGCGCGCAGGGCCTCGATGGCCTGCGCCTTGCTGATTCCGGCCGGCATCAGCGGGTTCTTGCCGATCACACCCGCGAAGACCAGGTCGGTCGCCCTGCCGAGGATCTTCGGCCCGACCACCGACAGGCCGACGCTGCACACGACCGCGAGCAGCATTACCGACAGCGTGGCCTTCTCCGGCGCCAGCTGCTTGATCAGCCGTTTGCCGGACTCCTTGAAGTTCATCGACCGCTGATCCGGGCCGCCGCCCATCATCATGCGTCCACCGGGCCCGCTCATGCCGCCTCAGCCTCCGTCAGCTGGGAGAGCACGATCTCCCGGTACGTCTCGTTGTCGGCCATCAGCTCGTGATGGCGGCCGGTTCCGACGACCCGTCCCTCGTCGAGGACGATGATCCGGTCGGCGTCCCGGATGGTGGAGACCCGCTGGGCCACGATCACGACCGTGGCCTCGGCGGTCTCGCGGCCGAGCGCCGAGCGCAGGGCCGCGTCCGTGGCGTAGTCGAGCGCCGAGAAGGAGTCGTCGAAGAGGTAGATCTCCGGGCGCTGCACCAGGGTGCGCGCGATGGCGAGCCGCTGGCGCTGACCGCCGGAGACGTTCGTGCCGCCCTGCGCGATCGGCGCGTCGAGGCCGCCCTCCAGCTCGGAGACGAACTCCTTGGCCTGCGCGACCTCAAGGGCGTGCCAGAGCTCCTCGTCGCTCGCGTCGGGATTGCCGTACCGCAGATTGGTGGCGACGGTCCCGGAGAACAGGTACGGCTTCTGCGGCACCAGCGACACGGTCTTGGCGAGCAGCACGGGGTCGAGTGTGCGGACGTCCTCGCCGTCGACGAGCACCTCGCCGTCGGTCGCGTCGAACAGCCGCGGCACGAGCCCGAGCAGGGTCGACTTTCCGCTGCCCGTCGAACCGATGATCGCGGTGGTCTCGCCGGGCCGGGCCACCAGCTCCACGCCCCGCAGCACGGAGGCTTCCGCGCCCGGGTACTTGAAGTCGGCGCCCCGCACCTCCAGATGACCGTGCCGGCGCAGCTCGCGCACCGGGTTCTCGGGCGGCACCACGCTGGTGTCGGTCCCGAGGACCTCCTCGATGCGCTCGGCGCAGACCTCGGCGCGCGGCACCATCATGAACATGAAGGTGGCCATCATCACGGCCATCACGATCTGCATGAGGTACGCGAGGAACGCGGTGAGCTGGCCGATCTCCATGTGGTGGCCGGCGATGCGGTGCGCACCGAACCAGACGACCGCGACCGAGGACACGTTCACGACGGTCATGACGGTCGGGAACATCAGCGCCATCAGCCGCCCGGTGGACAGCGAGACGTCGGTCAGCTCGGTGTTGGCGCCCCGGAAGCGCCCCTGCTCGTACTCGTCCCGGACGAAGGCCCGGATCACGCGGTTGCCGGTGATCTGCTCGCGCAGCACCCGGTTCACCGTGTCGAGGCGGGTCTGCATGGTGCGGAACAGCGGCCGCATCTTGCGCACGATCAGCGAGACGGCGATCCCGAGCACCGGGACGACCGCGAGCAGCACCGCGGAGAGCGGCACGTCCTGGCCCAGCGCCATGATGATGCCGCCGACACACATGATCGGGGCGGAGACCATCAGCGTGAACGCCATGAGGACCAGCATCTGGACCTGCTGGACGTCATTGGTGGTGCGGGTGATCAGGGACGGCGCCCCGAAGTGGCCGACCTCGCGCGCGGAGAACGACTGGACCCGCGCGAAGACGGCGGCCCGGACGTCGCGCCCGAGGGCCGCCGCGGTCCGGGCGCCGAAGTAGACGGCGCCGATGTTGCAGAACACCTGGACGAGGCTGACGGCGATCATGATGCCGCCGTGTCCCAGGATGTAGCCCGTGTCCCCGTTCACGACACCGTTGTCAATGATGTTCGCGTTGAGGGTGGGCAGATAAAGGGTGGCGCTGGTCTGCAGCAGTTGCAGCAGGACCAGCAGGGCTATCGGTTTCTTGTACGGAACCAGATGGCTCCGCAGGAGTCGTATGAGCACGCGCAGGCTCTCCGGGTCGGCAAGATCGGGGGTTCGACCCCCCATCTTGCGACACTCCACCCCTGGAAGCTCAAGCGATTATCGTGCTGGAGTCAAAAGGAATAGCAAAGAGCCCGCACCGGGTCCGCGTCAAGCACCCTGGCCGAAGGCGCCCGGGTGGATCTCGTCACGCGTCGCGATGTACTGCTGGCGAACCGCCTGACCCGCCGCCAGTTCCTCGCCCGGTTCGAAGACCTGCGCCGAAGCGCCCTGCCAGGCCGGCGGGGTGTGCGCCGCGAGCGTGCCCTGCGAGACGCCGAGCGCCCAGGCGGCCTGCCGCGCCGCGCCCAGTGCCGCGTACTCGGCGGGCTGGGGCACGACCACCTGCGTACCGAAGACGGCCGGCGCGGCCGCCTGCACGGCGGGCAGTTCGGCCGCGGCCCCGAGCAGGAACACCCGCCGGACCTCCACGCCGCGCCCGCGCAGCACGTCCAGGGCGTCGGCCAGCGAGCAGAGCATCCCCTCGAAGGCGGCCCTGGCCAGGTGCTCCGGCTTCATCGACTCGCGCCGCAGCCCGGCCAGCGTCCCGGCCGCGTGCGGCAGCCGGGGCGTCCGCTCGCCTTCGAGGTACGGCAGCAGTACGAGACCGCGGGCGCCCGGCGTGGATTTGAGGGCCAGCGCGCTGAGTTCGTCGAGGTTCTCGACGCCGAGCATCTCCGCCGTGCCGCGCAGGGCCCGGACGGCGTTGCTCGTATGCACGACGGGCAGATGCATCCCGGTGGCGTCGGCGAAGGACGTAATCATCCCGCTCGGATCGGCCAGCGCCTCGTGATGCACGGCCATGACGGAACCCGAGGCGCCGAGCGAGACCACCGCGTCGCCCGCGCCGACGCCGAGCCCGAAAGCCGCCGCCATCGTCTCGCCGGTACCGGCTGAGATCAGCAGCCCCTCGGGGGTGGTGCCGGCCGCGTCCGACGGCCCGAGCACCTCGGGCAGCGCCACCTGGTGCCCGAGCGCGAGCTCGACCAGATCGGGGCGGTAGAAGCCGGTGGCGGCGGACCAGTAGCCGGTGCCGGACGCGGCGCCGCGGTCGGTGGTGCGGCGGGCCGGCCGGCCGAGCAACTGCCACACCAGCCAGTCGTGCGCCTGGAGCACCCCGGTCGTGCGCTGCGCGGCCTCCGGCTCGGTGCGCGCCAGCCAGCGCAGCTTGGCCACCGCCTGCGCGGCCTGCGGCACACACCCGACGGCCTGCGCCCAGGCCTCCCGGCTGCCCAGCCCGTCGACCAGGTCGGCGGCGGCGACCTGCGCCCGCTTGTCGTTCCCGGTCAGCGCGGGCCGTACGAGCGTGCCCTGGCCGTCCAGCGCGATCAGGCCGTGCTGCTGGGCGGAGACGCCGATCGCCTGGACCCCTTCGAGGAGCCCGCCGGTCGCGGCCTCGCCCAGCGAGAGCAGCCAGGCCTGCGGATCGACCTCGGTCGCCTTCGGCTCGACGGGATGCGGGGCGTACCCCTGCCGCAGCACGGCACCCGTGTCGGTGTCGCAGACGACGATGCGAGTGAAGGCGGAAGAACTGTCCAGCCCGGCGACTATCCCCATGGTCGACGATTCTGCCGCACGCGGAGGACTGCTGGGACGGCGGTGGCCGGGACAACGCTGTCAGGGAGTTCGCCGGGGCGCGGGCCAACTGGTGCGGGGCGCCCCGCGACATGCGCGGGGCCGGGTGGTGCCGGTGCCCCGGTCGCGCGCGGGGTGCGGGTGATCGCGGTGCCCCGGTCGCGCGCGGCTCAGGTGTTGCTGGTGCCCCAGTCGTCCTCGGAGCCCTGGCCGCGCTCGCGCAGGGAGCGCACCCGGTCGGCGACGGAGGCGGGCATCCGCTCCCCGACCTTGTCGCTCACCGCCTGGAAGGCCTTGCCAGCGACCTCGCGCGAGGTCTGCGCGGCCGATTCGGCGGTGTTCCGCACGGCGGGGTTCTGCGCCATCTGACGTGCGGACTTCTTCAACTGCTCGTAACGCTCGCGCCCCGCCCGGGTTCCGAGCACGTATCCGAGAGCCAGTCCGACGGCGAACGTGAGCCGGTATCGCATGGCGGTCACCCTTCCTAGCGTGTGTGCCGCGCCTACCCGCGCGGCCCCGTGATCACCCGGGGCGGAACCGATTGGCGGAGCACCCCCCTGCTTGCGCTAATGTATGTGTCGCAGCGAACGCACGCCGCCCGGGATCACCCGAGGTGGGTACGTTCGAAGCAACGAGGCATTCCCCTGTAGCTCAATTGGCAGAGCAGCCGGCTGTTAACCGGCAGGTTACTGGTTCGAGTCCAGTCGGGGGAGCTCGATCTCCTGTAGCTCAATTGGCAGAGCAGCCGGCTGTTAACCGGCAGGTTACTGGTTCGAGTCCAGTCGGGAGAGCAGCGGAATCGGACCCTTCGGGGTCCTTTTTCGTATCCGGCGGAACCGCTGGGATCTCCGCGCGGTCCTCATGGTCGTGCGATGCCGACCATCCGAGGCAGGAGATCGTATGAGCGGCTATGCTGCGGCAGACGGCGCGCACAAATGTGCGCGACGCGCCGTTAGGGGCGGTAGCTCAGCCGGTTAGAGCAGCGGACTCATAATCCGTCGGCCGTGGGTTCGAGTCCCACCCGCCCCACTGCTAGGCGCAGGTGCAGAAACGATCTGGCCTGCGCCTTTGGCGTATCCGGGGAAGACGGCAACCGCCGCCGAGGAAGGGCTCAACGGGCCCGCCGTGAACCGGCGGAGGGCCTCCATCGAGGGATCACCCGCACGGCCCACCGCACCCCCCAACAGGTCGTCAGCGTGCCTCCTGTGGCGTCACCACAGCTTGTCGATGCCGCCCGGGTGCAGTGCGATCCGTGTGTGCGCGAAGGCGGATCGCGCCGCACGGCCCGCTGGCGTGAAGAAGGCGCCCATCGTCACTTTGTCGAAGCCGGGGCGGTCGCTGGGGAACGGGTCGTCGTCGGTGCCGCCGACCAGGACCGTGCCGGGCAGTTCCTGCCACCCCGCGGCCTCGTAGAACGCGCGCAGCGGGCGGTCGCAGGTGAACAGCCCGATGTCGTACGTTCCGCCGCGAGCCATGTGCTCACGCGCGGCCGTCACCAGCGTGCGCCCGTGACCCTGCCCGCGGGCCGCCCGCCGGGTGACGACCGTGCTCAGACCACCGGCCCGCAGCCGGTGGCCCGCGTGCTCGATCTCCTTGGTGAGGATGTCGAGGGCGGCGAGCACGGTGGGGCCGTCGACCAGCAGCATGGACACGGGCCGCAGCGCCGGGTCATGGCTCGTCCCGCTGCTCGGCACGTCCCGGGGCCAGGCCTCGTCCTGAAGCGCGAGGACCTGGGCGCGCAGGGGGGCCGGGGTGTCGGCCTCGGGGAAGGTCTGGATCTGCATGGTGTCCTTTTGCTCGGGGGGCCTCGGTGAGTATCCCGGAACGGAAGAAGCCCCCGGCGATGCGCACAAGTCCGTGCGGCTGCCGGGGGCTTCTTCGTGGGGCCCTGGGGTTACGGAGCTTTCACAGGGCGGACTGGAACGCCGAGGCGCTCGGGACGTTGGTGGCGGCTGTGGTGACGCGGTCGAGGGCGGCCGGGGCGTGGCCGGCGTGCTGTGCCGCGGCCCGCGCGGTGAGCGGCACACGCCGGGTGGTCTGCGGGGTGGTGGCGCTGCGGGTGGCGGCGGAGATCAGGGTGTTCATGGATGGCCTTCCGGGTGATGCGTGGCCGCCCCCGCCGGATGAGGGCGGGGGCGGTTCTGACGCTGACTGATCGGGGGAAGCGTAGCGGCGGCCAAGGGCTGCGGCGCGCGCATGCGGACGTGGCATAAAGGTGGTCCCCGCAGCCGGACGGCGCCGCCACGCCCCCCACCTGAGGCGATGGGCGCGCGGGGGCTTGTTCGCCGGTGCCGTACGGCCGGACATTGCTCGGGCAAGTGGGTCCCGGGCCATTGACCCGCCCGGGGTACGGCCCGGGTGGCGAGGGGGTCTTGCCGGAGGCGGGCCGGGCGTGGACATTACAGATCATTGCTGTAGTGGTGCTGGTGGGAACGCTGGACACCAAGGGCGAGGAATACGGCTGGATACGCGAGCGGCTGCCGCGCGCCGGGGTCGACGTCGTGCGGGTGGACGCCGGGGTGATCGGTGAGCCGCGAGTGCCCGCGGATGTGACCCGGGCGGAGGTGGCGGCGTCGGCCGGGGCCGACCTGGCCGCGTTACGGACCGGCGGGGACCGGGGCTCCGCCGTCACGGCGATGGCCGAAGGGCCACCGCGACCTTCCAACGCCTTTACGCCGAGGGGGAGTTGCACGCCGTCATGGCCGTCGGCGGCAGCCGGGGCACCTCCATCGCCACCCGTGCGATGCGCGGACTCCCGCTCGGCCTACCGAAGTTGATGGTGTCCTCGATGGCGGGCGGCGACGTCGCCCCGTACGTCGGGTCCTCGGACATGGCGATGATGTACAGCGTCGTCGACATCGCCGGGATCAACCGCGTCACGGGCCCGGTGTTCGCCAACGCGGCGGACGCGGTGGCCGGGATGGCGAAGGGGTTCGCCGCGGCCTCCCGGGAGCTCGGACCCGGGCAACTCGCCTCGGGCGGGCGGCCGTTGACAGCGGCCGGCATGGTCGGGGTGACCACCCCGGGGGTGGACGCGGCGCGCGAGCGGCTGGCCGAGCTCGGCTACGACGTGCTGGTGTTCCACGTCAGCGGCGTCGGCGGGCGCACCCTGGAGACCCTCGCCGAACATGGCATGTTCGCGGGCGTACTGGACCTGACGCTCAGTGAGCTCGCGGACGATCTCGTCGGGGGGATCCTGACCGCGGGGCCCGACCGGCCGCGGGGCAGCGGCACGGAGATCTTCGAGTACGACACCCACATCAACGACCCCGCGTTCGGGCGGGCGGCGGCGGACCGGCTGCACGCGGTGGTCTCGGCCGGTGCGGGAAGGCGACCTCCCGGCCGGGCCGCCGATCCGGGCCGGTGACTTCCCCGGCCGTGCCGCCGGTCCCGGCCGGGGGTTAGCATCCCGCGTGACCGAACAAGCCGAGCAACCCAGCGAGACCGAGACGCCGCAGCCGGACACCACCGGGACCGGCACCGGGGCGATACGGGCGAGGCGGAGCATATTCGCCGACCTCACCCCCTTGCGCACCTCCCCGGACTACCGCCGCCTCTGGTTCGGCAACATGGTCTCCTGGGTCGGCAGCGCCATGACGGCGCTCGCGATCTCCCTCCAGGTCTACGACCTCACCGGCTCCAGCTTCTACGTCGGCCTGGTCGGCATCTTCACCCTCGTACCGCTCGTCGTGTTCGGCCTGTACGGCGGTGCCATCGCCGACACCGTTGACCGCCGCAAGCTCGGCCTGCACAGTGCGCTCGGGTCCGCGGTGCTCTCCGCGGCCCTGTCGGCCGGGGCCTTCGCCGGGCTGGCGAACGTCTGGTTCCTGTACGCCGTCATCGCGCTCCAGTCGGTCTGCCAGGCGCTGAACGCCCCCGCCAGATCCGCGATGATCCCCAAGCTGCTGCCGCCCGAGCAACTGCCCGCCGCCAACGCGCTCAACTCGATGATCATGACGACCGGCACGCTCGTCGGCCCGATGCTGGGCGGGCTCGTCGTCGGCTTCGCCGGGTACCGGACGGCGTACCTCATCGACGCGATCACCTTCGCCGCCTCCCTGTACGCGATGTGGCGGCTGCCCGCGATGCTGCCCGAGCGGACCGGCGCCCAGCGGGCCTCGGTCCTGGACGGGCTGCGGTTCCTGGCCACCCGGCCCAACCTGCGGATGACGTTCTTCAGCGACTTCTGCGCGATGATCCTGGCCCACCCCCGCGCCCTGTTCCCGGCCGTCGCCGTCCTCTGGTACGGCGGCGACGCCCGCACCACCGGACTGCTGGTCGCCGCGCCCGCCGTCGGCGCGCTGCTCGGCGGGGTGTTCTCCGGCTGGCAGGGACGCGTCCGCCGGCACGGGCTCGCGGTGCTGATCTCGGTCGGCGGATGGGGCACCGCGATCGCGGTGTTCGGGCTGACCCGGCACCTGTGGCTCGGCCTGTTCATGCTCGCGCTCGCCGGGTTCTCGGACACCGTCTCCATGGTGTTCCGCAACACGATGATGCAGGTCGCGGCGCCCGACGAGATGCGCGGCCGGCTCCAGGGCGTCTTCATCGTGGTGGTCACCGGCGGGCCCCGGCTCGGTGACTTCCTCGCCGGTACGGTCGCCGACCTCACCTCGCCCGCCGTGATGATCGTGGGCGGCGGCCTCGCGTGCGTCCTCGCGGTGACGGTGCTCGGCCTGAGCCGCCGCGGCTTCGCCCGCTACGACGCGCGCAACCCCGTGCCGTAGCGGGCCGGCCGGGGCCCGCGCCCCGGACCGTCAGGCGCCCAGTATCCCCCTCGCCACCCCGAGCTCCACCAAGTCCTGCGGGCGCAGCCGGAGTTGGGAGGCCGTCTGCTCGATCTCCGTCGGGGGGCGCTTCAGGATCGCCGCCGCCAGTTCCGGCGCGATCACCGAGAAGTAGCTGTCCGCCGTCACCCAGGTGCGGCCCGGTGACGTCAGGGCGAGGGCGCCGCCCGAGCCGCCCTCGCCGATGACCAGCGTGGTCACCGGCACCCGCGCGGCCGCCAGCGCGGCGAACGCGTCGGCGATCGCCGCGCCCTGCCCGCCCCGCTCCGCCGCCGCGTCGTTCGCCGCCCCCGGGGTGTCGACGAGGGTGAGCACCGGGATGCCGAGCCGGTCGGCCAGCCGGACCAGGCGGGCCGCGGTGCGGTAGCCCGCCGGACGGGTCGCGGTGCCGGTCTGGGCGGCGTACGCGTAACTCACGCCCTCGTGCAGGCCGAACCCGCACAGCATCCCGGGGTCGACACCCCCGCAGCGGTCGCCGGCCAGCGCCCGCCGGTGCGTGAAGTACGCGTCCAGGTACGCCTCGGCGCGCGGGCGGCCCGCCGACCGTGCCCGCCGCACCGCCTCCCACCCGTCGGCGGGCAGCCCCGCCGATCCGAACGCCTCGGGCACCGGCGCCGGTTCGGTCCGCCGGCCGCCGCCGAGCAGCGTGAGCCACCCGGCGAGGACGCCCCGCAGGTCCTCGCCGCGCACGATCGCGTCGATCTGGCCCGCGGCCAGCTGGCCGCGGGCGCCGTAGGCGGCCGGATCCGCGTCCGCGGGGCGCACCCGGGAGCCCGCGAAGCCGATCTGGGCGTCCGGCAGGGCCAGGATCACATCGGCGCCCGCGCCGAGGGTGGCCCAGCCGCCGCCCGTCGTGGGGTCGCGCAGTACCGCGATCTGGGCGAGCCCGGCCTCCCTCAGCAGCGTCGACTGCCGTGCCACGCGCTGGAGTTGGGTGAGGGCGAGCATGCCCTCCTGCATGCGGCTGCCGCCCGTGGCGATCAGCGAGACCAGCGGCAGGCGCCGCTCGCGCGCCGCCCGGTACGCGGTTTCCAGGCGGTCGCCCGTGCGCCGGCCGAGGGAGCCGCCCAGGAAGCCGAACTCGAAGGAGATCAGCACGCAGGGCCGCCCCTCGACCAAGGCGAGGCCGCAGACGACCGACTCGTCCTCGCCGGTACGCTCCGTCGCTCTCGCGCGTGAACTGTCGTATCCCGCCCAGGAGATGGGCCCGTCCTCGGGGAAGTCCCGCTCGGGTGCGGCGAATTCGGTGAAGTCGGCGGCGACGGTCGCGATCGCCGCGCGTGCGGACATGCGCTCAGACATGCAGGGCTCGCTTCATGATCTTGCCCATGTCGTTACGGGGCAGCTCCGTGAGGAAGTGCACCACGCGCGGGCGCTTGTGCGGGGCCAGTTCGGACGCGACATGGTCGCTCAACTCCGTTGCCGACGGCGGGGATTGGTGGTCGGTCGGCACCACCCAGGCAACGATGCGCTCGCCCAGGTCCGGGTCCGGCTCGCCCGTCACCGCGGCCTCGCGGACGCCCGGATGGTCGAGCAGCGCGTTCTCGATCTCGCCCGCGCCGATCTTGTAGCCGCCGCTCTTGATGAGGTCGGTGGCCTTGCGGCCGACGATCCGCACCCGGCCGTCCGCGTCCCGGCTCGCCAGGTCGCCGGTGCGGAACCAGCCGTCCTCGGTGAACGCGGCGGCCGTCGCCTCCGGCCGGTTCAGATAGCCGCTGAACAGGTTCCGGCCGCGCACCTGGATCTCGCCGATGCCGTCGGCCTCGTCGGCGAGGCGCAGTTCGACCCCGGGGAGCGGGGTCCCCACCGTCCCGGGGTGGGCGCCGTCGCTCTCCCGTACCGCGCACAGCATGAGCGTCTCGGTCATGCCGTAGCGCTCGATCACCGCCCGGCCCGTCGCCTGCGCGATGCGGCGGTGGTCGGGCGCGGGCAGCGCGGCGGACCCGGACACCAGCAGGCGCGCGTCCGCCAGCGCCTTCGCCAACTCCCGGTCCCGGCCCACCACTTCGGCGATCCGGTGGTACATCGTCGGCACCCCGAACAGCATCGTGGCGCCCGCCGACAGCTCCCGCGTGACGCCCTCCACCGAGAACCGGCCGAGGTGGCGCACCGAGCCGCCGCGGCGCAGCGGGCCGAGAATGCCCAGGATCAGCCCGTGGACGTGGAACAGCGGGAGGCCGTGCACCAGGACGTCGTCCGCCGTCCAGCCCCAGGCGTCCCGGAGCGCGTCGAGCGTCGACGCGATGGCCCGGCGCGGCAGCACCGCGCCCTTCGGCGGGCCGGTGGTCCCGGAGGTGTAGACGATCAGCGCGGCCGCGTCGTCGGCGGGCTCCGGCGGCAGCGGCCCGGCGGTCCCGGCGAGCGGTACGTCGATACGTACCAAATCGGCCAGGGCGGGCGGGAGTTGGTCTCCCTCCGAGGCCAGGACCACTGTCGGCGTGCTGTCGCGCACGATGTGGGTCAGCTCCCGTTCGCCCGTCTTCGGGTTGAGCGGTACCGCGGGCACGCCCGCGACGAGGGCGGCCACCACGCCGACCACCGTCTGCGGGGTCGGTGTCGCCCAGACCGCGACCCGCCCGGCACCCGCGAGGCGGCGGGCCAGGGAGCCCGCCGCGCCCGCCAGTTGGGCATGGGTCAGCGAGTGCTCGCCGAAGCGGATCGCCTCCCGCGGCTCGGCGGCGTACAGGGAGGGGAAGAGAGGGGACACGTACGGGACTCCTCGCGGTCGACGGCACGGGCGGGCGCCGGACGGTGCCGGGCCCCAGGTCACCGACCCTACGCGGCGCCGTCCGCACGCGTGATCCCCGTCCTGCCGTACGCGTTCGCGGGCGCCCGCCCGCCTGCTACAGCGGTGCCTGCCAGGTCAGTGTGGTGCCCCGGATGCCGTCGTCGCGCATCCCGTTGTCCACGACGGTCAGCCGCACCCCGGCCCGCCCGTCCGGCAGTTCGGCGCCCGCGTCGATGGCGATCCGCACCGACGACACCCCGGCCCGGCGGTGCGCCGCGGCCAGCGCGCCGCGCAGCGCGGCGAGGAGCTGGGTGTCCACCGGTTCGGTGACCAGGGTGTCGACCGCGCCGTCGAACCGCACCGAGGGCCGGAAGCCGAGCAGCGCGCCCGCACCGGCCGTCTCGCGCAGGACCCGGCCGCGCAGGGTCGTCGGGGCGTCGGCGGGCGGCTGCTGGAGGGCGAAGATCGCGGTGCGCACCTCCTGGATGGTGGAGTCCAGCTCGTCCACGGCCCGGGTGAGCGTCTCGTCCGTGTCGTCGGCCGCGGCCTTCTCGGCCCGGCGCCGGGTCGACTCCAGCATCATCTCGGTGGCGAACAGCCGCTGCACGACCAGGTCGTGCAGATCGCGGGCGATCCGGTCGCGGTCCTCGTACACCGCGAGCTGTTCGCGGTTGTGCTGGGCGTCGGCGAGTACGAGGGCGAGGGCCGCCTGCGAGGCGAACTGGGCGGCGAGCAGCCGGTCCACCTCCGTGTAGGGGCGGGCGCCGCGCCGCCGGGGCAGGGCGAGGGTGCCGATCAGCTTGCCGCCGCTCTGCAGCGGGAGCAGCATGCTGGGTCCGAAGCGGCTGCGCACGTGGGTGGTCATCCGCGGGTCGGTCGCCGAGTCCTCCACGAACACCGGCTCCCCGCCCAGGAGTTGGACCAGGACCGGCGATCCCGGCTGGATCGTGGTGCCCACGATGTCGTCGGGGTCGTCCGGCGCGGAGGCGGCGACGATCTCCATGCCGCCCGCCGCGGTGGGCTGGAGCACCACCCCGGCCGCCGCGTCCGCGAGCAGCCGGGCCCGCTCGGCCACCGTCATCAGCGCGTCCGCCGCGGTGTCGCCGGTGAGCAGGGAGGTGGTGACGGCCGCGGCGCCCTCGATCCAGCGCTCCCGCACCCGTACGGTCTCGTACAGCCGGGCGTTGCCGATGGCGATCCCGGCCTGTGCGGCGAGGACCCGCAGCAGTGCCAGGTCCTCCTCGGTGAAGGGGCCGCCGCGCTTCTCGGTGAGGTAGAGGTTGCCGAAGACCTGGGTGTGCACCCGGATCGGTACGCCCAGGAACGAGCGCATCGGGGGGTGGCCGGGCGGCAGTCCGGCCGAGCGGGGGTCGGTGGTCAGATCGTCGAGCCGCAGCGGCCGCGGGTCGTGGACGAGGGCGCCGAGCAGCCCGGTGCGGCCGTCGGGCAGCCGGCCGATCCGTTCGCGTTCGGCGTCGGTGAGGCCGGCCGTGAACAGTTCGGTGAGCCGGTCGCGCTCTGGGTCGACCACCCCGAGCGCTCCGTAGCGGGCACCGGTCAGCTCGGTCGCCGTGTCCACGATGTGCTGGAGCGTGGTGTGCAGTTCGAGCTCGGTGCCGACGCCGAGCACCGCCGCGAGGAGCACCGGCAGCCCGGGTGGCGCACTGGCCGGGCCGGCCGTACTGTCCGGATTCTCCGCTTCAGTCATCCTTCGAGGATCCCTCACCGCGGCCGTCCGCCCCGGTCGGGGCCGCCGAGCGCTCCGCGGGGAGCGGCGTTTGCCGGCTGCTGGCCGATGGGGGTCCCCCCTGCTCGAACGAAGTCGAGAGTTTGGGGGAGGCCGGCCGCGCCCACGCGGCGGAGCCGCATGGTGTCACAGCCTCGCGCTCCTTCAGGGCGCACCGCACCGCACCGGGCTTCCGCAGGACCGCTCAGTCGCGCCGTTCACTCAGCCATCGGGTCGATGACCATGGGGTGGATGCTGCCCTCCAGCATCGCGCCGAGGCCGAGGATCGCGCACACGTCGGGGCGCTCCGCGATGCGCACCGGCATGCCCGTCGAGGTGCGCAGCATCTGGTCGAAGCCGGGCAGCAGCGCACTGCCGCCGACCATCATGATGCCCCGCTCGGCGAGGTCGGCGACCAGATCGGGCGGGCACTCCCGGAGCACCTTGCCGATGCCGTCGAGCACGGCGGTCAGCGGGGTGTGGATGGCATCGCGTACGGCGGCCGTGTCGACCAGGACCGAGCGGGCCATGCCCGTGGCGACGTCGCGGCCGTGGATCTCGGTGGACTCGGGGCCCTGCGGGGTGAGTCCGTTGCCGCTCAGGGCCAGTTGCAGCGGGCGCATGGACTGGCTCGGCATCATCAGTTCGTGCTGTTGGCGCAGGTGCTGGATGACGGCGTGATCGATGGCCTCGCCGCCGACCGGGATGCGTACGGCCGTCACGATCGCGCCCAGCGAGAGCACGGCGATCTGGGTGGTGGCGGCGCCGCACGCCATGATCATGGTGGCGGTGGGCTGCTCCACCGGGAGTCCGCAGCCGACGGCGGCCGCGATCAGGGTGTCGACCAGCTCGACGCGGCAGGCACCCAGCCCCATCAGCGTCTCCACCGCGGCGCGCTGGGCGAGCGGGTTGCTGTTGTGCGGGGTGCACGCGGCGGCGCGCAGCCGCGGCTTGCGGCGCAACTGGCGGCGCAGCTTCTCGCCGAGCAGATGACGGAGCATGCGCCGGGCCATCTCGATGTCGACGACGGTGCCGCCGGTCACCGGGCGGGCCACCCGGATGTACTCGGGCGTGCGGCCCGTCATCTGTTCGGCGAAGGTGCCGACGGCGATCAGTGCGCCGGTACGGGTGTTGACGGCGGCCACGCTCGGCTCGTCCACGACGAGCCCGGCACCCTTGATGTAGACCCGGGTCCTGGCGGCTCCGAGGTCGACGGCTACATGGCAACGGCGCAACTGCTCAAGACTGACGGTCACGGCAGATCCTCCCGAAAACGGTATTGATTCGCATCCTGCGACCGTTTGGGGACCGGCGCGCGCTGGGCTGCGCCGGTCGGGGAGAAGCCGACTGACGGTCAGCCAGAAAGGGGATGGCCCGCGGGTCGACCCCGGTCTGGCCGGCGCCGGCCGGCGATCCGGCGATCGGCTGAGGTGGCTGCCGGCGGAGCTCGGCTGCCGGTTGGTCAGCCTGTTCAGCGGTGTCCTTTCAGTGGCCTCCTCCAGATGACGTGCGGGCAGATGACGTACCGGAATGTCAGGGCAGCAGGCGCTGGAGCAACCCCCACGTGAACTCCGCCACGCGCTCCCGGCCGTCGGGCAGCGTCAGGGCCAGCTGCCAGCGGGTCGGCGCCGAGCCCTCCATCGGGCGGGCCGGGGCGAAGGCCCGTGCCACCTCGTCCACCGTGCACGACCAGGGCCGCAGATCCTCCTCCCCGCGCAACTCGGGACCCGGTATGCCGGGGGCTCTGACCAGCCATTCGTTCCACACCGCACCACCGGGCCCGGCCAGCACCTCGAACCGCAGCTCCGGCCAGAGCGGCACCGGCCACAGCTGCGCCTCGCAGCGCAGATCCCCGATCGTGCGCGGCACGACCGCCTCCGGCGCCCCGAGCACCGAGCGGTAGCGGGCCAGGGCGCCGCGCGAACGGGAGGACCGGAGCATCGCCTGCCAGCGCTTGTTGGCCTCGCGCAGGTCGGCTGTTGAGGCGCCCAGCTCCTGGCGGGCGTCCTCGACGAGCCCCGGCTGGTGGTCGGCCATCCGCCGCAGCAGCACGAGTTGGAAGTCCAGCGGGCCGAACGGCGGCGTCACGGTTTCCGTCATGACGTCCATCCTGCCCCGCCCCACTGACAACGCCCCGGTCCATGACGATTCGTCACGACGCCACGCCACGGAAGGTGACCTTCCACACAGGATCCACACACCACCGGCCCCTTTTTTTGGCCGACCGCCGAATAGCCTCCGTTGGCCATGGATTACTGCCACTCCTGCCAACGGCACCTCAACGGCGCACTGGCCTGTGCCGGCTGCGGAACCCCCGCGGAGGAGCTCTGGCGCGCGCCCGAGGACGAGCTCCTGGTGTACGCCGGTGCCACGTCCGGCGTTGACCGCGGGGAGGTGCTCGCACCCTCCGGCCATCGGCGTGCCCGCAGAGGGCGGCGGGCGCGGCGCGGGCGCGGGCGGGTGATCCTCTTCGGTGCGGCCGGCCTGGCGCTGGTGCTCGGGGCAGTGGTGGCCGTACAGGTGGCCACGCAGCCGTCGGGTGACAACCGGGCGTCCGCGGTGCGGCAGGACCAGACGATCTCCGACCCTCAGCCGCTGCCGTCGGGCAGCGCGGCGGCGGTGCCGGTCAAGCCGAGCGGCAAGCCGGTCTCGCGGGAGCGGAGGCGGGGTTCCGGCTCGGGCTCTGGGGAGTCGGGGCGGAGCGGCCGGTCCGGGGTCGGCGAGGCCGACCCGCGCAAGAACGGTTCCGCGGCGGGCGGGGCTTCCGATCCGGCCGCGCCCGACCCCGGGCCCTCCGGGTCCGCGCCGTCGGCCCCCGTCTCGCCGGGGCCGTCCGGGTCGCCCGGACCGGGCGGACCGGGCGGACCCGCGCCCTCCGGTGGGCCCTCGACGCCGGGGGCGCCACCGCCACCGCCACCACCGCCTCCGTCGCCCAAGCCGACCAAGACCTGTACGCCGTTCCTGATCTGGTGCATCTGACTCGCCGTTGCCGGGGGCGCCGCCCCCGGCACTCCGCTCCTCAAACTCCCCCAAGGCCCAAAGGGCCGGGGGGACCCTCACGAGGGGCTGGATTTTCGCCGGTCGGGGCTGATCAAGACCCCAGCATCCGCCGCAGCAGATCCCGCAGCACCGTCCGCTCCTGTGTCGACAGTTCCGCCAATGGCTCTCGGGCGAAGTTCAGGGAGTCGCGTAGGCGGGTGGCCGTGGTGAGGCCCTCGGGGGTGGGGGCGGCGAGTTTGATGCGGCGGTCGGCCGGGTCGGGGCGGCGTTCCACCAGGCCGCGGGCTTCGAGGCGGTCCACGATGCCCGTGATGTTCGACGGCTCGCACTTCAGCTTCTGGGCGATCCGCCGCATCGGCATCGGTTCGAGGGAGAGCAGACCGAGGACCCGGGCCTGCGCGCCGGTGAGGGAGTGCTCGGCGGCGGCCCGTTCGTACTCCTCGTAGTAGCGGCCGACGACCGTGCCGATCAGCTCCACGACTTCGAGGCTCAGGGGATCCATTCGGGGGGTCATGCCCCTCAGCGTACCCAGTTACTTGACAATCTCAAATATCTCGGAGCATTGTTCTTTCAGTACCTGAAGCATCGACCGATGCCGCTCGGGTATCCGATCTGAACGCATTTGCTCGCAGGAGGACGCACCCCATGGCCACCTCGTCCGCACTCCCCGCCACCAGCCGTGAATGGCACCTCGTCGCCCGCCCGAACGGCTGGCCCGTGCCGTCGGACTTCGCGCTGCGGGAGGCCCCCGTCACCGAGCCGGCCCCGGGCCGGATCCTGGTCCGCAACCTCTTCATGTCGGTCGACCCGTACATGCGCGGCCGGATGAACGACGTGAAGTCGTACATTCCGCCGTTCCAGCTCGACAAGCCGATGCAGGGCGGCGCGGTCGGCGAGGTCGTGGCCTCGAACGACGAGAAGTTCGCCGTGGGCGACCACGTCCTGCACCCGCTGGGCTGGCGCGAGTACGCCGACGTCGAGGCGCAGCACGCCACCAAGGTGGACGCCGCTCTCGCCCCGCTCTCCGCGTACCTCGGTGTGCTGGGCATGCCGGGCCTCACCGCGTACGCGGGTCTTCTGGAGGTCGCCTCCTTCAAGGAGGGCGACGCGGTGTTCGTCTCCGGCGCGGCCGGCGCCGTCGGCAGCCAGGTCGGCCAGATCGCCCGGCTCAAGGGCGCCTCGCGGGTCATCGGCTCGGCCGGCTCCGACGAGAAGGTCAAGTGGCTGGTGGAGGAGCTCGGCTTCGACGCCGCCTTCAACTACAAGAAGGGCCCGGTCCTGGAGCAGCTGCGCGCGGCCGCCCCCGACGGCATCGACGTGTACTTCGACAACGTCGGCGGCGAGCACCTCGAAGCGGCCATCTCCGTGCTCAACGTGCACGGGCGCGCCACCATCTGCGGCATGATCGCGGGCTACAACGACACCGAGCCCACCCCCGGCCCGCGCAACATGGCCATGATCATCGGCAAGCGGCTGCGCCTCCAGGGCGTCCTGGTCGGCGACCACTACGGGCTTCAGCAGCAGTTCGTCGGCGAGGTCGCGGGCTGGCTGGCCTCGGGCGGGCTCAAGTACAGCGAGACCTTCGCCGACGGCATCGACAACGCCGTCGAGGCCTTCCTCGGCATGCTGCGCGGCGAGAACACCGGAAAGATGGTCGTCTCCCTCGGCAAGTAGGGAGCGGCGGCCGGGGTGACCCGTCGCACACTCCGCCTCACGGTTTCCGCGATCCGATAAGGTTTTTCCACATCACGGCGGCCGTGAGGCGCGAGCGGCCGCGAACCCAGGAGGAGCACCCCAGCATGTCCATCCAGAAGTCCGAGGTTCTCTACACCGCCGTCGCCACCGCCGAGAACGGCCGGGACGGCCGGGTCTCCACCGACGACGGTCAGCTGGACGTCGTCGTCAACCCGCCGAAGGCGATGGGCGGCAGCGGCGCGGGCACCAACCCGGAGCAGCTGTTCGCCGCCGGTTACAGCGCCTGCTTCCAGGGCGCGCTCGGTGTCGTGGCGCGCAACGAGAAGGCCGACATCTCCGGCTCGACCGTCACCGCGCACGTCGGCATAGGCAAGAACGACGACGGCTTCGGTATCTACGTCGAGATCACCGCGAACATCCCGAACGTGGACCGCGCCACCGCCCAGGACCTGATCGAGAAGGCCCACCAGGTCTGCCCGTACTCCAAGGCGACCCGCGGCAACATCACCGTGAACCTCGCGGTCGCGTAACCGGCGCTCGATGTGAAGGGCCGCGCCCCGGCGGGCGCGGCCCTTTGCCATGCTGGTCCCCATGACCTTTCCCGGGACCGCCCCGTACGACCACGGCATGCTCGACACCGGTGACGGCAACCACGTCTACTGGGAAGTCTGCGGAAACCCCGACGGAAAGCCCGCCGTCGCGCTGCACGGCGGGCCCGGCTCCGGCGCGGGCCCGTCCTGGCGCCGCCACTTCGACCCGGCCCGCTACCGCGTCGTCCTCTTCGACCAGCGCGGCTGCGGCCGGTCCACGCCGTCGGTCAGCGACCCGGCGACCGGCCTCGCCACCAACACCACCCAGCACCTGATCGCCGACATGGAACGGCTGCGCGCGCACCTCGGCATCGCCAAGTGGCTTGTGTACGGCGGCTCTTGGGGCTCCACGCTCGGTCTGGCGTACGCGCAGGCGCACCCGGAGCGGGTCAGTGAGGTCGTCCTCTTCTCGGTCGTGACGACCGGCCGCGCCGAAGTGGAGTGGATCACCGAGGGCGTCCGGGTCCACTTCCCCGACGCGTGGGCCGCCTTCCGCGACGCCGCCCGGCCCCGCGAGGGCGAGCGCCTGGTCGACGCGTACGCCCGGCTGCTCGCCGACCCCGATCCGGCCGTGCGCGAGGAGGCCGCCCGGAACTGGTGCCGCTGGGAGGACACGCACGTACGGGAGCCGGGGTCCCCGCTCGCCGAGGACTTCGGCGACTCGCGGTACGCCGACCCCGCCTTCCGGATGACCTTCGCCCGGCTCGTCACCCACTACTGGCGGCACGCCGCCTGGCTGGAGGACGGTCAACTCGTGGACGGAGCGGCCGAGTTGGCGGGAATTCCCGGTGTGCTCATCACCGGCGCGCAGGACATCAGCTCGCCGCCCGACCCCGCCCGTGCGCTCGCCGCTCGCTGGCCGGACTGCGAACTCGCCGTGATCGATGACGCCGGCCACGGCCTGGGCCACCCCGGAATGAGCGGGGCGGCCCAGGCGGCGCTCGACCGGTTCGCGCGCTGCTGAGCGATCGCCGCGTCGCAGACCGCGCGCGACAACTGCCCGTTCTCCGGCGCCGCGCCGCGCACCACCGTCGAGGTGCCCCGCCTCTTCGTGCCGTGGGCGCTCATCGGGGTGGAGGCGGTGACCAGCTGTGCCGGGCCTCGGGCCGACCCCCGCGCATCGGGCCGACGGCGGCAAATGGCATGATCTGGCCGTCATGACGAATGCCCGGTCGCCGCTGCGCACCCTGCGGGCCGCGATGTTCGCGGCGTTGTGCGTGGCATTGGCCGCGGTGGGGCATTCGTCCATGTCCGGCCATGACATTCCGCTGCCGGTGCTGCTCGTCGCGTTCGCCGCGACGGGAGTGCCGGCCTGGTGCGCGGCCGGACGGCAGCGCGGGGTCGCCGCCATCGCGGGCGGCCAGGTCGCCGCACAGGGCGCCCTGCACTTCCTCTTCGCCCGGACCCAGCCGATGGCCGGGATGCCGGGAACGGCGGACGCGTCGGGCCCGAGCGGCGGCCATGCGATGTCCGCGATGCCCGGCATGGCGGACTCGTCGGCCCCGATGCCCATGCCGACGATGACCTGCGGCGCGCGGTACGCCCACCTCATGCCGGGCGCGCCCGACACCCGTGCCATGCCCGATATGCCGGGCGCCGCGAGCCATGCGCACTCCATGGCCATGGACGCCGCCGCGCACACCATGTCCGGCGGCATGCTCGCCGCACACCTTCTCGCCGCGTTCGTCTGCGGCATCTGGCTGTGGCGCGGCGAGGCCGCCGCCTTCCGGCTCGCGCGGGCCGTCGGCGCGCTCGGGGTGCTCGCCGCACAACCGCTGCGCAGGGCCCTCGCTCTCGTACGGACCTGCGCACCCGCGCTGCCACGGCCCGCGCGCCGGCCGCGCCCGCACACCCGCCCGCGCCCGAGGCTGCGCGGTGCGGTGCACAGCCATGCCTTCATCCGTCGGGGGCCGCCGGGCCGGGGAGCCACCCGAGCCACGGCCCCCGGCCGACCCGCCCTCGCCTGATCCGGCGCCGGCGTGGCCAGGGGTCCCTTCACCCATGCCCACGCCCATCGTGAGGATCACCATGTCCGCCGACACCCCGGTGCGGGGAGCCGCGCCCACCGCCGCCCCCGCACCACCCGCCACCCAACGGCCCTCGATCTGGGCCGGACTGCGGCCCCTCGTCCTGCGGCTGCACTTCTACGCGGGGGTGCTGATCGCCCCGCTGCTCTTCGTCGCCGCCGCCACCGGACTGCTCTACGCCCTGTCCTTCCAGGCCGAGAACGTCGTGTACCGGCACGAACTGCGGGTCCCCGCGGGCGACACCGCGCAGCCGCTCACCGCCCAGGTCGCCGCCGCGAAGGCCGCGCACCCCGAGGGCGAGGTGACCGCCGTCTGGCCCTCGCCCGAGAAGGGCGCCACCACCCGCGTCCTGATGAAGGCCCCGGGCCTCGGCGCGGACGAGTCCCTCGCCGTGTTCGTGAACCCGTACACCAACGAGGTACGCGGCGCGCTCCCCAGCACCGGAAGCTCCGGCGCCCTGCCGCTGCGCAGCTGGCTGTCCTCCTTCCACGCCGACCTCAAGCTCGGTGAATTCGGCCGCAACTACAGCGAGCTCGCGGCCAGTTGGCTGTGGGTGGTCGCCCTCGGCGGCGTCCTGCTCTGGGTCGGCCGGCGCAGGCGGACCCGGCTGCTGCGGCCCGAGCGCGGTGCCACCGGCCGCCGTCGCACCCTGTCCTGGCACGGCTCGGTCGGGCTGTGGGCGGCGGTCGGCCTGGTGCTGCTCTCCGCCACCGGCCTCACCTGGTCGCGGTACGCGGGCGAGAACATCGCCGAGCTGAAGGACCGCGTCGGCGGCGCCACCCCCACCGTCGCGGCGGCCACCTCGGGCGGCGCGGGCGGGGGCGGCCACGAGCACCACGAGGGCATGGTGATGCCGCCCGCCGCGCCCTCCACGCTCAGCCTCGACCAGGTGGCCGAGACCGCCCGCGCCCAGGGCGTGCGGGCGAGCATCCAGATCAGCCTGCCGAGCCAGGGCAAGGGCTTCGTGGTGCGCGAGCGGGACAGCGAGTTCCCCGTGCACCTCGACTCGGTCGCCATCGACCCCGCCGACGGCCGGGTCATGGACGTGCTGCGCTTCTCCGACTATCCGCTCCTCGCGAAGCTGACCCGCTTCGGCATCGACGCGCACATGGGCCTCTTCCTCGGCCTCGCCAACCAGCTCGCGCTCGCGGCGCTCGCCGTGGCGCTGATGGCGCTGATCGTGTGGGGCTACCGCATGTGGTGGCAGCGCAGGCCCACCAAGGGGAGCGCCTTCGGTGTCGGCCGCCCGCAGCCGCGCGGCGCCTGGCGCAAGGTCCCGGTACCGGTGCTGCTCGGCCTCGCGGCGCCGGCCGCGCTGGTCGGCTGGTTCGTCCCGCTCCTCGGGATCAGCCTGCTCGCGTTCCTGGCCGTGGACGTACTGCTCGGCCTGCGCGGCCGCGTACGCCGGGCCTGAACTCCCCTGGGCCCGCGCGCAGTTGTAGCGTGCGGGCCCGCTGGGGTCCCTATTCGGCGGCCACCCCCACGATCGCCCTCATCTGGGCCACGATGTCCAGACGGTTGCGGACGAAGACCGGGTCCGTCACCGATCCCGTCGCCGGATCGGTGTTGCCCGGACCGAACTCCAGGACCGGGGTGTGCACATGGCCGCCCGGAATGCTCAGGCCCAGGCGGTCGCGGAGCAGTGTGGCCCGGTAGGCGATCTCGTTGGAGAGGTAGTCGCCGCCGCCCCCGGCGCGGGCGGTGGAACCGGGGGTCGGCCCGTCGGGGCGGTCCACCGGCTCCGTCGCCCCGGCCGGGATCTCGGTGACCGAGGTGTGGTCGTACACCGGGAAGCGACCGGTGTCGGCCGCCACGATGTCCTTGTACGGCAAGGTCGTCGTGGTCCACTGCGGCTGTGTCGCGGGGTCGCTCACCGGGACCCGCTCGGTCCGCGACACGTTGTCGTTGTCGGGGAAGCCGCCCCGCCAGGCCCCGTTGAACCGTTCGACGTCGATGCGGCCGACGCGGCCCTGGCTCACCGTCGTGAAGAGGTCCACCTTCGGCAGCACCGGCGCCAGGGCCCGTTCGACCGCCCCGTCCGCGAAGTCCTGCCAGCGCACCGGGAACGTCACGGTCTCGATCCGCGCGAGCTGCCCGTCCGCGGTGCGGATCCAGGTGCCGTCCAGGGCCAGCGCGGTCGCCCCCGAGGGGTTGCTGATCCGTATGTCGCGGTCCAGCGTGAACGGGTCGAAGCCGGTCAGCAGGATCCGCTTGAAGCCCCTGCCCTTCGGATAGTTGACGCTGGTCTGGCCCCGCGACGTCTGCTCCAGGCGGTCCAGGAGCGCCGCGCGGCCCGCCTCGGACAGGCTGAACTCCGGCTGCCAGAGCCGCAGTTCACGCATCAGGCCGAGCCGGGCCCAGTACAGCGGGCGGTCGTCGTCGCGGCTCAGGTCGCCGCCCGCCGGGCCGCGGCCCTGCACCCGGTCCACCGCCCGCCGCCACAGCCGCGTCCCCTCGCGCACGACGAGCCGCTGGGCCGCGCCGTAGGACCGTACGCCCGCCAGCTCACGGGTGAACTCCGGTGCCACGTCGGCGAATCCGCTGCGCGCCAGGATCTCCTGCGGTACCGCCTGGTCCAGGCGCTGCTCCTCCACGGTGGGCGCCTGGGGCGGGGCCGCGGCCTGTGCCGGCGTGGGGCCGAGCAGTGTGCAGAACGTCATGGCCGCGAGTGCCCAGCCGAGCCGCGCCACCCGTACACGTCGTCGCACCGGAGATCCTTCCGTCGGGGTCGGGGTGGCCCAGTATTCGCAACGAACCCGCCTGTGAACAGAGGGACTTATGGGACGTCCGGGCCGTACCGCGGCCCAGGCGGGATCCACCGGACAGGCCCTGGGGACGCGCCCCGGTGGCCGGGTCACCATGGAGCCCCCAGTGGACTTCAACGAGGAGGTACGGCCGTGGCTGGTGCACCCGTTCCCACCCCCGACCACAGCGAGGCCGTCGAAACGGCCCTCGGAAAGCTCGATCTGGAGGCGAAGGCCCGGCTGCTCGGCGGGCAGGACATGTGGTCGCTGCCCGCGCTGGCGGAGATCGGGCTGAGGTCGCTTGTGATGTCCGACGGGCCGATCGGGGTCCGCGGGGTCCGCTGGACCGCCGAGGACCCCTCGGTCGCGCTGCCCTCGCCGACCGCGCTCGCCGCGACCTGGGACCCCGAACTCGCTTTCACCGCTGGTGAGTTGCTCGCCCAGGAGGCCCGCCGCAAGGGCGTCCACGTGCTGCTCGCACCGACCGTCAACCTGCACCGCTCACCGCTCGGCGGCCGGCACTTCGAGTGCTACTCCGAGGACCCCCACCTCACCGGCGAGATCGGCTCCGGCTATGTGAACGGCGTCCAGAGCGGCGGCGTCGCCACCACCGTCAAGCACTTCGTCGCCAACGACGCCGAGACCGACCGCTTCACCGTCGACAACGTCATCGCCCCGCGCCCGCTGCGCGAGCTCTACCTCGCCCCCTTCGAGGCCATCGTCGAAAACGCCCGCCCCTGGGGCATCATGGCCGCGTACAACCAGGTCAACGGCGCCACGATGACCGAGCACCAGCACCTCCAGAACGAGGTGCTGCGCGGCGAGTGGGGCTTCGACGGAGCCGTCGTCTCCGACTGGACGGCCGCCCGCTCGACCGTCGGCGCCGTCCTCGGCGGCCTCGACATCGCGATGCCGGGCCCCAGGACCGTGTACGGCGACGCGCTGGCCGCGGCCGTCCGCAGGGGCGACGTCGAGGAGTCCGTCGTGGACGGCGCGGTGCGCAACGTCCTGCGGCTCGCCGCCCGCGTCGGCGTCCTCGACGGTGTGGCGGGCGCCGTCACCGAACTCCCGGCGCCCGTCGACGGCCAGGCGCTGGCCCGCGAGATCGCCCGCCGCGCCTTCGTCCTCGTACGGAACGAAGCACGAAACGAATGCGCCGCCCTGCCCATCGACCCGTCCCGCGTCCGCACCGTGGCCCTCGTCGGCGCCGCCGCCCGCGACGCCCGCGTCCTGGGCGGCGGCGCCGCGACCGTCTTCCCGGAACACGTCGTCTCCCCGCTCGCCGGCCTCACCGCCGCGTTGCCCGAAGGCGCGCTGAGGTACGCGGTCGGCGCCGACCCGAGCGATGAACCCGCCCCCGCCGGCGAGGGGTTCGAGCTCCGCGCCATCTGCCGCGACGCCGAGGGGAACGTCCTTGGCACCGGATCGCTGCCGGGCGGCCAGGTCCAGTGGATCGGCGACGACCTGCCCGCCGGAGTGACCCACGAGGCGCTGCACTCCGTCGAGGTCACCGGCACCTTCACCCCGCGCGAGAGCGGCGAGCACACCTTCGGCACGCGGGGCATCGGCGCGTTCACGCTCTGCCTCGACGGCCGTCTCCTCTGGGACGGCGTCCAGGAGATGGGCGACGCCTCCGACCCGTTCGAGGCGTTCTTCGGCGCCCCCGCCGAACGCGGCCGCGCCCACCTCACCGAGGGCGTACCGGTCGAGGTGTCCCTGCTGCACCCCGTGCTCAGGGCGGCCGGTGCCCCGCTCGCGGCCGTGATGTTCTCGCTCACCCACCTCGGCCCGCGGCGCGACCCCGACGAGCTGATCGCCGAGGCCGTCGAGACCGCCCGGTCCGCCGAACTCGCCGTGGTGGTGGTCGCCACCACCGACCGCGTCGAGTCCGAGGGCTTCGACCGCCGCGATCTGCGCCTGCCCGGCCGCCAGGACGACCTCGTGCGCGCCGTCGCCGCCGTCAACCCCCATACCGTCGTGGTCGTCAACGCCGGGGCACCGGTGGAACTTCCGTGGCGCGAGGACGTCGCGGCCGTGCTCCTGAGCTGGTTCCCCGGCCAGGAGGGCGGCGCCGCCCTCGCCGACGTCCTGCTCGGCCACGCCGAACCCGGCGGCCGGCTCCCCACCACCTGGCCGACGGACCTCGCCACCGCCCCGGTCACCGAGGTCCGCCCGACCGGCGGCCAACTCCCGTACACAGAAGGCCTGTTCATCGGCTACCGCGCCTACGACAAGGCCGGAGCGACCCCCGCGTACCCCTTCGGGCACGGGCTCGGCTACACGAGCTGGGAGTACGAGTCCCTGGAGGTGACCCCCGCGCACGCCACGGTCCGCGTCCGCAACACGGGTGCGCGCACGGGCCGCGAGACCGTCCAGATCTATCTGGCCCCGGTCGCAGACCCGGTGGAGCGGCCGCGGCGCTGGCTGGCCGGGTTCGCCTCCGTCGAGGCCGCGGCCGGAGCGCCGGTGGAGGTCGAAATCCCGCTGCGCAGGCGGGCGTTCGAGATCTGGGACGAGCAGACCGGCGGGTGGCAGTTCGTCCCCGGACAGTACGAGGTCCGCGCCTGCCACTGCCTGACCGACGTCCGCCTGACCGCAACCCTGGAGGTCTGAGCTACTGGGGCGCCGTCACCTTGCCGTAGGCGATCTCCGCGAGCCGGCTCTGGCCGTTCTTGCTGGGGTGGAACCAGTCCCAGTGGCTCAGCTGGTCGCCGCCGAAGTCGTAGTCGAAGACCGCGCCGCCGTCATAACGGCAGGCGCGGTCCTTGGCGCACACGTCCTTCAGGGCCTCGTTGTACGCCACGACCCGTTCGTACACCGCCGAGCGCCGTTCGGTCGCGGCCGTGCCCAGGTCGTCGGCGTCGGCCAGCATCGACTGGCAGATGCCCAGCTTCCAGATCTCCTTGCCCAGCAGACTGCCCCGCCCGGTCGACCAGAGCCGCTTCAGATCGGGCACGCTCGTCACGTACACCTGCGACTTCGGGGACACGGTGCGCAACTGCCGCAGCGCCGCCTCGAAGTCCGCGCGGAAGGCGGCCACCGGTGTCATGTCCGACACGTCGTCGCGGCAGGCGTCGTTCGCCCCGGCCATCACGGTGACCAGGCCCGGCCGCTGCGCCCCGGCCCGGCCCATCTGGGCCGGCAGATCGGCCATCCTGGCGCCCGTCTTCGCGAAGTTCCAGCTGTGCCCGGGGGCCGCCGGGCCGAGCAGCCGGACCGCGAGCGAGTCGACCGCGGTGTCGCTGCCGGTCGACCAGGAGACCTCCGGGCAGTCGGCGAGCACCGTACAGGCGTCGAAACCGCGGGTGATGGAGTCGCCCACCGCGGCGACCGACTTCGGGCTGCGGTCCCAGACCGGGGTGGGGCTCGGCGAGGGCTTCGCGGCGGCCGACGCGTGCGCGTCGGGGTGGCCGCCGCCGGACTGGCAGCCCGCGGTGACGGCGAGGGCCGCCGCCGCGAGGAGGGCGGCGGTGGCGCGGGCGCGACGGCTCCGGCAGCTGTCCGGCATCCCGGGTCCCCCTCCGTGCGGCGGTCGTGCGGCGGTCGTATGGCGCTGCGGCGTCCTCGCGAGTGAAAGCTTGGTGTTCGAAGGCGCTCCGACCGACATTACGACACCCTTGGCACTGCTCCGCGCGGTAGCTTTGGCCCGTCCAGCCAGAGGAACCACGCCAGACGACTCCGGTAAATTACATCACGTCACATACTGTCCCATTTCAGGAGATTAGCTCCCGATGCTGTTTACTGTTGAACCCAGGGGCAGAATGTCAGGTGCTGTCCTGACCGGGAACGGCAGGGGCGCGAGGCCGCTGGGGAAGGCGAACCTCGAACCGCACTGGAGGTCCCGGTGACGACACGTGGAGTTCTGTACGTCCACTCCGCCCCGCGCGCGCTCTGCCCGCACGTCGAATGGGCGGTGGGCGGCGTCCTGGGGGTGCGCGTCCAGCTCGACTGGATCCGCCAGCCGGCCTCGCCCGGCACCTGGAGAGCCGAGTTCTCCTGGCGGGGCGAACCGGGCACCGCCTCCAAGCTGGCCTCCGCGCTGCGCGGCTGGCACCTGCTGCGCTTCGAGGTCACGGCCGAGCCCTGCGCCACCGCGGAGGGCGAGCGCTACAGCGCCACCCCCACCCTCGGCATCTACCACGCCGTCACCGGAATCCACGGCGACATCCTGATCCCGGAGGACCGGCTGCGCGCGGCCCTGGCCCGTTCCGTCCAGGGCGAGACCGACCTGGAGGCCGAGATCGCCAAGCTGCTCGGCAAGCCCTGGGACGACGAGCTGGAGCCCTTCCGCTACGCGGGCGAGGGCGCCCCGGTCCGCTGGCTGCACCAGGTCGTCTGAGCCGCGTACGTACGCGAAAGGGCCCCCACCCGCAGGTGGGGGCCCTTTCAGCTGCGTACTCAGACCGAGCGGAACGCCAGCACCACGTTGTGGCCGCCGAAGCCGAACGAGTTGTTGATCGCGGAGATCGAACCCTCGGGGAGCTTGCGGGGCTCGCTGCTCACCAGGGCCGGGTCGACCGCGTCGTCGAGGTCGTCGATGTTGATGGTCGGCGGGGCCGTGCGGTGGTACAGGGCCAGCACCGTGGCGACGGTCTCGATGCCGCCCGCGCCGCCGAGGAGGTGGCCGGTCATCGACTTCGTGGCGGAGATCGCCACATGGTCCAGGTCGTCGCCGAGGACCTTGCGCAGCGCCTTGATCTCGGCGATGTCGCCCTGCGGGGTCGACGTCGCGTGCGCGTTGAGGTGGACCACCTCGGACGGCTTCAGGTCCGTCGATTCGAGCAGGTTCTGTACCGCGGCGGCCACACCCCGGCCGGTCGGCTCGGGCTGCGCGATGTGGTGGCTGTCGGCCGACAGGCCCTGGCCGAGGACCTCGCAGTAGACCCGCGCACCGCGCTTGGCCGCGTGCTCGGCCGACTCCAGGACGACGACGCCGGCGCCCTCGCCGAGGACGAAGCCGTCCCGGGCCTTGTCGTACGGGCGCGAGGCCTGCTCGGGGTGGTCGTTGTTCTTGGACATAGCCATCATGTTGGCGAACGCCGCGATGGGCAGCGGGTGGATGGCCGCCTCGGTACCGCCGGCGACCACGACATCGGCGCGGCCGGTGCGGATCATCTCGACGGCGTACCCGATGGCCTCGGCACCCGAGGCGCACGCGGAGACGGGGGTGTGGACGCCCGCGCGGGCGTTCACCTCAAGGCCGACGTTGGCCGAGGGGCCGTTCGGCATGAGCATCGGCACGGTGTGCGGGGAGACCCGGCGTACGCCCTTCTCCTTCAGCACGTCGTACTGGTCGAGCAGGGTGGTGACACCGCCGATGCCCGACGCGATGACCGTGCCCAGGCGCTCCGGGGTGACACCGGTGTCATCGCCCGCGGGGGCGGTGAAACCCGCGTCGGCCCAGGCCTCCTTGGCCGCGATCAGCGCGAACTGCGCCGAGCGGTCCAGCTTGCGGGCCAGCGGGCGGGGCAGCACCTCGCCGGGGTCGACCGCCGCCACGGCGGCGATCCGTACCGGCAGTTCGGCAAAGCGCTCGTCCTCTAGACGGCGGACACCGGAGCGTCCCGCCAGCAGACCTTCCCAGGTCGAGGCCGAGTCGCCACCCAGCGGTGTGGTTGCGCCGATACCGGTGACGACCACGGTGCGATTGGTCGAGCTCACAGGAAATTTCTCCACGTGTGTAAGGGGCGTGAATCAGCGGCGCCACCGCTGGGTGGCAGACCGAATTCAGGTCCTGAATCAGGCCTGGTGCTTCAGGATGTAGTCGGCGGCGTCGCCAACGGTCTTGAGGTTCTTGACGTCCTCGTCCGGGATCTTGACGTCGAAGCGCTCTTCGGCGGCGACGACGACCTCGACCATGGACAGCGAGTCGACGTCCAGGTCGTCGGTGAAGGACTTGTCCAGCTTGACGTCCTCGACCGGGATACCAGCGATCTCGTTGACGATCTCGGCGAGGCCCTCGACGATCTGCTCCTGCGTGGCGGCCATGTTGGCGCTCCTTCGGTGTTAATGCTTCGATTTACGGGCTTCCGGAAGATCCGGAGTGCCTAGGGGAGGGTAACGACCGTCGCGGCGTACACGAGACCCGCCCCGAAGCCGATGACGAGCGCGGTGTCGCCGCTCTTCGCCTGTCCGGTCGCCAGGAGCCGCTCCATTGCGAGCGGGATCGAGGCGGCCGAGGTGTTGCCGGTGGTTTCCACGTCACGCGCGACCGTGACGTGCTCCGGCAGTTTGAGAGTCTTCACCATCGAGTCGATGATCCGCATATTGGCCTGGTGCGGAATGAAGACGTCCAGGTCGTCCGCGGTGATTCCGGCCGCGTCCAGCGCCTGCTGGGCGACCTTCGCCATCTCGAACACGGCCCAGCGGAACACCGCCTGGCCCTCCTGCGTGATCGTGGGGAACTTGCCCGTGGAGCTGTCGTACTCCGTCCACGGCACGGTCTGCTTGATGGTCTCGGACTTGTCGCCCTCCGAACCCCAGATGGTGGGGCCGATGGCCGGTTCCTCGCAGGGGCCGACGACCACGGCGCCCGCGCCGTCGCCGAACAGGAAGGCCGTCGCGCGGTCCTCCAGGTCGGTCAGGTCGCTCAGCCGCTCCACGCCGATGACCAGGACGTACTGGGCGGAACCCTCGACGATCATGCCCTTGGCGAGGGTCAGACCGTAGCCGAAGCCCGCGCAGCCGGCCGAGATGTCGAAGGCCGCGGCACGGTTCGTGCCCAGCTTGTCGGCGATCTCGGTGGCGACGGCCGGGGTCTGCTTGAAGTGCGAGACGGTGGAGACGATCACACCGCCGATCTGGTCGGCGGAGATGCCGGCGTTCGCGATCGCCTTGCCGGAGGCCTCGATCGACATCGCGGCCACGGTCTCCTCGGCGGAGGCCCAGTGACGGGTCGCGATGCCCGAGCGCGAGCGGATCCACTCGTCGGAGGAGTCGATCGTTTCGAGGATCACCTCGTTGGGCACCACGCGCACGGGACGGTAGCCGCCCACGCCCATGATGCGCGCGTACGGGGCGCCCTTGCTGGGCCTGATCTTCGACATGGGGCTCGGCTCCTTAGGCGGATGCATGCTCGGCGATGAGCGCGCGAGCCGCGTCGAGGTCGGCGGGGGTCTTCAGGGCGACGGTCTTGACGCCCGGCAGCGCGCGCTTGGCGAGCCCGGTCAGGGTGCCGCCCGGACACAGCTCGACCACGGCCGTCGCGCCCAGCTCCTTGAAGGTTTCCATGCACAGGTCCCAACGGACCGGATTCGAGACCTGGTTGACGAGCCGCGCCACGATCTCCTCGCCCGTCGCGACGGCCCTGCCGTCGGCGTTCGAGACGTACGTGAACTTCGGGTCGGCGATGTCGAGGGACTTCGCCGCCTCCTCCAACGCCGCCACGGCCGGGGCCATGTGGTGCGTGTGGAAGGCGCCGGCCACCTTGAGGGCCACCACGCGGCGCACGCCCTCGGGCTTGTCGGCCTCCAGGGCGGCGAGCTGCTCGGCGGTGCCGGCGGCCACGATCTGGCCCGCGCCGTTCACGTTCGCGGGGGTGAGCCCGAGCTTCTCCAGGTGCGGCAGGACGACCTCCGGCTCACCGCCGAGCAGGGCGGCCATGCCGGTCGGCGTGACGGCCGCGGCCTCGGCCATGCCCAGGCCCCGCTTGCGGACGAAACCGAGCGCGGCCTCCTCGGAGAGGACGCCCGCGAAGGCGGTGGCGGTGATCTCTCCGACGCTGTGCCCGGCGACCGCGCCGGGCACGACGTCACCCAGGGCGGAGGCGGACAGCAGGCCCGCGGCGACCAGCAGGGGCTGGGCCACGGCGGTGTCGCGGATCGCGTCGGCGTCCGCCTGTGTGCCGTAGTGGACGAGATCAAGACCGATGGCGTCGGACCACGCGGCGAGCCGGTCGGCGGCGCCGGGGAGATCGAGCCAGGGGGTCAGGAAGCCGGGCGTCTGAGCGCCTTGGCCGGGAGCGACGAGTACGAGCACTCTCACACTCTCTCTTGTGGACGGCTCCGCACGCCCGTGAGGACAGGGACGAAGAACCGTCGGGGGAATTGTGGGTGTCCGACAAAAGTCTAGGACTGCGAATCTGCGTCGGCCAGGCGCCCCAGGATCAGCGCGATCCTCAGCGTGAACGCGGAGCGTACATCGGAGGGTGACCATCCGGTGACGTCCGTCACACGTCGGAGCCGGTAGCGAACGGTATTGGGGTGAACGAACAACATCCGGGCCGCGCCTTCCAGACTGCTCGCCTGCTCCAGGTAGACACTCAAGGTTTCCAGGAGCGCGGAGCCGGCCTCCTCCAGCGGTCTGTAGATCTCCTCCACCAGCTGCTCGCGCGCGGCGGGATCCGAGGCGATCGCCCGCTCCGGCAGCAGATCGTCCGCCAGAACCGGCCGGGGCGCGTCCTGCCAGGCCGAACACGCCTTCAGGCCGGCCGCGGCGGCCTGCGCGGAGCGGGTCGCGGCCAGCAGGTCGGGGACGATGGGGCCCGCGACGACGGGGCCCGCCGCGTACGGCCCGATCAGACCCTTCGCCACCTGCAGCGGGTTGTCGCTGCCGCCCGCGATGACCACGAGGCGGTCGCCGAGCACCCCGGTGAGCACCTGGAGCTTGGCGTGCCGGGCGGCCCGCCGGATCGCCTCCACGGTCAGCTCGCTGTCGCCGTCCGGCGCCGTACCGAGCACGACACACACGTGCTCCGGCGAATTCCAGCCAAGGGCCGCGGCCCGGGACACGGCCCCCTCGTCGGCCTCGCCGGACAGCACCGCGTTGACGACGAGCGATTCGAGCCGGGCGTCCCAGGCGCCGCGCGCCTCGGCGGCCTGCGCGTACACCTGGGCGGTCGCGAAGGCGATCTCCCGGGCGTACACGAGCAGTGCCTCGCGCAGGATCGACTCGTCGCCCGGGGCCGCGACCTCCTCGATCGCGGTCTCCATGACCTCGATGGTGGTCCGCACCATCTCCACGGTCTGGCGCAATGTGATGGCCCGGGTCAGCTCGCGCGGGGCCGTGCCGAAGACGTCGGTCGAGATGGCCTGCGGCGTCTCGGGGTGCCGGAACCACTCGGTGAAGGCCGCGATACCGGCCTGGGCGACCAGACCGATCCAGGACCGGTTCTCCGGCGGCATCGCCCGGTACCACGGCAGCGTCTCGTCCATGCGGGCGATGGCGTTCGCGGCGAGCCGCCCCGAGGACTGCTCAAGACGCTTCAGGGTCGCGGCATGCGGATGGGCATTCTTCGCGGGCTGTACGGGATCGGGTGCTGGCACGGGGACAAGACTGCCTTATCAGGACGCCCGCCCGCCGGGCCGGGGTGAGACCTAGCGGCAAATGGGGGGCGGCGACGCGGGGCTGGGGCACGCACCTCGCCGCGTTGTCGTCACTCGCCGATTCCCCCGAGCTCTTGACGAGCAGGGGGGACCCCCATCGCATCGACTCCCTCCTCCGCCTTGCGATGCACGCACCCCAGCCCCGCTCCTTCTCCCACCCCCCATTTGCCGCTAGGTCTACGGTGGACGACGTGATTTCAGTCAGGCGCGGCGACGAGCGTTACCCCGGTGGGGAACCGGACGCCGGTATCGAATCCCTGCACGCCTTCTCCTTCGGCCGGTTCTACGAGCCCGACAACCTCCGCTTCGGTGCGGTCCTCGCCTGCAACGAGGAGCGGCTCGCACCCGGCGCGGGCTTCGACGAGCATCCGCACAGCCATACCGAGATCGTCACCTGGGTCGTCGAGGGCGAGCTCACCCACCGCGACTCGGCGGGCCGCACCACGGTGGTGCGCCCCGGTGACGTGCAGTGCCTCAGCTCGGCGGCCGGCGTCCGGCACGAGGAGCGCAACGAGGGCGCGGCTCCGCTGGTCTTCCTCCAGATGTGGCTGGCGCCCGCGCAGCCGGGCGGCGAGCCCGGGTACGAGATCGTCCGCGGCATCGCGGACTCCACGCCCTACGCGGTGCGCTCCGCGGGCGCCCTGCTCCACGCCCGCCGTCTCGCGCCCGGCGAGCGCGCCGAGGTCCCGGACGCGCCCGCGGTGTACGTCCATGTCGTACGCGGCCGGGTGCGTCTGGCCAAGGAGGAGCTGGCGGCCGGCGACTCGGCGCGGATCACCGGTGCGCCGGGCCTTGAGCTGACCGCGGACGAGGCCGCAGAGGTCCTGCTCTGGGAGTTCAGCGCCGGGTGAACTCGGCGAGCACCGCGTCCGTGAACGCGGGCCAGGCCTCGGCCGCCCAGGGGCCGAACGCGCGGTCCGTCAGGGCCACGCAGGCCAGGCCCGCGTCCGGGTCGATCCACAGGAACGTACCGGACTGGCCGAAGTGGCCGAAGGTGCGCGGCGAGGACGAACTGCCCGTCCAGTGCGGGGACTTGGCGCTGCGGATCTCGAAGCCGAGGCCCCAGTCGTTGGGGTTCTGGTGACCGTAGCCGGGCAGCACGCCCTTGAGGCCCGGGTACTGCACCTGCATCGCCTCGGCGACCGTGGCCGGATGCAATAGCTGCGGCGCCTGCACCTCCGCCGCGAACCTCACGAGGTCCTCGACGCTCGACACGCCGTCCTTGGCGGGGGAGCCTTCGAGGCCGCTGTCCGCCATGCCGAGCGGCTCGAACACCGCCTGGCGGAGGTAGTCGGCGAAGGGGATGCCCGACTGCTTCGCGATGTGGTCGCCGAGCACCTCGAACCCCGCGTTGGAGTACAGCCGGCGCTCGCCGGGCGGCGCCGTCACCCGGTGCTCGTCGAAGGCGAGCCCCGAGGTGTGCGCGAGCAGGTGCCGGACCGTGGCGCCCGCGGGCCCGGCCGGCTCGTCGAGCTCGATCGCCCCCTCCTCGTACGCGACGAGGGCCGCGTAGGCGGTGAGCGGCTTGGTGACGGAGGCCAGCGGGAACCGGTGGGACACCGGCCCGTGCGTGCCGGCAAGCGTTCCGTCGGCCCGTACGACTGCCGCCGCGGCGGTCGGCACTGGCCAGTTCTCGATGATCCGCAGGCTCTCCATGCGTACGAGCCTAAAGGGTGCTCCGGGCGGGCCGCGCCGGGTGCTCGGACGCCGCCGGGCCGGTCTCTGCTCGGCCGAGTGCAGCAAGACGTACCGGATATCACTTGCTTGGAGTGCACTCCAAGGTTCTAGCGTGGTGGTCATGACGGTGATCGCAGACACTCCGGCCGCGGTGCGGCAGGCGGCGCACGACTGCTCGACGCGGCCGACCCACCCGCGCCCCGACGGGCAGGACCGCTACACGATCAGCGAGGTCGTGGCGCGTTCCGGACTCACCGCGCACACCCTTCGCTGGTACGAGCGGATCGGCCTGATGCCGCACGTGGACCGCTCGCACACCGGCCAGCGGCGGTTCAGCAACAAGGACCTGGACTGGCTGGCCTTCGTCGGCAAGCTGCGGCTGACCGGAATGCCGGTCGCCGACATGGTCCGGTACGCCGAACTCGTCCGCGAGGGGCAGCACACCGTCGAGGCCCGCCAGGAGCTCCTGGAGCAGACCCGGCGCGATGTCATAGCGCGCATGGCGGAGCTCCAGGACACGCTCGCCGTACTCGACTACAAGATCGACTTCTACGCGGACGCCCGCAAGGCGTCGGAAGCGGACGCCCGCATGGCGTCGGAAAGGGTCTGAACACCCATGAGCAGCAGCCCCGTTGAGAAGATCAGCACGGTACGGCTCGGCAACGAAGGCCCGCGGATCGGCGTCCAGGGCTTCGGCGCCATGGGCATCAGCGAGTTCTACGGCGACACCGACCAGACCGCGGCCCGCGACACCCTGGAGGCCACCCTCGAAGCGGGCGTCAGCCTCATCGACACCGCCGATGTGTACGGCTCCGGAGCCAACGAGGAGTTCCTCGCCCCGTTCCTCGCCGCCCACCGCGACGAGGTGACCCTGGCCACCAAGTTCGCCATCGAGCGCCGCGCGGAGGACCCGCAGTACCGGGGCATCAACAACTCGCCCGTGTACATCAAGAAGGCCGTCGAGGCGAGCCTGCGCCGCCTGGGCATCGACGTCATCGACCTGTACTACATGCACCGCCGCGACCCCCAGGTGCCGCTGGCCGAGTCCGTCGGCGCGATGGCCGAGCTGGTCCAGGAGGGCAAGGTCAAGTACCTGGGGCTGAGCGAGGTGACCGGCGCCGAGCTGCGCGAGGCGTACGCCGTGCACCCGATCGCCGCCCTCCAGTCGGAGTGGTCGGTCTTCAGCCGTGACGTCGAGCGCAGCGCCGTGCCGGCCGCCGCCGAACTCGGCGTGACCTTCGTGCCGTACTCGCCGCTCGGCCGCGGCTTCCTCACCGGCGCGTTCGCCGACGCGAGCAAGGAGCTGTCCGGTACGGACTTCCGCAAGTTCCAGCCGCGCTTCACCGGTGACAACGCGGTGGCCAACGCGGCCCTGCTCGAACCCCTCCACAAGATCGCCGCGGCGCACGGCGCGACGACCGCGCAGATCGCGCTCGCCTGGGTGCAGCAGCGGGCCCAGGTGCACGGCCTGACCGTCGTGCCGATCCCCGGCACCCGCAAGCGCAGCCGCCTCCTGGAGAACACCGGGGCGACCCGCATCACGCTGAGCGCCGAGGAGCTGGCGCTCCTGGAGCCGATCGCGGGTCAGGTGGCCGGCGACCGCTACCCGGACATGTCGTCCACCTCGGCGGCCCGCGAGCAGTAGGTCACGCCAGGCCCAGAGCGAACACCGCGAAGCCCGCCGAGAGCAGCCCCGCCGCTGCCCGGCGGGCCTTCGTCGCCTTCGCCCAGGGCGCCTCGAAGCCGCGTGCGTAACGGGCGATGACCGCGAGCAGCACCGCGAACACCGGCATCCACGCGAGCCGTTCACCGATCCACGCCAGGGTGTCGGGCGCGGTGGTCAGCCCCGGCACGCGGCCGGCGAGGGAAGCGGGCACGGCCGCCGCGAGCAGCGCCGTCTGGTGCCAGCACAGGATGGTCATCGCGGACAGGTTGATGACCATCACTGGCGCCCAACGGGCCGGCTCCTTCAGCCAGTTGGTGATCCTGTCGTGCAGCAGGATCGCGGCGCCCGACTGGGCCGCGGCGAGTGCGAGGACGAGCAGCGACGGCGGATGCGAGTTGGTACGGGCCGTACCCGGCACGCCGACCATCGACGCCGGGTAGTGGAAGACGACGAGCAGCGCGGCGAAGAGCAGCGACCCGCCCGCGAGCAGCAGCCGTCCGCCGCGCCTCCCGATCCTCTTCTCGCCCCAGCAGACGCCGAGTTGGTACGCGAACAGCCAGCCCGGCAGGAGGTTGATCAGCGAGAGCCAGGACGGCATGGCGTCGGCGTACGGTCCGTAACGCAGGAAGTCGACGACGGCGACCGAGCCGAGCAGCGGGGCCGCGGCCCAGCCCCCCAGCCTGCGGGCGGCGCGTACGCAGTACGGGGTGAGCGCGGTGACGGCCGCGTACACCCCGACGAACCAGAGCGGCTGGATCACCAGCGTCGATCCGGTGCGCAGGGTGTCGCCGGGCACCCCGAGGGCGTGCAGCACCGGGATCATGGCGGCCCAGACGGCGGTGACACCGAGCACGGGCCGCCCGAGCCGCGCGATCCGCCCCCTCAGCCACTGGGCCGCCGACCCCTTGCGGCGGTTGAAGGACAGCACCGAGGCATAGCCGCCGACCAGGAAGAAGATGCCGAGCATCTGGAGGATCCAGCTGGCCGGCGCGAAGCCCGCGAACGCGGAGAGCGGGCTCGCGTTGTGCAGCGCGCCCCCGCTGTCGCGGGTGAACCCGCCGAGCAGCCAGTGCCCGGTCGGCACGGCGAGCAGCGCGAGGGCGCGCAGCCCGTCGATGGCGCGGTCGCGGTGGGCGGGGGTGCGCCGCTCGATGTCCGCGACGGCCTCGGTCAGCGCACTCACCCCACATCTCCCGTCGCGATGGCGGCGAAGGCCTTGAGGGACTCGGTGCCGGGGGCGAAGTAGCCGGTGTGGCCCTGGGCGTCGGCGGCGGGCACCCGGCGGGCGCCGAACGCCGGGTCGGTGGGGTCGGCACCGTGGCCGAGACCCGCGAACTCGATGTGCGGTACGTCGTCGATCCAGTCCGAGGGGTCCTTGGCGGCCCACACCCGGGCGCCGGTGTGCAGGTCGGTGGCGGTGTCGGCGCGCATGCCGGGGGAGCCGAGCGCCACGATGTCCGAGGCGTCGGTGTCCTTGGCCGCGAGCCCGCACACCACGGATCCGTAGCTGTGGCAGAACAGCACCGGGTCGGGCGCGCCGACGGCGTCGAGCCCCTCGGTGAGACGCGTCAGCCGCTCGGCCCCCGCCTCGGCGAGCTTCCCGGTGGCCGCGTCGATCCCGACCCCGACCGGGGTGGTGTAGCCGGCCCAGGCGATCACGGCGGTGGCGCCGTGGGTCGCGGTCCGCAGCGAGGCGGCCATTCCGGCGGGGGTGCCGTACCGGTCGTTCGTGCGGTCGAAGGTCCCGGCGTCGATGTCGGAGCCGGGGACGACGACGGACACATGCGCGGCTCGGTCCAACTCCCCGTAAACCTCGGCCACTTGACCGCGACCTCGCGGATCGAACGCGAGGATCTGCCGCCCGGGGTCGGCGAGCCGCGCGTACCGCTCGTTGTGCGTGGCGGAGATGGCGAGCCGGTTCGCCTCGTACCGCAGGTGTACGGGGGCGCCGTCCAGGTTCCCCACGGTCTGGGGGTGGCGGCGGGCCAGTGTCTGCTGCTCGGGCTCGCTCAACCCGGCGAAGAACAGGGCGACGTCGCGGGGTGTCGCGGTCGCCGGGTCGGGCAGCGGGCGCCCGAGCGCGGTGTCGGCCCGCCAGGCGGCGGCGCCGGGCGGCGGCCCGGTGACGGCCTGCTGAGCGTCGGCCGCCGCCCACCCCGCCGTCCCCGCGACGACCGCCCCCACCAGTGCGGCAGCGACAACCGCCCTCCCGAACCGACGCATGCCCCGACTCCCTTCCTTCGCCGTTCCTTGACGAGGAGGAAGGTAGGAAGGCGGTGGGGGCCGGGGCGTCGGACTGGGGGGTTGGGTGGGGAGTGGTACCTGGGTAGGGGGTGGGGGAGGGTTTCGCGGCGGAGCTGGGCCGAAGCCAATCCTGGCCGGCGAAAATCAAGCCCCTCGGGAAGGGGCGGGGCGGGGAGAATTACCCCGCGTCCCCGGGCCGCACCACACCCGCCTCGTACGCGAAGATCACCGCCTGCGCCCGGTCCCTGAGATCCAGCTTGGCCAGCACACGGCCGATGTGCGTCTTGACAGTCTGCTCCGCCAGCACCAAATGGTCGGCGATCTCCTGGTTCGACAGACCCCGGGCGATCAGCTCAAGGACCTCCGTCTCCCGCGGCGTCAGCCCGTTCAGCCGCAGCGCCGCCGTCCCCTTGCGCGGCGTGGGCCGCTGCCTGGCGAAGTCGGCGATGAGGCGGCGCGTCACGGACGGGGCGAGCAGCGCCTCGCCCGAGGCGACGATCCGCACCGCCGCGATGAGGTCGGCCGGCGGCGCGTCCTTGAGCAGGAACCCGGACGCCCCGGCGCGCAGCGCCTCGTACACGTAGTCGTCCACGTCGAAGGTCGTCAGCATCAGGACCTTCGGGCGGTGGACGACGCCCGCGGGCGGGTCCAGGATCTCGCGGGCCGCGGCGAGCCCGTCCATCTCGGGCATCCGGACGTCCATGAGGACCACGTCCGGGTGGGCGGAGCGGGCCACCTGCACCCCCTGGCGGCCGTCCGGCGCCTCGCCCACCACGTCGATGTCGGCCTGCGCCGAGAGCAGGGCGGCGAACCCCGCGCGCACCATGGCCTGGTCGTCAACGATGATCACGCGGATGGTCAACTGGCGTCCTCGGGAAGGGAGTCCGGTACGGAGGGAGGGTCGAGCGGGAGGCGGGCCGCGACCCGGAAGCCGCCGTCGGGCAGCGGCCCGGTGTCGAGATGCCCGCCGGTCAACCGTACGCGCTCGCGCATCCCGACGAGCCCGTGCCCGGTCCCGGAGCCCTCCAGCGGCGAAGTGCGGCCCGCCGCCGGGCCGTTGACGACGAGCACCGTCAGATACCGGTCCTCGCACGTGACGGAGACGCGGGTCGTGGCGCCCGGCGCATGCCGTACGACGTTGGCGAGCGCCTCCTGCACGATCCGGTACGCCGACAGGTCCACCGCGGGCGGCAGCGCGGGCAGCTCCGCGGCCAGCGAGAGCCGGGCGGGCAGTCCGGCCCGTACCGTCGCCTCCACCAGCTGCTGGAGCCGGTCGACGCCGGGCTGGGGCGCGCGCTCGACACCCTCCTCGCCGCCCTCGCTGCGCAGCACCGCGAGCAGCCGCCGCATCTCGCTCAGCGACTCCCGGGCGCTCGACGCGATGGACTCGAACTCCCCGCGGGCCGCGTCGTCGAGCCCGGTCAGCCGGTACGGCGCCGAGTCGGCCTGCACCGTGATCACCGACATGTGGTGGGCCACCACGTCGTGCAACTCGCGGGCGATCCGGGCGCGTTCCTCCAGGAGGGTCCGCTGGGCGCGTTCTGCCTCGCTGATGGTCTCCTGCTCGGCGAGCAGCCGCTCGGCCTCGCCGCGGCTGCGCAGCGCGCCCGTGAGGGCCAGCATCACGCCCGCCAGGACGAACAGCAGGACGTGGGTGCTGGTGGCGCCGGCGGGTGTGGAGACGCCGAGCACGACACTGGCTGCGCCCGTCACCAGCCACACCGCGATCAGGGTGCGGGTCTTCTCGCGCAGCCCGAGGCAGGCCATGAGGACCAGATAGCCGACGACCACCGTCGGGGTCCACGGCCAGGGGCGCCCGGCGGTGTCCGCGTGGATCAGCAGGATCGCGCCGAGGACGTCGGCGCCGAGGATGATCAGCCAGGCCCGCACGGGCCGGGTCACGGCGAGCAGCAGGGGCACGGTCTGGACCACCCCCAGCGCCCCGGCCCAGCCGCCGCCCGCCTTGTAGTCGTTGGTGAGGACGGCGATGCCGGCCGGCATCAGGATCACCACGAAGATCCCGGTGACGACGTACGGACTCCACCGCTGCCAGCGCTTGGGCGCCCGAGCGAACAGGGGCCGCGCGGATTCGGCGGGGGGCCGCAGCAGGGCGGGCGCGCGGCGGAAGAGAGGTGCGATCTTCATGACCCGGCCAGCCTAGGGGGTGTCCGGTGGGTCATGGCCGGGGGCGCGGCGCCTGGCACGGCACCTCGCCGCGTTGCCGAAACGTCCCGATAGCTCCTCCCCCAAGGCCTCAAGGGCCAGGGGGGACCCCCACTCAGGCCGCTCCGGCGCCTTGCGATGCACCGCACCAGCCGCCGCGCCCTGTCCGACCCTGACCCACCGGACACCCCCTGGGAAGGATCGGCCCGCCCGCGCGTCATACCGGGGTGCCACGCCGCTGCCACACCCTGGTACGGGGTCCGCGGAGTGACCCCGCCTACAGCTCGGCCAGCAGCTCCGCCTTCTTGGCGCTGAACTCGTCGTCGGTGACGAGACCGGCCCGGTGCAGCTCCCCGAGGTGGCGGATCCTTTCCGCGATGTCGGCGGGATCGCGCCGCCCCGCCGGGACCGGGACCGTCTGGTGGGGGATCGCGGGGCCGCCCCCGCCGCGTACCGCCGCGAGGACCGCCGCCGCGAACGGCAGCGACTCGTGCACCGGGCCGTAGCCGAGGCCGAAGACCACGGCCGCCGGGTCGCGGTCGGCCTGGCCGGGGAACCCGTCGGGCTCGCGGCGCAGCAGCCGCAGATGGCCGTCGAAGACATCGGGGGAGCGCCACTCGACCCCGCTCAGCGCCGCCACCGGGAAGGTCTGGTCGCCGGCCTTCCACTTCTCGGAGGAGGCGCCCGTCCAGAACCAGCGGAAGGTGACCTGCCGGCCGTCGAAGGCTGCCTTGCCGTCGTACGCCTTGAAGTTCAGGGGCGGCTCGGGCGCCGCCACCAGATGCCGGTCGGCGGGCCGGGAGGCGCCCGGCACCAGAGCGCCGCGCAGCTCGTCCGCGTAGTACTCGGCGAGCGTCCCGCGCTCCGCCGGCAGCACCAGGCGGTAGGGGTCGCAGGCCTCCTTCAACTGGCCCGCCGCGGCCTCCATCAGAGGGTCGGCGCCCGGTCTCGGCACCGCGTGCAGCACCATCGTGCCGCGTTTGCCCGGGGTCAGCGCGACCGACTCCAACGCCTCGTGGGGGATGCGCCGTTCGCGCAGCGCCTGGAAGAGCTTCGGCGCGCGGATCCCCCGTTCGAAGCGGATGAGCACGGAGTCGGACGCGAACTCCCAGGTGGCATGAATTCCGGCCAGCACATCACCCATGCGCCTCATCGTAGGCGGCGCACGCCCGCGCGTCCCCCCTCGGAGAAAACCCCGCCGCCGCGCCACCGTTCCGGCGATCGCGCGGCGTCTACGCGTGTCAGCCCGTGGGCTCGCCCGTCAAGCCGCCGACCGGTCGAAAATTCCGCTGCCGCAGCTGTTGTCGTCGGATGCGCAGACGACCGACTGGTATGCGCCAACTCCGATCGCGGCGAAGTTGGCGAGGCTCTGGGTGCCCGGCTCGAAATAGCCGGGGTGGCCGACGGCTCCGGCGGCCGAGAGGACCCGGGCGCCGAAGGCCGGGGAGACCGGGTCGGCGCCGTGGCCGAGGCCCGCGACGTCCAGGTAGGGCACGTCCTGGATCCAGTCGTCCTTGTCCCGCATCGACCAGACCCGCGCCGGGGTGTCCAGCTGGGCGGCGCTGCCCACCCGCATGCCGGGGCTGCCGGCCACCGCGATGTCGGTGACCCGGGGCGGCAGTTCACGCGTCGAGACCCCGCACACCACGGAGCCGTAGCTGTGGCAGAAGAGCTCGACGGGGGTGCTGCCGGGCAGCGCGCGCACCAGGGCGGCGAGCCGCACCGCACCGTCCTCGGCCATTTTGCCGACGGCCGCGTCGATGCCGAGACCGGCCGGCGCGGTGTAGTCGGCCCAGGCGATCACGGCGGTACGGGTGCCGGGTGCGGCCGCGTGCTCGGCGTCGTACAGCGACTGCGCCATGCCGACCGGGGCGCTGTTCTTGCGGTTGCTCTTCTCGAACGTCAAGACGTCCGTATCGACTCCGGGGACGATGACCGAGACCCGCTGGGCGTGGTCCAGGTCGCCGAAGACCTCCGCGACCCGGCCGCTGTCGGAGGGGTCGAAGGCGAGGATCTGGCGGCCGTCGGCGAGCAGCGAGTCGAACCGGTGCATCCGGCGGCCCGCGTCCTGGCGGCCGTCGGCGGAGAGCCTGCTGTCGACCATGCGCTTCTGCTCGACCGTGCGCGCCTCGGCGAGCGCGACCCGGTTGGCCCGGTAGCGCAGCGGTACGGGGGCGCCGTTCAGATTGCCGACGACCAGCGGATAGCGGTCGGCGAGCTCGTTCTGCTCGGCCTGGCCGAGCGAGCCGAAGAACAGGCCGAGCTGGTGCGCACCGGCGTCCGGCTTCGGCAGCGCGTGGCCGTCTATCGTGCCCCGCGCCCAGGCGGCGAGGGCCGCGGCGCGGGGTGCGGAGTCGCCCGCGTGGCCGCGGATCGCCGTCCAGCCGGAGGTCGCGAGCATCACGAACACCACGGCGAGCGCGAGCAGCGCACGCCATGCGTTCAGGGTGGGGGAGGAGTCGAAGGAAGTCACTGCTGACCACAGTAGGAGACCCGGGAGGTCCACTGGGCTGACAGTGACTCAGATCACGTTTGGATCAGGAGTGGTCTCACCAAGAGCGCGCGCGGGCGCACGCTCCGTAGGTCAGCGCGTTCCCCCGTCCTCGCGCTCCGTACGACTTCACGCTCCGTATGTCCGCCGGCCGCTCAGCCGCGCCAGTCGTCGGCCAGGGCGGGGCCGAGGTGATCGAGATGGGCGGCGGTCAGCTCGCGGATCGCCGCCACGCTGGGGTCCTCGCCCTGACCCCACAGTCCGCCCGCCACCCGCATCACTCCGGTGAAGGCCGCCACGGCGACCCGGGGGCGCGGATCGGTGTCGATGTCGAGGCCCTCGCGCTCGGCGATCAGCCGCGCGATGTGCTCCTCCAGCTCCGCCGAGCGGCGCAGATGGACCGCGAGCAGCGCCGGGGTCGACTCGATCACCTGGTACGTCCGCATGTAGAGGGCTACCGGCACGACGGGGGACAGGAGCTCGTCGATGGTGTCCCAGGCCGACAGCGTCGCCCGGCGCATCGCGGTGAACGGGCCCTCGGCGGGCGGGCGTTGGCGCAGCGCGTCCACGAAGTGGGACTCCACCGTGTCCTGCGCCGCGAAGACGACGGCCTCCTTGTTCGCGAAGTAGCGGAAGAAGGTGCGCTGGGAGACGTCGACCGCGTCGGCGATCTCGTCCACGGTCGTCTGCTCGTACCCCTTGGTGGTGAAGAGCTCCAGGGCGACGCGCAGCAGCGCGTCACGGGTGCGCTGCTTCTTCAGCTCGCGCAGGCCGCCGACCGGCGCCGTCGGCCGCTGCTCCACCGTCACGTCGTGGTCCTCTTTCCGTCAATTTGGCCTGTTCAGTTTAGCTGTGAGCCATGTGACAGCTACCGACTTGTGAAATGGTTTGTCAACTGTCAGCAGCTGACATTAGCCTCGTCGGCATGACTAGTCAGACCAGCCTCGAAAAGGCGCCACAGGACGAGATCGAGGTGCCGCCCAAGGGGTTGCGCGGTCACCCCTGGCTGACGCTCTTCGCCGTGGCCATCGGCGTGATGATGGTCGCGCTCGACGGCACCATCGTGGCGATCGCCAATCCCGCCATCCAGAAGGACCTCGGGGCCTCGCTCCAGGACGTCCAATGGATCACCAACGGCTACATGCTGGCGCTGGCCGTCTCACTGATCACCGCGGGCAAGCTCGGTGACCGGTTCGGCCACCGCCAGACCTTCCTCATAGGCGTCGTCGGCTTCGGCGCCGCGTCCGGGGCCATCGGCCTCTCCCACAGCGTCACCCTGGTCATCGCCTTCCGCGTGCTCCAGGGCCTGTTCGGCGCGCTCCTGATGCCGGCCGCGCTCGGCCTGCTGCGCGCCACCTTCCCGGCCGAGAAGCTCAACATGGCGATCGGCATCTGGGGCATGGTCATCGGCGCCTCCACCGCGGGCGGCCCGATCCTCGGCGGCGTGCTCGTCGAGCACGTCAGCTGGCAGTCCGTCTTCTTCATCAACGTGCCGGTCGGCGTGCTCGCGCTGGTCCTCGGCCTGGTCATCCTGCTCGACCACCGCGCCGAGAACGCGCCGAAGTCCTTCGACATCCTGGGCATCGTGCTGCTCTCGGTCGCGATGTTCTGCATGATCTGGGCGCTCATCAAGGGCTCGGAGTACGGCTGGGGCAGCGGGAAGACCCTCGGGTTCATCGCCGCCGCGGTGATCAGCTTCGTGCTCTTCGCCCTCTGGGAGACGAAGGTCAGGGAACCGCTGATCCCGCTCGGCCTGTTCCGCTCCGTACCGCTGTCGGCGGGTACGGTCCTGATGATCCTGATGGCGTTCGCCTTCATGGGCGGACTCTTCTTCGTGACGTTCTACCTGCAGAACGTGCACGGCATGTCGGCGGTGGACAGCGGACTGCACCTCCTCCCCCTCACCGGCATGATGATCGTCGCCTCGCCGCTCGCGGGCGCCCTCATCACCAAGCTGGGCCCGCGGGTCCCGCTGGTCGGCGGCATGGTCTGCACCGCCGTCGCGATGTTCGGCATGTCCCGCCTGACGATCGGCACCGGCACCCTGACGATGTCGATCTGGTTCGCCCTGCTCGGCCTGGGCCTCGCCCCGGTCATGGTCGGCGCGACCGAGGTCATCGTCGGCAACGCGCCCATCGAGCTGTCGGGTGTGGCGGGCGGTCTCCAGCAGGCCGGCATGCAGGTCGGCGGCTCGCTGGGCACCGCGGTGCTGGGCGCCGTGATGTCCTCGCAGGTCACCTCCAAGCTCCCGGACAACTGGGCGAAGGCGCAGCTGCCCCCGATGGCGCCCGAGCAGTCCTCGGCCATGTCCAAGGCGGTGGAGGTCGGCATGGGCCCGGTCCCGCCGGGCACCCGGCCCGAGGTCGCCGCCAAGGTCGCGGCCGTCGCCCACGACACGTTCGTGTCGGGCATGAGCACCGCGTTCACCGTCGCCGGAATCGTCGCGGTCCTGGCCGCCGCGGTGGCCATGTTCACCAAGCGCGGCGACAACACACCGGCGGGCGCGGGCGCGGGCCACATCTGACCGGTCCAACTCCCGTACGCGAAAGCCCCGTCGGCCGCCCTGAAGGCGACCGACGGGGCTTTTCGCTACGCCCCCCAAAGGGGCGCGCGGGGAACTGCGCGACCAGCCACGCACGGCCCGCAGTGAACGAACGGTCCCCGGCGAACCGAACGCCCCGCGGAAGCGACACGCGCGGCCCGCGTGGGCCGCAGTGACCCCGCCCCCGCGGAGCGCTACGCGTCGCCGCCCGCCGCGCCCGGGTCGGCCGCGGTGACGTCGAGGAGCCGGTAGCGGTCCACGGCCTGCTTCAGCGCCGAGCGGTCGACCTTGCCCTCGCGGGCCAGCTCCGTGAGGACCGCGAGCACGATCGACTGCGCGTCGATGTGGAAGAAGCGGCGGGCCGCCCCCCGCGTGTCCGCGAAGCCGAAGCCGTCCGCGCCGAGCGACTGGTAGGTGCCCGGCACCCAGCGTGAAATCTGGTCGGGAACCGCCCGCATCCAGTCGGAGACCGCCACGAACGGGCCAGGGGAGCCCTGGAGCTTCCGCGTGACATAGGGGACGCGCTGCTCCTCCTCGGGGTGCAGGAGGTTGTGCTCCTCCACCTCGACGGCCTCGCGGCGCAGCTCGTTCCACGACGTCGCCGACCACACGTCGGCGCGCACGTTCCACTCCTCGGCGAGGATCCGCTGCGCCTCGAGGGCCCACGGCACGGCCACGCCGGACGCCATGATCTGGGCCGGTACGGCGCCCGAAGTGCCCGCGCGGTAGCGGTGGATGCCCTTGAGGATGCCGTCCACATCGACGTCCGCCGGCTCGGCCGGGTGCTGGACCGGCTCGTTGTAGACGGTGAGGTAGTAGAAGACGTCCTCGCTGTCGGGCCCGTACATCCGGCGCAGACCGTCCTTGACGATGTGCGCGATCTCGTAGCCGAACGCCGGGTCGTAGGCGACACAGCCCGGGTTGGTGGAGGCCAGCAACTGCGAGTGGCCGTCCGCGTGTTGCAGACCCTCACCGGTCAGCGTCGTACGTCCGGCGGTCGCGCCCAGCACGAATCCGCGCGCCAACTGGTCGGCCATCTGCCAGAACTGGTCGCCGGTGCGCTGGAATCCGAACATCGAGTAGAAGACGTACACCGGGATCAGCGGCTCGCCGTGCGTCGCGTACGCCGAGCCCGCGGCGATCAGCGAAGCCGTGCAGCCCGCCTCGGAGATGCCGTCGTGCAGCATCTGCCCGGTCGGCGACTCCTTGTAGGCGAGCAGCAGTTCGCGGTCGACCGCCTCGTACTGCTGGCCCAGCGGGTTGTAGATCTTGGCGCTCGGGAAGAACGCGTCCATGCCGAAGGTGCGGTACTCGTCGGGCGCGATCAGCACGAACCGCCGGCCGATCTCCTTGTCCCGCATCAGGTCCTTCAGGATGCGCACGAACGCCATCGTCGTGGCGATCGACTGCTGGCCCGAACCCTTCTTGGCGGCCGCGTACGTCTTGTCCTCGGGGAGGTTCAGCGGCTTCGACCGCACGACGCGGGTCGGCACGTAGCCGCCGAGCCCGGTCCTGCGGTCGTGCATGTACTGGATCTCCTCGGAGCCCCGGCCCGGGTGGTAGTACGGCGGCGCGCCGGACTCCAGCTCCCGGTCCGTGATCGGGATGTGCAGCCGGTCCCGGAAGCCCTTGAGGTCGTCGACCGTCAGCTTCTTCATCTGGTGGGTCGCGTTGCGGCCCTCGAAGTTCGGGCCGAGCGTCCAGCCCTTGACCGTCTGCGCGAGCACCACGGTCGGCTGGCCCTTGTGCGCCTTGGCCGCCGCGAAGGCCGCGTACACCTTCTTGTGGTCGTGGCCGCCGCGCCCCAGGTGCAGGATCTGCTGGTCCGTCATGTTCTCGACCATGGCGCGCAGCCGGTGGTCGTCGCCGAAGAAGTGCTCGCGGATGTACGCGCCGGTCTCGGTGGCGTACGTCTGGAACTGGCCGTCCGGCGTGGTGTTCATCTTGTTGACCAGGATGCCGTCCCGGTCCTGGGCGAGCAGCGGGTCCCAACTGCGGTCCCAGATCAGCTTGATGACGTTCCATCCGGCGCCGCGGAACTGCGACTCCAGCTCCTGGATGATCTTGCCGTTGCCGCGCACCGGGCCGTCGAGGCGCTGGAGGTTGCAGTTGACGACGAAGGTCAGGTTGTCCAGGTTCTCGCGGGCCGCGATGGAGAGCTGGCCGAGCGACTCGGGCTCGTCCATCTCGCCGTCGCCGAGGAAGGCCCAGACGTGTGACTTGGAGGTGTCGGCGATGCCGCGCGCCTGCATGTAGCGGTTCATCCGCGCCTGGTAGATCGCGCCGAGCGGGCCGAGGCCCATCGAGACGGTCGGGAACTCCCAGAAGTCCGGCATCAGCCGCGGGTGCGGATACGACGAAAGGCCGTACGGCGCCTTCGACTTCTCCTGCCGGAAGGCGTCGAGCTGCTGCTCGCTGAGCCGGTCGAGGAGGAAGGCGCGGGCGTAGATGCCGGGGGACGCGTGGCCCTGGAAGAAGATCTGGTCGCCGCCGTCGCCCTCGTCCTTGCCCCGGAAGAAGTGGTTGAAGCCCACGTCGTACAGCGAGGCGGAGGAGGCGAAGGTGGCGATGTGGCCGCCGACGCCGATGCCCGGACGCTGGGCCCTGGACACCATCACGGCCGCGTTCCAGCGGGTCGCGTTGAGGACCTTGCGCTCGATCTCCTCGTTGCCGGGGAAGAACGGCTCGTCCTTGGTGGCGATCGTGTTGACGTAGTCCGAGCTGCGCATCTCGGGCACGGCCACGCGCTTCTCACGCGCCCGCTCGATCAGCCGGAGCATCAGATAACGGGCCCGTTCCCGGCCGCGCTCGTCGACGGCGGCGTCCAGAGAGTCCAGCCACTCCTGGGTCTCTTCTGGATCGAAGTCCGGGACCTGGCTCGGCAGGCCGCCAATGATGATCGGGTTGCGATCGGATCCGGAAGCCACGCTGTTCCTTCACTGTCGGGGGATGCGGAGAAGCCAATTCTGCGCCGCATCCCATCGTGTACCGCTGGGAAGCAAACGTCATCTCTACCGAGAGGTAACCGTCACCCGAGCAGGAAGTAGGCTCAGGGCCTGGACGGGTCGGGCCAAATCGCAACCTTACGCTCAACCCGGCCATCCGTTCCCGAAGGGTGTTCGGGCCCGATTGGAGTACCCGAAGGAACAGAAAGCCGCAAACCGTCCCCAATGGTGTGGGATGAATCACCGGCGGGGATGCGGATGTCCCTGAACACGGCCACACTGACCCCCAAAGGACGGGTTCGGGGGCCGGGTACTTGCGAGATTCGTCCCGCCCGTGTGGACTACGCCCAATGCCACGCGTATGCGCGCGGCTGCAGAAGTTACCGAATCAAGATCAGGAGGCAAGCCGTGAGCGCGACCGCGGACCACGCGGAGGAGCGGACCAACCCGGCCGGAAGGCTGGGGTTCGAGCCCGGACAGGTGGTCCAGGAGATCGGTTACGACGACGACGTCGACCAGGATCTCCGCGAGGGCATCGAGTCCATTATTGGCCAGGATCTCGTCGACGAGGACTATGACGACGTTGCCGACGTCGTCACGCTCTGGTTCCGCGACGAGGACGGCGACCTTACGGACGCCCTGGTGGACGCCATCGGTCTCCTTGAGGACGGCGGCACGATCTGGCTGCTGACCCCGAAGACCGGCCGGGACGGCTACGTCGAGCCGAGCGACATCAACGACGCCGCGCAGACCGCCGGCCTCTCCCCGGCCAAGAGCGTCAGCGTCGGCAAGGACTGGTCGGGCACCCGCCTGAAGTCCGGCAAGCGCTGATCCTCCTCACGCCCCCAGGGCCCCCTCAGGCAACTGCCCGAGGGGGCCCTGTGCGTAGGGTGAGCGGTGTCAGCAGAATGGCCCATTGAAGGGAAGGCGTTTCCATGGCTATCGAGGTCGGCACCAAGGCCCCGGAGTTCGAGCTCAAGGACAACCACGGCAGGACCGTGAAGCTCAGCGACTTCCGCGGCGAGAAGAACGTGGTGCTGCTCTTCTACCCGTTCGCCTTCACCGGGGTCTGCACGGGCGAGCTGTGCGAACTGCGCGACAACCTGCCGAAGTTCGTCAACGACGACACCCAGCTGCTCGCCGTCTCCAACGACTCCATCCACACCCTGCGCGTCTTCGCCGAGCAGGAGGGCCTGGAGTACCCGCTGGTCTCCGACTTCTGGCCGCACGGCGAGGTCTCGCGCGCGTACGGCGTCTTCGACGAGGACAAGGGATGCGCGGTGCGCGGCACCTTCATCATCGACAAGGAGGGCGTGGTCCGCTGGACCGTCGTGAACGCCCTGCCGGACGCCCGCGACCTGAACGAGTACCTCAAGGCACTCGACACCATCTGAGTGCGGGATGCGGCCGACACCCTGCGATTGTTCGGCCGAATCGTCTGTTTGACCCGGGAACCGGTCACTAGGATCCATTCGTTGATCCGATGCCAACGCACGACGGGGACGCTGACCAAGCCGGCCCCTCACACCATTGGGAGGACTCGTGGGAGTCAGCCTCAGCAAGGGCGGAAACGTCTCGCTGACCAAGGCCGCCCCCAACCTGACCGCGGTCATCGTCGGTCTGGGCTGGGACGCGCGCACCACCACCGGGGGTGACTTCGATCTGGACGCCAGCGCCCTGCTGACCAACGATCAGGGCAAGGTCGCCAACGATTCGAACTTCGTCTTCTTCAACAACCTCAAGAGCCCCGACGGCTCCGTCGAGCACCAGGGTGACAACCTCACCGGTGAGGGCGAGGGCGACGACGAGGTCATCAAGGTGAACCTGGCCGGAGTGCCGGCCGACGTCGCCAAGATCGTCTTCCCGGTCTCGATCTACGAGGCCGAGACCCGCCAGCAGTCCTTCGGCCAGGTGCGCAACGCCTACATCCGCGTGGTGAACCAGACCGACAACAGCGAGCTGGCCCGGTACGACCTGAGCGAGGACGCCTCGACGGAGACCGCGATGGTCTTCGGCGAGCTGTACCGCAACGGCACGGAGTGGAAGTTCCGCGCCATCGGCCAGGGGTACGCCTCGGGCCTGCGCGGCATCGCGCAGGACTTCGGCGTCAACGTCTGAGCCGACCGCTCTCCCTCGTCCGGCGCCGCACCCCTTCCGGTGCGGCGCCGGACGTGCTCACCACCTGTTCCACATCTCGGGGAGGACACACGATCATGGGCGTCACGCTCGCCAAGGGAGGCAATGTCTCCCTCTCCAAGGCCGCACCGAACCTGACCCAGGTGCTCGTCGGCCTCGGCTGGGACGCGCGCTCCACCACCGGAGCCGACTTCGACCTCGACGCCAGCGCCCTGCTGTGCGCGAACGGGCGGGTGCTCGGCGACGAGTACTTCGTCTTCTACAACAACCTCACGAGCCCGGAGGGCTCGGTCGAGCACACCGGTGACAACCTGACCGGTGAGGGCGAGGGCGACGACGAGTCGATCATCGTCGACCTGGCGAAGGTGCCGGCCGCCTGCGACAAGATCGTCTTCCCGGTCTCGATCCACGAGGCGGACAGCCGGGGCCAGACGTTCGGCCAGGTCGCCAACGCCTACATCCGCGTGGTGAACCAGTCCGACGGCCAGGAGCTCGCCCGCTACGACCTGAGCGAGGACGCCTCGACCGAGACCGCGATGATCTTCGGCGAGCTGTACCGCTACGGCGGCGAATGGAAGTTCCGAGCGGTTGGCCAGGGGTACGCGTCGGGGCTGCGCGGCATCGCTCTAGACTTCGGGGTCAACGTCTCCTAAAGAGATCGCCCGGATCCGTTCAAGTCGCGTCGTACCCGGGGTGGTCCCTGCCGGGAGCCCGGGGGGCCTCCCTGGGGACAAAGCAGCGCAAGCCGTGCGCGGTGCGGGGGGACACCCGCTCTACGTGGGGTCGGCCCGCTCTACACGATGGGGAAGTCAGTGCTACTGAAAACCTTCGGCTGGTCGTTCGCGATCACCGCGATCGGCCTGGCCCTGGCGGTGCTCTACGGCGGCTGGACCGCGTTCGGCGTCGTCGCGATCCTGGGCGTCCTGGAGATCTCGCTGTCCTTCGACAACGCGGTGGTCAACGCCGGGATCCTGAAGAAGATGAACGCCTTCTGGCAGAAGATCTTCCTCACGGTCGGCGTGCTCATCGCCGTGTTCGGCATGCGGCTGCTCTTCCCCGTCGTCATCGTCGCGATCAGCGCCAAGATCGGCCCGGTCGACGCGGTCGATCTGGCGCTGAACGATGCCGACCGCTACCAGCAGCTGGTGACCGACGCGCACCCGTCGATCGCCGCCTTCGGTGGCATGTTCCTGCTGATGATCTTCCTCGACTTCATCTTCGAGGACCGCGACATCAAGTGGCTCGGCCGGCTGGAACGTCCGCTGGCCAAGCTCGGCAAGATCGACATGCTGTCGGTCTGCATCGCCCTGATCGTCCTGCTCGTCTCCTCCATGACGTTCGCGACCCAGGCCCACCAGCACGGCGGCGCGCACGCCGACAAGGCGCAGACCGTACTGATCTCCGGCATCGCGGGCCTCATCACGTACCTGGTCGTCGGCGGGCTCTCTGGCTACTTCGAGAACCGGCTCGAAGAGGACGAGGAGCGCGAGCACGAGGCGGAGGAAGAGGCCAAGCGCAGCGGCAGCAAGGTTTCTGCTGTCGCCATGGCGGGCAAGGCCGCGTTCTTCATGTTCCTCTACCTGGAGGTCCTGGACGCGTCCTTCTCCTTCGACGGGGTCATCGGCGCCTTCGCCATCACCAACGACATCGTCCTGATGGCGCTCGGCCTCGGCATCGGCGCGATGTACGTGCGGTCGCTCACCGTCTACCTGGTCCGCCAGGGCACCCTCGACGACTACGTCTACCTGGAGCACGGCGCGCACTACGCGATCGGTGCGCTCGCCGTCATCCTGCTCGTCACCATCCAGTACGAGATCAACGAGGTCATCACCGGTCTCGTCGGCGTCATCCTGATCGCCTGGTCCTTCTGGTCCTCCGTCCGCCGCAACCGGCGGATCGAGGCGACGGGCGACGGCGATGTGAGCGAACAGGCGGAAGTGGGCTCCGGGGTGTGACCCCGGTGCTCCAGGAGCGCACGCCCGCGGGCGTGTGATCCGCCGCGGATTGCGGAACGCTCTTGTGCGGGGCGGTCAGGAGGCCTCGGTCTCGCCGGCCGCCCCGCGTTCTTCTGGGCGGGGAAAGTTCACGGACCTATGGGGTGGGGGAGATGGCGTTCTGGGACGGCCTGCGGAGCAGGAGCTCACAGTTCGACTCGGGCAGCGCGGCGACCAACACGATCGAGATGACCCGGCGGCACAGCACGGTCTCGCTCGGCAAGCAGGGTGCCAACACCGGCAGCCTGCGGGTCAACCTGTCCTGGCGGATGCGGACCTCGGACTTCGGAGGCAAACCCGATGAGGGCGGGCGGCTGCTGCGCCACCCGTTCAAATACTTCAAACCGGAGATGGTGCAGGGGCACACCCAGTCCATGGTCAACGTCGACCTCGACCTGGGCTGCCTCTACGAGCTCCAGGACGGCACCAAGGGCGTGGTCCAGCCCCTGGGCAACTTCGTCGGCGCCACCAACAAGCCGCCGTACGTGGAGTGCAGCGGCGACGACCGGTTCGGCTCGGGGTCCGGCGAGACGATCTTCGTCAATCTGGACCACCGCGACGAGATCAAACGGCTGCTGGTCTTCGTCTACATCTACGACCAGACCCCGGCCTTCGACCGCACCCACGCCAAGGTGACGCTCTACCCGAGCAACGGCCCGCGCATCGAGATCGAGCTCGACGAGCGCGCGCCCGAGGCCCGCTCCTGCGCGGTCGTCACCATCGAGAACGTCAAGGGCGACATGGTGGTGCGGCGCGAGGTGAAGTTCGTGTACGGCTTCCAGGCCGAGCTGGACCGCCTGTACGGCTGGGGCCTGCAATGGGGCCGCGGCTACAAGACCAAGGCCTGAGGCGGCCCCCTGCCCTACTGCCGGATGAACTGCGGCCCCATGGGCGGCAGGACGAACGCGGTGTCGGGCCCGCCCGCCGCCGCGGGCTGGGGGTAGCCGTACGCGGGCTGCGGATAGCCGTATGAAGGCTGCGGCACGGGCGGCTGGGCCGGCGGTGCCGGATGCGGGTACCCGTACGCGTGCTGGGCCGCCGGCTGCGGATGCGGCCGGGGCACGGACGGCGCACCGGGCGCATTCCCCGCGCTGTCCGTGCTCTCGCCGTCCTCGTCCACCGAGATGCCGTAGTCGGTGGCCAGACCCACCAGGCCGGTCGGATACCCCTGGCCCACCGCGCGGAACTTCCAGCCCTCGCCGCGGCGGTACAGCTCGCCGCAGATGATCGCGGTCTCCTCGCCGGTCTCCGGCCGCACATCGAACAGGGCGACCGGCTCGGCCCCCGACGCCGCCGCGTCGAACAGCAGGATCCGCAGATCGCGTACGGCACGGAAGGTCGCGCCGTCCGACGACGCGGTGATCAGCACCCGGTCCACGGACCGGTCGAGCGCGGCCAGATCGGCCTCGATGGTGTCGGTGAGACCCTCGGCGATGCGCTTCTTGGGCAGCCGGCGCACCAGGCCCGAGGGGTGGCGCGGCTGGTTGTAGAAGACGAAGTCCTCGTCCGAACGCACTCTGCCGTCGCCGCCGAGCAGCAGCGCCGAGGCGTCCACGTCCGGGACGTCGGAGCCGGGCGACCAGCGGAGCACGGCCCGCACGGCCAGGGCCTCCAGCGGGACGTTCGATCCCTTCAGCATCGCGTGCGTCATGCCCGCCATCCTGCCTCCCCGCGGCGCCCGCGGACAACGCGGGGGCCTGGTCGGATACGTCCCGCGATGTACCCGCCGGGTGCACGGCGGCGCGGTGATGCAGACGAGTTACCTGGATTTCATGGATTTGGGGAACTCTTGGCACGTGCTCCTACGTACTATTACCGGCCATCCAAAGTCTGGGCCGTCCTGGCGGTACGGGGGATATGTATGCGGCATTTCGGGCACGTCCCGCCGGCTGCGCGGAAGCAGCTCTTCCATCGGGAGCCCTGCGAATTCACCGCGGGCTCTCCCGCCCGCGTGCTGTCGGCGGCCCTCGGAGCCACCCTGTACAGCCCGGCCACCCGGCCGACGCTGGCCGACGACGTACTGAAGCAGGCCCGCCGCGGTGTCGTGTCCATGGTGCTGTGCCTGGAGGACTCGATAGACGACGCCGAGGTGGTGGCCGCCGAGGCCAATCTGGTCCACCAGCTGGCCGATCTCGACGCCCGCGGCGAGGAGGTCCCGCTGCTCTTCGTACGGGTCCGCGAGCCGATCCAGATACCCGACCTGGTGCAGCGCCTCGGTGCCTCGGCGCGGCTGCTCTCCGGCTTCGTCCTGCCGAAGTTCACCGAGGAGCGCGGGCTGCCCTTCCTGGAGGCGCTCACCGCGGCCGAGTCCGCGAGCGGCCGCCGGCTCTTCGCGATGCCCGTCCTGGAATCGCCCCAGCTGCTCCATCTGGAGACCCGGGCCGAGACGCTGGCCGGAATCTCGCGCACGGTGGAGAAGTACCGCGAGCGGATCCTCGCCCTGCGGCTCGGCGTCACCGACTTCTGCTCCGGCTACGGGCTGCGCCGCTCGTCGGACATGACGGCGTACGACGTCCAGATCGTGGCCGGTGTCATCGGGGACGTGGTGAACGTGCTGGGCCGGGCCGACGGCAGCGGCTTCACCGTCACCGGCCCCGTATGGGAGTACTTCCGGCTCCAGGAGCGGATGTTCAAGCCCCAGCTGCGCCGCAGCCCCTTCCTGGAGGGCAGTGCCGAGGAACTGCGCACCACACTGATCGAGCACGACCTGGACGGACTGCTCCGCGAGATCGAGCTCGACCGGGCCAACGGACTGCTCGGCAAGACCTGCATCCACCCCAGCCACGTGGTGCCCGTGCACGCGCTGTCGGTGGTCAGCCACGAGGAGTTCAGTGATGCCCAGGACATCCTGCGCCCCGAGCGGGACGGCGGCGGAGTGCTGCGCTCCGCGTACACGAACAAGATGAACGAGGTGAAGCCGCACCGGGCCTGGGCCGAGCGCACCCTGCTGCGGGCGGAGGTCTTCGGCGTCGCCGCGCGGGACGTCGGCTTCGTGGACCTGCTGGCGGCCGGCCTGGCCGGCTGACGAACGAACAGAGAGACACAGCGACGTGGTTGAGTGGTCGGGAACGTGGGTGGCCGAGCGGCTGGGAGTCGAGCTCGTCGGTGACGAGCGGCTGAGCGGGCTGCTCGGGCTCGCCCTGCGCCGCAACCCGAAGCGCGCGCACCTGCTGGTCTCCAACGTGCTGGGCAAGCACGTGCCGCAGCGGCCCTCGACGGTGTGGCACGCCGGGTACGAACTGGGCGTCCGGGTACGGGAGTTGCTCGGCGACGAGGCGGCGGGGCGGGCGGTGGTGCTCGGGTACGCGGAGACCGCGACCGGCCTCGGCCACTCGGTCGCCGACGGCCTCGCCCTCGCACCCTGCCTCCACTCCACCCGGCGGCCGGTCGCGGGGGTGGCCGCGGCGGGCGGCTTCGAGGAGTCCCACTCCCACGCCACCTCGCACCTGCTGCTGCCCGAGGATCCCCGACTGCTCGCGGGGAAGGGCCCGTTGGTCCTGGTGGACGACGAGTTCTCGACCGGCAACACGGTCCTCAACACCATCCGCGACCTCCACGCCCGCCATCCGCGCGACCACTACGTGATCGTCGCGCTGGTCGACATGCGCTCCCCCGGGGACCGCGACCGCCTCACCGCGTTCGCGGCGGAGACCGGCGCCCGGGTCGACCTGGTGGCCGCGGCGTCCGGCACGGTGCGGCTGCCGGAGGGCGTACTGGAGAAGGGGCGGGCGCTGGTCGCGCAGCACGAGCAGGCGCCCGCGCTCAATCCCGGACATCTGCTTTGTAAGAGCAGTGCTCAGCGAGAGGGCTACGCACCGGGGGCCCGCAGGGTCGACCTCGGCTGGCCCGAGGGCCTCCCCGACGGCGCCCGCCACGGTTTCACCCCGGCCCACCGGGCGCGGCTGGAGGCGGCCCTGCCCGGCATGGCTGCCCGCCTGGCGGCGGCGCTGGAGGCTGTCGGCGAGGACGAGCCGTCCGCCGGTGACCAGCGGCAGCCCACCTCCGAGGCCCCCCGCCGCGTCCTCGTCCTCGGCTTCGAGGAGCTGATGTACGCGCCGCTCCGGCTCGCCCTCGCTCTCGAAGAGCTCGGCGGCGCCGAGGTGCGGTACTCCACGACCACCCGCTCGCCCGTCCTGGCGGTGGACGATCCCGGGTACGCCATCCGGACCCGCCTCGTCTTTCCCGCGCACGACGACCCGGCCGACGGGCCCGGCGACCGCTATGCGTACAACGTCGCCGGAAACGGCTTCGACGCGGTCGTCGCCGTGGTGGACTCCGTCGCCGACACCCCCGAACTGCACGCCCCCGACGGCCTGTTGGGCCGACTCGCCGCGCACATTCCGCACGTCGTGCTCGCCGTCCTGCCCTCGTACGTACCCGAAGGTGCCCCCATGCCCGAGCCGCTGCGCGGTCCCGCCTTCTCCTCCTACGCGCCCGACGAGGTGGGGTGGCTCCTGAAGGACCTCTCCGGGGTGGCGCTCGAAGCCCCGACGGAGGAGCGCGAGGAGGCCGTCCAGAGCGGCGGCGCCCACTACGCGGAGTCGCTGCCCGTCGAATACCAGCCGAGCGCCCAGTACCAGGAGCTGTTCCGCGCCGCGCTCGACACCTCGGCCGGGCGGATCGCTCGGGCGGTCGGCGTGGTCACCGAGACGGTGATCGCCGAGCGGTCGCCCCGCCCCGTCCTCGTCTCGCTCGCCCGCGCGGGCACCCCCGTCGGCGTGCTGATGCGCCGCTGGGCCGAGCACCGGCACGGCCTCGACCTGCCGCACTACGCCGTCTCCATCGTGCGCGGCCGGGGCATCGACCCCAACGCGCTGCGCTGGCTCGCCGCCCACCACGACCCCGCCGACGTCGTGTTCGTGGACGGCTGGACGGGCAAGGGCGCCATCACCCGCGAACTCGCCGAGGCGATAAGGGAGTTCCCGGAGTTCGAGGGCTTCGATCCGGAGATCGCCGTGCTCGCCGACCCCGGCTCCTGTGTGCGCACGTACGGCACCCGCGAGGACTTCCTGATCCCGTCGGCCTGCCTCAACTCCACTGTCTCCGGGCTCATTTCGCGCACCGTGCTGCGCCAGGACCTGATCGGCCCCGGCGACTTCCACGGTGCCAAGTTCTACCGAGAACTGGCCGGCGCGGACGTCTCGGCCGACTTCCTCGACGCCGTCGCCGCCCGCTTCGGCGAGGTCGCCGACGAGGTGGACCACGAGGCCAAGGCCCTGCGCGACACCGACCGCACCCCGAGCTGGGAGGGCTGGGCCGCCGTCGAGCGGATCAGCGAGGAGTACGGCATCCACGATGTGAACCTGGTCAAGCCCGGCGTCGGCGAGACCACCCGGGTGCTGCTCCGCCGGGTGCCCTGGAAGATCCTCGCCGGGCGGGGCGCCGGGGCCGACCTCGACCACGTCAGGCTGCTCGCCGAACAGCGCGGCGTACCGGTCGAGGAGGTGGCCGGGCTGCCGTACAGCTGCGTCGGACTGATCCACCCCCGGTTCACCCGCGGTGCGACCGGCGCCGACGGCAGGGCGGTGGCGGCCCGGTGAGCACCCCCCGCACGCTCGTCGCGAGCGACCTCGACCGCACCCTGATCTACTCGGCCGCGGCCCTCGGCCTCACCATGCCCGACGCCCTGGCGCCCCGGCTGCTCTGCGTCGAGGTGCACGAGCACAAGCCCCTCTCGTACGTCACCGAACGCGCCGCCCAGCTGCTCGCCGAGCTGAAGGCGGCCGCCGTCTTCGTGCCCACCACCACCCGGACCCGCAAGCAGTACCAGCGCGTCCAACTCCCGGGCCCGCCTTCGGAGTTCGCCATCTGCGCCAATGGCGGCCACCTCCTCGTGGACGGCGTGTCCGATCCGGACTGGGCGCGCCGGGTGGCGGGCCGCATCGCCGCCGAGTGCGTCCCGCTAGACGAGGTCCGCGCCCATCTTCAGGCTGTCGCCGACCCCGCCTGGCTGCGCAAGGAACGCGTCGCCGAGGACCTCTTCGCGTACCTCGTCGTGGAGCGGGAGCTGCTGCCGGCCGACTGGGTCAAGGAGCTCACCGCGTGGGCGGAGCCGCGCGGCTGGACGGTCTCGCTCCAGGGCCGCAAGATCTACGCGGTGCCGAAGCCGCTCACCAAGAGCGCCGCGGTCCGCGAGGTCGCCCGTCGCACCGGCGCCCGCCTCACCCTCGCCGCAGGCGACTCGCTGCTGGACGCCGACCTCCTGCTCGCCGCCGACCAGGGCTGGCGGCCGGGCCACGGCGAGCTCGCCGAGGCCGGCTGGCGGGCCCCCGGCACCGAAGCCCTCGCGGCGCGCGGAGTGCTGGCCGGCGAGGAGATCCTGCGCCGCTTCCTGGCCCGCTCCGTGCGCTGAGAGCCTGATCAAAACCCCTCCGGGCCGCCGGGGCCGGGGTTACGGTCGCCGCATGAGCAAAGGAAACACCACCAAGATCACTGATGAGTTGTACGCCTACATGCTGGCCCACAACCCTCCGCTGGACGCGGTGCAGCAGGACCTCGTGGAGACGACGTACACCCAGCTGCCGGACCAGGCCGACATGCAGTCGGCCGAGGAGCAGGCGCCGCTGCTGGCGTTCCTCGTCCGGCTCGTGGGGGCCCGGCACATCGTCGAGGTGGGAACATTCACCGGCTTCTCCGCCCTGGCGATGGCGCAGGCGCTGCCGGCCGACGGCACGCTGATCGCCTGCGACGCGTCCCAGGAGTGGACGGCGTACGGCCAGGAGGCCTGGGCGAAGGCCGGGGTCGCCGAGCGCATCGAGCTGCGGATCGCGCCCGCGCTCGACACCCTGCGGGCGATGCCCCGGGAGCCGCACATCGACTTCGCCTACCTGGACGCGGACAAGGCCAACTACATCGCGTACTGGGAGGAGTTGGTGCCCCGGATGCGGGCCGGCGGGCTGATCGCCACGGACAATGTGCTCTTCCACGGGAAGGTTCTCGACCTGGAGGAGACCGGCTCGCCCGCCGCGATTCGGGAGTTCAACGACCACGTGGCGAAGGACGAGCGGATGGACAGCGTCATGCTGACCGTCGCGGACGGCCTGACGCTGTCCCGCAAGCGGTAGCGCTCCGCTGGGGGTGCGGGTGGGTTGCTGCGGGCCAGCTCCGCTGGGGTGCGGGTATTTGCGGGCCGGCTTCGCTGGATGGGTGGTCGGTTTTCTGCGGGCTGTGTGTGGCTGAGCGCGCAGTTCCCCGCGCCCCTTGATGTGTGCCCGTGGTCGGGAGGGTGCGGGGCGTCTGTGGCTGGTCGCGCAGTTCTCCGCGTCCCTTGGGGGTTGCCTCCTAGCCGCAGTGGCCGCCTCCGCAGCAGCCGCCGCTTGCGGCGGGCGGGGTGGGGGAGGGCTTGGCGGAGCCGCCCACGGCCACGGTGGAGAGCAGCTTCACCGTGTCGTCGTGGCCGACCGGGCAGGTCGCGGGCGCGGCGGACTCGGCCATCGGGCGGCTGAGCTCGAACGTGTCGCCGCAGGAGCGGCAGCGGTATTCATAGCGAGGCATGGCCCCAGGGTAGGGGGTGCCCCCGCGGGCCCGGCTCCCGGCTAGAGCTCGTCGGGGGGCTGGTGGCGGGCCTTCCAGTACGGGTTGTCGTGCGGCAGGAAGCCGGTGACCCGCCCGTACATCCCGAACACCATCAGAAGCAGCCCGACCACGAAGCTGAACAGCACGTTCTGCATCCCGAAGGCCAGGAAGTTGCGCGGGGTGCCGATCAGCGCGAGGTTCACGAACCCGCTGATCAGGAACAGGATGCCGAGCGTGATGTTGAGGGTCGAGGCGAAGTTGCCGCCCTTGGCCATTCCGTACAGGAGCACCAGACCGACGACGATGGACAGCACGCTCAGCGCGCCGTTGGTGTTGAGCCCGGCGACCGTGTCACCGCCGGTGTCGAAGAAGCCGATCTGGTGGATCAGGCCGAGGATGCCGAAGACGAGCAGAAAGAGCCCCATGATCCCGGCGCCGAAGCGGTAGACGCGGCTGAGGCGGTGGTCGACCGGCAGGTGCTCGTTGAGTGAGACCCGGCTGTGGTGGAGGCGCTGGGAGAACGTCTGGGTGGTGGCCATGGTGAGGCCCTCCTCATCCCTAGGCACGCATGGCGTACGTACTCCCAGGATCCGCCCGGGTCGGACACGTAACAAATCAGCCGGAGTCGGGCCAGTTCAGGACGGGTCCGGGCGGCGCGTTCCCGGCGGGGCGGCCCAGCGCCCGGCTGCCGGACGCCACCGGTCACCGGCGGGTTCGGACCCGGGCGCTCAGGCGCCGTGGCCGCGTTCCTCGCGGATCTGGGTCACCACCCGCGCCACGGCCTGCCGCACCGCCTCGGTCTCCGTCAGGAAGTGCCAGTAGTCCGGGTGCCTGCCTTCGAGCGTGGCGATCGCCCGCTCCAGGCGGGCCACCGAATCGTCCAGCGGCCCGGCATGGCGCGGATCGGGGGTGTTGCGGCCGGACATCGCGAGGCGCTGGGCGTCCCGGATCGCGAACCGGGTCCGCTGGATCTCCTGCTGCGGGTCCTTCGCCACGTCATTGAGCCGGCGCAGCCGGTCACCGGCGGCCGAGACCGCCTCGTCCGTGGCGTTGAGCAGCTCCCGCACCGTGGTGAGGCGCGCGGTCGCATCCGCCCAGCGCTGCTCCTCGCGCGCCCGGCCCGCCTCCTTGAGCTTCTCCTCGGCCTGCCGCACGGAGACGACGGCCTGATCCGGAACGTGCTGGAGGTCCTGCCAGCACGCGGCCGAGAACCTGCGGCGCAGCTCGCTGAGCACCGGGTCGACGGTGCCGGCCCGGGTGGTCAGCGCCTGCGCGCGGGTCCGCAGCGAGACGAGCCTGCGGTCGATCTCGGTGGCGCGGGCGGGCAGTTGCTCGGCCTCGGCCCGCACCGCCTCCGCGTCGCGCAGCACCAGGTCGGCGCGCTGGAGGGTCTCGGGCACACCGTGCCGGCCCGCGCCCTGGTTGAGCTTGGTGAGCTCGGGACCGAGCTGGGCGAGCCGGGCCGCGAGCTCGTCGGCGCGCAGCCCCGAGGCGCGTACCGCGTCCAGCGCGGTGCTGGCGCCGAGCAGCGCGTGCCGGGCCCGCTCGACGGCGGGGGCGAGCCGGGCGAGCTGCGTCTCGGCGGTCGAGAGCAGCGGCCGGAGGTTCTGCTCGAAGCGGTCGAGCTCCGCCTTCACCCGTACGAGTTCGTCCTTGGCGGCCGTCAGCTCCGAGCGGGCGCGGGCGGCGACGGAGGCGTCGAGGTCGTCGCGGTCCAGGTCATGGGCGTCGACGGCGGTGATGTACTGGTTGCTGACCTCGTCGATGCGGAGCCCGAGCGCGTCGAAGTCGTCGAGCGCCCGGCGGGCCCCGGGCGAGCTGTCCACGGCGGTGATCGTCTCGATCGAGATCCGCAGATCGCGCTGGGCGGTGTCGAGTTCGTAGAACGCGGCCGCCGCCGCGTCCTTGGCGGCCTGGGCGTCGGCGCGCACGCTCTCGCCACGCCCGCCGAACCAGCGGCGCGTACCGCCCCCGGCGAACGCGCCCGGCAGCACCGCGACACCGAGCACCACGGGAAACGCCATCAGCGCCAGCACGTCCCGGACGGTGGCACCCGCTCTGCTGTACGGCCGCGCGTGTGTCGCCGTCACATCCCTCTCCCGTGCTGTGTCGCCCTGCCCGGTCCATTCTCCCACCAGGTAAGGACGAACACACGGCCCGGTCAGTTCACGGCTGCCCGGCCGAGATGTCAGTTGCCGCTGTCGCGCACGGTGACCCGGCCGTTGTCGCTCCGCGCGGTCAGCACGTGCGTACTGGAATCGGAGCGGTCCACGCCGACACTGACCCTGCCGTTGTCCGACCGGGCGCCGACCTTGTAGGTGTCCTTCGGTACCGATATGTCGACCCTGCCGTCGTTGCTCCGGGCGTCCACGCTGTCCGGTACGACCGTGAACGCGAGCCCCACCCGGCCGTTGTCGGAGCTCGCCCGCACGGTCTTCGCCCGGATCCCCCGGCCCTCGATCTGCCCGTCGCCCGAGGTCAGGTCCAGCGGGCCGGAGGAATCCTCGACGGTCACCCGGCCGTTGTCGGAGGTGATCTTCAGCGGGGTGTCGAAGCCGCCGGCCTCGACCCGGCCGTCGTCGTCGGTGACGGTCAGCGCCACCCCGCGCGGAACCTTCACCTCGTGCCGGGCGCTGCAGCCGTTGATCACGCCGTCGCACTTCACCTTGAGGCTCAGCTTGCCGTCCGTCAGCGCCCAGCTGGCGTGGGGCCCGCTGCCGAGCACGACCCATCCGTCGACCTGGCGGGACACCTCGACGTCCTTCACATCGGCCGGCGTCACGACGAGGGTCGAGTCATCGGCCTCGATGGTCAGCGTCTTCCCGGCGAGGGGGAAGTTCTTGTGCTCGACGGGCGCGTCCGCCGCGTCCGCGTTCCCGCACCCGGTGAGCGCGACCGCGAGCAGCCCGGCACCGCCTGCGGCGATCAGCGCGGTACGCCAGTGAAGTGCCATGGTGATTGTTCCCCCGGTTGGTCCGATGCCCGTCCCGCCACCGTACGGAGCCCCCACCCCCGACCGCGCTGACGCCCGCCACCGAATCCGGGGTGGGGCTACCCCCACCCCACGATCCGATGTGCGGCTCCACCCCCGCGGGCCATGTAGGCTGTTCCTTCATTCACGGGTGTGTAGCTCAGGGGTAGAGCGCTGCTCTTACAAAGCAGATGTCGGCGGTTCGAAACCGTCCACGCCCACCAGTAATAAGCAGCAGGTGAGAGCCTGTTTCGGGCCCCTGAGCCGTGTTCGGCTCGGGGGCCTTGCCACGTCCCGTCGCAGGGCCATGCCTCGCCCCTGCGGGACAGCGGAATGCGGGCCCGTCAACTCTTGGGATGGCGGCGGCACGAGCGGCGCAGCACTTCGCGCGCGCTCTGCGGGGCGCTCGCGCAGTTCCAGCGGGCCAGGGCGCTGCCGGTGGCCTCCCGCCCAGGAGAGCTGTCGGGCGACCCGGCACTCGGGCGTCACGTAGCCGCTCGGCGCCCGTGCCCCGCTCACCCCGGTCCGGCTGGCGAGTTCGCCCGCGCCCGCCGTGAGCATCCCGGAGAGGCGGATGGGCTCGCACAGGGCGCCCGGTGCGGTCATGGGGACGGCCCAGTAGCTCAGTTGGCATCCGTCCGGCTCGTCGTCTCCGACGCGGGGTACGCCGACGTAGTTGCCGAGGCCGAGGTGCGTCGCGTACGGGCCGGGCGGGAAGGGCGGCACCAGCGCGTAGAACCGGCGCCCGCGCGGATCGTGGATGACGGGCCCGCGCAGGCGCTCGCGCAGGACGCGGGTCACGGTGGCCGGGGCCGTGCTCGTGGTGACGGCGTACACCAGCCCGTCGGTGAGGCGGACCGCCGAGAAGTGCCGACCGAGCGCCAGTACGGCGATGCGGCCGTCTTGCCACTGCCGACGTGCGTCGTGGGGCCGGTTGAGGCTGTTGGCGAGCCAGGAGGCGACCGCCTCTTTGGAGGCCTCGGTCGTGGTGTTCACGAGGTTTCCGGCCCCCTCGCGCACGAGGGCGGTAGCCGCACGTCGGCCGTCGCCTGCGGTGGGGTGGCGGGGTACTGAGGTGGAGGCGTCGAGACACCCGCAGCGGCGTCAGCGATGACGCGGCGGCGGGTGAGACCCCCGACAGTGTGGCGAGTGACCATGGTCGGCTCCATGTCATCGAGGTTGGTACCGACATGGTCGACCTGCACCAAGGCCCCAACTATCAATGATTGTTGATAGGTGGGGCCAACGGTTCGCCCAGGGCTATGTGCCCAGCCAGGAGCCGTACGACAGGAAGCTGTCGGGAAGCAGGCGCTTCGCCGCCTCCAATCCCGCGTACGTCTCCCTGACCGTCTGGTGATACCTCGCTTGCTGCGGCGCGGTCTTGCGAGCCCGCACCAGATTCCTGAACGACTCGTCCAGATCCCCCGTCCACATCTGCGCCCGAGCCACTTCGGCATAGTGGTGACTCCGCCGTGACGCCGGCCAGTCCTTCGGGATCGTCATTCCTCGCGCGACTTGCGCCGCTTGCCCGTACTCGTCCAGCTCGGCCAGAACGCTGACTCTGTGGACCTTGACGTTCGTCGGTCCGAACGCCAGCCAATGAACGCTGACGGCCTCGCCCGTGGACTCGGCGATGCGTTCAGACTCGTCGAGGTGGTCGGTTGCCCGGTCCTCGTCCTTCGACCGGCCGGCCATGACGGCTGCGCCGAGATGCAACTGGCCCGCCAGGACGTCGCGTTCGCGACCCTGGTCGGCTTGCTCCAAGGTGCGAAGGCCGAGGTCTACGAGGCGTTCACCCGTGCGGTACTGGCCGTTTCGCAGGTAGGTGAGGGCCCGCATGTAGCGGTACATGCCGCCGACGACGGCATCGGATCCCCGCTGCGCGGCCCAGTCCACGCGCGTGAGAGCGATGGTCGCGAGGTCGTAGAAGCCGAGCTTGGAGGCGACGTCGTACGCGGTGCGGTAGGTGCTGGCCAGCAACAGCCACGCGTCCCGGCTCGGGGAGGTGTGCGCGGGGGGTGATGTCCGGATCCGCGCCGAGGTCATAGACGTCGAGAGCCTCACGGATCGGCCTTATCAGGACGTCGAGTTCGTCGGCGCGCAGCTCGTTGACGTAGGGCTGGCCGGTGACCGTGGCGACGTCGACCCGAAGGGCGCGCGCCAGGGCAGCGATGACGTGCGGGCTGGCAGGAATGACGCCCTGCTCGATTTTGGTCAGGGTGCTGTACGGGACAAGGGAGAGGTCTGCGAGGGCGCGCTGTGTGAGGTGCCGTTCTAGGCGCAGACGCTTGATGCGGGCACCGGTGCGGTCATGAGGTAGAGCGTGCATACTGGCTCCTGTTCTGACTCGACACCAGAACGGTACTCGCGGTCGGCTCCGCGAGCACACGATCGGCCCCGCTCCTTGCTGGGGTGGGCCATTCGTGCTGTTGGGCCGGGTGCATTTCTGAGGGGTGCACTACCCGTGGTGCATACCCCCGCACCTGCCGACAGTGGCTCCCCGCGCCTTGCCGGCCGGAGTCCCGGCGGATCAAGGGGCGTTGCGGCGAACCCATGACGCGCGGGTTGCCTCGGTAGGCCGGATTCCGCAAGGTAATCGCCAGGAGGTCCACTCATGCGCGCCTGCTTCACCGGCTATCCCGGACGCCGTAAATGCTCCGGCTGCGGAGACGACACAGCCAACGGAATCCAGGAGAACGACGGATGGATCTGTGCCTGCTGTCTGGGAAGACGACCAGTGCCTGAGCCACCGGAAGACCCGCACGAGGACCGCCGCCCCGGTGTCGACCACAGCCTCTGGCTCTCCAACTAGTCGGGTCATTCCGCATGATTCAGAGGTCGGTCGTAGGCGAGTTGCGAGCGGGTCACCCCGGCTGGTTGTCCGTCCTATGGGTGGTAGAGCTCTTGGGCGCGGGCGGAGTCGATGGGTCGGTCCTGGGGCAGGTGGAGGAAGTGGTCCAATTGCCACGCCTGCGCGGTGCTGGCTTGGCGGTTGGTGGTGGTCACCCAGGGCGGGTAGACGCGGAAGGCCCGTTTGCCGCCAGAACCGTCTGTTGATACGACACGGTGTTGGCAGAGCGCGTCCATGGGAAAGACGAACTGGCCGAAGTGTTGATGGTCGCGGGTGCTGACGACGAAGAGGTCGACGGGGTCGGTCGCGTCGAAAGGCTGGATGGGCCCGCCCGGGGACCTCTTCCATACGGTGACGAACTGGCCGACCTTGGTGGGGGTCGTCCTGGCTGCGCGGAATCGGATGGCGAGTCCGTCAAGGGTGAATGCGTGGGCGGCGTACGCGGCACTCTCGGCTTCCGGGACTGGCTGCGAGCAGGTGAACCCGCAAGGGTCGTAGACGAGGGCTTTCGCCGCGAGGAGATCCCTGTGGGTTGGAATGGCGTCCGACCACGGTTTGAATCCGCCGGGGTGGAGATCGGGTGAGTGCTCGCGGTTCGTCGCCATTCGCTCACCCTGTCACGCATGCCGGGACGGTCGCCGACCGAACTGGGGCCGTAGCTCGCATTGAGAGAGGGCCCCGGCCGCCCGCCATCGCAGTCGGCCGGGGCGCGAAGAGATCAGCGCTCAAGCTGGTCCGCGCCCGCCGGACCCATTGAGTAGGCGCCGCTCCGGCCTGATTGTCGGACCTTGGCGGTAATCGTGATCCATGTCCCCCGCCCTTGCCGACTCTGGCTCCGCGCGCTCTGCCTCAGTGATCAACGAGTAGATCCGGGTGCTGATTTCTGCGGGTGGTCTGGTTTCGGATGAGTACCAGCGGTTGCCCATCGAGTGGGCTGCGGCGGTCCGCGCGGAGAGGCTGAGCAGCGAGGTGTCGGAGGCGGTAATGGGGTGATCAAGCCAGCTCTCGTCGTCGCAAGAGCCAGCGCAGGATCCTGGTGTACCTTGTGTGCGGCGTTGCTGCGGCAGCGTGTCTCGCCATACCCCGGTCCCGGCGCCGGAGCGAGCAGTGGGCTCTTGAGAGTCACCCGCAGTTGGCAGTCAGTACGCATCAGGACATCCGATCTGTCTCTCCTGTCGTCGCCGGGCGGCACAAGGAAGGGGCGAGGTATGTCCAGTTCACGCAACGCCAACCGCCTGGCCAAGAAGATCCGTGACCAGACGTCACTCACGCTCTCGAATGCTTCCAGGTTGGCTCAGCAGGCCAATGTCTATCTCGGGTCCTCGGTCACAGATGCCGCCGATCCTCATCAGCGGCGTCTGGAAGCGCACGTAGCCCATGTGTTGGCAAGCAGATTCAAGGATCGTCAGCTCAATGGTGCCCTTCTTGGTGTGCGAGAAGCGCGGCCAGACGATCAAGGCTTGAAGCTGGCCCTGGACTCCGACATGGCGGACGAGGTTCTTCGCGAGCTTCTTCCGCGGTTCGATCACTTCCATGGAGGCATCCGCGGGGTCCCCGGGCTTCGCGTCCGGGGGAGCAAGGAGCGGGTGGTTCTCCACGACACGCTCAGCTTGGCGCGAGTCACTGTGACACGTGCAGATCGCGGCCCCATGTGTCTACCGTCCGCGCGCGAGGGCGAAGCGCTCCTGTGGAAAAGAGTCTCCGGCGGTCTCTCTCGCAACGAAAGACAGGAGGCTGAGAAGTGGGTGGAGTCAAGAAGGGGTGTGGACCTACGGGTGCGCGATGTGTTGTTGAGCCGAATTCTGCGTAGTCCAGGGGTGGTGAACAGGACAGCGGAGCCGCACGGGTTCGCCAACTGCTACACGCATCACTTGGGCGACCTTGTCATCGAGTGGTGCTGCGGTGACACCGTGGAAGTCCTCTGCGCGAACCTCTTGGCCCACGGCATCGCTGACGGTTTGCCACGGGAGAAGGCGATCGAGTTGATCTCTCGTCACTCTGCTCACCTCGGCGATCGCACAGTGATCCTGAATCGCCACGGTTCGTGCTTGTACGGCCGCAGGGTGGAGGACGTCACGGAGTACATCAGGAAGGACTACGCGTCATGACCCTGTCCGTGGTGTTGCTCGGAATGACGGCATGCGGGGTCCTGGGCGTGATCGTGCGCTGCGGGCGGGACTTGGCGGTGCTTCGCGGCTTGGAGCGGCTTCTGGAAGGCTGCGATCAAGGGCAGCGAGTCGAGGTTTGCCGGATCCTCGCTGCCTCGTTGCACGCGGGTGGGGGAGCGGAGCCGCAGACCGAGCCCCCGGCCAGCAAGTCGGCGGCACGGTGAGGCTGCAACCCCCAGGTGCGCTGTTCGCAGAGCCAGGTGACCGGCGACACGCCTTGAGCGGTCTTTGAAAGGGGCGAGGGCCTGTGCGGCAATATCCAACTCGCGCCCCAGAAGGCCTGGTTGGGGCATGTGCAGTCGCGGCCAAGGCTCCCGATCCGCCCGGGAGACTGCGGGGATGGGTCGGCGCAAGCGCCACCCCTACTCCTGGCCAGACTGATCATCGGCGTCGTGTCCACGGCATGCCGTTCAGAGCGGATAGCCACGGTCCGCAAGAGTGCGTCCACGCAAGGTCGATCGCTACTGTGACGCACGTATCCGCAGGTCAGAAGCGACGCCCTCGCCCAAGCGCCGCCGCTTCCCAAGCTGATGGCTCCGACGTGTGCCCATGTGCACCGATCGAGGCCTGCGCGCGCCTTCCCTCCTACCAGTTGATGGGTCACGGTGCTTGGAGCATCAGATACCGCGGGACGCGACCGGAAGAGGGAACGCGCATGGCGAAGTGCGGAGCGCCGACCAAGACGGGTGGGCCGTGCCGGCGACAGGTGGTGACCGGCACTTCTCGGTGTCCCGTTCACCAGGGACCGTGGTCCGCGTACGGCATCGCCCAACGCCAGGAGAAGGAAGCCAAGGAGAAGAAGCGCAAGATGCGCAGGAAGCGCTAGCTCCGGTCGGCAGCCACGAAGCCCCTCGGCCTTTGACGGCCGGGGGGCTTCGGCGTTCCAAGGCGGCGTCCCCAGGGCCAGGATGGTGGTTGGCGCTCTCGTAGTCGCCTCGCGCGCAGCGGGAAGCCCCGTCGGGGTGGGACGGGGCTTCTCGGTCGGTGCCGGGGCGTGCTCGGGGAAACGCTCGGCGCCGGGGTCCGGCGGGGCCAGGAGCGGGGAGGACGCCGCCGGATGGCTGAGATTACGCCTGTGATTGGCTGAAAAGTAACCCCTGTGCGGGATGAGGCTCCACCGGTTCCACGGGGCTGTGGGGGCCAGGAGTTCGGGTGCGCGCGGGATTCTGGTGGGGGATGAGTGGGGGATGGAGGGACGGGCCGGTGATGGTGGTCGGAATGCGGAGTCTGCGGGCTGCGTACGCGCGGGCTCGCGCGGCGGAGCCGAGTTACCCGGAGGTCGGTGCCACCGGCGGGCGGACGCTGCCCGCCGGGTACCGCGTGTTCCGGCGGCGGATCCCGGTCGGGCGCGGGCCGGAGGCGTTCGAGCGGGCCGGGGCGCACGTGCTGGCCTGGGGCGCCCAGTCCGGCGCCGGGTTCGGGGTGTTTCCCCGTACGCCCGCCGTGCCCGGCGCGACCGCGCTGGTCCTGCTGCGGGTTCCGGGGCTGCCGTGGCCCAGGATGATCATCCCGTGCCGGGTGGTGTGGACCGTACGCGCCGCCGACCGCATCGGATTCGCGTACGGGACCCTGCCCGGCCACCCCGAGTGCGGGGAGGAGTCGTTCGTCGTGGGGCGCGACGCCGACGGCCTCGTATGGTTCGAGGTCGCCGCCTTCTCGCGGCCCGCCGCCTGGTACGCGCGGCTCGGCGGGCCCGTCACGCGGCTCCTCCAGGACCTGGCCACCCGGCGGTATCTGCGGGGAGTGGCCGCGGCCGTCCGCCGGGGCACGCTGGAGTGGTGACCGGCCGCGCGGGGGTGCGTCCCTCAACTCGACAACATGCCCGAACTGCACTGGAAGTACGGCCACTTCCCCGGGCTCGGGCTCATGGCGGTGGCCTGTTTCGCCATTCAGCGGGGGTTCCGGCGCAACGGCTGGCTGCAGGAGGGCCACCCGCAGGCCGACGCGCCCCGGCTCCTGCGTTCAGCCCGCGGTGCGGCGGCTCTCCGCGAGGCCGCGCAGTCGCTCCATCTCGCGCCGATCGCGTTTGGTCGGCCGGCCGAGGCCCCGGTCGCGCACACCGGCCGCGAGGACGTCCGCGCGGGCGGGCGGCGGCGGGCTGTTGTCGATGTACGCCTCGACGGCGACGGGGGCGCCGACCCGCTTGCGCAGCAGTTTGCTGACCTTGACGATGCGCTCCCGGCCGTCCATGCGCACCCGCACCTCGTCGCCGACCTTCACCAGGTGGGACGCCTTCACGCGCTCGCCGTTGACCTGGACGTGTCCGGCCCGGCAGGCCGTGCCCGCCTGGGAGCGCGTCTTGGTCAGCCGGACCGACCAGATCCAGCTGTCGACGCGTACGGGCCCGGTGCTGGTGCCGTTCGCTGCTTCCGCCATGCCCCGACTCTAGACGCCGCCCGCCGCGGATCCCCCCGGATTTACCGCCCTCGGGGCGTTGTCAGTGGTGTCGGTCACACTTGGGGCATGTGCAGAAGCATCAAGACGCTGAGGCCGCCGGCCATGCCGGAGGAGGCCACCGAGGATGACATCAGGGCCGCCGCCCTGCAGTACGTGCGCAAGGTGTCCGGCTTCCGGGTACCCGCCGCGCACAACCGGGAGGTGTTCGAGCGCGCGGTGGACGAGATAGCCGAGGCGACGCGGGAACTGCTGGCCGGGCTTGAGGTGCGGGGCGCTCCGGCGAGGAAGCCGGCGCAGGGCTGAGCCGCGCCGGCGGGGAAGCCGGTGTGGTGCTGGGCTGCGTCGGCGAGCAGGCCGGTCGGTGCGGGGCTGGGATGGCTGGGGCGTTGGCGGCCCGCCGAGGTCCCGGCCGGTCTCAGGAAGCCGTCGCCGTTCCCGGGGTCGGGCGTTGCATGACGTACGCCGCCAGGCCCCCCGCCGCGAACAGGGCGAACACCGACACCGCCGTGCCCAGCCAGGTCGCGCCCAGCCACTGGCCGCCGAAGTAGCCCAGTCCCACGCTGTACGTCGCCCAGGCCACGCCCGCCAGCGCCGACCAGGGCAGGAACTCGCCCACCTTGCGCTGGGCCGCACCCGCGCCGAGTGAGACGACGGAGCGCCCGGCCGGGGCGAAGCGTGCGACGACGACGAGGGCGCCGCCGCCCCGGTTGAGCGCGGTGCCGAGTCGTTCCTGCGCCCGCGTCAGGCGGCGGGAGCGGGCGATCGCGCGCTCAAGGCGGGCCCCGCCGCGCCGGGCGAGGCGGTACGCCACCAGGTCGCCCAGGACCGAAGCGGCGGCGGCGCAGGCCGCGAGGGCGAACAGATCGGCGTGCCCGGTCGCACCGGCGGCCCCGGCGCCCGCGGTGTTCGCCGAACCGGCCGCCGTGGTGGCCGCCGTGATCACCAGCACCCCGCTGGGCAGCACGGGAAGGAAGACGTCGAGCAGGACGGAGAGGGTGACCACGGCGTAGATCCAGGGGCCGGAAGTCAGCGCCCCCACACTCTCCAGCACGTTCGCTCCTCTGCTGCTTCTCGGCTCCCCGGGACGGTGAATACCGCGTTGTCGCGGGGAAGCGGCAGGGGCGGCGGTACAGCCGTACAGCGTACGCGCGGGCCACTCGAGGTTTCTCTCAGGGGTGGCTGGGTTTCTCTCGGGGGTGGCTGGTGTTACAGCACAGAGGAAAGGGAGCGGGGGCGATCGCGAGGAGTGGAGCGCATGGTCTCAAGGATGTCTGCGGTGCAGGCCGGGGTCGCGGCCCTGGCGGTGTTCGCCGGTGGCGCGCTCGGCCAGGGTGCGGGCGGGAGCGGGCCCGGCGGCCTCGCCCGGTTGCGGGCCGAGGCGCGGTTCTCCCCGCCCGGTGCGTTCCTTCCGTCCCCGGCGGTGACGTACAGCCTCGATCTCGTACCGGCCGGGGCGTGGATCCAGGTCGAGCAGCGGACGGCGCCGTTCGGGCGGGAGGGGACCACGGTGAAGCTGCGGGTGCGGGGTCTGGTGCCCGGCCACGCGTACGGGGTGCATGTGCACCGGGCCCCGTGCGGCAGTCTGCCCGGCGACGCGGGTGACCACTACCGCCACCGGCCCGCCATCGTGCCGGACTCGGCGAACGAGGTGTGGCTGGACTTCACGCCCGATGCGCACGGCGACGGCGCGGCGGTCGCGCACCACGCCTGGGGATTCCGGCGGGGCGAGGCCAACTCGGTGGTGATCCACCGGGACCCCGGCGGCAAGGGGGACCGGCTGGCGTGCTTCACCGTGCCGTTCCAGTCGGCGCGGTAGTCGCGCCCCGCCGGGTGGCGGCATGCCGCTGCCCGGAGTTCGGCGGCTGAACTCCGGGCAGCGGAAGGGGAGTTGGGCCCTGCGTGCGGGCTCAGGCGGCGACGGCCTCGCGCTGCTCGGCGGCCGGGGCGGTGCGGCGGGCGCCCAGGACCTGGTCGAGGGCGAGCGCGCCGGGACCGGTGAAGACGAGGAGCAGGAAGGCCCAGCAGTACATCACGGAGGCCTCGCCGCCGTTCTGCAGCGGAAGCAGCGCGGCGGACTGGTGGACGCTGAAGTAGGCGTACGCCATCGAGCCCGAGGAGACCAGGGCCGCGGGGCGGGTGAACAGGCCGGACATCACGAGGATGCCGCCGACGAGCTGGATCACGGCGGCGTACCAGCCGGGCCAGGTGCCCGCGGGGATCGAGCCGCCGCCCTGCGCGCCGCCGAAGACGCCGAACAGCGAGGCGGCGCCGTGGCAGGCGAAGAGCAGGCCGATGACGATGCGGAACAGGCCGAGCGCATAGGGCCGGGCGCGCTCGGTGTCAAGGGTGGGGGAGGCCATGGGGGGCTCCTTCGGTTGGGGACGTGACCGACGGGAGCCCCCAGGTTAGGCAGCCCTCACTAGTGCTTGCAAGTTCAACATTCTTAATGTCTTGTTTCGGCTGTGTGAATTGAGTCAGGAGGGCCGCCGGGGGTGAGCGGGCGCTCCATCACGGTCGTGAGCCGGGCCGGGCCCGTGCGGCCGCGCCGTGCCTGTTCGAGCCGCAGTCGCGCGGAACGGCCGCGCAGGGTGAGCGTCATGAGCTGGTTGCCGAACCAGGGGCCGCCCGTGCGGCGCCAGTCGAGGACCGGCCGCCCCGCCCGTCCGTGCCGGGCCAGGGCGCGGCCGAGCCGGCGCCCCAGGCGGCTCCAGCCGAAGCGGAATCCGGCCCGCAGCGGGGCCGGAACGGAGTTGTGGATCGGCGAGCAGGTCAACTGGGCGATGTGGGAAGCGGGTTGGGGCGCCGAAATTGGCCAGAAGGGCTCCGCCACGTAGGCGTGGTGCACATCACCGGACAGGACGCCGATGGTGGCGGGCGCGCTCGGGCCCGTCCCCGCGCGGGCGATCAGTTCGGTGAGGCGGCCGAAGGAGGCCGGGAACGCGGCCCAGTGCTCCAGATCGGCGCGGCGCCGCAGATCCTCGCCGACGCGCGCCCAGCGCCGCCCGCGGGCCCCCGCGCACAGCGCCGCGCTCCAGCCCTCCGCGTCATGGACGAGCGGAGGGAGCAGCCAGGGCAGCGAGGTCCCGATCAGCAGGTGGTCGCAGTCGCCGGGAGACTGGAGCACCTGCGATTCCAGCCACCTCGCCTCGCCCTCGTCCAGCATGGCCCGCCGCCCCTCTTCCAGGACGCGGGCCGCCCGGGTGTCCACCATCAGCAGCCGGGTGCGGCCGAAGTCGCGCCGGTAGCTCCAGCGCACGGTTGCCGGATCCGCGTCCGCGCGGGCCGCGAAGGAACGCAGCGCCTCCGTGCCGTCCGGCACGGCCCGCACCGCCGCGTACAGCGGATCGGCGCCGAGCTCGGCGGGGGAGAGGTTGCCCAGGTGCTGGTGGACCCAGTACGTCATCAGGCCGCTGATCACCCGCTCCCGCCACCAGTGGGTGGCGCGCATCCCGGCGAGCCAGGCGGCGCTGGTGTTCCAGTCGTCGATCACGTCGTGGTCGTCGAAGAGGTGGCAGCTGGGGACGGTGGACAGCAGCCAGCGCACCTCGGGGTCGAGCCAGGACTCGTAGTAGAGCCGGGTGTACTCCTCGTAGTCCGCGACCCCCGCGCCCGGGGCGTCGCGCGGATCGCGGCGCGCGGCCAGCCAGCGGCGGGTGTCCGGGGAGACCGCGTCGGCGTACACCTGGTCGCCCAGGAGCAGCAGGACGTCCGGCCGCCCGGCCCCGGGGTCGGCCGCCAGGCCCGCGGCGAGGGCGTCCAGCGCGTCCGTGCCCGTCGGGTCCGGCGCCCGGCGGCAGGAGCCGAACGTGATGCGGAGCTCCGTGTCACCGGCCGCCGGAACGGAGATGGTGCTCGGCGGGAAGCGGGAGTCCGGCAGCGGCCAGACCCTCCGCCCGTCGAGCAGCACCTCGTACGCCGTGGCGGCGCCCGGGGTGAGCCCGCTCACCGGCACCAGGGCGTAGTGGTGCCCCGCGATCTGGAACGTGTGGGAGGCGCCGGACGCGCCGTCGGCGCAGCGCACGTCGACGGTGCCGGGCCGGTCGGCCTCGACCCAGACCGTGGCCGCCCCTCGCGGATCCACGTAGCGCAGCAGCGGTCCCAGGCGAAGCCCGGCCATGTGATGCCCCCTCCGTCGCCGGTCCGTTCGTACGGTACGGAACGACGCGGGGGTACAACAGGTTTCAACTGCCGTGGCGCCAGACGGTGTTGAGCCCTGCCCGGCGGGCGTACGGGCGGTGGCGGGAGGCCGTCGGCGGCAGCCGCGGGCGGGGTGCCGGGCCCCGGCATCGTACGGTGGGCGCGTGCTGCTGCCGGTGAATGTCACGCTCGGGGTCGTCCTGGTCGCCCTGCTCCTCGTCGCGGCTGGCGTCGCCGCGGCCGCGCACCTCGGGCGGCACCGCGAGATCCTCGTCGCCGGGGTGCGCGCGGCCGTCCAGCTCACCGTGGTCGCCCTGGCGATCCACTGGGTGGTCGGCTCCCTGCCGCTGCTGCTCGGATTCCTCACCCTGATGTTCGCCGTCGCGGTCCGCACCGCCGGCCGCCGGATGACCGCCAACCGCACCTGGTGGTGGGCGGCCGCCCCCATCGCGGCCGGTGTCGCCCCCGTCGTGGCGGCGCTCCTGCTCACCGGACTCGTCCCCGTCAAGGGCATCGCCCTGATTCCGGTCACCGGCATCCTCATCGGCGGCGCGCTCACCGCGACCGTCCTCGGCGGGCGCCGGGCCCTTGACGAGCTGACCGCGCGGCGTGGCGAGGTGGAGGCCGCGATGGCGCTCGGCCTGCTCGACCGGGACGCCCGCCTCGAAGTGGCCCGGCCGGCCGCGTCCGACGCACTGCTGCCCGGCCTCGACCAGACCAGGACCGTGGGCCTGGTCACCCTCCCCGGCGCGTTCGTCGGCATGCTGCTCGGCGGCGCCTCACCCGTCCAGGCGGGCGCGGTCCAGCTGTTCGTCCTGGTCGCGCTCATGGCCGTACAGGCGATCGCGGTGTCGGTGGTGCTGGAGCTCGTCGCGCGGGGCAAGATGCATCGGGACCTAGGGGGTGTCCGGTGGGTCAGGGGCGGATAGGGCGCGGCGGCTGGTGCGGTGCATCGCAAGGCGCCGGAGCGTCTTGATAGCGGAGCTATCGGGGCGGTTCGGCAACGCGGCGAGGTGCCGTGCCAGGCGTCGCGACCCCGGCCATGATCCACCGGACACCCCCTAAGGCCCTGACCGGTCGCGTGCGGCATGCCGTAGGCTGGACGGCGCAGAAGGGGAGTAGCTCTTCGCCGGAACGTCGACATACTGCCGAGTCCCCCAGGGGCCCCGGCCGGCGCCCGGAGGCGAGTGCCCGTGAGGGACCCGCCAGCGAGACCTTCGGCCGCAGTGACCATGACCATTCATGGCGCTGCCGTGCCGAAGCGACCCCGGATTCAGCTCGGAACTGCTCTCGGCGCGGCCGTGCCCGACCGATTGAGGAACCCTTCCGTGCTCAGCTTCACGATCATGGCGATCACCTTCGGCGTGATCTTCCTCGCCGAACTCCCCGACAAGACCGCCCTCGCGGGACTCATGCTCGGCACCCGCTACAAGGCCTCGTACGTCTTCGTCGGCGTGGCGGCCGCCTTCGCCGTCCACGTCGTCCTCGCCATCGCGGCGGGCAGCGTGCTGACCCTGCTGCCGCAGCGGCTGCTCCAGGCGATCGTCGGGGTGCTCTTCCTCGCGGGCGCGGCGATGCTGCTCTTCAAGAAGGGCGGAGACGACGAGGAAGTGAAGGCGCCCGCCGACCAGTCCTTCTGGAAGGTGTCCGGGGCGGGCTTCATGCTCATCCTGGTCGCCGAGTTCGGCGACCTGACCCAGATCATGACCGCCAACCTGGCCGCGCGTTACGACAACCCGCTGTCCGTCGGCATCGGCGCGGTGCTCGGGCTGTGGGCGGTCGCCGCGCTCGGCATCATCGGAGGCCGGACCCTGATGAAGCACGTGCCGCTGCGTCTGATCACCAAGGTGGCCGCCTGCCTGATGCTGGCACTCGCCGGGTTCAGCCTGTTCGAGGCGTTCGCGGGCTGAGGCGGCGGATACGAAAACGGCCCCCGTGGTAGGACGGGGGCCGTTTGCTCGTGGTCGGCGCGGTCAGCCGGTGATCTCCAGGCACAGCGTGCCGTCGGGCCGGGCGGCGACGGTGAGGTGCGTCAGATCGGGGACGTACGCCGTGGGGTTGTGCTCGGCGGCGCGCGGGCCCACGCCGACGACCCGCATCCCGGCCGCCAGGCCAGCCGCGATACCTGCCTCGGAGTCCTCGAAGACGATGCAGTCCGCCGCCTCGAAGCCCAGCTCGGCGGCGCCCTTCAGGAAGCCCTCCGGGTCCGGCTTGCTCGCGCCCACGCTCTCCGCGGTGACCCGCACGGCGGGCATCGGCAGCCCGGCGGCCGTCATACGGGCCCGCGCGAGCGCCGCGTCGGCGGAGGTGACCAGCGCGTGCGGCAGCCCGGCGAGGGCGGCCATGAAGGCGGGGGCGCCGGCGACCGGCACGACACCGTCGGTGTCCGCGGTCTCCTCGGCGAGCATCACCTTGTTGTCGGCGTGGTTCAGCTCCATCGGCCGGTCCGGGAGCAGCACGGCCATGGTGGCGTAGCCCTGGCGGCCGTGGACGACCTTGAGCGCCGCCTCCGGGTCGAGGCCGTGCCGCTCGGCCCAGCGGCGCCAGCAGCGCTCCACCACGGCGTCGGAGTTCACGATCGTCCCGTCCATGTCCAGCAGGAACGCGCGGGCGGTCAGGACGGTGGTGGTCGTGGTGCGAGCCGACATCGGCGGACTCCAGGGCGCGGGAGCGGGGTGGCACAGAAAACAAAGGTGATCCCCGCCCGCCGGTCAGGGAGTACAGGCAGGGATCACTTTGTTTCTCCACGATACAAAACGTGGGGCGGGTTGTGCCACCCGCCCCCCTGTTACCTGGATTACCCGGGTCATCCGGAATACCCGGGCCGCGTGGGCCTAGGGCTGGTCCGTCATCGACTCCAGCGCGCGCCGGGTCTGCGGTCCGTACACCCCGGCCGGGTCGCCGTCGACGCCCGCGTACGACTGGAAGGTGCTCACCGCGCGCTCCGTCCCGGCCCCGAACGTGCCGTCCATGCTGCCGCCGTAGAGCCCCAACTGGGCGAGCCGCTGCTGGAGTTCGAGCACCGCGGGCCCGCTGTCGCCGCGCCGCAAGGTGGCGCCCCGCGGCGCGAGCGACTGCCTGCCGGGGCCGTCGGACGGCTGCTGCGACGCGGACGCGGACGGGGACGGCGCGGCCTTCGACGGGCTGGGCGAAGCGGCCCTGGAGGCGGACGGCGAGGGCGGGGCCGACGGCTTCGGGGCCGCGGAGTGGGGCGGGGCGGCCTTTTTCGTACGCGAAGGGACGACCGAGGGCGCATCGGCGGACGCCTGGCCGGTGCCGCTGTACGGCACCCCGGTGTCCACGGCATCGGGCAGCGCCTGCTTCGGCGTGGCGTCCCCGGCGAACAGGGTGCTCGCGAAGGCGGCGGTCCCGATGGCGACAGCGGCGGCGGCGCCGATGGTCAGCGCGGCCAGGCGGCGGTGTTTCCGGTTCCGGGGCGGGGGGTCGAGATCAGCCCCTCCGGCAATTTCGGCCTCTCCGGCGATGGAGGAGCGGGGTCCGGGGCGGAGCCCCGTGGCGCCGAGCGCGCCGCCGGGGGCGTCTTCCGCACTCTCGGCGGACACGGGCCGAACCGGCGCCGCCCCGTCGGCGGAAACGGTGGGCAGCGGTGCCGTCCCGTCGGCGGGCACGGCCCGGAGCCGCATGGTCTCGGCCGCGTCCGGCGGCACGGGCGGGGCGAGGGCGTCAGGGTCCTCGGCGACCGGCGGCACCCCGGCGTTCGGCAGGGTCACATACGGCCGGATCCGCAGCGGGTCGAAGTCCTCCGAGGCGGCGGCCTCCGCCGAGCGTTCGGCGTGCACGGTCTCGGCGGCGCGCTCGGCGCAGACGCAGCCGGGTCTGCCGTCCACCCCGCGTTCCGCACCGCATTCAGGACAGCCGTGTCCGGTCATCGTCGGGTCCCCTCCCCTTGGACTGCGTGCGATTATGCCCGGCGCCCCGCGGGCACCCGGGGTGCGCGGCCAACCCCGGCAGGCCAATTCCGTACATTCCGATCAAGATGGTGAGAGCGAGTCGGAGCACACAACGGATGGGACGTGGCCATGGCTCAGGGAACCGCTCCCGCCACCGTCGCCCCGGGTGAGGGGCAGGAACGGCGGACCGTACTGGTCGCCATCGGCGCGCTGCTGCTCGGCATGCTGCTCGCCGCGCTCGACCAGACCATCGTCTCGACCGCGCTGCCGACCATCGTCAGCGAGCTGGGCGGGATGGAGCACCTGTCGTGGGTCGTCACGGCGTACATGCTGGCCTCCACCGCCGCCACCCCGCTCTGGGGCAAGCTCGGCGACCAGTACGGCCGCAAGAAGCTTTTCCAGGCCGCGATCGTCATCTTCCTCATCGGCTCCGCACTGTGCGGAGTGGCCCAGAACATGGGCGAGTTGATCGGATTCCGCGCGCTCCAGGGCCTGGGCGGCGGCGGTCTGATGGTCCTGTCCATGGCGATCGTCGGCGACATCGTCTCGCCGCGCGAACGCGGGAAGTACCAGGGCCTCTTCGGCGCGGTGTTCGGCGCGACCAGTGTGCTCGGCCCACTGCTCGGCGGATTCTTCACCGAACAGCTCAGCTGGCGCTGGGTGTTCTACATCAATCTGCCCATCGGGGTGATCGCGCTCCTCGTCATCGCCGCCGTGCTGCACATCCCGGTGCGCGGGATGCGGCACACCATCGACTACCTGGGCACCTTCCTCATCGCGTCGGTCGCGACGTGCCTGGTCCTGGTCGCCTCGCTCGGCGGTACGACCTGGCCCTGGGGCTCGGCGCAGATCATCGGGCTCGCGGCGCTCGGCGCGGTGCTGCTCGCGGCCTTCGTCGCGGTGGAACGCAAGGCGGTCGAGCCGGTCCTGCCGCTGCGGCTGTTCCGCATCCGCACCTTCTCCCTCGTCGCCGTCATCAGCTTCATCGTGGGCTTCGCGATGTTCGGCGCGATGACGTACCTGCCGACGTTCCTCCAGGTCGTGCAGGGCATCTCGCCCACCATGTCCGGGGTGCACATGCTGCCGATGGTCCTCGGCATGCTGGTGACCTCGACGGCGTCCGGGCAGATCGTGTCGCGCACCGGGCGCTGGAAGGTGTTCCCGATCGCGGGCACGGCGGTCACGACGGTGGGCCTGCTGCTCCTGCACCGGCTCACGGAGTCGAGCTCCACCTGGGAGATGAGCGTCTACTTCTTCGTCTTCGGCGCGGGCCTCGGCCTGGTCATGCAGGTCCTGGTGCTCGTCGTCCAGAACGCGGTCGGCTACGCGGACCTGGGCGTCGCCACCTCGGGCGCGACCTTCTTCCGCTCCATCGGCGCCTCGTTCGGCGTCGCCATCTTCGGCACGATCTTCACCAACCGTCTCACCGGCAAGCTGTCCGACGCCCTCGCCGGACAGCAGCTCCCGCCCGGCGTCGGCGCCGGCACCATCTCCGCGGACCCGCGCGCGATCCGTCAACTCCCGCCCGCGGCACGGCAACCGGTGCTGCACGCGTACGCCTCCTCCATCACCGACGTCTTCCTGTACGCGGCTCCGGTGGTCCTCATCGCCTTCGTGATCGCATGGCTGCTGAGGGAGGACAAGCTGCGGGGTGCGGTCACCGCGCCCGACGCCAGCCAGACCGTCGCCTCGAACCCCGTCGAGCGATCCTCGTACGACGAGTGCGCGCGGGCGCTGTCGGTGCTCGGTACGCGGGAGGGCCGCCGCGAGATCTACGAGACGATCACGGCGAAGGCGGACCTGGACCTGCTCCCGGCGGCGAGCTGGCTGCTCCTGCGCATCAACAAGTACGGATCCGCCGAACCCGGGGTGCTCGCCGAGCGCAGCCCCGTGCCGCTGCACATCATCACCGAGGCGGCGCGCCAGGTCGAGTCGCGCGGTCTGGCCCGGCGGGAGGGCCTGCCGATGGTGCTGACGCCGCAGGGCCGCGAGGTGGCGGTCCGCCTGGCGGCGGCGCGGGAGGAGTCCCTGGCGGAACTCCTCGGCGACTGGTGGGGCCCGGACCGCCCCACGGACCTGGTCAAGCTGGTCGCGGAGCTGACGGAGGAGTTGTCGGGCTCGGACGCGGAGCAGCCCGGGGGGCCGCCGGTGCCGCGGGATCACGCGGCGTGAGCGGGTCTTCCCGCCCCCCCCGCTACAGCTCCTTCGCGAACCAGCGCTCGCTGTACGGGCCCTCGCTGTACGGGGCCACCTCGCGGTAGCCGTGTTTCGCGTACAGCCCCCGCGCCTCGACCAGATCGTGCCGGGTGTCCAGCGCGAGGCGCCGCGCTCCCAGGCGCCGGGCCGCGTCCTCAAGGGCCGAGAGCAGCGCCCCGCCGCCCCCGGTCCCGCGCGCGAAGGGGCGGACGAAGACCCGGGTGAGTTCCGCCGTCGCCGGAGACGTGCCGTCGATCACGGGAGCCCGCGCGCACAGCAGTACGCCACCGCAGGCCGCGGCCCGGCCCCCGTACCGGCCGACCACGAAGTCCCCCGTGGGCGGCCGCAGTTGATCCGCGCCGTCATCGGTGAGCCCCGCCTCGATCTCCTCGCCGGTGGCGGGCCGGCCGTACCACCGGCTCGCCACCTCGTCGTAGTAGTCGCGGCGCAGCAGGCTCGCGTCGGGGGTGTCGTACCGCTCGGTGGCCATGATCCAGCTCATGGGCACTGCCTATCCCGGCAACCCCCGCCACGGCCACCGAATTTCGCTCACGCCTTGGGCGCGGCCTGCTGCACGACCTCGAAGGACCACAGCGTGGACCCGGAGGCGGCGGGCCCCGGCCGCTCGCCGCCCTCGCCCTGCGCACCCCCGCCGTGCGCGCCCCGCATGGACGTGGCCATCCAGTTCTGGAAGTCCTCCTCGCTGCGCCAGCGGGTGTACACGAGGTACTGGTCGGTGCCCTCCGCGGGGCGCAGCAGCTCGAACCACTCGAACCCGTCCGAGTTCTCCACCGAGCCCGCCCGCGAGGCGAAGCGCTGCTCCAGCACCTCGCGCTGGTCGTCCGGCACGGTCAGTACGTTGATCTTTACGACGCTGGGCACGCGACACCTCTCGTCAGAAGGCCGCCGGGGTGGCGCCTTCGCCTCGTCCATGTGCGAGCAGTCTGCTACATGGCCAGGTCAAGACGGGGTGAGGGCGCCCCTCGTCCGCCGCGTACGGCGCATCCGGATGGTCACCGCGCCCCCGGCCGCCGGCACCAGCAGCACGCCCACCACCGTCAACAGCCACGCCGGAATCCCGCCCACCGTCATCAACTCGTCGGTGTACGAAGTCCGTTGGAAGGGTGTGTCGTCGGCGGACGGGTGGAGTTCGTGGTCGCCGTCGATCAGGGACGGCTGCCCGAAGAACTGGGTCAGGGCGGTCAGATAGACCGCGTCCGGGCGGCCGGTCAGGTCGCCCAGTGGGCCCGACGGGTGCGTGATCCTCCCCGCGAACAGGGTCTCGGGCGGCCCGCCGCCGATCGTGGACGCCGTCTGCATCCGGTGCTCGCCGAGCACGTACAGGTTCAGCGTCTGCGGGGTCTTCGCGAGGCGGGAGAGCCGCATCGGGTAGACCGGGCGGTCGCTCGCGAAGGTCAGGCTCAGCGGGTCGAGCGGACCGCCCAGCGTCTGCCCCGGCTGATCGGGGGCGAGCCGGATCGCGACGTACTCCCACTTCTGCTCGACGTACGGCCGCAGCTCGGTGGCGAGGGCGGGCGGCAGCTGGAAGCCGTTGCGCGCGAGCCAGTCCCGCAGTGCCGTCGGGTCGGTCGCGGTGAGGCGGGCCACGTCGAACGGGCCGAGCCGCTGTCTGCCGACCACCTCGACGGGCGGCTTCGCGGCCGCGCCCGGCGCGCTCGGCGGGCCCGCGCCGTCCGCGCGAGCGCCGGTCAGCGGCCAGTCGCCGTTCCGCGGCCAGAAGTACGAACGGGTCCGGTGCACCGGCGCCGAGAGCGACTCCAACTCGTCGAAGAGCCGCCGGTCGCCGAGCTTCACCGTCGCCCGGCTCGGCACCGGCATGATCCAGGCGGCCCGCGGCGCGTTCCCGGCGACCGTGAGCCTCATCACGATCTGCTCGCTCCCACCGTCCCAGCGGACCGCCGACGTCTCCTGCTGCACGCTCAGCTGCCGCCCGCTCTGCGGCACCATCGCCCCGCAGCCGCAGGCGTACGCGGGGGCCACCAGCGAGCCCAGTTGGAGCGCCACCAGCGCCAACGCCACCAGCAGCGCCCGGCGCCACGGCCTCTGCGCGTCCCGCATGTCCGTATACCCCCCGTGTGATCGACGGGAGCTACGACGGAGTGGCGGCCCCGGCGGTTCCGGTACGTTGCCCGTTCCGGGCAAATCCGGGTGACAGTCAGGCGAAGTGGGGGTTGCCTGAGTCTTCATGCCCGGGTGGTGCGAAGGTTTGGGAGCACAGGACGATCGGCGGAAGGTTCGGCGCGGCGTGGCGAATGCGGAGCACGGTGGCGGACGCGGCAGCGCGGTGGACACCGGCACGGTGGACCCCAGGACCGGCACGGCCCGCGTGTTCCTGTGGCTGCTCGCCGGGGTGCTCGCGATACGGCAGATCGCGGCCGTGCTGCGACTGCCACCGGGTGAACGGCTCACCGACCTGGAGACCTGGACCCGCACCGGCGGCGCCTTCCACGTGAAGGGCTCGCTGTACGGCACCGGCACCGAACACTTCACCGGCGCGCCCTTCGCCGGTCTCGTCCTCAGACCGCTCTCGCACGCCGCCGAGCAGGCACTCGGCGTCGGCTGGACGTTCGCCACGCTGCTGCTCGTCGTCGTCCTCGGCCTGGTCGTGGCCCGTGCCCTGCCCGGCCCGGTCTCGCGTCGCAGCTCCCTGCTCGCCGCGCCCGTCGCGATCAGCCTGCTCATGGTGTCGCTGCCGGTGCGCAACGCCTTCCACCTCGGCCAGACCGGCATCATCCCGGTCCTGCTCGTACTGCTCGGCCTGTTCGTGGTACGCGGTGAACGCTTCTCCGGGGCGCTCATCGGCATCGCCGCGGCCCTCCAGCCGACCGTGCTGCTCTTCGTCCCGCTGCTGTGGCTGACCGGCCGCAGACGCGCGGGCGCCGCCACCCTCACCACCTTCGCCGCCGCCACCTCACTCGCCTGGGCCGCGCTGCCGCACGACTCGTGGACGTACTGGGTGCACCACCTGGCCGGCGCCGGGCTCGGCGGCCGCGCCGACAGCCTCGCCAACCAGTCCCTGCACGGCGCGCTGCTGCGCGCCGGACTGCACGGCCCGCTGGAAATCGTCCTCTTCGCCGCCCTCGCCGCCGTCGTGATCACCCTCGGCCTGCGCCGCGCGGTCCGCTACGCGCGCGACGGCCAGCTCTTGCTCGCCGTCGCCCTCACCGGCAGCGTCGCGGTCGCCGTCTCACCGACCGCCTGGCAGCACCAGCTCCTGTGGGTACTGCTCGCCGCCGTCGGCCGGGCCGGACGCCGGGCCGCCGACCGCAAGGTCTGGCCCGCGACGGTGATCCTCATCCTGGCGCTGCCCGGCGACGTGATCCTGCCGAACATCGCCGCCGTCCAGCCGCTGCGCGACAACCTGCTGCTCATCGTGGCGCTCGCCGCCGCCTGCGCGGTGCCGTTCCTGGCGCGCACCGACGAGAACTTCCGCACCCCGGTCCCGACGACGTACGTCAAACCCGTCCCGGCCCGCTGGGCGCGCGTCCCGCTGCTGCCGCTCTGGCGCCGCGTGGTGACCCGTCCCAACCTGCTCCTGGAACTCCTGGTGATACGGGTCGGCTACTCCGGCTACTCGCACATCAGGGCCGCCGCGACCAGCGGCCGCGAGACGGCGGAGGCGCACGGCAGGACGATCGTCGATGTGGAACGCGCCCTGCACATCAACATCGAGCACTGGGCCAACTCCGGTGTGCAGCACGTGAAGTGGCTGGAGCACTTCTTCAACTTCTACTACGAGTCCTTCCACTTCGTCGTCCCGATGGCGATCCTCGCCGTCCTGTACGTCCGCCGCCCCGCCGACTACCGCTGGGCCCGCGCCTCGCTCGGCTTCGCCACCCTGCTCGGCCTGATCGGCTTCTGGTTCTTCCCGCTGGCCCCGCCGCGCCTGATGCCGGGCCTCGGCTTCATCGACACGGTGCACGGTCCGCAGGACCTGGCCAGGCCCCACTACGGCGCGATGACGGAGGTCACCAACCAGTACGCGGCGATGCCCTCGCTGCACTTCGGCTGGTCGCTGTGGTGCGGAATCGTCATCGTGCTGTGCGCGCCCAAGCTCTGGATGAAGCTGCTCGGCCTGCTGCACCCGCTGTTCACGGTCTGCGCGATCATCGCCACCGCCAACCACTGGGTGCTGGACGCGATCGGCGGCGCGACGGTCGTCGCGGCCGGCTTCGGGCTCGTGTACGTCCTGGCCGGTCCGCGCCGCGTTCAGCTGCCCGAGCTGCCGCTGCCCAGAGCCGCGACATGGTCGGGCACGGCCATGCCCGCGGGCAGTGCGGGATCGGCCTCGGGCGTCCCGAAATAGGTCCGCACCGGCACCACCCCGGCCCACAGGCCGAGCTTTCCGTCGGGCCCGTCCCCGTCGTCGGGCGGGCCCGCCGCCACCTTCACGGACGCCTCCTTCAGCGACAGCGCGAGCAGTGAAGTGGCCGCCAGTTCCCGGGAGTTGGGGCGACGGGCGTAGTCCCACTGGCCCGGCGCGCAGTGCTCGGTGACGATCCTGAGGCCGTGCAGGAGCTCGTCCCCGCCGGTGATCAGCCGGGGCACGGCGTACACCATCGCGCTGCGGTAGTTGACCCCGTGCTCGAACACCGAACGGGCAAGGACCAGCCCGTCGATGTGCGTGACGGTCACGCAGACGGTCGCCTCCGGTGCCCGCACGATGCTGCGGCTGGCGACCGAGCCGTGCACGAACAGCGTGCGGCTCGCGAAGTCCACGCCGTACACCGTCGGCACCGCCATCGGCGTGCCGTCGACCACGACCCCGAGGTGGCACACGAACCCGGCCCGGAGTATCGCGTCGAGGTCCGCGACCCGCGTACTGCCCTGGTCCCGGAGCCGCCGGTGCCGGGTGCGCTCGGTGACGGCCAGCTCCGCCGGTGTGTGCTGATCCTGTTGTTGTGCGTCCATTTCCTCACCGATTCAGTCGCGAGAGCGTGTGCCGTCAACTGTTTCAGCAGCGAGGTGGGCGATCAAGAGCCGAGGGTCAGATCGAACAGGCCCTGGAGGTAGGCCTCCAGGCGGTCCCTGACGAGGTCCGGTGTGAGATCGGTGCGGCCGAGTTCGCGCCAGGGGACCGCCACCTTCTCGGCGTCCGGGGCGAAGGCGAGGGCGTCGAGGAGGCGCCAGTACAGGCGGTCGAGGGGGTCGGGGGAGAGCTGTCCGCCCGCAGCGGCGTACTGGTCGGCGAAGTCGAGGCCGGCCGGGACGCCGTACAGGAGCGCGAGGTTGGTCGAGCAGTGGGCCACGTCCAGGTCGGCGGGCCCCCAGGAGGTCTCCACCCAGTCGACCACGCCGCTGATGCGGAGCTCGGGGCCGGTGCCGGTGAACAGGACGTTGCCCGGGTGGAAGTCGCGGTGCAGGAACACGGGCCGGTACGCGGGCGGTTGGCGCCGGATGACGTCGATGGCACGCCGCCAGAGCTCGGGCCGGCGGGTGGATTCGGGCACCCGGACGCGTTCGGCGGAGGTCCACGCCTCGTAGTCGCGCGGCCGGTCGGACGCGCCGACCCCGACGCGGTGGATGTCGAGGAGTTGGCGGGCGAGCAGGGGCGCGCGCCGCTCGGCGCCGGGGGTGTCGATGCGTACGTCGCCCGGGAGCAGCGACATGAGCAGTGAGGGGTGCGCGCAGTGCTCGCCGCGCGGGTCGACGGCGATGAGCTCGGCGGCGGGTACGCCGGTGCGGGCGAGCAGCGTCAGGATGTCCGCCTCGCGCGTGAGCAGCCCGGCGGCGTGCCGTACGTAGAACTCCTTGACGAAGGACCGCAGCACCACGGAACGCGGCCGGTCGCCGCCGACGTACAGGCGCCGCATCTCGGAGGTCCAGCCGCCGTGCAGCGCGACCACGCGCTCGACCCGCGCGCCCCCGCCCAGGCTCTTCTCCACCCACAGCCGGGTCGTGTCCCAGCCCTGCCCGGTGTCCACCCCGTCGTCCATGGGGCGAGCGTAGCGAGGGTCCGGGGAGGAGACAGGGGCGGGGCGTAGGAGGGATTGGCCCCTGCCTCCCGGATCCGGGGCGGGGTCAACCGCGCGTTACCTGGAGCTCCTTGATGCCGTTCAGCCACGCCGAGCGCAGCCGGCGCGGGTCGCCCGCCAGGTGGAGGCCGGGCAGGACGTCGGCTATGGCGTTGAAGATCAGGTCGATTTCGAGGACCGCCAGGGACTTGCCGAGGCAGAAGTGCGGGCCTCCGCCGCCGAAGCCGAGGTGCGGGTTGGGGTCCCGGGTGATGTCGAAGCGCTCCGGGTCCTCGAAGACCGCGGGGTCGTTGTTCGCGGAGGAGTAGAAGATGCCGACGCGGTCGCCCGCCTTGATCTTCTGGCCGCCGAGTTCGGTGTCCTGGGTCGCCGTCCGCTGGAAGGAGACCACCGGGGTCGCCCAGCGCACGATCTCCTCGGCCGTGGTGCCGGGCCGCTCGCGTTTGTAGAGTTCCCACTGGTCGGGGTGGGTCAGGAAGGCGTGCATTCCGTGGCTGATCGCGTTCCGGGTGGTCTCGTTGCCCGCGACCGCCAGCAGGATGACGAAGAAGCCGAACTCGTCCGCGAGCAGATTGCCCTCGCCCTCGGCCGCGACCAGCTGGGAGACGATGTCCTTGGCCGGACACTCCTTGCGCGCCGCCGCGAGGTTCATCGCGTACGACACCAGCTCCATGGCCGCCTCGGCGCCGATCTCCTCGGTGATCGCGTACTCCGGATCGTCGTACGCCGCCATCTTGTTGGACCAGTCGAAGATCTTGGTCCGGTCCTGCTGGGGGACGCCGATCAGCTCGGCGATGGCCTGGAGGGGGAGTTCGACGGCGATATTGGTGACGAAGTCGAAGGCGCCGTTGTTCTTGTCGGCTTCGGACAGCGCCGCGTCCACGATGCTGCGGGCGCGGTCACGCAGCGCGCCCTCCAGGGACCGGATCGCGCGCGGGGTGAAGCCGCGCTGGACGATCTGGCGGACCCGGGTGTGCTCCGGCGGGTCCATGTTCAGCATGATCAGCTTCTGGACCTCGATCTGCTCACGGCTGATCGACTCGTTGAAGCGGATGACCGCGGTGTTGGTGTTGGAGGAGAACAACTCCGGGTGGGTGGACACGTACTTGACGTCGGCGTGCCGCGTCACCGCCCAGTAGCCCTCGTCCGGGAAGCCGGAGATGCCGGCCGGCTGGGCGCACCACCACACCGGAGCGGTCTGCCGCATCTGGGCGAACTCCGGGTGAGGCACGCGGGATTGGAGCAGATCGGGGTCGGTGAAGTCGAACCCGTCGGGCAGGTGGGGGCAACGCATTGGCCACTCCATGTCTGACGGCCCATCAGATGTGGTCCGAAAGGTAGTAACGAGTTCTACGACTGGCAAGGCCTGCGGCAGCATCTGTTGCGGTCCGAACTCCCCATGTGTGGCGTGCACAACCCTTGCGTACCCGGGGTAGCCCTCATAAGACTGCACTCAGAACTAGAACGCGTATCAGTTCGTGGCCGTGCGGTGCCGGGACACCCAGCGGCTGTGTCAGGAGAGGACGAGCTCATGGCCGCGGAACCCGTCATCGTCGAAGCCGTACGCACGCCCATCGGCAAGCGCCAAGGCGCGCTCGCCAATCTGCATCCGGCCTATCTGCTGGGGGAGACCTACCGCGAACTCCTCGGCCGCACCGGCATCCACGCCGACTGCGTCGAGCAGATCGTCGGCGGTACGGTCACGCACGCCGGCGAGCAGTCCATGAACCCGGCGCGCAACGCCTGGCTCGCGGTGGGACTGCCGTACGAGACCGCCGCCACCACCGTGGACTGCCAGTGCGGTTCCTCGCAGCAGGCCAGCCACATGGTCGCCAACATGATCGCGGCCGGGGTGATCGACGTCGGGATCAGCTGCGGGGTCGAGGCGATGAGCCGGGTGCCGCTCGGGTCCGGCTCCAAGCACGGGCCGGGCAAGCCGTGGCCCGACGAGTGGAACGTCGACCTCCCCAATCAGTTCGAGGCCGCCGAGCGGATCGCCCGCAACCGGGGGCTGACGCGCGAACGCGTCGACTCGCTCGGGCTGTTGTCGCAGGAGCGGGCGGCCGTCGCCTGGGGCGAGGAGCGGTTCAAGCGGGAGACGTTCGCCGTGCAGGTGCCCACCACCGAGGAGGAGCAGGCGGCCGGGCAGGGCATGTGGCGGCTGGTGGACCGCGACGAAGGGCTCCGCGACACATCGATGGAGGCGCTCGGGCGGCTCAAGCCGGTCATGCCGACGGCGGTGCACACGGCGGGCAACTCCTCGCAGATCTCGGACGGTTCGGCGGCGATCATGTGGGCGTCCAAGCGGATGGCGCGGGCGCTGAAGCTGCGGCCCCGGGCGCGGATCGTGGCGCAGGCGCTCGTCGGGGCCGATCCGCACTACCACCTCGACGGGCCGATCGACGCGACGCGGGCGGTGCTCGGGAAGGCGGGGATGTCCCTGCGGGACATCGACCTGGTGGAGATCAACGAGGCGTTCGCGTCCGTGGTGCTGAGCTGGGCGCAGGTCTTCGAGCAGGATCTGGAGAAGGTGAACGTGAACGGGGGCGCGATCGCGCTGGGGCATCCGGTGGGCGCGACGGGGGCGCGGCTGATCGCGACGGCCCTGCATGAGCTGGAGCGGCGGGACAAGGAGTTCGCCCTGATCACGATGTGCGCGGGCGGCGCACTGGCAACAGCGACGATCATCCAGCGGCTGTAGCTTCCCGGGGGCTTTGCCCGCGGACCCCCAGTTCAAATGCCGCTCAGCAAAATCAAGCCCTTCATGGGGGTCCCCCTGGCCCTTTAGGCCTTGGGGGAGTTTGAGGAGCGGGGTCTGGGGCGGAGCCCCCCCCCACGCGGCGGAGCCGCAAAATGTCACAGCGGGAAGGGGCGGGGTGGGGAAGGTCTCCGCTCCGGTGGGGCTAGGTGCCCTTTCGCTTCGGGGGGTGGCCGGATGGTTGGAGTCGGAGGCCGGGCCTAGGTTCGGGGTATGACGAAGTCACACATTCGGGCCGGGGCTGCAACTGTCGTACTGGCAGGGCTAGTTGGAGCCGCGGCGGCACCCGCCCAGGCGCAGGGCGCACACCCGCGAGGCACCCTCGTGGGCGTCACGCGCGTCGCAGACCTCGCGCCCACCCAGGTCTCCGCCTTCCTCAAGGGGGAGGACGTCGACACCACCGGAGTCCGGTACGGCGTACGCGCGTACCGGATCACGTACCGCACCATCACCCCCCAGGGCCGCCCCACCACCGCCACCGGCCTGCTCGCGCTGCCCGCCGACGGCCGGCACGGGCCGCTCGACCTCGTCGCGGACACCCACGGCACCATGGTCGACCGGGACTACGCGCCCTCCGCCTCCGAGGACTCCGGCCGGATCTCGCCCTATCTGCACGCCTCCGCGGGCCGGGCCGTCGCCGCGCCCGACTACCTGGGGCTCGGCAAGGGGCCCGGCCGCCACCCCTATATGGACACCGCGTCGTCCGTGTCCGCCTCGCTGGACATGCTGCGGGCCACCCGCACCGCCGCCCGCGAGCTGGGCAGGCCGCTGACCGGGGACGTGTACGGCACCGGGTTCTCGCAGGGCGGGCAGGTCGCCATGGCGCTCGGCAAGGCGCTGAGCCGGGGCGCGGACGCGCACTTCCGGCTGAAGGCACTGGCGCCGGTGTCGGGACCGTACGACATCGCGGGCGAGGAGATGCCCGCGCTCTTCGACGGGCGGGTGAACGACACGAGCGGTGTGCTGTACCTCTCCTACTGGCTCACCGCCCAGAACCGGCTGCACCCCATGTACAAGGAAGCGGGGGAGGCGTTCCGGCAGCCGTACGCCCAGGTCGTCGACCAGCTCTTCGACGGGCGGCACACCTCGGAGGAAGTCCTCGGCGCGCTGCCGGGCACCGCGAAGGAGATGCTCACGCCCGGCTTCTACGAGCGGCTCAGGCATCCCAGTGGCGCGCTGCTCGACGCCATGCGCGACAACGACCACACCTGCGACTGGAAGCCCGCCGTGCCGCTGCGGCTCTACACCGCGGCCGGGGACACCGACGTACCGATCGGCAACACGCTCAGCTGTGCCCGGCAGCTCGCCGCGCACGGGAAGAAGGCCCCGGTCGTCGACCAAGGTGCGGTCGACCACAACGGGGCCTTCAAGGAGTCGGCGCCGCAGATCGTGCGGCTCTTCGACTCGATCGCCGGTACGGCTTAGTACCAGCTGTTCTGCTGCCAGAAGTTCCAGGCGCCACAGGGGCTGCCGTAGCGCTCGTTCATGTAGCTCAGGCCCCACTTGATCTGGGTGGCCGGGTTGGTCTGCCAGTCGGCGCCGGCGGAGGCCATCTTGGAGCCGGGCAGGGCCTGGACCAGGCCGTAGGCGCCGGAAGAGGAGTTCGTGGCGGAGGGGTTCCAGCCGGACTCGCGGTGCACGATGTTGCTGAAGCACTGGAACTGGTCGGACGGCATCATCTGCTGCGCGATCGCCTGGGCGCTCGTCGGTGCGGCCTGGGCCGGGACGGCGGCCATGGCGACACCGGCGGCGGCGAGCAGCGTGGCACCGGCGGCGGCGATGGACTTCTTACGAGCGGTGATGCGGGCGGCGAAAGACAACGAAGGACCTAACTTCGGGGACATGGCCGTCGCGTTCCGCCGGAGGTGCGAAGACCTCCACGACGGGGGAACCCGTAAGGAATCGGCCCGGGTTGCGGACCGGGCGGTTCCGGCGACTCGAACAGTTGTAACCGGCTCGATGGATGGCCGCAATGACCCCATTTACTAGCGGGAGTCGCATGACGGGTGAAACGTCCCAAAGGTGTAAGGGCCGGATAAGTGCAGGTCAGTGCCGCTGTGAGGGGTCGCTTCGATCATGCTGTGGGACCACTATCCCGCCTAGTGGAGGACCAACGCCCTGTGGGCGGCCTCACCCCCGCGGGGCTCTGTTCAGCCCTCGAATGTGACCTGGGCCTCGAAGTTGGCCCGCCGCGTCGCGCGCCGCAGCGCCTTGAGGAGGGTGGCGCCGAGCGTCAGGGTCAGCACCACCGTGAGCGCCGCCCGTCCCAGGTCCCAGCCCAGCGAAGTGGCCGCGCAGTACGCGAAGAAGCGGACCAGGTTGGCGGGCAGCGGATCGCCGGGGTGGAAGGAGATCCCCGAGGACATGCCGCCGATGTACGTCCAGCCCTGAAGGTTCATGACCGTGCCGTACGCGAGTGAGGCGAGCGAGCCGTAGAGCGCGAGCAGGCCCAGCTCGGCCTTGCCGCGCAGCCGGTGCGGGCTGGGCAGCAGGCCGGCGCCCATCGTGAACCAGCCCATCGCGAGCATCTGGAACGGCATCCACGGCCCGACGCCGCCGGTCAGCAGGGCCGAGGCGAACATCGTCACCGAGCCGAGCACGAAGCCGAAGCCCGGACCGAGCACCCGGCCGCTCAGCACCATCAGGAAGAACATCGGCTCCAGACCGGCGGTGCCCGCGCCGAGCGGGCGCAGCGCCGCGCCCACCGCGGCCAGTACGCCGAGCATCGCGACGGCCTTGGCGTCCATGCCGTCGTCGGCGATGGTGGCGACCACCACACCCACCAGGAGCGGGAGCAGCGCGGCGAAGAGCCAGGGGGCGTCACGCGAGTGCGCGAGCCCCGCGTTCGCGTCGGCGAGCAGCGGCCAGCCGAACGCGGCGACACCGATCAGGGTGATCAGCGTCAGGGCGACGACCGCGCGCGGGCCGAGGCGGATAGCCCGTACCGCCCGTACGGCTTCGGTGGCTTGTACGTCCTTTTGTACGTCCTTTGTGTCTCTGGTCACGACAGGGCCTCGCGGACCTGGGGGACGGTGAGCCAGTGCTGCGGGGCGAGGATCTTGGCGACCTGCGGGGCGAAGGCGGGGGAGGAGACGACGACCTCGGCGGTCGGGCCGTCCGCGACGACCTCACCGCCCGCGATGATCACGACACGGTGCGCGAGCTCGGCGGCCAGCTCCACGTCGTGGGTGGCGAGCACGATGGCGTGCCCCTCGGCGGCGAGCGCGCGCAGCACCGTGACGAGGCGGGCCTTCGCCGCGTAGTCCAGACCGCGGGTCGGCTCGTCCAGGAGGAGCAGGGGCGGGCGGCCGGTCAGGACGACCGCCAGCGCCAGGGCGAGGCGCTGGCCCTCGGAGAGGTCGCGGGGGTGCGTGTCGTCCCGTACGCCCGGCAGCAGCTGAGAGACCAGTTCGCGGCAGCTTCCGGGGGTGGCCCCGGCGTCCTCGTCGGCGGTGGCGCACTCGGCCGCCACGGTGTTGGCGTACAGCAGGTCCCGCGGCTCCTGCGGTACGAGGCCGACCTCGCGGATCAGCTCGCGCGGCGGGGTGCGGTGGGGGGTGCGGCCGCCCACCGTGACCGCGCCGGCGGTCGGCTCGATCAGGCCGACGAGGGTGGCCAGCAGGGTGGACTTGCCGGCGCCGTTGCGGCCCATCAGGGCGATGGTCTCGCCGGGGGTGACGGTGAGGTCCGCGTTCCGCAGGGCTTCCACACGGCCGCGTCTTACCCCGAGGGCGGTGGTGCGGGCGATGTCGGGGGTGCGCGGGGTGTCCGGGGCGCGGCGGAAGAGGGTGGCCAGGGTGCGCCTGGTGGCCACGGGCGGGTGGGGGTGCGCCCGGCCTGCGGCCGGGCTGTCGTTCCCACCCTCCCCCAAGCTCTTAAGGAGCAGGGGGGACCCCCATCCCGTGCTGGTGGAGGGGTTGGCGCGGGTTTCCCCGTGGGTGGCGGGGGCCGCCTGCGGGTTATGTGGGGCGAGGCGGGCTCGTAGGGCGGATGCCATGCGGCGGGCGTCGCGTACCGACAGGGGCAAGGGGGTCCAGCCTGCCAGGTGGCCCAGGGCCACCACCGGGGGGTGGACCGGGGAGACGGCCATGATGTCGGCTGGGGTGCCCATCACCGGGGGCTCGCCGGGGGCGGGGAGGAGGATCACCTGGTCCGCGTACTGGATCACCCGCTCCAGGCGGTGCTCGGCCATCAGGACCGTCGTGCCGAGGTCGTGGACCAGGCGCTGGAGGACCGACAGGACCTCCTCGGCCGCCGCCGGGTCGAGCGCCGAGGTCGGTTCGTCCAGGACCAGGACCTTCGGGTGCGGGGTGAGGACCGAGCCGATCGCGACGCGCTGCTGCTGGCCGCCGGAGAGGGTGGCGATGGGGCGGTCGCGCAGCTCCGCGAGGCCGAGCAGGTCGAGGGTCTCCTCGACGCGGCGGCGCATCACGGCCGGGGCGAGGCCCAACGACTCCATTCCGTAGGCGAGTTCGTCCTCGACCGTGTCGGTGACGAAGTGCGCGAGCGGGTCCTGGCCCACCGTGCCCACCAGATCGGCGAGCTCGCGCGGCTTGTGGGTACGGGTGTCACGGCCGGCCACGGTGACCCGGCCGCGCAGGGTGCCGCCGGTGAAGTGCGGGACGAGGCCGGAGACCGTCCCGAGGAGGGTCGATTTGCCGACTCCGGACGGGCCGACGAGCAGCACCAACTCCCCTTCGGGAATGGCGAGTTCGACACCCCGTACGGTCGGCTCCTCGGCGGAGTCGTAGGTGACCGACACGTTCTCGAACCGGATCACGGGGACTCCTTCGGTGGCACGGGTGCGATGAACGCCGGGAGCAGACCGGCGAGCAGTGACAGCGCGGGCCAGAGCGGCAGGCTCGGCGCGGTCAGCGGGACGACCCCCAGGGTCAGGGTCTGCGGAGCGTACGTACCCGCCCAGAGGGTCAGCACCGCGACCGCCGCGCCGGAACCGGCGACCAGCCAGGACCGGACGCCCCAGCGGTCGGGGCGGTAGCGGGTGCGGATCTGGCGGCGGCCGCCGAGGCGGAGCCCGGCGAGCGCGGCGAGCAGGCCGGCGGCCAGCACGGGCAGCCCGTACCCGGCGCCCTCGGCGGCGAGCAGCCCGTACGTTCCGGCGCACACCCCGAGGAGTCCGCCGAGGGTGAGGACGGTGGTGGTGTGCCGTACGGAGGCGGGGACCTGGGCGGTGCGGCCGTAGCCGCGCGCGTCCATCGACGCGGCCACCGCGACCGAGCGCTCCAGGGCGCCTTCGAGGACCGGCAGGCCGATCTGGGCGATCGCCCGGATGCCGCCGGTGGGGCGGCCGCGCAGCCGTCGTGCCGTACGCAGCCGTACGACGTCGGCGACCATGTTCGGCGCGAACGTCATCGCGACGACCACGGCGACCCCGGCCTCGTACAGCGCGCCCGGCAGGGACTTGAGGAGGCGGGCTGGGTTGGCGAGCGCGTTCGCCGCGCCCACGCAGATCAGCAGGGTGGCCAGCCGGGCGCCGTCGTACAGCGCGAAGAGCATGCCCTCGGCGGTGACCCGGCCGCCGATGCGGATGCCCTTCGCCCAGTCGGGGAGCGGGAGTTCGGGCAGCGTGAGCAGGGTGTGGCTGCCGGGGATCGGCGAGCCGAGGACCAGGTTGAAGGCGAGGCGGATGCCGACGACGAACAGGCCGATCCTGAGGAACGCGGTGTACGAGCGTGCCCAGGGGGCGTCGGTCTTGCGGGCGGCCACGACGTAGCCTGCGGCGCCGACGAGGAGGCCGAGCAGGAGGGGGTTGTTCGTGCGCGACGCGGCTGTGGCGAGGCCCAGCGCCCAGAGCCACCAGGCGCCGGGGTGCACGGCGTTGCTCCGGGTCGCGGTGGGGGCGGCGAGCGCGCGCCTGGCGGCGGCGGGCCGGTGGGTACGTGCCCGGCCTCCGGCCGGGCCGTCGTTCCCACCCGCACCACCCGCACCACCCGTGCTGGTCAGTGGGGTGGTGCGGGTCTCCCTGTGGTGAGTACTCGCCGTCGGCGGCCGCGGACCGTCGTCTTCCGGAGAAGGCATTCCGGCTTCAGTTCCTGCGGCGGCGGGACTGCCAGAACGCTGCCGCGCCCAGGGCCAGGACCGCGGCCACGCCGGCCAGGAGGCCGACGGAGGGGCCGGAACCGCCGGACTTCGTCGCGGGTGCCGGCTTCGGCGCCGTGTCCGTGACCTGTTCGCCGCAGCCCGTGCGCGGATAGCCGCCGATCGCGCACAGCAGGGCCGCGCTGTTGTAGCGGAGCGGCTTGGCGACCGCCGCCAGTGCGTCCGCGCTGGTCGCGTCCGGGGCGACCTGGGCGCAGGCGGTGCGCGGGGCGGGCGGGGTCTCGCCCCGGGCGGCGTCCTGCGGCGTACCGAAGTCGATGACCAGCGCGACCCGCTTCGTGCCGTCCTTGGTCGGCGTCGCACCGCACACCGCCTCGAAGGACGGCGCCGAACGCGGCCGCGTCGCGTCGTTCGAGTCCGCGCTCACCGCGAAGCGGAAGCCCTGCACCGCGCCGTCGTTGGGGTGCGCGGACGCCGGGCCCTGGGTGGCGTACGTCCAGGTGTCGCCCGCCAGGTCCCAGAAGGACCAGTAGCGGTACCCGGCCGCCTGCGCCGACCCCGCACCGGCGGCCAGCGCCACCAGTGCGAGGAGCAGCGCGGCGAACGAGGCGAGTCGCGTCCGCATCACAGCTGCTGGTTCTTCTTGCGGCTGCTGATCAGGAAGCCGACGCCGATACCGGCGACCAGGCCGACGCCGACGATCCACCAGACGGAGATGCCGTCGTTCTTCTGCGTCTTCGCGCTCTCGTCCTTCTTCTCCGACGACGGGCCCGACGACGGGGCCGCCTGCGGGGTGGGGCCGGTGGCGTTCAGGGACTGGACCAGGTTCATGCCGCCGAAGTTCTTCGGGTCGGCGCCGGTCGCGTCGGCGGCGAAGACCAGCTGGGCGTAGGCGGCCGGGCCGTTCTCCTTGGCCCAGGCGGCGGCGTTCTTCGAGAGCCAGTCGGCGGACTTCTTCGCCTGCTCGGCCATGCCGTCGGCGGCCAGCGCGACGACCGCGTCGGCGGTGTTGCCGAAGTCGGGCTGGTCGGCGGCGCCCGGCAGCGCGGACTTCAGGAACCCGGTCGGGGCGAGCGTCTTGGCGAGGTAGGCGGCACCGTTGTGCGCGCCCTGCTCGGGGGTGGCGGCCTTCTCGCAGGCGGTGCCCTTGGTGTCGGCGGGGCCGGCGGTGGCGGTGAGGCCCTTGCCGAGGGAGCCGGTCACGGCCGCGGCGGTCGCGTCGGCGTTGGCGTACAGCTTCTGCGTCTTCGGGTCCGGCTGGAAGGCGAAGGCGCCCGCGCCGGTGGGGTCGTCGCAGGGCAGCGCGAAGGTGAGCAGCGCGTCGTACGGCGACTTGCCGCCCTTGGCCGACTTCACCTCGGCGGGCTTCTCGCCCGCGGCGGCGAGCGCGCCGATCACGATGGCGGTGGAGTTGGCGTCGCTGCCGCCCATGCCCGGGGTGTACGGCCAGCCGCCGTCGTCCTGCTGCACCGACTTCAGCCAGCCGACGCCCTTCTTCACGGCGTCGGCGTGACCGCCGATCGCGACGAGCGCCTGAACCGCGGCGGCGGTGGCGTTGGTGTCCGGCTTCGTGGCGTCGCACGCCTTGGCGGTGTCCGCGCGGAACGACATGAAGGAGCCGTCGGCGCACTGCTGCCCGGTGAGCCAGGCGACGGCCTGGGCGGCCGGCTGCACATCGGCCTTCTGCTGGGCGAGGAAGGCGAGGGACTGCCGGAAGACACCGTCGTACTGGGGGTCCTTCGTGCCGTACAGGCCCGGCGGGACCGTCGCGGGCGGCGGCGTGCCGTCGGCGAGGGCCGCCGGGGCGGTGCCGCCCAGGACGGCGGTGGCGGCGGCGAGCGCTGCGGCGCAGCGGCGAACGGTCATGGCGGGCGGTGCCTCTCCTGCGGGGGAGCGCGGGCACGGGCGCACGCTGGCACCCGGCTCCGGCTCCGTGTGCCTCGACGGTGCCGGTCACCTGCGGGGTGCGGGTGACTCTGAGCCGGTCATGTCCGGTGAGGCATTCCGGCTTACCGCTGTGCGGCTTACGGATTGGGGTCTCCCCTGCTCAAGCGGAGCCGAGAGCTCGGGGAAGGGTCAGCGCCGGATTTGCACCGGCTTCCCCCCGTACGGGCATGATGACGACCCGCCCACCTTACCGGCCGGGGGTCGGGGGCCCTGCGGGGCCTCTCTCCCCACCCCGCCCCTTCCCCGCTGTGACATTTTGCGGCTCCGCCGCGTGGGGGGGGCTTTGCCCCCGGACCCCCAGTCCTCAATCGCCGGACGGGCTGGAAGTCGCCCCTTGACGGGGCGGGGACCTGGGGTCAAATCCCCATGCTCAGCCAAATCGAGCCCCTCATGGGGGTCCCCCTGGCCCTTTAGGCCTTGGGGGAGTTCGAGGAGCGGGGGCTGGTGCGGAGCCCCGGTTCGGAAAGGCCCGCCGCAGGCGCCCGACCCCCTACACCGCCCGGTACCGCACCACCCCACCCCCCGCCACCGCTTCCGCCCGGCCCAGTTTCACCAGGCGGCGCACATGTGCCTCCGCCTCCGACACCGCGATGTTGCGCGAGCCGTACGGGATCTGCGCCCAGGGCCGGTTCCACTCCATGCGTTCGGCGAGCTGCCACGGGGTGAGCGGGGCGGACAGGAGGGCCAGCAGGCCGGTCAGGCGGTCCTCGTGGTGGGCCAGCAACTCCCGTACCCGTACGCCCGGTTCGGTGAAGGCGTGCTGGTGTGCCGGGAGCACCTCGGCGACCCCGAGGCGGCCGACGCGTTCGAGGGAGTCGAGGTAGTCGCCCAGGGGGTCGGTCTCCGTGGCGTCGTCGGGGTCCTCGTACAGGCCGATGTGCGGGGTGATGCCGGGCAGCAGGTGGTCGCCGCTGAACAGGCGGCCGCTGCCCGGGAGTTGGGCGGGGTGGTGCTCCTCCAGGTGGAGGCAGACGTGGCCGGGGGTGTGGCCCGGCGTCCAGATCGCGCGGAGCCGGCGGCCGGCCAGCGGCAGCAGGTCGCCGGGGACGATCTCGCGGTCGGGCAGCGCGGCCCGCAGCCCCGGCAGGGTGCGCGTGCGGCCGGAGGCGCGGGCCTGCCGCAGCGGGGCGAGGTGGTCCTCGGGGGCGCCCGCCGTGGCGAGCTTGTCGGCCAAGTAGTCGAGCCAGACGCCCGGTTCGGCCTCGCGGGTGCGGCGTACGACGGCGGCGTCGGCGGCATGCATCGCGATCCACGCGCCGGACGCCTCCCTGACCTGACCGGACAGCCCGTGGTGGTCGGGGTGGTGGTGGGTGATGACCACGCCGTGGACGTCGGCGACATCCGTACCGAGGGCGCGCAGCCCTGCGGTCAGGGTGTCCCAGGAGGCCGGGTCGTCCCAGCCCGTGTCGACGAGGACCGGGCCCCGGTCGGTGTCGATCAGGTGGACCAGGGTGTGGCCGAGCGGATTGTCCGGGATCGGCACCTTGATGGAGTGGACGCCGCCGCCGTGGTCGGTCACCTGAGGCGCGGCTGGCTCCTGCGGCATGGAGTCCTCGTCTCTGTCTGGGTGCGCGCCCCCTTCCTGGGACGCGTACCCGGTGGCACGCTTCCCGCCCACTATAACTAGAACCAGTTTCAGTGGTCGCCCAAGTCATCCAAGTCGCCGGGCGGCCATGGCTGTTCCGGCCGTGGACTCCTGCAAGTAGAACTGGTATCAGTTCTGAAACAGTGTCAGGAAGCTGTGTCAGGGAAGCCCGCGCCGCAGGAGGCACCAGGCATGACCGAGCTTGTGGAACACGGACAGCTGTACATCGGCGGGGAGTTGACCGACCCCCTCGGCACCGGCGTCATCGAGGTGGTCTCGCCCCACACCGAGCAGGTCATCGGCCGCGTACCGCACGCCTCGCGGGCGGATGTGGACCGGGCCGTGGCCGCCGCGCGCACGGCCTTCGACCAGGGGCCCTGGCCCCGGGCGACGCTGGAGGAGCGCATCGAGGTCGTGTCGCGGATCAAGGACGCGATCCTGGTGCGGCACGAGGAGATCGCCCGGTCGATCAGTTCGCAGAACGGTTCGCCGTACTCGTGGAGCGTGCTCGCGCAGGCGCTCGGCGCGATGATGGTGTGGGATTCGGCGATCGCCGTCGCGCGTCAGTTCCCTTACGAGGAGCGGCGGTCCGGGGCGCTCGGCCCGATCCTGGTGCGGCGCGAGCCGGTCGGAGTGGTGGCGGCGGTGGTGCCGTGGAACGTCCCGCAGTTCGTCGCCGCCGCCAAGCTGGCGCCCGCGCTGCTCGCCGGCTGCGCGGTGGTCCTGAAGCCGTCGCCCGAGTCGCCCCTGGACTCCTACATCCTCGGCGAGATGGCGGCCGAGGCCGGGCTTCCCGACGGCGTGCTCTCCATCCTGCCCGCGGACCGCGAGGTCAGCGAGTACCTCGTGGGGCATCCCGGCGTCGACAAGGTGTCCTTCACCGGGTCCGTCGCGGCCGGGAAGCGCGTGATGGAGGTCGCCGCGCGCAACCTCACCCGGGTCACCCTGGAGCTCGGCGGCAAATCGGCGGCGGTGATCCTGCCGGACGCGGACCTGGCGGCGACCGTCGCGGGCGTGGTCCCGGCCGCGTGGATGAACAACGGGCAGGCCTGTGTGGCCCAGACCCGCATCCTGGCGCCGCGCAGCCGCTACGACGAGATCGCGGAGGCGTTCGCGGCGGCCGCGGGCGCGCTGGTCGTCGGCGATCCGCTGGACCCGGCGACCCAGGTCGGCCCGCTGGTCGCCAGGCGCCAGCAGCAGCGCTCGCTCGACTACATCCGGATCGGCCAGGAGGAAGGCGCCAAGATCCTCACCGGCGGCGGGCGTCCGGCCGGTGCCGACCGGGGCTGGTACGTCGAGCCCACCCTCTTCGGCGGTGTCGACAACTCGATGCGCATCGCCCGCGAGGAGATCTTCGGGCCGGTCATCTGCCTGCTGCCGTACGGGGACGAGGCCGAGGCGCTGAAGATCGCCAACGACTCCGACTACGGTCTGAGCGGCAGCGTGTGGACCGGTGACGTGGAGCACGGCATCGACTTCGCGCGCGGCGTCCGCACCGGCACCTTCAACGTCAACACCTTCAGCCTGGACATGCTGGGCCCGTTCGGCGGCTACAAGTCCTCCGGTGTGGGGCGGGAGTTCGGGCCCGAGGGCTTCGGCGAGTACCTGGAGCACAAGATGATCCACCTGCCCGCCGGATACGAGGCGGGTGCCTGATGGGCGACCGCTGGCACGTCGAGGTCGACCGGGGCGTGTGCATCGGCTCCGGCATGTGCGTCAACCACGCCCCGGCCGGCTTCGAGCTCGACTCCGCCCGCCAGTCCCACCCCCGCACCCCCGACACCGACGCCAACGAGCAGATCCTGGCCGCCGCCGAGGGCTGCCCGGTCGAAGCCATCCTGATCACCCTGCTCGACTCCCGCGAAACGGTGTTCCCGCCGGAGGATTAGCCCGCCTTTGTTCCCTCCTGTTCGGTCGCTGCGAACACAGGTTGACCCATGCGTACCGCACGGTGACCTGATTACAGGCGTGACTGTCCGGCCCCGGCGGCGGCGTGGAAATCTCGTTGCCACGCCGTCGAGGGGGGAGTGCCACTCGATGCCATGGCGTCGAGGGGGAGGCACACATGGACAAGCGGTACGAGGTCTTCTGTCTGGCGGACAGGTATTTCTACGAGACCCCGGACCGCTTGTCCTCTTCGCGCACCGACGGCCGGACCCCTCTCTTCGAGGCCGCCCAGCGCACCGCGCCCGACGGCTGGACCTCCCAACTCGCCGGAGACTGGCTGCACTTCAGCCCCGACGTGGCGGCAGGGCGCCCGGTGCGGCCGCAGCAGGGCTGGAAGATCCACGTCTCGGCCTGTCTGGACAATGCCGAGAAGACGGCGGCGCAGGTGTGGGACTACTGCGTACCGCGCGCCATCCCCTTCAAGTTCGTGCCCGGACGCCGGCCCCTGCATCTGCGCAATTCCAAGTACGCGGGCCGCGGCTCCAGCGGGAAGTTCGCCACCCTCTACCCCGCCGATGAAGCCGAACTCCGCTTGATACTTGAGGAGTTGGGCGATCTGCTCGCCGGGGAGCCGGGGCCGTACATCCTCTCCGATCTGCGCTGGGGCGAGGGCCCGCTCTACGTCCGCTACGGCGGTTTCACCAAGCGCCACTGCGTCGACGCGAACGGGACCCTGGTGACCGCCGTCGAGAACGCCGACGGAGTGCTCGTACCCGACCGCAGGGACCCGGTCTTCCACGTCCCCGACTGGGTCGCCCTGCCGGAGTTCCTCGCGCCCCACCTCGCCGCCCGCAACGCGACCACCACCGGCGAGCTGCCCTACCGCATCGAACGCGCCCTGCACTTCTCCAACGGCGGCGGCGTCTACGCCGGGACCGACACCCGCACCGGCGAGCGGGTCGTCCTCAAGGAAGCGCGGCCCCATGCCGGGCTCGCCGCGGACGGTGCCGACGCGGTGACCCGCCTGGAGCGCGAGAAGGCCGCCCTGGAACAGGTCGGCGGGCTCGGCATCGCGCCCGCCGTGCGCGACTGGTTCACCCTCGGCGAGCACCGCTTCCTGGTCATGGACTTCCTGGAAGGACGCACCCTCAACTCCTTCTTCGCGCCCCGGCACCCGCTCATCGGCGTCGAGCCGGATCCCGCCGAGGTCGCCGAGTACACCCGGTGGGCGCTGCGCATGCTGCGGGCCGTCGAGGACGCGGTGGCCGCCGTGCACGAGCGGGGCATCGTCTTCAACGACCTGCACATGTTCAACATCATGGTCGCCCCCGACGAGCAGTCCGTACGGCTCCTCGACTTCGAGGCCGCCATGCCCGTCGACCGCCACCGCGGCCAGTCCATGGCCCACCCCGGCTTCATCGCACCCCTCGACCGCACGGGCCTCGACGTGGACCGCTACGCGCTGGCCTGTCTGCGGATCGCGCTGTTCGTGCCGATGACGAGCCTGCTGGTCATCGACCGCGCCAAGGCCGCGCACCTCGCCGAGATCGCCGCCGCCCAGTTCCCCGACCTGCCCGCGGGGTACCTGGACGAGGCGGTCCGCGTGATCGAGGGGGAGTCCGCGCCGAAGCGCGCCGGGCGCGCGCCCGCCGACCCGGCCGACTGGCCGGCCGGCCGCGACTCCATGGCCCGCGCCATCCTCGCCTCCGCGAGCCCCGAACGCGACGACCGGCTCTTCCCCGGCGACATCGCCCAGTTCACCGAGGGCGGCGGCCTCGGCCTCGCGCACGGCGCCGCCGGAGTGCTCTACGCGCTCGCCGAGACCGGCGCCGGACCCTACCCCGAGGGCGAACAGTGGCTCCTCGCGCACACCGCGCCGCCGCCGTCCGGCACCCCGCTCGGCCTCTACGACGGGCTCGCCGGAGTCGCGTACGTCCTCGACCGGCTCGGCCACCCCGAACGGGCCCGCGAGCTGATCGGCCGAGTCCTGGCCGAGAACTGGCAGCGGCTCGCCCCCGACCTGCACGGCGGCCTCGCCGGACTCGGCCTCGTACTCGACCGACTCGGCTACAGGGAACAGGCGTTGGAGGCAGCCGAGCTGATCGCCGCGCGCCCCTCCGTCGGACACCGGGCCGGGCTGCTGCGCGGCGCCGGCGGCCCCGCGCTGTTCTTCCTGCGCCTGTACGAGTCCACCGGCGACCCCGCGCTGCTCGACCGGGCGGCCGAGGAACTGCGGCGCGATCTCGACCGCTGTGTGACCAACCCGGCCGGCACCCTGGTGGTGAACGACACCACCCGCACCCTGCCCTACCTCGGCGGCGGCAGCGTCGGCATCGCCGCGGTCCTCGACGACTTCCTCGCCCACCGGCCCGACGAGGCGTTCCAACAGGCGCGGGAGAAGATCCTGCCCGCCGCCCGCTCCCGGTACTACGCGCAGCCCGGCCTGTTCAACGGGCGCGCCGGCATGGTGCTCCACCTGGCGCGGACCGGGGCGCCGCGCGCCTGGCTCGCCGACCAGATCGCCGGACTCTCCTGGTACGCCCTGCCCTACGAAGGCCAACTCGCCTTCCCCGGCGACCAGATGATGCGCCTCTCCATGGACCTCGCGACCGGCACGGCGGGCTGCCTCCTGGCGCTCGGCGCCGCGCTCGCCGACCGGCCCGCCGGGCTGCCCTTCCTGGCGCCCACCGCCGCCACCCCATCCGCCGCCCCACCGGGCGGCCCCCAAGACGGCCCCACCCGGGGCTGAAGCAAACCCCGTCCCCCACGGACGGCAACGCACATCGCCGACATAAGGAGAATGCAATGTCCCTTCTCGACCTGCAGAACCTCGACGTCGAACTCGACATCGACGAGGGCGACGGCGGCGGCCACGGCGGCGGCAGCAGCCTCAGCCTGCTGCTCTGTGACAGCGTCGCGAGCCTGACGCTCTGCCTCTGATCACCGCGTAATCCGGTGCACCAGTGAACGACGCGGCCCCGCCCGGCACCGCTCGCCGGCCGGGGCCGCCGCACGCGGGAGGCCGCTTTGCTGTTGCGTGAGACCGTCCGGCAGAGCGCCGGGCCCGGCACCCTGGTCCTGGCGCTGACCTGCGCGTCGGCCGGCACCGGGCTCGCGCTGCCCGCGGTCGTCGGCCGCGCGCTCGACCTGGTGCTCGCCGGGCGGCAGCCCGAGGCCGCGCCCTGGATCACCCTGTGCGCCCTGCTCACGGTGGCCGCCGTACTGGTCGGCGCGCTCGAATCGGCCGTCACCGCCACCGCCACCGCCCGCAGCGCGGCCTGGCTGCGCCGCCGGGTCCTCGGTCATGTCCTCGACGCCGGTCCCCAACAGGCTTGTTCGGAGGGTGAGTTGGTGGCGCGTCTCACCGGCAACGCGGCCCAGGCCGCGACCGTACCGGTATCGATCGCGGGCGCGCTTGCCGCCGTCATCACCCCGGTCGGCGGACTCGTCGCGCTGGCCCTCACCGATCTGTGGACCGCCCTGGTGGTGCTCGCCGGAATGCCGCTGTTCGCCCTGCTGCTGCGGGTGTTCGTGCGCGGCTCGGGCGCGAGCAGCGCGGGCTATCTGCGCACCCAGGGCCAGATCGCGGGCCGCCTCCTGGAGGCGGTCCGCGGCGCCCGCACGATCGCGGCGGCCGGACACCCCGAGCGGGACGCCGCCCGCATCCTCGCGCCGCTGCCCGAACTCTCCCGCCAGGGCCACCTCATGTGGCAGGTGCTCGGCCGCTCCACGGCGCAGGCCGCGGTGCTGCTCCCGCTGCTCCAGCTCGCGGTGCTCGCCGTCGCCGGACTGCGCCTGGCCCGGGGCGACCTGAGCGTCGGCGGCCTCCTCGCGGCCTGGCGCTACGCGAGCCTCGCCACCGGCACCGGCGCCCTGGTCGGCATGGTGAACACCCTGACCCGCGGACGCACCGCCACCGCCCGGCTCCAGGAGGTGCTGACCGCGCCGGTCGTCACGTACGGGAGTGGTGAACTGCCGCCAGGTGCAGGTGAATTGACCCTGCGGGGAGTCATGCACGGGCCCCTGCGCGAGGTCGATCTGACGCTGCCGGGCGGGGCGGTGGTCGCCGTGGTCGGCCGGTCGGGCAGCGGCAAGTCGGCCCTCGCGGCCGTCGCGGGCCGCCTCGCCGACCCGGAGTCCGGCACGGTCTGCCTCGACGGCGTACCGCTGCCCTCCCTCACACACGCGGAGCTGCGCCGTGCGGTCGGCTACGCCTTCGCCCGCCCCGTGCTGCTCGGCGGCACGGTGGGCGGCACCATCGCGTACGGGGCCCACGACCCGGGCGAGCCAGCCGTGGTGGCGGCGGCCCGCTCCGCCTGCGCCGACGACTTCGTCCGCCGGATGCCCGCCGACTATGCCACCCCCTGCGCGAGCGCGCCCCTGTCCGGCGGCGAGTCCCAACGCCTCGGCCTGGCACGGGCGTTCGCCCACCCCGGCCGCCTGCTGATCCTGGACGACGCCACCTCCAGCCTCGACTCGGCCACCGAGCTCAAGGTCTCCCGGGCCCTGCTGCACGGCACCGGCACCCATCTGATCGTCGCCCACCGCGCCTCGACGGCGGCCCGCGCGGACCTGGTGGTGTGGCTGGAGGACGGCCGTCCGCGCGCGGTCGCCCCGCACCGCGAACTGTCCCGACTGGCCGACTACCGCGCGGTGTTCGGCGAGGACGATGCCGCATGCTGAGAAACCTGCTGGGGCGGCGCAAACCGGTCCTGTTCCGCCTCGCGGGATGGTCGCTGCTCGAAGCAGCCCAGACCTTCCTGCTCGGCTTCGCCCTCGCCCGCGCCCTGGACGACGGCTTCCTCGCGGGCCACCCCGCCACCGGCACCGGATGGCTCGCCGCGGCCGGACTCGCCGTGTTCGCGGGGGCGTTCGGGACCCGGCGGGTGTACGGAGCCGTCGCCGCGCTGGTCGAACCCGTACGGGACGAACTCGTGCGGGCGGTGGTGACGCGCGGCCTGCGCGAGGCGGACGACGCGGCGCTCTCCCGCCTCACCCAGCAGGTGGAACTGGCCAGGGACACCCTCGCCGGGCTCGTGCTCGTCTCGCGCACCTTCGTCTTCACCGCGGCCGGAGCCCTCTTCGGCCTCTTCGCCCTCGCCCCCGTCCTGCTCCCGGTGGTCGCGGGCCCGCTGCTCCTCGGCCTCGCGCTCTTCGCCGCGACACTCCGCCCGCTCGCCCGGCGCCAGGAGGACTTCCTGGCCGCCGACGAACGCCTTGCCGCCGAACTCGGCCTGCTGGCAACCGGGTTGAGGGACATCGCGGCATCCGGAGCCGAGCAGCGGGCCGCCACGGATGCCGGGGCGCGTATCGACGGCGAGTACCGCGCGGCCCGCTCGCTCGCTGTCTGGGGCGTGGCCAGGACCTTCGCCGTGGGCATCGGGGGACGGCTGCCCCTGCCGCTGCTCCTGGTGGCCGCGCCCTGGCTGCTGCGCCACGGAGTCACCGCGGGCGGCCTCGCGGGCGCGTTCGCCTACCTCACCCAGTCGCTGCTGCCCGCGCTCCAGGCCCTGGTGCAGGGCCTCGGCGCCTCGGGCGCCCGCCTCTCGGTCGTCCTGCGACGGCTCACCGCGGAGGCGGACGAGGTTCCTGAGCGGGCGCGGTACGAGGACGGGGCGGCGTGGCCGGTGCGGCTGCGCGGCGTCGTCTTCGCGTACGGGCCGGGCGCCGCCCCGGTGCTCGACCGCCTCGACCTCGCCGTACCGGCCGGGGGGCACCTCGCGGTGGCCGGTCCCAGCGGCATCGGCAAATCCACCCTGCTCGCGCTGATCGCCGGGGTGCTGCGGCCGGACGCGGGCGAGGTGCTGCGGGGTACCGACCGGGTGCTCGTGCCGCAGGAGGCGTACGTCTTCACCGCCACCGTCCGGGAGAACCTGGGCTACTTCTGCCCCCAACTCCCGGACGACAGCGCCCTGTTGGCATCGGCCGAAGCGGTCGGGGCGGGGCCGCTGCTCGCCCGGCTCGGCGGGCTCGACGCCGTGCTCGACCCCGCAGCGCTCCCGGCCGGTGAGCGCCAGCTCGTCGCGCTGGCGCGGGCCCACGCCTCGCCCGCGCCGCTGGTGCTCCTCGACGAGGCGACCTGCCATCTCGACCCGGTGGCCGAGGCGCGCGCGGAGCGGGCGTTCACCGGGCGGCCCGGCCGTACCCTCGTCGTCGTCGCCCACCGCACCGGCTCGGCCCGCCGCGCGGACCGCGTACTGCTGATGGACGGGTCCCGCGCCGAACTCGGCACCCACGAGGAGCTCCTCGCCCGCTCCGCGTTCTACCGCGATCTCACCGGCGCCGGCGCCTCACACCCACCCCTCTCCCTGGGAGATCCGTATGGCGTCGACCCGGTTGCGGGCGCCGGTCTTGCGGGTGATGGCGGCCATGTAGTTGCGCACCGTGCCGTTGGTCAGATGCAGCCGGTGCGCGATGTCGGAGATCGAGGCTCCTTCGGCGGCGAGTGAGAGAACGCTCAACTCGCGGCGGGTCAGCGGCATTTCGGCCGCTCTGAGGAAACTGAAGCCCAGCGAGTCGTCGACGAACCGTTTCCCCTCGGCCACCTGTCTGATGGCCGCGATCAGATGCTCGGGCGTGCCCCCCTTGTCCACATAGCCGCGGGCATTGGCATCGGCCGCCCGCTTCAGCGGGCCCGGACGGTGTGCGTCGGCCAGCACCAGGAGTCGGCATTTCCCGGTGCCTGGGCGGCAGCCGGTGAGTTCGCCGAGCGGTGCGATCCCGTAGGACTCGGAACAGTCCAGATCGGCCGCGCAGACGTCCGGGCTCAGTAATCGCGCGAGCGCCGGGGCGCCGCGCCAAGGTGTGTGGTGGACCTCCAGGTCGGGCTCGCGTGCGAGGCGTTCGGCCAGGGCCGATCGCAGCAGGCACGAGTCGTGCACGAGAAGTACCCGGACCACGTTTCCAGCTCCTTCCAAGCTCACCTACCGGCGCCTTCGTTGGGCACGCAACGATTCTGGGCGGCGCCTGCCCCTGTCATGGCCCGGCCGAACAGATTGACGGGGGGCACTGGGGGCGCGCGCAAGCGCACACGAGGCGCGGCACGCGCCGCCGGGGCGCATTCCGAGGGCCCGGCGAATCCCTCAATTGTCGTGCCCCACCTGGCAGTTGGGGCATCGAAGGGCTCCTTCGGCGGGGGAGCGCGCCCAGGGGTGCCCGGTTATTCCCTACGCTTTCGGCGGAACGGGCGGCGCGGTCAGGTCGATCAGTTTGCAGACCGTCTCGATGTCGATCTTGACCTGTGCGATGGAGGCGCGGCCCGAGAGCCAGGTGATCAGTGCCGAGTGCCAGGTGTGCTCGATGACCCGGACCGCCGAGAGCTGCTCCGGTGTGGGGCGGTCCAGGCCCATCGCGTCCAGGATGATCGCCGTGGTCTGCCGGGAGACCGTGTCCACCTCCGGGCTCACCGAGCGGTCCGCGAAGGTGAGGGCCCGCACCATCGCGTCCGCCAGATGCGGCTCGCGCTGGAGCGCCCGGAAGGCGCGCATCAGCGTCTCGGCCACCCGGTCCGCGGCCCCCTCGCCGGACGGCGGGTGCTTGCGCAGCGCGCCGTGCAGGTGCTGGAGCTGGTCCTGCATGGTGGCGACCAGGAGATGGATCTTGGACGGGAAGTAGCGGTACAGGGTGCCGAGCGCGACTCCCGCCGCCTCCGCCACCTCGCGCATCTGGACCGCGTCGAAGCCGCCCCGGCTGGCCAGCTGGGCGCTCGCGTGCAGGATGCGGCGACGGCGCGCCTCCTGCCGCTCCGTCAGGGGAGGGGAGGTCTCGGTGGCCACCCTGGCTTCCGCTGTCATATGTCCCGTTCCGTTGTTCACGTCGTGACGCCCGCGCTCGGCGGCCCAGCATGGCAGGGGTCCCGTCGTGGCGCGAATCACCTGATCCGGCTCTTACAGTCGCGCTACCTGCCGGTAGATTCGAAGCTCCTCAAGTGATCGAAGAACGCTTGAGAAGGATCAAGTCTGGAACTTGTTCTAGATTAGCGCGAGCGGTTACGCTCCGGCGAAACGCAGTGATGAAGGGGGCCGCGAGTGACCGCTGAGGCCATAGAGGCAAGCCCCCGCACCGGGGACGCCGGCCGTGAGGGCGAGCGCCCGCTGCGGATCGCGCTCCTCACCTACAAGGGGAACCCGTTCTGCGGCGGCCAGGGCGTCTACGTCCGCCACCTCTCGCGCGAGCTCGCCCGGCTCGGGCACAGCGTCGAGGTCATCGGCGCCCAGCCCTACCCCGTGCTCGACGAGGGCGTCCCGCTCACCGAACTCGCCAGCCTGGACCTCTACCGCTCGCCCGATCCGTTCCGTACGCCCAAGAAGGACGAGTACCGGGACTGGATCGACCGCCTGGAGGTCGCCACCATGTGGACCGGCGGCTTCCCCGAGCCGCTCACCTTCTCGCTGCGCGCCCGGCGTCATCTGGCCGCGCGCAGGGGCGAGTTCGACGTGGTCCACGACAACCAGACCCTCGGGTACGGGCTGCTCGGCGACGTCGGCGCACCGCTCGTCACCACGATCCACCACCCCATCACCGTGGACCGCAAGCTCGAACTGGACGCCGCCGCCGACTGGAAGCGCCGCGCCTCCGTCCGCCGCTGGTACGGCTTCACCCGCATGCAGAAGCGGGTCGCCCGCCGGCTGCCGTCCGTGCTCACCGTCTCCGGCACGTCCAAGGGCGAGATCGTGGACCACCTCGGGGTGCGCGAGGACCGCATCCGGGTCGTGCACATCGGCGCCGACACCAACCTGTGGTCGCCGGACCCGGCCGTCGCCGAGGTGCCCGGCCGGATCGTGACCACCTCCAGCGCGGACGTCCCGCTCAAGGGCCTGGTCTTCCTGGTCGAAGCGCTCGCCAAGCTGCGCACCGAGCACCCCGAAGCGCACCTCGTCGTCGTCGGCAGGCGCGCCGAGGACGGACCGGTCGCCCAGGCCATCGAGAAGTACGCGCTCGGCGACGCGGTGCAGTTCGTCAAGGGCATCTCCGACGCCGAACTCGTCGACCTCGTACGATCCGCGCAGATCAGCTGCGTACCGTCGCTGTACGAGGGCTTCTCGCTGCCCGCCGCCGAAGCCATGGCCACCGCCACCCCGCTGGTCGCCACCACCGGGGGCGCGATTCCCGAGGTCGCCGGGGCCGACGGGGAGACCTGCCTGGCCGTGCCGCCGGGCGACGCGGGAGCCCTCGCGGCGGCCATCGGCCGCCTCCTCGCCGACGCGGAGCTGCGGGCCCGCCTCGGCGCGGCCGGCCGCGAACGCGTCCTGGACCGCTTCACCTGGCGCCGGGCCGCCATCGGCACCGCGGACCTCTACCGCTCGGCGATCGCCGCCCAGGGCCGCTCCGCGGCCGGGAAGGCAGCCAGGTGACCCGGAGCGCAAGCCCCGGGTGCGCCGCGCCCGCCCCCGGGGACGCCTGGTGACCCGGCGCCCCCGAAACCCCGGCCGACCCCCTCTCCGTCTCCCCGTCCGCGAAAGCAGGCACCCGTGCTGACCGTCGACTTCTCCCGCTTCCCGCTCGCCCCGGGCGACCGCGTGCTCGACCTGGGCTGCGGCGCGGGCCGGCACGCCTTCGAGTGCTACCGGCGCGGCGCCCAGGTCGTGGCGCTCGACCAGAACGGCGAGGAGATCCGCGAGGTCGCCAAGTGGTTCGCCGCGATGAAGGAGGCCGGGGAGGCGCCCGAGGGAGCCACCGCGACGGCGATGGAGGGGGACGCGCTCAACCTCCCCTTCCCCGACGAGTCCTTCGACGTCGTGATCATTTCGGAAGTCATGGAGCACATCCCCGACGACAAGGGCGTGCTCGCCGAGATGGTCCGGGTCCTCAGGCCCGGCGGCCGCATAGCCGTCACCGTGCCGCGGTACGGGCCCGAGAAGGTGTGCTGGGCGCTGTCGGACGCCTACCACGAGGTCGAGGGCGGCCACATCCGCATCTACAAGGCGGACGAGCTGATCGGCAAGATGAAGCAGGCCGGCCTCAAGCCGTACGGCACCCACCACGCGCACGCGCTGCACTCGCCGTACTGGTGGCTCAAGTGCGCCTTCGGCGTCGACAACGACAAGGCGCTGCCGGTGAAGGCGTACCACCAGCTCCTGGTCTGGGACATCATGAAGACGCCCGGCATCAGCACGGTCACCCGGCTCGCCGAGAAGGCGCTCAACCCGGTCGTCGGCAAGAGCTTCGTGGCGTACGCGACCAAGCCTCACCTGCCTGAGAGCGCCGCCAAGTGACCTCGCCGGAGCGCACCGAACACCTCGTGCTGCCCGGGGTGCTCACCGCCGGGCAGGCCTCGCAGACGGTCGCCGGACTCCTCGCCGCCCAGCGCGAGGACGGCGCCATCCCCTGGTTCCGCGGGCACCACCTGGACCCCTGGGACCACACCGAGGCCGCGATGGCGCTCGACGCGGCGGGCGAGCACCGGGCCGCCGAGCGCGCCTACGCGTGGCTCGCCCGGCACCAGAACGCGGACGGATCCTGGTACGCCGCCTACCACGACGGCGAGCACGACCGGGTCACCGACCACGGCCGGGAGTCCAACTTCGTCGCCTACATAGCCGTCGGCGTCTGGCACCACTACCTCGCCACCGGCGACGACACCTTCCTCGACCGCATGTGGCCCGCCGTCTTCGCGGCCGTCGAATGGGTCCTCGCCCTCCAGCAGCCCGGCGGGCAGATCGGCTGGAAGCGCGAGGAGGACGGCACGGCGGTCAACGACGCGCTGCTCACCGGCAGTTCGTCTGTCCACCACGCCCTGCGCTGCGCGCTCGCCATCGCCGAGCAGCGCGAAGAGCCGCAGCCCGACTGGGAGTTGGCGGCCGGCGCGCTCGCGCACGCCATCCAGCACCACCCCGAACGCTTCCTCGACAAGTCCCGCTACTCCATGGACTGGTACTACCCGGTCCTCGGCGGCGCGCTCACCGGCGCCGACGCCAAGCAGCGCATCGAGTCGCGGTGGGACGACTTCGTGGTCCCCGCTCTCGGGGTGCGCTGCGTGCTGCCCAACCCCTGGGTCACCGGCGGCGAGAGCTGCGAACTGGCCCTGGCGCTCTGGGCGATGGGGGAGTCCGACCGGGCCTTGGAGATCCTCCAGTCCATCCGGCACCTGCGCGACCCGGCGTCGGGCATGTACTGGACGGGGTACGTCTTCGAGGGCAACCGCGCGGTGTGGCCGGAGGAGCTCACCACGTGGACGGCGGGCTCCCTGCTCCTCGCGGTGGCCGCGCTGGGCGGCGACGAGGCGACGACGGCGGTCTTCGGCGGCGACCGCCTGCCCCGGGGGCTCGCCCCGTACTGCTGCGGCTAGCCACTCGTACGGAGTCGCCCGAGTGGCGGAGTGCGGGGAGGCGGGTGAGGCTGCCTGGGAGGCCCGAAACATCCCCCGGAGGTCATCGTGCCCAGTACGCTCCCCATCCGCCGCATAGTCGTGGCGGTCGTCCTGTCCAGCACCGTCCTGGTGTCGACGACCGCCTGCGGAGGCCAGACCAAGACCACCCAGAGCAGTCTGACGGCGGCCGAGAACGCGGCGGCGAGCCCCTCGCCGACCGGCTCCGCCGAGCGCCAGAGACTCGCCAAGACCCGCTTCGTCGCGAACGCGGGTCTCGCGGCCGGCGCCGCCTACCAGTGGATCGTGAAGCCGTTCAAGGCCGGCACGTTCAAGAAGGGCGCCAAGGGCCGTACGTTCGCCCTCGTCAAGGCGGGCCTGGCCGGAGCGTTCACGTACAACCGCCTGAAGGCGGCCACGGAGAACGCCAAGGGCGACCCGCTGCTGTCCAAGGCCCTCGCGCCGCTGGGGTCCGGCATCGACTCGCTGAAGGGCCTCGGCGACAAGCTGCGCAAGGGGGACGCGAGCGACGCGGACGTCAACCAGTTCCAGAACGTGATCGGCGGGGTGAAGAACGCGGGCGCGAGCGCGGGAGCGCCGGTGACCGACCAGGTGCCCTCTGCCAGCCAGTTGGGTGGCTGAGCACCCCGCGTCCGCCCAGCGCTAAGCGTTCAAGTCCGCCAACGTGCGCAGGGTCGTTGGGTCCGGTGATGTGATCAGCAGGTCCGTCACCGGGCCCTTGCGCCACAACTCCAGGCGTTCCGCGATGCGTTGGCGCGGGCCCACCAGGGAGATCTCGTCGGCGAAGGCGTCCGGGACGGCCCGGACCGCTTCGTCGCGGCGGCCCGCCAGGAACAGCTCCTGGATGCGGCGGGCCGCCTCCCCGTACCCCATGCGCGCCATCAGGTCGGCGTGGAAGTTGCGGGCGGCGTGGCCCATGCCGCCGATGTAGAAGCCCAGCATCGCCTTCACCGGGAGCAGGCCCCCGGCCACGTCGTCGCAGACGTGGGCGCGGACCATGGGGGCGACCAGGAAGCCGTCCCGCAACCCCGCCAGCGAGGCCGCGTACACGTCGGTGCGGGTCGGCGACCAGTACAGCGGGAGCCAGCCGTCCGCGATGCGGGTGGTCTGGGCGATGTTCTTGGGGCCTTCCGCGCCGAGGAGTACGGGAATGTCCGGGCGCAGGGGGTGGGTGATGGACTTGAGGGGTTTGCCCAGGCCCGTACCGTCCGCGCCGCCGTAGGGGTGGGAGTGGAACCGGCCGTCGAGTTCGACGGGGGCCTCGCGGCGCAGCACCTGGCGGATGACGTCGACGTACTCGCGGGTCGCGGTGAGCGGGCTCGACGGGAACGGGCGGCCGTACCAGCCCTCGACGACCTGCGGCCCGGAGAGGCCGAGGCCCAGCATCATCCGGCCGCCCGAGAGATGGTCCAGGGTGAGGGCGTGCATGGCGGTGGCGGTGGGGGTGCGGGCGGCCATCTGCGCGACCGCGGTGCCGAGCCGGATGCGGGAGGTGTGCGCGGCGATCCAGGCGAGCGGGGTGAACGCGTCGGAGCCCCAGGCCTCGGCCGTCCACACCGAGGCGTAGCCGAACTCCTCGGCCGCGCGGGCCAGTTGGAGGTGGCCGGGGTGGGGGCCGCGCCCCCAGTAGCCGAGTGCGAGTCCCAGGCGCATGTGCCGTCCCCCTCCAGTGATCTGACGATCCGTCAGGGGACTGTAGGGCAACGGCCCCCCGCCCGGAAGGGGGCGAGGGGCCGTGGAGGTGGCGGGAGATCAGCCGCGCTGGATGCCCGTGGTGTCCTGGAGGACGCCGCGGCGGCCGTCCTGCGTCTGGGCGACCAGACCGGGGCCGCGCTGGTCGACGGCCAGGTACCAGGTGCCGGGGGCGAGTTCGGCGATCGGGGTGGGTGAGCCGTCCTCCGCGTACAGCGGGCGGGCGACCGGGACCGCGAACCAGAACGGTGCGAAGTCACCGGCCGGGGCGGCGGCCGCGGCGGGCTGCGCCTGGGCGTCCTTGGCCAGGTCCGGGGCGGGCTGCGCGCCGAACGGCTGCGCCTGGGCCTGCGGCTGACCGCCCAGGCTCGGGTCGCCGGGCTGTGCGCCGTACGGCTGCTGGGCGGCGCCGGGGTAGCCGTAACCACCGGCCGGCTGGGCCGCGCCCGGGTAGCCGTAGGGCTGGCCGGCGGCCGGGGCCGGGGCGCCGACCAGCGGCGCCTTCAGCGCGCCGACCAGCGGGGCGGCGACGGCGCCCGCGGCCAGCGCCAGCGCGGCGATGAGGCCGAGGATCAGGCCGGCGCCGGAGCCGTGCGCGTCGACGATCGTCCAGAACGCGGTCCACGCGGCGAAGACGGTGAACGCGACACCGAACTGCGTGACGTCGAGGCCCACGACCTTCTTCGGCTGCGGAAGCGAACGGCCGACGACGAACAGCACCGCACCGATGATCCCGGCCAGGAACATGCTCATCAGGAGCGAGAGCGAGTCCCACGCGTTCGGCGCGCTGATGTTGGGGCAGAACTGACCGGTGCAGCTCGGAGCGGAGGTGAGATCCAGGAACGAGGCGATGAACAGCACCACCGCTGCACCGATCACCACGCCGTCGCCTCGTGTGAGGGAGCGGATGTTCACGTAAAAGTCCTCTTTTGCGTCGTCTCGTCGGGGCGGTCATCGCTGCCGCCGGTGTACGTGCACACGGCGTGAAGCTCTAGGTGGTTCCCCCTGTGCGGAAGAATCTATCGTCTGCGTCCGTGGGCCGTACGGCGGGTCGGGAGCCTACCCGCCGAGAAACGACGTAATGCCGTCGGAGATGCCCTGGGCCGCCTTCTGGCGCCAGTCCGCACTCTTCAGGAGCGGCGCGTCCCGGGAATCACGCATGTTGCCGCACTCGATGAACACCTTCGGAACGGTCGACAGGTTGAGCCCGCCGAGGTCGCTGCGGGTGTCCAGACCGGTGCCGTCGCCCACGTAGTTGGAGGCGTTCATGCCGGTGTCCTGGACGAACTTCCCCGCGATCCGCACACCGAGTTCACGCGACGGCCCCATGATCGGCGCGGTGTTGGCGGCGCCGCCCTTCACCAGCGCGGGCAGGATCACATGGAAGCCGCGCTGGCCCTCTTCCGCGCCGTCCGCGTGCACCGATACGACGGCATCGGCCTTGGCCTGATTCCCGATCCGGGCGCGCTCGTCCACGCACGGGCCGAATGTCCGGTCGTTGTTCTGGGTGAAGATGACCTTCGCGCCCTGCTTTTCGAGGATCGCCTTGATCCGGTGCGACACATCGAGGGTGAACTCGGCCTCCGTATAACCGTCGTTGGTGTCGGTGCCGGTGGTGTCGCATTCCTTCTTGTTCGTTCCGATGTCGACCTGCTCATTGATCTCGGTCGTATGCCGGAAGTTATTCGGATTGTGACCCGGGTCGATGACGACGGTCTTTCCGGCGAGCGGTCCGCCGCCGGGGCGGCCCTTGGACGCGGCCGGGGGCGAGGGGGAGGCGGGCGTGGCCGTCACGGTCACCGTCGCGGTGCCCGGCCCCGGGCGCGCGGACTGCTCGGTGCGGCTCGGCAGGGGCAGCACCCGCGGCGGCTTGTCGTCCTGCCCGCCGGGCCCGCCCATCGCCTGCCAGACGAGCCACCCCGCGAGGGCGGTCGGCGCGAGGGCGGCGAGGGTGACGAGGGCCCGGCCGCGCACACGGCGCGACCGGCTGTCAGGGTTCTGTGACTCGCTGTCGTACGACACGCTGCGATGCTAGGGGATGCCCGGCGGATCAGGGCCGAGGCCGCGGCGTCCGGCACGGCGCCTCGCCGCGTTGCCGAAACGTCCACATAGCTCCTCCCCCAAGGCCTCAAGGGCCAGGGGGGACCCCCATTGAAGACGCTCCGGCGCCTTACGATGCACCGCACCAGACGCCGCGGCCTGTTCGACCCCGATCCACTGGGCACCCCCTAGCGGCGCGATCCTCCGGCGCCCGGATACCCGGCGCCGCGACGTGTCACAGCGCGGCCGCCGTGCGTCGCAGGACGCGCAGGGAGTCGGTCGCCGAGACCTCGGTGAAGGCGCCCGATTCGAGGGCCCGCAGGTAGATGCGGTACGGGGCCTGGCCGGTGAACTCGTCCGCCGGGTCGGGGAAGACGTCGTGGATGGCCAGCGTGCCGCCCTCGGCGAGCTTCGGCGCCCAGCCCTCGTAGTCGGCGGTCGCGTGCTCGTCGGTGTGCCCGCCGTCGATGAAGACGAAGCCGAGCTGCCCGCCCCACGCCCGCGCGACCTGCGGCGAGCGTCCGACCACCGCGATCACGTGGTCCTCCAGGCCGGCCGCGTGCAGCGTCCGGCGGAACGTGGGCAGCGTGTCCATCGCGCCGACCTCCGCGTCGACGAGCGTCGGGTCGTGGTACTCCCAGCCCGCCTGCTGCTCCTCGCTGCCGCGGTGGTGGTCGACGGTGACCGCGACCGTACCGCTCTCGCGGGCGGCCTCGGCGAGCAGGATCGTGGAGCGCCCGCAGTAGGTACCGACCTCCAGGAGCGGCAGCCCGAGCGCCCCGGCCCGGGTGGCCGCCGCGTACAGCGCGAGGCCTTCCCGTACGGGCATGAAGCCCTTGGCCGCCTCGAAGGCGGCCAGGATCTGAGGCTGGACAGTGGCCACGGCCCGGCTCCTTTGGGTCGTAGGTGTGTGGGCGGTCCATGGTGCCGTACGCCGCCGCGGCGGGTCCGGGCGGGGAACGTCGGACGGATCTGACCTTCCGTCAGATTGAAACGTGTTCTACTCTTGCGCCGTTCCGGGTCCGGCGACGGGTGAGGGCGTACATGGGCATCGCGATCACGCAAGAACAGCGGGAGCTCGCCGAGGCGGTGCGGGGGTGGCTGGCGCGGGCCGTGCCGGTCGAGGAGGTGCGCAAACTCCTGGACGCGCCCGGGGCGGCCGGAGCCCGGCCGCAGTACTGGGACGGGCTCGCCGAACAGGGGCTGCTCGGGATCCACCTCGGCGCGGAGTTCGGCGGGGGCGCCCTGCCCGAGCTCGCCGTCGTCCTTGAGGAGGCCGGGCGCGCGGCGCTGCCCGGACCGTACCTCTGCGGTGCGCTCGCCGCCGAGCTGCTGCGCCGCGCCGGGCGCCACCGAGACCTCCTCGCGGACATCGCCGAAGGGCGCCGGACCGCGGCCGTGGCCCTGGGCGCGGGGACGCTCACCGCCGTCGGCTGCGAGGGCGGCTGGCTGCTCGACGGCGCGGCCCCGCCCGTACTCGCCGCGGGCCAGGCCGAGTTGGTGATCCTCGCGGCCGAGGCCCACCACCGGACGCTCTGGCTCGCGGTGGACGCCGAAGCGCTGCGGATCCGTACGCATCAGAGCGCGGATCCGACCCGCCCCACCGCCGAGGTGCGCGCCGAGGGTGTCGTGGTCCCACCGGGCCGGGTCCTGGACGTCGACTCCGCGCTGGTCCGCGACCTCGCCGCCGTCCTCTTCGCCGCCGAGTCCTGCGGCACCGCGGCCCGCGCACTGGAGACGGCGGCCGAGTACGCCAAGGTCAGGGAGCAGTTCGGGCGCCCCATCGGCCGGTTCCAGGGGATCAAACACCTCTGCGCGGACATGCTCGTACGGGTCGAGCAGGCCCGCGCGCTGGTGTGGGACGCGGCGCGGGCCATGGACGAGCCCGCCGAGGTGCGCGGCCTCGTCGCATCCCTCGCCGCGGCCACCGCGCTGGACGCCGCGTACACCTGCGCCAAGGACTGCATCCAGATCCTCGGCGGCATCGGCTTCACCTGGGAGCACGACGCCCACCTGTATCTGCGCCGGGCCCTGGTCGCCCGCCAGCTGCTCGGAAACGGGGACGCCCACCGGCTGCGGGCCGTGCGGTTCGCGCGCGGCGGGGCGCGCCGGGAACTGCGCATGGAGCTGCCGCCCCGGGCCGAGCACTTCCGCGGGCCCGCGCGGGCCGCGATCGAGGGCGTACGGGGCCTGGACCCGGGCGCGGCGCGCCGGGCCCTCGCGCCCACCGGGTACGCGGCCCCGCACCTGCCCGCCCCGTACGGACTCGGCGCGGGACCGGTCCAACAGCTGGTGATTCAGGAGGAGTTGGCGAGAGCCGGGGTCAAGGTGAGCGACCTCGGGATCGCCACCTGGGTGGTGCCCTCGCTCCTCGCGTACGGCACCGGGCCCCAGCAGGACCGCTTCCTCGGCCCCACCCTGCGCGGCGAACTGCTGTGGTGCCAGCTGTTCTCCGAACCCGGCGCGGGCTCCGACCTCGCCTCGCTGCGCACCAGGGCCGAACGCACCGAGGACGGCGGCTGGCGCGTCACCGGCCAGAAGGTGTGGACGAGCGCCGCGCAGTGGGCCGACTTCGGCATCCTGCTCGCCAGGACCGACCCGGACGCCCCCAAGCATCAGGGGCTGACGTACTTCCTCGTCGACATGAAGCGGACGGACGGGATCGACATCCGCCCCCTGAAGGAGATCACCGGGGACTCCCTCTTCAACGAGGTCTACTTCGACGGGGCGCTGCTGCCCGCCGACTCCGTGGTCGGCGAGGTGAACGGCGGCTGGCGGGTGGCCCGCAACACCCTCGGCAACGAACGCGTCCACATGGCCGACCAGTTGACCTTCGACACCGGCCTCGAAGCGCTCATCGCCCGCGCCGGGGACCTCGACGGGGCCTGCCGGGCACGTATCGGGGCGCTCGCCGCCGAGGCGCACGCGCTGGCCTGCATCGGACTGCGCACCACGATGCAGCAGGTGTCCGGCCTGGAGCCGGGCGCCGGGGCCAGCGTCCGCAAGCTCGTCCAGACCCCGCACCAGCAGAAGATCGCCGAGCTCGCCCTGGAACTCCTCGGCCCGGACGGCGCGGTCACCGAAGGCCCCGGCGAGCGGGCCGTGCACGGCTTCCTCATGTCGCGCTGCCTGACCATCGCGGGCGGCACCACCCAGGTCCAGCTCAACGTCGTGGCCGAGCGCATCCTCGGCCTGCCCCGAGACTGAAGGGTTCCCCTGTCGTGAAGAGCTACATCGTCGGCGTAGGCATGACCAGGTTCGAGAAGCCGGAGTCCCGGGACTGGCAGTACTGGGACATGGCGAAGGAGGCGGGGAGCGCGGCACTGGCGGACGCGGGGGTCCCGTACGAGGTGGTGGAACAGGTGCCGGTCGGCTACTGCTTCCAGGCCTCGACGGCGGGGCAGCGGGCGGCGTACGAACTGGGGCTGACCGGAGTCCCGGTCTACAACGTCAACAACAACTGCGCGACCGGCGCGAGTGCGTTGATGCTGGCCCGGCAGTTCGTGGCGGGCGGCGTCAGCGACTGCGTGCTCGCGCTGGGCTTCGAGAAGATGAAGCGGGGCGCGCTGGGTGGCGGCTCGGACGGCGCCCGCGGCGCAGCCGCTGATGATTGGGGCGCCACCTCGCCGGTGGCCCGCCACTACGGCGTCATGGCGGCCCGCCACGGCTTCGAGATGTCACCGCCCACCGCGCAGATCTTCGGCAACGCGGCCCGCGAACACATGGAGCGCTACGGGACGACCCCGGCACAGCTCGCCGCGGTCGGCGCCAAGAACCACCGGCACTCGGCGAACAACCCCAACGCCCAGTTCCAGGACACCTATTCGGTCCAGGAGGTGCTCGCCGCGAAGACCATCCACCGCCCGCTGACCAAGCTCCAGTGCTCGCCGACGTCGGACGGCGCGGCGGCGGCCGTGGTCGTCTCGGAGCGGTTCGTGGCCCAACACGGTTTGCGGGACAAGGCAGTTGAGATCGCGGGTCAGGCGATGACGACGGACACGGAGGAGTCGTTCGCCTCGGGGAGCTGCATCGACGCGGTCGGGCAGCCGATGTCGCGGGAGGCGGCGCGGCAGGCCTACGAGCGCTGCGGCCTCGGCATCGAGGACGTCGACGTGATCGAGCTGCACGACTGCTTCTCGGTGAACGAGCTCCTCACGTACGAGGCGTTGGGGATGTGCGGGGCGGGGGAGTCCGGGAAGCTCGTGGAGTCCGGGGCGACGACGTACGGCGGCCGCTGGGTGGTCAATCCCTCCGGCGGGCTGATCTCGAAGGGGCATCCGCTGGGGGCGACGGGGCTCGCGCAGGCGGCGGAGCTGGTGTGGCAGCTGCGCGGCGAGGCGGGGCCGCGCCAGGTCCCCGCCGCGCGCGTCGGCCTCGCGCACAACATCGGTCTCGGCGGCGCGGCGGTGGTGACGGTGCTGCGGCGCGGGTAGCGGAGCCTCCGAGGGTTTCGGGCCTAGGGGGTGTCCGGTGGGTCATGGCCGGGGTCGCGGCGGCTGGCACGGCACCTCGCCGCGTTGCCGAAACGTCCCCATAGCTCCGCTATGAAGCCGCTCCGGCGCCTTGCGATGCACCGCACCAGCCGCCGCGCCCTGTCCGACCCTGACCCACCGGACACCCCCTGGGACCATCGGACCGCCGGGATTGCGGCCAGAAATGGATGCAAGGGCCACCTGCTAGGTGCAACCATTACCCGCATGCCCCAAGCCCCCGCTGACACCCACATATCCGCACCCACCCGAACCTCCCGCACCTGGCCCGTCGTCCTCGCCGCCTGCGCGGGGCAGTTCCTCGTCGTGCTCGACGTGTCCGTCGTCAACGTGGCCCTCCCCTCCATGCGCACCGGCCTCGGCATGAGCGCCGACGGACTGCAGTGGGTCGTCAACGCGTACGCCATCGCCTTCGCAGGGTTCATGCTGCTTGGCGGCCGCGCCGGTGACCTCTACGGACGCAAGCGCATGTTCCTCGTCGGGCTCGGCCTGTTCACCGCGGCCAGCCTCGGCGGCGGCCTCGCCCAGGAGGGCTGGCAGCTGCTCATCGCCCGCGCCGCGCAGGGACTCGGCGCCGCCGTGCTCGCGCCGGCCACCCTCACCATCCTGACCGCCGCCGTCCCCGAGGGCGCCGCCCGCACCCGGGCCATCGGCACCTGGGCGGCGGTCGGCGCGGGCGGCGGCGCGGCGGGCGGACTCGTCGGCGGGCTCCTCACCGACGCGCTGTCGTGGCGCTGGGTGCTGCTCATCAACGTGCCCGTCGGCGCGCTCGTCCTGCTCGGCGCCGCGCTCTGGATCACCGAGTCGCGGGCCGGTGAGCGCCACCGCCTCGACCTGCCCGGCGCCGTCCTCGTCACGGCCGGGCTCGCGACCCTCTCGTACGGCATCGTCCAGACCGAACAGGGCGGCTGGGGCGCGTCCGGGACGCTGGTCCCGCTCGTGGGCGGGCTCGCGCTGCTGCTCGCGTTCCTCGTGGTCGAGTCGCGCACGACGGCGCCGCTCATGCCGCTGCGCCTGTTCCGGCTGCGGGCGGTCTCGGCCGCGAACGCGGTGATGTTCGTGTGCGGCTCGGCGATGTTCTGCACCTGGTTCTTCATGACGCTGTACGCCCAGAACGTGCTCGACTACAGCCCGCTGGGCGCCGGGCTCGCCCTGATCCCCAGCTCGCTCAGCGTCGTCCTCGGCTCGAAGCTGGCGCCGCGCCTCATGCCGAGAACGGGGGCGCGGAACCTGACCGTGCTGGGCATGCTGGTCACCGCGGCGGGGTTCGGCTGGCAGTCCACGATGCGGGCGGACGATCCGTACTGGCTGTCGATCCTGGTGCCCGGTGTCCTGATGATGACCGGCGCGGGCCTCGCCACCACGCCGCTGGCGGCGCTGGCCACGTCCGGGGCCGCGCCGGGCGAGGCGGGTCTTGTGTCGGGCCTGATCAACACGTCCCGGACGATGGGCGGGGCGCTGGGGCTCGCCGTGCTGTCCACGGTGGCGGCGTCCCGGACGGGTTCCGCCGTGACCCCCGAGTCCCTCACGGCGGGCTACGCGCTCGCCTTCCGCGTCGGCGGGTTCGTGCTGCTGGGCAGCGTGGTGCTGGCGCTGCTGTGGCTGCCCAGGGTTTCGGGTGCGTCCAGTCCGAAATCCAGCCCCTCCGGGGTCTGAGGGAGCCCCCGGGTGCCCGCTACAGCCAGCCCTGCTGGCGGGCCGCCCGCACCGCCTCCATGCGGTTGCGGGTGGACGTCTTGCCGATGGCCGACGACAGGTAGTTCCGTACCGTCGACTCCGACAGATGCAGCTTGCCCGCGATGTCGGAGACCGTCGCTCCGTCCACCGAGGCGTTCAGCACGTCGCGTTCGCGGGCGGTCAGGGGGCTGGGGCCCGCGCTGAGGGCGGCGGCCGCGAGGGCCGGGTCGATGACCGTCTCGCCGCGCAGCACCCGGCGGATCGCCTCGGCGAGGTCCTCGACCGGGCCGTCCTTCACGAGGAAGCCCGCCGCGCCGGCCTCCATCGCGCGGCGCAGATAGCCGGGGCGGCCGAACGTGGTGAGGATCAGGACCCGGCAGTCCGGCACCTCCTCGCGGAGGTCGGCGGCCGCGTCCAGACCGCTCCTGCCCGGCAGCTCGATGTCCAGAAGGGCCACATCGGGGCGGGAGTCGAGCGCCGCGGGCACGATCTCGTCGCCCGCCGACACCTGGGCGACCACCTCCATGTCCTCTTCCAGACCGAGCAGCAGGGCGAGCGCACCGCGCATCATGCCCTGGTCCTCGGCGAGGAGAACTCTTACGGATTTGGCCGGCCGGTGGTTCTCGGGCATCTCGTCCACGCGGCAAGGGTATGCGCCGCCCGTCCTCAGCGGTGTTCGGGGGCCGTGGTCAGTTCGGTGTCCAGGGCCGCGTCCTGGGGGTCCACGGGGAGTTCGGCGGTGACCTGAAAGCCGGTGCGGGGGGCGGGGCCCGCGGTGAGGGAGCCGCCCGCCGCGGCGAGGCGTTCGGTGAGGCCCTTGAGGCCCGTGCCGCCGATGCGGGGGGCGGGGGAGGGCGCGGCGGGGGCGCCCTTGCCGTTGTCGGTGATGGTCAGGGTCACGCGTTCCGGCGCGCCGTCGACCACGATGTCGCAGCGGGTCGCCGCGCTGTGGCGTACGACGTTGGTGACGGCCTCGCGGACCACCCAGCCGAGCAGGGCCTCGGCCTGCGCGGGCAGCGGCGGGCCCGACTGGCGTACCACCGGCTCGACTTCGGCGGCGCTCAGCGCCGAGCGGGCCCGGTCGAGTTCGGTGGCGAGGCTGCCCTCGCGGTAGCCGGTGACGGCCTCGCGGATCTCGGTGAGCGCCTGCCGGCCGACCGACTCGATGTCGGCGACCTGGCCGAGCGCCGCGTCCAGGTCGCGCGGGGCGATCCGGCGGGCGGCCTCCGACTTCACCACGATCACGGACAGCGTGTGGCCCAGCAGATCGTGCAGATCGCGGGAGAAGCGCAGGCGCTCCTTCTCGACCGCGGTACGGGCCAGCTCCTGCCGGGTGTCGCGCAGTTCGCGGACCGTCTCGGAGAGGGAGAGCAGCGCCGCGATCACCATGCCGGACATGAACGTCCCGTACGCGATGGTCATGTTGTCCCAGGGGTCGCCGGTCCTGATCCCCGAGATCACCCCCACCGAAGCCGCGAGCGCCAGGATCACGAAGCCGAGCCGCTTGTCCCGCAGCACCGCGCCGCAGGCCAGCGAGAGCAGCGGGAAGAACAGCAGCCAGCTGCCGCCGTAGCCGAGTCCGAGGGCGTAGGTGACGGCGGCCAGCGCGCCGAGCAGGACGAAGGTGGTCCGCCCGTCGCGGCGCTGCTTGTCGAAGGCGCGGAAGACGACCTTCCCGTAAAGGACGGCGAAGGCGACGATTCCGGCGCCGCCCAGCCAGGGGTGCCCCACCTTTCCCTTGGCCACCTCGATGACGGCGCCGGTGCCCATCAGCAGCCACGGCAGGAAGGCGTAGCCGTTGGCGGGCGGGCCGGGGAACTCCTCGGCCTTGAGGCGCTCGCCCCTCGGCGGCAGCTTCGGCAGCAGTGATGGCATCGTGTTCTCCCCGTACTGATGGTCCATGCGCTCGCCCGGCCCCGGTGTCCGTGTGCTCACGCGGTCCGGGCGGACCGACGGCAGGAGACCACGGCGTACGAACCGAAGGCCAGCAGCCAGGCTGCCATCAGCGCGATGGTGGCCGCACCCGGGGCGTGGCCCTGCGAGGTGGCCCGGCCGAGGCCGGCGAAGCGGTGGGTCGGAGTGTACTCGGCGATCGAACGCAGCCAGTTGGGGAAGGCCGTGACCGGGAACCGCAGCCCGCCCGGGATCGCGAGGCCCACGGCCCGCACCGCCCCGTAGGGCTTGACCACCCCGCTGAAGCGGACCGCGGTGGCGCTCTGTGTCGTCGTCTGCGTCATGCCCCGAACGCTACGGAGCGCGGCGGGGGCCGCCCCAGATGCGCTTGTACGGAGCTGGTCAGGACAAATGTCATGGTGCGGGGCGCCCGCGAGCGGATCTGACGTAGCGTCAGGAGCCTTCCCAACTGCCGGGGCGTGCGCTATACCTAGGGGCCATCGGCCTAGAACGCGTTCTAGAACGGGTCCTCGGCCCGGTCCAGTACGGCCTCGGTGCGGCCGACGGTGCGGACGACCGCGCCGAGGTCTTCCCCGTGCCCGCACAACGCTCAAGGAGCAGCATCCACATGCCCATTGATGCCGCGAAGGCGGTCGCCGCCGAGCCCCGGTCCACCGAGATCGCCTGGGACCACAAGGACGTACAGCTCTACCACCTGGGGCTCGGGGCGGGCGCCCCGGCCACCGATCCCGACGAGCTGCGCTACACCCTGGAGTCCCGGCTGCACGTCCTGCCCTCCTTCGCGACCGTCGCGGGCGCCGGGATGGGCGTGGTCGGCGGGCTCTCCGCGCCCGGCATCGACGTGGACCTGGCGGCCGTGCTGCACGGCGGGCAGGCCATCACCCTGCACCGGCCGATCCCCGTACGGGGCAGGGCGACTTCGACCTCCCGCGTCGCCGCCGTCTACGACAAGGGCAAGGCCGCCATCCTGGTCCTGCGCACCGAGGCCGCCGACGCGGACGGGCCGCTGTGGACCAGCGACGCGCAGATCTTCGTGCGCGGCGAGGGCGGTTTCGGCGGGGACCGGGGGCCCTCGGCGCGCGTCGAGCAGCCCGACCGGGCCCCGGACCAGGTGGTGGAGCGGCCCGTCCGCGAGGAACAGGCGCTGCTCTACCGGCTCTCGGGGGACTGGAACCCGCTGCACGCCGACCCCGACTTCGCCAAGCTCGCGGGCTTCGACCGGCCCATCCTGCACGGGCTCTGCACGTACGGGATGACGCTCAAGGCCGTCGTCGACACGCTGCTCGACGGCGATGTGACCCGCGTCCGCTCGTACGCCACCCGCTTCACCGGGGTCGTCTTCCCGGGCGAGACCCTGCGCATCCGGATGTGGTCGGGCCCCGGCCGCGTCCAGGTGTCGGTGACGGCCGTCGAACGGGACGACGCGCCGGTCCTCGCCGACACGATCGTGGCACACAACTGACCTGATTCCCGAGGGACTTGAGGGAGCCGCACCATGCGCGCAGCCGTACTGCACGAGATCGGCCAGGACAAGCTCGATGTGCTCGACGACGTGGAGGCGGTCGGCTTCGGCCCGGGGAAGGTCAAGCTCCGCGTCCGCGCCACCGGGCTCTGCCACTCCGACCTCTCGGCGATGAGCGGCGTGCTTCCGCAGCCCGCGCCGTTCGTCCCCGGCCACGAGGGGGCCGGGGAGGTCATCGACGTGGGCGACGGCGTCACGAGCCTCAAGGCGGGCGACCGGGTCCTGATGTGCTGGCTGCCCGCGTGCGGGGCGTGCCCGTCCTGCAAGCGGGGCCAGACGCAGCTCTGTCTGGCCGGGTTCATGAACGCCGGTACCCCCAACTTCAAGCGGCCCGGCGGCGACGTGTTCGGCTTCGCGGGCACCGGCACCTTCGCCGAGGAGGTCGTCGTCGCGGCCGGCTGCGCGGTGCCGATCCCCGACGACGTGCCGTACGAGATCGCCGCGCTGATCGGCTGCGGGGTGACCACCGGGCTCGGCGCGGCCATCAACACCGCGAAGGTGGAGGCGGGTTCGTCGGTCGCCGTCATCGGCTGCGGCGGGGTCGGCATCTCCACCATCCAGGGCGCCCGGGTGCAGGGCGCGGCCCAGATCGTCGCGGTCGACCCGGTCGCGTCCCGGCGCGAGGCGGCCCTCACGTTCGGTGCGACCGAGGCGGTTTCGCCCGAGGAGTTCGCCGACGCCAAGCAGCGCGTCACCGCGGGCGAGGGCTTCGACTACGTCTTCGAGGTGGTCGGCAGGTCCGCGACCGCCCGCACCGCGTACGAGAACACCCGGCGCGGCGGCACCCTGTGCGTGGTCGGCGCGGGCGCCATGGACGACTTCTTCCAGGTCAACATGTTCGAGCTGTTCTTCGACGAGAAGCGCATCCTGCCTTCCCTGTACGGCGGCGGCGACGTGCTGCGCTCCTACGAGCGGGCCATCGCGCTGTGGCGGGCGGGCCGCATCGACCTGGAGAGCCTGATCACCCACCGGGTGCAGCTCGCCGGGATCAACGACGCCCTCGACCAGATGCGTACCGGAGAAGCGCTCCGCACCTGCATCGAGATCTGAACCCGCACCGAGATCTGGTCCATCCGACTGCGAGAGGATCCAACCGGCATGGCAGCACTGCCACTTGAAGGCCTGTCCGCGATCGTCACCGGGGCCGGGCGCGGGCTCGGCCGGGCCGAGGCGCTGGAACTCGCCCGGCTCGGCGCGGCCGTCGTCGTCAACGACTTCGGGCAGCCGGGGCGCGACGGCTCGGGCCAGGCGTCGAAGGGCCCCGCCGAGGAGGTCGCCGCCGAGATCCGGGCCGCGGGCGGGCGGGCCGTCGCCCACACCGGGGACGTGGCCGACCACCAACAGGCCCGCGAACTCGTCCAGTTGGCGATCGACACGTACGGCAAGCTCGACATCCTGGTCAACAACGCGGGCATCCTGCGGGACCGGATGATCTTCTCGATGAGCGAGGCCGAGTGGGACTCGGTGATCCACGTGCACCTCAAGGGGCACTTCAACACCACCCACTTCGCCGCCGCGCACTGGCGCGAGCGCTCCAAGGCGGCGGGCGGCCCGGTCTACGGCCGCATCGTCAACACCTCGTCGGAGGCCTTCCTCGCCGGTTCTGCGGGCCAGCCCAACTACGCGGCGGCCAAGGGCGGCATCGTCGGCCTCACCACCTCGACCGCCCTCGCGCTCGGCAAGTACGGGGTCACGGCCAACGCCATCTGCCCGCGCGCCCGCACCCGCATGACCGAGGACGTGTTCGCTGCCATTCCAGCAAATTCAGGCAGCCAGGAGCCGGGGGAGGGGCAGCTCGATCCGCTGGCACCCGAGCACGTCTCGCCGCTCGTCGGCTATCTGGCGTCCCCCGCGGCCGCCGGGGTCAACGGGCAGCTGCTCGTGGTGCACGGCGCAATGGTCGCGATCGTCGAACGGCCCAGGGTGGCCGCCAAGTTCGACTCGGCGAAGGAGGCCTTCTCGTACCAGGAGCTGGACGAGCTGCTCTCCCCGTACTACGCGGACAGGCCCGCGAACGAGACCTTCGCGGCGGCCGAGGTGCTCGGGCTCAAGCGGGGCTGAGCGGACGTACGGCAAAGGCGAGGCCCCCGGGGTGGTGCACCCCGGGGGCCTCGGCCGTATGGCAGGTCAGGCGTTGCTGCCCGCGTTCTCCTCGCGGCGGTGGCGTCCGTGGGCCGGCGTCGCCGAGTCCTCGGTCGACGCGGCCCCGCCCCGGTGCTTGCCTGCGCTGTCGTTCCCCGTCTCCAGCGGACGGGTGTCGGTCTGGTTGGACATGAGCTGTGGTCACCCCGTTGTTGTGTTCATGTATCCCTCGTACAGCGCGCCGATTCTAACGATCTCCTGACGGCTGCCGACGGCCGGTCAGGGGTGCCTGCGCCAGGGGTACGGGCTTGGGGGCGGCGGGCCTGACGGGGGGCGGTGCGGGGGCGGGCGCGGGGTCCGGCGGCGCGGGCACGCCGAGCACCGCGCAGGGGTTCGCGTCCGTGCTGCACGGGAGCCTCAGCACCCCCTCCCGCGTCCACAGCCCGTAGCCCGCCAACCACCCTTGCGGCGCGGCGAGTTGGTGCAGATGACGGCCCGCCGGGCGCCAGATGCCGAGCCAGCTGCCGCTCGCCGCGTCGATGCGCAGGGCCACCTGGCACGATTCCGGCATCAGGACCTGGCCCGGCTGAATGGCGAACGGGGTGACGGCCGCGTCCGCGAGGCGCAGGCATTCGGGGAAGCGGACCGGGAGGGCGGAGCCGAGCACGCCCCAGCCGAGCCGGTCGTGGCCCGGGGCGTTGGAGCGGATCAGGATCAGCCCGCTGTCGGCGTCCGCGAGCAGCAGCCGGTCGTCGCTGTCCTCGGTGATCTCCAGCAGTTCGGTGACCTCGCCGCCCCGCTCCAGGTCGACGGCCACCGTTTTGGTGCGGCCGTCCAGGTCCCGGTCCAGGGCGAGCACCCGGCCGGTCCGGTCCAGCCACACCCCGCCCGAGCAGCGCCCCTTGACGCGGGCCACCGGCTCGGGCCCGAACGCGCCGCCCGCCACCAGCCACAGCGCGGTGTCGTCCGGGCCGGCCGCCAGGGCGTAGGCGCAGCTGCCGTCCGGGGAGGGCGGGAGCAGGGTGAGCGCGCCCGCCGCCGCGTCGACCGCGCCCAGCGGCAGTTCGCCGGTGCCGGGGCCGGTCGGGTAGAGCAGCGCGAAGGAGTGCCGGTCGGCGACCCGGCGGTGGATGAGCACCCTGCCGTCCGCCATGGGCAGCACCCCCGTGTCCGGCTCCTCCGGCTGGTTGCCGGGGAGCGGCACCGCGTACGGCTCGGGGCCGTCGAGCGTCCAGCGCTCCGGGAACCAGGCGTCCCCCTCGCCGCCCTTCCGTACCAGCCTCGCGGCGTACGCGCCGTTCGCGGTGATCGCGAATCCCGTACTCCCGACCGTGCCGCCCCCGGCGGCGGTCTCGATGGCCAAAGCCGTCATCAGATGGCTCACCTCCGGCCCACGAAGCTAGTTTTCGCACTTCCTGACGAACAACACGAGACCACTCGCTTCACACCAAAGGGTGGCTGTCGGGCGATTTTGCTGTGCGGGGGGAGGCGTCTGTGCAGGAACGTTTTATGTAAGGTAAGGCGTACCTAACTCGCACTGGGCCGCTGGTGCGGCACGGCGTACCCCGCTCGATTCCCGCTGTACAGGAGCCTGTGATGTCCCCAAGCCGCCGCGGCACCGCCGCCGTCGCCCTCGCCGTGGCCGCCGGGCTCTCCCTCGCGGCCTGCGGAAGCAGTGACGGCGGGGACAAGGCCTCGGCGTCGGCCTCGGCCACGGCGGACGCGGGCGGCAAGAAGTCCGTCGCACAGGGCGGCAAGGACTTCGCCGCGGCCGCCGAGAAGACCGCGAAGATGGGCACCGACGCCAAGCCCGGCCAGTTCCCGCGCACCGTCGAGCACGCGATGGGCGCCACCGAGATCAAGGCGCAGCCCAAGCGGGTCGTCGTCCTCGACGTCGGCGAGTTCGACAACGTCGTCTCGCTCGGCGTCCAGCCGGTCGGCTACGCGCCCACCGAGGGCGACGACGGCATCCCCAGCTATCTGAAGAAGGGCGCGGGCGCCCCGAAGAACGTCGGCACCATCAACAGCCTCAACCTGGAGGCGATCGCCGCACTGAAGCCGGACCTCATCCTCGGCAGCCAGCTGCGCGCCGCCGACAAGTACAAGGAACTCGCCAAGATCGCCCCCACGGTCTTCTCGATCCGCCCCGGCTTCCCCTGGAAGCAGAACTTTCTGCTCAACGCCGCCGCTCTGGACAGAACCGCCGAGGCGAAGGCCGAGCTCGCCGCGTACGAGACCAAGGCGAAGCGGCTCGGCACGGACCTCGGCGCGAACAAGCCCACCGTGACGATGCTCCGCTACCTGCCGGGCAAGGTCCGCCTCTACGCCAAGGCCTCCTTCATCGGCACCATCCTGGACGACGCCGGCATCCCGCGCCCCGAGAACCAGCAGGCCGTCGACCTCGCCACCGAGGTCAGCCCGGAGACCATTGACCAGGCCGACGCCGACTGGATCTTCACCGGCGTCTACGGCGACCCGAAGAAGTCCAAGCGGGAGAGCGCCGAGTCCAACCCGCTGTGGAAGAACCTGAAGGCCGTCAAGGCCGGGCGGGCCAAGGACGTCAAGGACGAGACCTGGTACCTCGGCCTCGGCGTCACCGCCGCCGACTCGGTCCTGGACGACCTGCGCGGCTTCCTCGTCCGGAAGTAGCTCCCGGCGGCCGACCGGCGGGGCGCGGAGCGCAGGTAACCTGTGTCCGTGCCCCGTCTGTCTGAAGTCATCGCCGCGCTCGACGCCCTCTGGCCGCCCGAGCGGGCCGAGGGATGGGATGCCGTCGGCACCGTCTGCGGCGACCCCGACGCCGAAGTGCGCCGGGTCCTATTCGCCGTCGACCCGGTTCAGGAGATCGTCGACGAAGCGCTGAAGCTGGGCGCCGACCTGATCGTCGCCCACCACCCGCTCTATCTGCGCGGCACCACCACGGTCGCCGCCGGCCACTTCAAGGGCCGCGTCGTGCACACCCTGATCAAGCACGACATCGCGCTGCACGTCGCGCACACCAACGCCGACAGCGCCGACCCGGGCGTGAGCGACGCGCTGGCGGGCGCCCTGGACGTACGCGTCGTACGCCCCCTCGTGCCCGACCCCACCGACCCCGCCGGACGGCGCGGGCTCGGCCGCGTCTGCGAGCTGGACCATCCCATGACGCTCGGCGAGTTCGCCGCGCGGGCCGCCGCCGCCCTGCCCGCCACCGCGCAGGGCATCCGCGTCGCGGGCGACCCCGGGGTGACCGTCCGCACGGTCGCGGTCAGCGGCGGCTCCGGCGACAGCCTCTTCGACGCCGTACGGGCCTCGGGAGCCGACGCCTTCCTCACCGCCGACCTGCGTCACCACCCGGTGTCGGAGGCCGTGCGGCACTCACCGCTGGGACTGATCGACGCCGCGCACTGGGCCACCGAATGGCCCTGGTGCGAGCAGGCCGCCGCTCAGCTCGACGAGATTTCCGACCGCCACGGCTGGGACCTCAGGGTCCACGTCTCGAAGACGGTCACCGACCCGTGGTCCGCCCACCACACCTCCCCTTCTATTGATGGAGCCCCCAACTGAACGCCGCGCCCGCCGACCAGATCCGCCTCCTCGACGTACAGGCGCTGGACGTACGCCTGTCGCAGCTCGCCCACAAGCGGACTTCGCTGCCCGAGCACGCCGAGATCGAATCGCTGACCAAGGACCTCACGCAGCTGCGCGACCTGCTCGTCGCCGCGCAGACCGAGGAGAGCGACACCGCCCGCGAGCAGACCAAGGCCGAGCAGGACGTGGACCAGGTGCGCCAGCGCGCCGTCCGCGACCAGCAGCGCCTCGACTCGGGCGCCGTCTCCTCGCCGAAGGACCTGGAGAGCCTCCAGCGCGAACTCACCTCGCTCGCCAAGCGCCAGGGCGACCTGGAGGACGTCGTCCTTGAGGTCATGGAGCGCCGCGAGTCCGCGCAGGAGCGGGCCGCCGAGCTGACCGAGCGCGTCTCCTCCGTGCAGTCCAAGACCGACGACGCCACCCAGCGCCGCGACGCCGCGCTGGGCGAGCTCGACGCCGAGGCCGCCTCGGTGACCAAGGAGCGCGAGATCGTCGCCGGTTCCGTACCGGCCGACCTCCTCAAGCTCTACGACAAGCTGCGCGCGCAGCAGGGCGGCGTCGGTGCGGCCCGCCTCTACCAGCGCCGCTGCGAGGGCTGCCGCCTGGAGCTCAACATCACCGAGGTGAACGAGGTCAAGGCGGCCGCCCCGGACGCCGTGCTGCGCTGCGAGAACTGCCGCCGCATTCTGGTGCGTACGTCGGAATCGGGTCTGTAAGTGCCTTCCGCGGTACGGCAGTTCGTCATCGAGGCCGACGGCGGCTCCCGGGGCAACCCGGGTCCCGCCGGGTACGGCGCGGTCGTCCTCGACCCGGCGACCGGCGAGACGCTCGCCGAGGCGGCCGAGTACATCGGCGTCGCGACGAACAACGTCGCCGAGTACAAGGGGCTGATCGCCGGTCTGCGGGCCGCCAAGGAGCTCGACCCGGCGGCGGTCGTGCGGGTCCGCATGGACTCCAAGCTGGTCGTGGAGCAGATGTCGGGGCGCTGGAAGATCAAGCACCCGGACATGAAGCCGCTCGCGGCGGAGGCGGCGCGGATCCTGCCCGCCTCGCAGGTGTCGTACGAGTGGATCCCGCGCGAGCGGAACAAGCACGCGGACCGGCTGGCCAACGAGGCGATGGACGCGGGCAAGCGCGGGAAGCGGTGGGAGCCGTCGGCTTCGATGGCCGAGCTGTCGAGGTCCGGCCCGTCCGGCGACGCGGGTGCGGCGCGGGTGGTCGGGGACGCGGCGGCGGGTGCGGCCAGGGCGCGGGCGGCGCTGGCGGGTGCCGCGGCCGTGTCCTCTGCTTCTGCCTCGACCGTCGCCTCAACTGCCGTACGGGACAAGGCGGTTGCGGCCGCCACGCCGAGCGTCGGCTGGGGGGCGGCCCCGGATCTGGGCGCACCCGCCACGTTCCTGCTGCTGCGGCACGGTGAGACGGCGCTCACGCCCGAGAAGCGGTTCTCCGGCAGCGGCGGATCCGACCCCGAGCTGTCGGCCGTCGGACGCGGCCAGGCCGAACGGGCCGCGGCGGCGCTGGCCGCCCGGGGCACCGTCCAGGCGATCGTCTCGTCCCCGCTGCGGCGGTGCCGCGAGACGGCGGCGGCGGTGGCGGCCCGCCTCGGGCTCGACGTCCGCATCGAAGAGGGCCTGCGCGAAACGGACTTCGGGGCGTGGGAGGGGCTGACCTTCGCCGAGGTGCGCGAGCGGTACGCGGACGACCTCGACGCGTGGCTGGCCTCGGCGAAGGCGGCCCCGACGGGGGGCGGCGAGAGCTTCGCGACGGTGGCGCGGCGGGTCTCGGCGACCCGGGACCGGCTGATCGCCGCGTACCCCGGGCGCACGGTGCTCGCGGTCACCCACGTCACCCCGATCAAAACCCTGGTGAGACTGGCCCTGGGGGCGCCCCCGGAGTCCCTGTTCCGGATGGAACTGTCGGCGGCGTCGCTGTCGGCGGTGGCGTATTACGGGGACGGGAATGCGTCTGTGCGGTTGCTGAACGATACGGGGTATTTGGGCTGAGGGGGGGGCGTTAGCCCACCCGCCCGCCCGTCACCCGGGGTCGGAGGGCTCGGCCATCCCGTGGCGGGTTGCACGCCGCCGGCGTCTGCGGACCGGTGGTGTCCGACGTCTCCCACCCGCCCGCCCGTTCTGCCAGGTGGTGAAGGCTGAGCCTCTGGTGGGGTGTCCTTGCCGTGGGCGGCTGCGGGTTGGTGGTCGGAAGGTCGTTCGCCTGTGGTGTCTGGCGGCCTTCTTCCCGCGTGCCCGTTCTGCCGGGTAGTGAAGGCTGAGCTTCCGGTGGGGTGTCTTTGCCGTGGGCGGCTGCGGGTTGG